>CAZCDU010000035.1:27036-39719 GCA_964497125.1 uncultured Victivallales bacterium | reverse complement strand
GGGAACCGCGCCACTTGGTCCGGCAGGGGATCGGGGATCTGTCGGATCTCTTCGTCGCCGCGGTAAACGCAGTTGGCGTCCACCCAGGCGATCAGGCGTCGCTGGTCTTCGGGGGAAACCACAATGTTAGCATTCACCTCAGAGCCATCCTGCGCCTTAGGGTGTTTGCCGGTCATCACCGTGCGGATAAGCGGGCTGGTCGACGAGAGCATCGTTTTGGGCGTAAGCGGCTGCAGGGTGGCATGGCCGCCACCCCCCCTTTCAACATTGAGACAGCCTGCCAGGCCCGCCCCGGGAACATCCGAGGTGATGGGGCTCCGCCAGGCAGGACCGATCAGCGTCAGATAGGGCTCCTTGAATGGCGATAGTTCCGGTGGCACCCCGCGTTCCGGCAGCCCGCCGCGCAGCGTCAGATCGAGGCGCGCTTTGGCCTTGGGGTCCTTGTCGCCCTGATGACATGCCCCGCAGGCTTTGTCGAGTACTGGTTGGGCAAAGCGCTCATAGCTGATACTGACATCAGCGCCCCACGGCGGTTCGGTTAGATCAGACGGTGGACGCTGCATGGCGATCGCGCGGCTGTTTGGTGCCACGGGCGCCTGGCTGCCCTGTTCATGACAACCAACACACCCGCGAAATTCTCCCGGCATCACCCCGGTAAAGGAGCGCATAATCTGTAGGCAGCGGTAGTTTTCATCCAGGAGCTGGAAGTGGAGAGCCTTGCCGCTGGGAGCCCGGAAGTTGACAGAGCCATCTTTCTCAACCGGTGTGGTGCCAAGAATGCGTTTAACGCCGTCCTCCTGGATAATGGAAACCGTGGGCCCCGAGTGACGCCACGTCTTGGCCATGGAGCTGTAGGTCTTGGCGTCCATCTGGATAACCCGCAGATACTTGGCCTCGCCGCGTTCAAGCCCTTCAACGCCCTCATAGACGTCGGCACTGTAGAGTACGCCCTTCTTCGCCGGCTCGCCCGCTTCAGGCCAGGCGACGGCATCTGGGCGCAAAGGCGGCGGTGTACGCTTGCGGACAGGTTGGGCGTACCAGACGTTGTTGTCGCCGCGATAGATCAGCTCACGGTTGCCGTGGATGTCCATCAGGTAGAGGGAGAACTCATCGCCGAATCGGACGCTGTTGCCGCCGCCCTCCGATCCCGCCCGCGCCGATACAAGGAAGTCCTCCGAACCCAGGGGGTAGGGGCTCTTGTATGCCGCATAGCCACCGCTGGCGTGGTAGTTGTCAGACTCAACCGCACACCCCGCCCCGTCGCCGGTCTCCGGCCATCTCACATCAGCGGTAACCTTTGTCAGGCCATTAGGAAACTCGCGTCCCCCGGCAATGTCTACCATGCCAATAGAGCCGGCGAAGAACTTGTGATGCCCCGCCCCGATGAACAAGACCTTGCTGGTCCCGGGGATTGCACGCGGTTCGATCAGCATGTCGGGGTGGGCGCTGCGATTGCCCCAGTAGACGCGGACGGATGTGCCATCCGGATTCATCGTCCAGAGCCCTTGCAAGCGCCACAGCGGGCGTTCGGTATACTCCCAGCGCGTATAGATGAGACTACCATTGGGGAGCAGTGAGGGCAGATAGTCGGGTTCGTTGTTGCGGGAGATGATACGAATGTTGCTGCCGTCGCCTTCACACCGTGCCAGCACGAAGCAGGGCGACGTCGGCAGACAACGCACATAGGTATGGGCACGGGTCGTGGAGAAGGCGATTTTACCATCAGGCAGGTAGATGGGATCCAGGTCGTCATGCGGGCTACTGGTAAGCTGCTTCAACCCGGATCCATCGACATTCACTTCGAAAAGCTGGAACGAGGGCCCGTCGCTGTCCTTTTTGCAGAAGAGGACTTTCTTCGCATCAAACGATAGGTCGGGACGCCAGACGTAGGCATCGAGCCCCTCCGGCAGAAGATCCGTCAGTTCGCCGTCCGGGCTGAGGCCTTTGAGAATCTGGAGCTTGCTGTCATAGCCGCCGCTCATCTGGCAGCCGTTGCGGTGCCCCGACTCATGACCGTTGTGCCCGTGCTGCATCTCCGCATAGGGGCTGTCGACCAGCAGAATCTCGTCAAAGTCGATCATCGGATTGCTGAATGCGATCTTACGTTTCAGGCGGCGCACGTCGAGATAGAGTGCTTTCGGATCGCGGCAGCCATCGATTGCGGCCTCGAGCTTGTCCAGCTGCGTCAGTTCCACGGTCAAATCGGGCGCGCCCTTCATATTGAGAATGCGTTTGGCGAGCTCGCGGGCCCAGACGATCTCTTGGCCGATGCGTTTGAGGGTGGGGTTGTTATCGGCCTGGAAGAGCCAGTCCGTCTGAAGCAGGTTGTCCGCCGTTTTCTGATCAAGTGGGCGCTGCCCTGTGGCTTCCGGCAGATGACCACATTGATATGTAGATGGCGCGTACCCATTGCCAACACGGCCCCAGGGCGCCATCCCGTATTTGCCGATGACACGCACTTTCTGCAAGGGCGCGTCGGGACTGCGGCGGCACTGCCAGGCGCCAGAGGTGGCCAGGGTCAGTGGCGCGCCACGCTTGAACGTAACCACCACGTCGCCAATCAGGGCGGCCGGGCCAGGGGCCTTGTTTCTGGCTTCGATAACCAGGATGTTCGTTCCCGCTTTGACGTACGTGGTCAAGTTCACGGTTTGTAGACGATCCCACGCCGATCTCTTGTCCGCGATCTGTCTGCCGTTCAGGGAGATCTTGCAATAGTCGTCGGCGGTGACTTTGAGCAGGGCCTTCTTGACCTGCCTCCCTTCGGGAATCTTCAGCTCGGTCTGAAAAAGGTGCGCCTCCCCCGAAAAGGATCCGACCTCCGCCTTCTTAGGAACCCAGATCCATTGCGCGTCCTCGAGTTTCGCAGCAGCTGATAGACTGAGGCATATCGTTAGCAGGCCGGCTTTCATTGCCATGGCAGTTGGTGTCGTCACGGTTGATCCTCTCTGGGCTGTCATTGTGCAAATTCGAGCTGTTAGCATAGCGACCGAGGCACTCAGCATCAAGGGGCTGCCACTTTCTTGTGGTGTCTTGGGTAAAAGGCGTTGGGTTGAGTTCCTGGTGGTGTTAATGTACCGCCAATTCTCTGGTGGAAGCACCGGGAGTCATTTCACATCGACGTCTTACGTCGGCACGTTGGCTGAACAAGTGGGAGTATACTGTGATGAGACGCGTAATAACTACCGAACTGGGACTTGCCTGTGCCTTGGCCGTGGCACCTTTCATGGCAACAGCGAAGGAGCAGCCCGCCCCCTCCGGACAGGTGAACGTCGTGTATATCCTGGCCGATGACCTTGGGTATGGAGACCTGTCCTGCTATGGACAGAAGAAACTGAAGACGCCCAACATCGATCGCTTAGCGACCGAGGGGATGCGGTTCACCGACCACTACTCCGGCAATACGGTCTGCTCGCCGTCTCGCGCCAACCTGATGACGGGGCAGCATCCGGGGCACGTGCACTGCCGTGGCAACGGGGACGAGAACAGCTATGCCGCCCTCGATCCTTCTATGACCACGCTTCCACGCCTGTTCAAAAATGCCGGTTATGTCACCGGGGGCTTCGGAAAGTGGGGGTTGGGGCATACCCATGTGGCGGGTGCACCGAACCCGATGGCGCATGGTTTCGATCACTTCTCCGGCTGGAAGAGCCAAGTGATTGCCCACACCTATTACCCGACCAGTATTGTGCGGGACGGCAAGGAGGTCGCGCTGGACGAGGGCACCTATATCCATGACCTCATCATGGCCGACGCCCTTGACTTCATCCGTCGAAGCGTCAAGGCTGGCAAGCCCTTCTTCTGCTACATCCCGACGGCGGTACCCCATGCGGCGATGCACGCCCCGACAGGGCTGCACGAGAAGTGGCGCAAAGTCTATCCGCAGTTTGACAAGAAGGTCGGCAAATACGGTGCGGGAAAGGACGATCCTTGTCCGCCGGTCACGAATCCAATTGCCGGCTACGCAGCGATGATGGAGAACCTGGACAACCAGGTGGGTGAGCTACTCGAGCTGCTGAAAGAGCTTGGTGTCGACAGCAACACGCTAGTCACTTTCGCCAGCGACAACGGCGCCCATCGCGAAGGCGGGCATGATCCGAACTTCTGGGATTCCAACGGTCCTCTGCGCGGTATTAAGCGGGACCTGTACGATGGAGGCATCCGCTCGCCGTTCCTGGCTCGATGGCCCGGAACGATCAAGGCCGGTACCGTTAGTGACCACATTAGTGCCTTCTGGGACGTGCTGCCGACCATGGCCGAGCTGACCGGCCAACCGGTTCCCGAGCAGGTGAATGGGCTGTCCTTCCTGCCAACGCTCATGGGAAAGGCTAAGAAACAGAAGCAGCACGCGTATCTCTACTGGGAACACCCACAGACGGAGAACCACGACTGGGCCGTGCGGATGGGCCCATGGAAAGGTGTCTTCCGGGGGTGGCGCCGGCGCGGGCGGAAGGGCGGGGAGCCCGTCAAGCTTGAGGTCTACAACCTGAGCAAGGATTTGGGTGAGCAGAATGATGTCTCCGCCGAGAATCCTGAGGTCGTTGAGCGAATCCAGCGAATCCGCGAAGAGGCTCATAGGTAGCCGGTGCTTGTCCGAAAAGCTCGGTCGGCCCCGTTTGCTCGCCTACTCGGGCGAGTATTCTGACCGGGAAGTATCCGACCCGAGTGAGCAGCTTGTGTGGCGGCATATCGCAGAAGAAGGAGAATCGTGTACCAGGTAGCGCAGACGAAGAGTGAGTTCACGACCAAGGTTCTGGAGACAGATCTCTGTGTCGTTGGTGGGGGCATGGCGGGGCTATGTGCCGCGTTGGCAGCGGCGCGTAACGGCGCGAAGGTCGTGTTGATCCAAGACCGGCCCGTCCTGGGTGGAAATGCCTCGTCGGAAGTACGCATGTGGATTTGCGGTGCGCATGGCGCCGACAACAAGGAAACCGGCATCCTCGAGGAGATTCTCCTGGAGAACTACTACCGCAACCCTGGCATGAAGTATGCCCTGTGGGATGACTTTCTGTACGGGAAGTGCGTGGAAGAGGAGAACCTGACGCTGCTGTTGAGCTGTTCCGTCAATGACCTTGAGATTGCCCCTTCAACAAGCTCAGGACAGGCCGGCAACCGTATCGGCAAGGTGAAAGCCTGGCACCTGACCGAACAGTGTTATTACGAGGTCTCGGCGAAGCTCTTTGCGGATTGCTCAGGAGATTCAGTGCTTAGGATCTCCGGCGCGGAATTCCGGGTTGGCCGCGAGGCGAGAAGTGAGTTCAGTGAATCCCACGCCCCCGAAACACCGGATGACAAAACGATGGGGCATTCCCTGCTCTTGCAGTTGCGGAAAGTTGGGGAGCATGTTCCCTTCATCCCGCCATCCTGGGCGCACAAATACACCGATGCAGATCTGCCCAACCGACCGGTCAGAGCCATGGCCGACGACAACAGTTGCGATAATTTCTGGTGGCTGGAATTTGGCGGTATGCTGGACACGATTGAGGATGCCGACCAGATTCGCGATGAATGCTACCGGATTGCCTATGGCGTCTGGGACCTGGTTAAGAATCATCCCGACGGGCGGGGACATGGCTGGGAGCTCGACTGGATCGGATCGCTGCCGGGCAAGCGCGAGAACGTCCGCTATGTCGGGGACCACATCCTTACGCAGAATGACGTCGAAGCGGAAGGACGCTTTGACGACATCGTTGCGTACGGCGGCTGGTCCATGGATGATCATCATCCGGAAGCCATATCGTATCCCGGCGCGCCCACGATTTTCCATCCAGCTCCGTCACCGTACGGGATTCCGTACCGCTGTCTCTACTCGAAGAACATAGAGAACCTGTTCTTCGCCGGGCGAAACATCTCAGCCACACACATGGCCATGAGCTCCACGCGTGTGATGGCGACCTGTGCCATCGTGGGGCAGGCGGTTGGGACGGCCGCCGCTGTTGCCGTGCGGCACGATCTCTCCCCACGAGAGGTCGGGGAAGCGAAGCTGGGGGACCTGCAGGCCCTGCTGCTGGACCAGGACTGCTATCTGCCCTGGCGCACAAGGGCGACCACCGATGCAGAACTGTCCGCCTCCTCCGGGGATCCCACGTCACTGAGCAACGGGATCGACCGAAGCCTTGGTGAGGTCGATAACGGCTGGTGGGGAGGCGAAGGCGACACTCTGCAGTACGAGCTGGGCGACGAGAAGAGGGTGACCGGGATACGGCTGGTCCTGGATAGCGATTTCGGCGACGTCAAACGGATGCCTTGCCGTTTCGTGAAAGACGGCAGCCTTGTCGAAATGCCGGCGATGCTGCTTCGGGACTTCACCATCGAAGCGAGGAACGCTGATGGCGAGTTTGAAACCGTTCTTGCGGTCAGAGACAACTGGAAGCGATATGTCGCCCTTGAGGCGGATGTCTCTTCGTCCTGCATCAGGCTGACGCTTGGTCGGTCCTGGGGTGGGGGACCGTCGCATGTCTTCGGTTTCGATATGGAGTTCTAGCATGACGCCGAGAGAGACCCTGTTCTGTGGGGCTGTGAATGGCGTGGTTTTGCCTTTTGATGGGAATGGCTACCCGTGTAGCGGGATTGGCCGTAGAGAGGAGTTGGTGAGGTGAGAATTGATTTTGAGCATGAGAAGGTGGAGTGGGAGGTGCGCCTGGCGGATGGTGAGGTAGCATCGGGGGTGCGGCTTCACCGTGAATGGGAGGGCGGCTGTTGTCGTCTGTCGCTTGAGAATACGGGCGCTGAGCCCCGGCGGATTGGCGAGGTGGTTGCCTTTCGGTGTGGCATGCCATACGAGGCGGATACGCCGTTCTACGGCGAATCCTACAATATGCTGTCGCAGTATAAGGGAACGCTGAGCTCCTTTGAATGGGTTACCGGACGCAGTGATGCGAGTCACTACAGGCTCCCGGAGCCGGAAGGACGTTTCCTTGTCTACAATCTCTTCATGCTCTACCCGAAAGCTGAGGATGCCGTTCTCATGGGCTTTTCCTCCTGCCGCCGGTTCAGCGGCGAGTTCCACTTCACCCCGGACATCCTCGAGGTGGTCTTGCGGTGCGAAGGGGTGGAGGTCGGAGCTGGCGAACGCATGCAACTGGAGGAGTTCTTTGTCGCCAGCGGCCCGGATCCGGATGGTCTACAGCAGAGGTTCGGGCAGCAGATCGACAAGAATCATCCGCGCTTACCTTACCCGGATCCGCCATGCGGCTGGAGCTCGTGGAGCTGCTACGGTCGAGCCGTAACTGAGAAGGATGTTTTCGACAACCTGAAATACATCCGAGCCGAGTTCCCGCAGTTGCGATTCATTCAGATAGACGATGGCTACCAGAATCATATGGGGGACTGGCTGGTTACCGATCCTGAGTTTGCCGGTGATATCGGGGCGCTGTGCCGGAAGATCAAGGATTCCGGCTTTGAGCCGGCGATATGGGTGGCGCCATTCATTGCCGCCGAAGATTCCGATCTGCTGCGCGACCACCCCGACTGGTTTGTGCAGGATGATAATGGCAAACCGCTCTGTTCCGAAACGGTGACCTTCGGGGGATGGGTTGAGCAGCCGTGGTACATGCTTGATGGCTCCCACCCGGGCGCCCAGGATTATCTCAGGATGGTGTTCCGGACCATGCGCGAGGAGTGGAAGTGCCGCTACTTCAAGCTCGATGCCAATATGTGGGGCGCCTTGCCCTTTGGGAACCGGTACCAGCCCAATACGACGTGTATCGAAGCGTACCGGGCCGGCATGCAGGCACTAAGGGATGGAGCAGGGGAAGATAGCTTCATTCTCGGAAGCAACGCCCCGATGTGGCCGTCGATCGGGACGGTTCATGGCATGCGTATCACGAATGACATCAAGTACAACTGGCGGTGCATCCGGGAACTTGCTGAGCAAGGCTTTCCCCGCAACTGGCAGAACCAGAACCTGTGGATCAATGATCCCGACAACCTGATTCTGCGCAATCACGAGCAGATCTTCGTGGGGTTCAGCCGGACCGATACCAATGTCAGTGAGAACGAATTCAGCTTTCACGCGGCCTACGTGTTGGCGAGTGGCGGCATGATCCTGGCAGGGGACCGCATGATGGCTTTGGAAAAGCCGCACAAGCAGATCCTACGCAAGCTGGCGCCGCCTAGCGGGAACGCCGCTGTCTTTGATGACCGGGATTTCACCGTGGGGCGGATCGAGACCACCGAAGGCTGGTTGCTATGCCTCTTCAACTGGGGTGACACCGAGACACGCAGTTGTGCCGCGCTGGATGCCGCCTGTGATCTCTACGACTACTGGACTGACACAAAGCTCGCCGAGAACGCCACGCGCATTCCCTTCCTGTCGCTACCCGCACACTCTGCGCGGGTTATCGCGTGCGCGAGGGTTGGGTAACGCTCTCGCCAAGCTCACCGAGAGTAAGTTAAGCAGGTATTGACGGGTGGCTTAGCCGTTGAGCGTGTAACCCTCGCGGTAAGGCTTGGTCAGATACGCGTTGGCTGCATCAGCGTCCGTGAACTTGCCCGCTGCCGCATCGTACTTGAGAGGCTGTTTGGCTCTGAATGCGGCGAGGCCAAGGCACATGGTTTCGATCATGTCGGCGCTGTACTTGAAGTTGCAGGCCGTCTCGGTAGGCTTTCCGTTCCGGCAGGCATTCGTCCACTGTGCCTGGAAGTTGCCCAGGTCAGGAATCAGATCTGCTTCGCTACGCGGCTTGAAGTAGGTGAGGTTGCCCTTGTCGCCTGCGGGAATCAGCAGTCGCGAGCGGAAGTCCGCCACGATAGTACCCTTGGTGCCTTTAAACAGCGCACCATGACCAATCTTCTTCAGGTCAACCCAGCCCGATGGGTTGCCTGGCATTGACCCGCCCTGGTGCCATGTCACTCGAATCTCGCCGCGCCAGTCATTGGCCGGGAACATGTATGAGGCGTTGAGATTGACTGGCGTGACATCCGGGTTGAAGGCTTCCGGGCTCTCAACCTTTACTGATGTCGGCAGTTCCGCATCGATGACATTCCAGGCAATATCCATCGTGTGGCTACCCATGTCACCCATCTGGCCAATGCCGAAGTCCCAGTACATATTCCACATGAGGCAGTCGCCTTTGAAGTAGTCCGGGTGATAGGGATGGAACGGAGAGGGGCCTAGCCACAACTCATAGTTGAGGTTCGCGGGGGGCGGACCGCCTGCGGGCAGGTATCCGGGTTTCGGAATCTTGCGGTTCCCCCAGGCGTGGACGTCTCTCAGTTCACCGATGGCGCCATCCTGGATCATCTCGCGCAGTCGGTTGAAGTTAGGGCTGGCATGTCGCTGCATGCCTACTTGGGTGGCCAGCTTATGCTGTCTCGGCAGATAGTTCTCACGCACGACACGGGCCTCGTTCACGGTGATTGCCAGTGGCTTCTCCATGTAGATGTGCAGATCGCGGTTCAGTGCCCAGTTTGCAATGAAGGCATGGTGATGGTCGGGGGTGCAGCAGAGCACGGCGTCCAGCCCCGGATGATCGAGGCACTTCCGCCAATCTTCGTAGACCTTGGCCTTGGGGAAGAGTTTCGTGGGCTTGGTAAGCTCGTTCTTATCGACATCGCAGAGCGCCACGACGTTCTCTCTCTGTAGAGTGGAGTAGTGCGCCCTGGCGCGGCCCCCCGCTCCTATCAGCGCCACATTGAGGCGATTGCTGGGGCGGTTATCGCCGAGAACTGTACCACTTGGAAGGAAGAGTATTCCCGCACCGGTTGCCGTTCCAGTCTTCAAAAAACCACGACGATTCATCTTCAACGTAGACATGCTCACTCCTCTGATATTCTCTTCCAATAGCTTGGTGCAATCCGGGGGCATTGCCCCACGTCCCTGAGATGATAGCAGATGAGGATAGGGTCGCCAAGAGGCTGTCTAGCTGTCATTCGCCAGAGCGTATACTTCGACCTTACCGCGAAGGTCTGCGAGCAGAGCCCGGACCGTGATGCCGCGCTTGGCGGTCTGCTGTTTGGCCCAAAGCATGAGACTCCACAGCGTGACCTTAGCTAGGCCTTCAGTGCCGATCGAGAGTGTTGATCCGCATTCGCAGTTCACCATGGTGATGGTGCCGAGAGGGGTCTCGGGTTGCCAGTCATCTCGCTCGGCATCATACGATACGGGAGTGCCGACGTGTGTTGTCTCGCTAATCCACTGTGTGAGGGAAGTATAGGACTTCTTGCAGCAGGAGCATGCTTTCGGGAAGCATGTCGTAAGATGGTCTACGATGGTTCTGACAACTTGTTCTTCGGTCATGAGCGTATCTTTACACATAGTTAAGGGATGTGCAAATGGTAACCATCAAATCTAGCAGGGCTGCGCAATTCTCGCCCATCCAGCGAGCATTCGCATCCAGTTGGCGACAACTGGATGTACTTCTAGAGGAGAGCCTGTTGTCGCCAACTGGCTCCTCCCGGCCGTCAAGATCACGCTAACTCCCATCTCAATGCTTAATGCAGGCCGTGTCCCGCAGCCAGGCTTCGTTGCCGTCGGGCAGGCGGGCGAGAATCCAGCCGTTGCGTGCTTCCATCCACTGGAATTCCGTCGCTTCGTGGAGAATATGCTCGTAGGCCGCCGCGTAAGCGTAGCCGGGGCCGAGACGGGCCTCTGCGGCTTCGATGATGACGCCCTCTTCCGGCTGGAGACGTGACTGCACCAGCGAAGTCGCTGGTATTAGCGCCACAATTCCGATGGCAAACCAGAATCGGCGTGGGACACTCTTCCCGGCGAAGCGTGAGGTAAGGAAGACGGTCCATGCTGCCAGGTAGATGATCGTTAGTAGGCTGCCGCGCAGAGCCGGTGTCCACTGGCAGAAGCGCTGCCATCCCAAAGCAACTCGCGACCGGCGTGACGTCCCGGGGTTGAAGACGTCTGCGCGCTGCGTGCGAATGAAGGCTATACTCTCGCGGAGGTGTCGGTTGAAGGGACGCAGACGCTGTGCGGCACGGTACGCGGCGAGTGCCCGTCCGGGTTTGCCGGCAAAGAACCAGCTGTTTCCGGCATTGATGTAGCTTCTTTCGGCCTCAAACTCGAAGGCGGCCTCAACAAATAGGGGCCGTGCCTCGTCAGGCTTGTCGGCCCGTAGCTGTATGGCCTGGTCAAAGCGGGCCTCCGGTGTCGAAGCATGGCTGTTGCTTACCAGGCAGAGGCATGCAAGCGGCACCAGCAGTACCCGGGCCACGGTCTCGAGCCGACGGACGAGATCTTTAGCCGCGGGGGGTGGCGTGGGGGAGCTGCCTGCGGGCGAGTAGTGTTCGCTATCCTGGCGGGCAAACCGGTTCCGTATCTCCCCGACCAAGTCCTGGGGCACGTCCCGGCGATCGAGCTCCCCGGCGATCGATTCAAACGTTACCGCACTGGCTGTCTGGTCGAAACGGTCAGCAAGATACGTTCGCCATGCGGTCTCTTCGTCGCGACTGCATGTGCGACGGAATCTCCGTGCAGCATTGACCGCGCGGCAGTAAGCGGGATCAACACGGCAGCGGTCCAAACGCCGAAGCCAGGGGCGAAGTATCAGCCAGGCCAGTGGCGGTAGGATCCACAAGAGCCAGGCATAGCGGGCCAGGCACTCAATCCATAGGTAGGTTCTCATAAGCGTCTCGCTTTCATTTCGGTTTCCTCGAATTCCGTTGAGAGGGTGGGGGGGCGTAGCGTCTTCAGTGCGGTGCGGCTGGTAGACGGTCTGCTCGCCGTCAGGGTGAATGGTGATGGGCAGCGGCTTGGTCCGAACCGTCTGGTAGGTTCTCTGCTTAGGATCGAAGCTCTGCAGGGCTATAGCCGGAACCGTTCTGACCGTGCTCCGCAAGGGACGTAAGACATAGGTGAACGACTTGGCGTTTGGCGCCGTGGTCACGCGCAGTGGCTTCGACGTGAGTTGGAACTCCGGGCCCAGATCGTCGAGTGCGGCAGCCGGCAGGCCATCAATGTGCCCGCTGAAATGCAGTCCTTCGAGAGTCACGGTGAATAACATGGGCTGACCAATCGCTGTCTCTTTCGGCTCTATGGTGGCGGACGCTTTACAGGTTCCTACGACGCTGGTGAAGCGTGGCGTCCGGTCTTCTTCCGGCAGTGACTGGACTGTGACTCTCGGAATCGGCGCAGTGAAAGAGAGGCTTTGGAACTCATCGTTGGCTTCCGGGGATCTGAAGAAATGGTTGTCAAAGTAGCTGGGGTAAGGTGTTGCGGGTTGATTTCCCTTCATGAGTGCACACTGCAGGCGGGCTTCTGGGGATTGATGTGTTCCCGCAAGGCGTGGAATCAGCATGTACGAGAATTCGAGCCGCTCGCCTGCCTGGCTTTGCGATTGGACGGCAATCATGCGCTGGCCACTAACCGGGATTCCGATGCGCTGTTTCTCGGGCACGTCGGGGACGATGGGGTAGATCTCCCAGGCCTGGTCGTGCAGGAGCGGCAGGTCGAGCTGTAGTTCCCAGCAGCGTCGGAACTGTTTGGGACTGCTCCAGGCAACCGACAGCGTGACGGGCTGACCAACGTAGAGATTGGTTGAGCCAAACGTTGTGGTCAGCGACATGCCCGCTGCCGGATTCGGTGCCGTTGCGGCCTGTTCCCCTGCGGCGAACATAGTGGTAGAGATGAAGAGCATCGTGACGAGAAGGAAGAAGGCGGTTCGAGTCTGTTGTCTGTGGAGAACACGAAGCGTGGGGCATATTCTGCGGCACTGAATTCTCACGAATCCAGCTAC
>CAZCDU010000035.1:0-26936 GCA_964497125.1 uncultured Victivallales bacterium | reverse complement strand
ACTGAATTCTCACGAATCCAGCTACAAGAGAGATATAGTCCCTCGGGGGGCTGGCTCTGAACTGTCTGCCGCTGATCATCACCAGTTCTTCTCCACCTTGGCGCCGGCGCGGCTGGCCCTCTGTTGGGCGCGCTGCTCCTGGTTGGCGGCTTCCTGCATGAGGATTTCTTCGGCCGTGTAGTTGGGGGACGGAAGCGCTCTGTTTTCGAGTGCGGTCTTGAAGCTCTGTGCGCTTATCGGCATAGACATGTCGCTGGGCATCTCTGACTCATCCCACTCCATGTCCTCGTCCCATTCCCCGTCCATGTCATCGTCGGGCTCGCCCTCGTCGCTTTGCTGAGGTTGCTGGTCGTTGGGGGGAGGCGGAAGCTGGCTTAGTCGCGTTTCGAGCTCGCGAATCTGTGCCGTGACTCCGGCGATCTGTTGTGCGACCGGTACATCGCCGGGTCGTATCAGGGCTGCCCGGAGAAAGACTCCGCGGGCCTCCATAAGCAGAGGAAGGGCGCTCTGCGGATCGGCATCAATGGGAAGCTGTGCTTCTGACCACAGGGTTTGTCCCGTTTCGACGGTCTGCGCGTACTCGGCATCCAGGGGGGATGTGCTGGGCGAGCACCCGGCGATGAGGAGGCCTGCAATGAGTGGTAGAGCTCTGCGCGGCAACGGGCAGAACATGAGCAGCAGGGCAAGGGCCAGGAGGAATGGATAGCCTTCCGTATAGAGCGTCTGGCCGGTTTCGGGAGACACCGTTCCCTCGGTCGTCGTCAGCACTTCGCGATAGAGCCCCGCCAGATCAAACGGGCGAGTGGCTGCAGCGTGGTATGTCACGTTGGGGCTTTTCTCCGAAAGCCGAAGCAGCGTCTCTTGGTTCAGCCGTGAGATAACATCCTGGCCTTTGTACTGCATCCACCGGTTTGTGCCACCGGCATCAGGAACTCTGGCGCCGGCCAATGGATCGCCGAGTCCCACAATCAGAACGCGGGCGCCGCATTCCTGCAGTGCGGCCGATGTCTTGTCAATGTCGCTGATGTGATCCTCGCCATCGGTGAAGATGATCAAGTCCTGTTTGCCCTTCTCAGACTCCTTCAGCACAACATCGATGGCCTTCTCGATAGCCGCTTGTAGCGAGGTGCTGCCGATGTCGGCATCGAACGGCGTGGCGCGATCCAGCATGTAGCTTACGAAGTGGTGGTCATGCGTTAGTGGGACGCGAACCGAAGCGGCACCGGCGAAGAGAATGAGGCCGATGCGTTGGCCGTGGAGATGTGGCATGGCCTCGTGCAAGGCGATCTTCGCTGCTTCCAATCGTGACGGAAACAGGTCGGACGCAAGCATGCTGCGCGAAATGTCCATTGCAAGGACGAGATCCCGCCCTCGCGCAGTTGTTGGGCCGGGACGTGGGTTCCATGCAGGGCGGGCCATGGCAAGAATCAGCGCCCCGAGGGCAAGCAGACGAAGGGCAATCGTTCGTTTCGAAACTGCATGCACGCCCTTTGCTCCCCGAAGCTTGGCAGCGGCCGTAGCGCGCAAACGTTGCGCCCGCGCCATCATGAAAGCCACACCGGGCAGGACGGCGAGCAGGAACAGCATCTCTGGGGACTGCAGGATCATGCGGTCTCCTCTGTTACGCGCAAAAGGGTTGCCGATAGAAGCATTTCGAGCAGAAGCAATAGTAGCGCGGGGAGTACAACGTCTCGGACGCGGTGGGTGTACTCGGTGCGTGAGAGGGTAGCGCTGCGGATCTCGCTGGTCTCGAGCTGGTCGATGGTTGTGTAGGCCTCGTCCAACTCGTCGGCATCATGGATCTTCCAGAAGGCCCCGCCGGTTCCCTCGCTGATGATGCTGAGCAGCTGTTCGGAATCGGTGAGTGAGTCGTCCTCGGCCGCTTCTCCCAGGCTCACCGTGTAGACCTTTATGCCCCATTCCTTGGCCAGTCCGGCAGCTTCCTGCGGTAGATGGAGCCCGCAGTTGTTTTCGCCATCGGTGAGCAGTACAACGATCTTGCTCTGGACATTGGCAACATCGTCGTCCTTCTCTTTCCATGCATTCATGCGGTCCAGCTGTGCGCAGGCCGCGGCGAGGGCATCGCCATAGGCGGTGCCATCTTCGTTGGGGAGATCCTGGATCTCAAGATCCTCCACGAGTTGAATGAGTGCGCTGTGCCCAAAGGTCAGGGGACTGAGGGTGTCTGCGTAGCGGGCGAAGGTGATGAGGCCGATAAGGTCATCGGGGCGGTTCGCGATAAAGCTCTTCACCGTTTCCTTGGCAGCCTCCATACGTGTTGATCCATGCCGCCCTACCGTCGTGATGCCGATGTCCATGCTGCTCGAGATGTCCACCAGCATCTCGATGGCGATGCCCTGCCGGATGTCCTCCGTGATGGGCTCCTCTGTGCGTGGCCCTGCCATACCCACGATGATGAGCGCTGCCGCGAGGGCGCGTAGGAGTCGTAGTGCTTTCAGCCATTTGACTCGCCGGGGTTCGGCTGCGCTGTCCCAGCCGGCCAGGCTCGAGACGGTGATAGCCTTTGTGCGCGCTTGACGCAGCAGGAGCAGCACCAGTGGTAGCAGAAGCAGGTAGTAGGGAAAGGCGAAGGTCATTCCGTTTCCTCCTCGGGAGCAGGAGGCGCTGGAGGAGGGGAAGGGCGAGCGGCAGGCTCTACCGCAGCAACCGTGATCTCGACGGGCGGGAAGTGAAGCGTCTCACCGTTGATTTCCGCAACCAGGTTGGTGATCGTTGCTGTACCGGCTTCGACGCCCTGCCAGAGGATGACCCGCTTCTGAACGAAACGGCCCTTCTCTGTGCGTGTCATGGGCACGTTCTCGACGGCTCGTAGCACCAGGTTGGAGATGGCCGGTACCCGTAGGTGGAGTTGCCAGGCCCTGGCCGTGTTGGCGGCCAGTTCGATCTGCAAGGGCTCACCCGGCACTCCCTGTAGATTGCGTGGCTCAGTGGATAGTTCAAGCGTGTCCTGGCAGAATGCCACGCCGACGCTTCCGAGTAGAAGCATGCTGAACACTGAACACTGAACACGTCTTCCCATTCTTCTCACCCTCCCGTCTCATCGGCGGTTCGGCGCAAGCGATTGCGGAAGAACAGTGTCAGTGCTTCTGCGCAATCAGCGTTGGTGTCGAGCTCAACCAGGTCGGCGCCCGCAAGCTCAAGCTCCCCCTTGAGAGTGGCTCGGTGCTGTGCAAAAGCGGCTGCGTACTCTTCCTGGTGACGTCTGTTGAAATCGCATAGCATGGTTTTGCCCGTTTCAGAGTCGGCGACAGCGGAAAGTCCGCAGATTGGTGGTTCGATTTCCCACGGCGCGTTGACTGCGATAGCGATCAGGTCCTGCCGGAACCCCGCCTGGATCAACTGTTCTCCATCGATATCGAAAAGAAAGTCGGAGATCAGGAAAACGAGACTACGCCGCCGAGAGAGGTGGGCCAGCGCGTCAAGGGCCGGCCTCATGTCGGTTTTTCTTCCGGTGACCGGCGTGTTGAGCAGGTTGCTGAGGAGCCCCTGGGCATGCAGTTTGCCTTTGCGCGGTGGGTCAATATGTTCGATGCGATCGGTGAAGAGAATCATGCCGGCGCGGTCCTGGTTGCGGATGGCGGAGAACGCAAGTAGAGCCGTCAGTTCATGGATGATGTCCCGCTTGGTCCGTTCTCCGTGGTCTGTACGGCAGGAAGCCGAGGCGTCGATGAGAAACCAGACGGCCAGCTCCCGCTCCTCGATGTAGCGCTTGATGTGCGGCTTCCCGACGCGAGCGGTGACATTCCAGTCAATTGAGCGGACGTCATCGCCGGGCTCATAAGCACGGATCTCATCGAACTCCATGCCGCGGCCCTTGAAGACGCTGTGGTACTCGCCGGCCAGTAGATGCTCTACCGGGTAGCGCGTCTTCAGCTGAAGCTGCCGCAAGTGTCTGTCCATATCCGCGGACATGGTGTTAGCCCTCAGCGGTCACGGGGACCTTGGCGATGATCTGGTCAAGGAGGGCGTCCGAATTCAGTCCTTCGGCCTCGGCGCGATAGCTGATGGCGATGCGATGACGGACGACATCGTGCATGATTGCTTTGACATCGTCCGGGACCACGTATTCGGATCCACGCACAAGGGCGTGTCCGCGTGCGGCGAGCGCGAGGTAGATGGAAGCGCGCGGCGAAGCGCCAAAGCGAATATAGGACCGCAGGTCGCCGAGTCCGTAGTCCTCAGGTGTGCGTGTGGCGGCGACAATGCGTAAGATGTAGCGCTCGATCTTTTCGTCGAGATAGACTTGGTCCAGCAGTGTCCGCATCTCCAGGATGTCGTCGAGGGAGGCAACGGGTGACACCGTGGTGGTTGGCGCCGTCTTGGCCATACGTTTCAGAATGGTGTGCTCCTCATCCATCGTTGGGTAGTCAACGATTAGCTTGAACATGAAGCGGTCGACCTGGGCTTCGGGTAAGGCGTAGGTCCCCTCCTGCTCAATAGGATTCTGGGTCGCCAGGACCATGAAGGGTTCGGGGAGCGCGTGCGTCTCCCGTCCCAGTGTGACCTGGTGTTCCTGCATGGCTTCAAGCAATGCACTTTGCACCTTGGCGGGGGAACGGTTGATTTCGTCCGCCAGCACCAGGTTGGCGAAGATGGGACCTTTGGATGTTTCGAAGGTGCCGCTCTCTGCGCGAAAAATCTGGGTGCCGATGACATCCCCGGGCAGGAGGTCCGGCGTGAATTGGATTCGGCTGAAGTCGGCGCCCAGGGCGCCTGCGAGTGAATTCACCATCATCGTTTTTGCGATGCCGGGTACGCCCTCGAGAAGCACGTGCCCGTTGCATAGCAGGGCAGTGATGAGTTTCTCGACCAGCCCTTCCTGGCCAACGATGACCGCGGAAATCGCTTCCCGTATGGTTTCAAGCTTCTTGCTTAGATCTACGATTCTATCCTGCATGTTGCTAACTCCCTTATTGATGGAGGGATTATGGCAGGCGAGTAAGCGTAGGAGAAGCCCCTATTTTGCTATGGGTGCATGCGTGGTTGTGAGTAACCACGGTTCATTCATTATCGTATCATTGTCGCGATTGTTGTCTCGATCCTTGTCGAGCGCGCCTTGGTGGCGCAGTCCGTCCATTGCAGAATCGACGACGATCGCGACAACGACTGGGACGAGGATTCCTGGGGGAATGGTTTGGTGTGCGAGCCTACTGCCCGAACATGGCGGGCTCGACATGTTGCCGATACCCGATCACTATAGAGCACATGTCTCATCCAAAAGGAACCATTCGAAACCTGGCCCGTGTGATGGCTTACGTGCGCCGTTACTGGGTTGCGTTTGTTGTTACGATCATCTTCGGCCTATTCAAATTCCTCTGTCCAATCGCTGTCATCTGGATCTTCGGTCAGGCATTGGACATTCTTGATTCCCTGCGGACTGGTGCAATTGGGAGTGAGGAAGCATGGGGCTCGCTGCTGAGACTGTTTCTGTTCGGGTGTGGCGTGGCCCTGGTCAACCCTATCCCCTCATTCCTGCGGACGATCATCGGGGCGAAGGCTTCCGTTAAGGTCATTCGAGACATTCGCTGTGATCTATACGCCCACGTCCAGAAGCTCTCGCACTCGTTCTACGACGCCAATCGCTCCGGATCACTCACCAGTCGCGTCATCAGTGACGTTCAGACGTTGCGCCCCTTCATGAATCAGACGCTGATCCAGTTCTGGATCAACGTGGGATGCATCGCGGTTGTGCTGACCTATTTCTTTCGGCGGAGCGTCGCTCTGGGCCTTCTTTCCATCGCCTTGATCCCGTTCCACGTCGTTGTCGTCCGAACCCTGGGACGACGCGTGAAGATCCTGGCGCGAGAGATGCGGGGTAAGCTGGCGTGGCTGTCGGGGAATACCCAGGAGAAACTGGCGGCAGCAACCGTCGTGAAGGCGTTTACGCATGAAGCGGATGAAGTTCAGCGTTTTGCCGAGGACAATGAGACGCTGGTGGCGCTAGGCATACAGACGGCACGGTTGAACGGACTCAACCAAGCCATCATGACGACGCTCAGCATGCTGGCACCCCTGCTGGTGATCGTTGTGGGGGGGCGCTTGGCTATCTTCCATCCCGAGGCCATCTCCGTTGGCTTGCTCGTTCAGTTTGTCATGATGCAGGGACGTATCTATGCCCCCTTCGACCAGCTGGCGATGAGTATGATGGTGACGGCGAACGCGCTGGGGTCCATGGATCGCATCTTCGAGATCTTTGATACGGAACCCGAAGTGTCGGATCGCCCTGATGCGGTTGAAGCCAGGGATCTAGAAGGCAGCATTACCTTCGAGAACGTGACCTTCGCATATCCGCCCAGCGATGGCAGCCGCATCATCGACGACTTCTCCGTGGTTGTACCTCCTCGCACGTCACTTGCTCTCGTGGGGGCTTCAGGTAGCGGGAAGAGCACACTGGCAAGATTGCTGAACCGCTTCTACGAAGTCAGCGACGGCAGCATTCGTGTCGATGGGCGCGATATCCGCGACTACCGCCTCACGTCGCTGCGCGGACAGATTGGCCTCGTGCCCCAGGAGCCGATTCTGTTCTCCGGATCAGTATTGGAGAATATTCTCTACGGCCGGCCGGACGCGAGCTTTGAGGATGTGCTTGAAGCGGCAACCAACGCCAATGCCCTCGAATTCGTGCAGGCAATGCCACAGAGCTTCGAAACGATCATCGGTGAGCGTGGCGTCACGCTGTCAGGCGGACAGAGGCAGCGTCTTGCCATTGCACGGGCCTTTCTCAAAGATCCCCCGATCCTGGTATTAGACGAGGCTACAAGCAGCCTGGATTCCCTGAGTGAACGCATCATCCAGCAGGCACTTGATAAGCTCATGATGGATCGTACGACGCTCGTCATTGCTCACCGCCTCTCGACCATCCGGCACGCGGACCAGATTGCGGTTATGGAGGACGGTAAACTGGTTGAGTGCGGCTCGCATGAAGCCCTGCTGGGGCTGGATGGCCTATACACCCGTTTGTGCGGGCATCAGCAGCTGGAGCTGTCCAGTTAGGTGTTGCGGTGGGCCGGTGAGTTCCGTTTGCGTGTGTGAGTATCGAAGCGCTTAGGTTGTTGTAACGGCGGGCGAGAGGAGCCAGTTGGAGACAACAGGCTCTCCTCTAAGAGGACATCCAGTTGTCACCAACTGGATGCAGGTGTGCGTTTGACGCTGGGGAACTGTTCGTAGCCGCGACGCTCATCGATTGCCCGAATAGGGTCTTTTGGGGCTTTTCGCGGCTGCCCCGATGCGCTATCGTGCCTAATCGCTCTGGAGACGAGGATCAATTACAAGGAGGTCGACGATGGATCAGGGACAAGCAGGGGTCAATGAAGCAGGCGAAGCGGTAGACCGGCATGGGTTAACGAAGCGCGACACATCTCTGCTCTTCTGGGCCAGCTTCCTGTCGCTGATGGCGGCGGGGATTGGTTTCGCTTTCAGAGCGATGGTTCCGCATCTCTGGGGCGCTGAGTACAACGTGCTGGATGCTGAAGTCGGCAAGCTCTTTGGCGCCGGGCTCTGGCCGATCGCCATCATGATGATCGTGTTCAGTCTCATCGTCGACAAGATCGGTTACAAAATATCGATGATGTGCGCCTTCGCGCTGCAGGCGATCTCGGTTGTCATGACGTTTACCGCCGGTTCCTTCAATGCCATGTGGTGGGCTTGCATCCTTGCCGGCCTGGGACACGGCATTGTCGAAGCTGTGATTAATCCGCTGGTGGCTTCCATCTACCGCGATGAGAAGACCAAGTGGCTAGCCATTCTGCATGCATCCTGGCCGGCTGGCGTTGGCGGCGGTGCGGCCATCTATATGACGTTCTTTGGTGGGGCCGAGACGTGGGGTGCTGCAAAGTGGGCATGGATCATCATGCTCCTGCCCGTGCTTGCCTATGGCGTGATGTATTTGATGTGCAAGCGCTTCCCTGTGGACGAGCGTGTTGAAGCCAAGGTGCCGTATTCCGACATGCTCCGTGAGCTCGGTGGTCTGGGTGCCTTTCTCGCAATCTCTTTCGTTGGGTATGAGCTGTATACGCAGCTGGGACTCTTCGCTGAAGGTCAGTACACGCGATTGCTTGCCTCGCTCGCAATTGGTGCTGTAGGTGGCGCGCTCTTCGGGTTCGCTGTCCACTCGGCGGGTCGTTGGCTATTCTTCTTCCTCTGCATCTTGATGGTTCCCCTGGCGACGGCCGAGCTGGCCACCGACGGTTGGATCCAGAACCTGATGCGTCCGACGCTGGGTCAGTACGCAGGCTGGGCGTTGGCGTTTTCTTCCCTGATCATGATGGTTCTCCGCTTCTTCGCGGGCGTGCCCCTGAAGCGCATGGGGCCACTTGGCCTGCTGCTGATCAGCTCGGTGTTTTCGATCATCGGTCTGTTTGCTCTTTCTGCGGCAACGGGCGTCCTGATCTTCGTGGCCTTCGTGTTCTATGCTGTCGGGCAGACGTTCTACTGGCCTGCCGTGCTGGGACTGACTTCCGAGCAGTATCCCAAGGGTGGAGCCCTTACGCTGAACACGGTTTCGGCGATGGGACTGCTTACCGTGGGTATCTTCGGGTTCCCCTTCCTTGGCGCTGTGCAGGATAGCTACGACGCAAAGGCCGTGATGAAAGCGCAGCCAGAAGTCGTTGAGCTTGTGAAAGCGGCAAAGCGCACAACGGAAGAGAAGGGTCAGCCGGAACTGATTGTGCAGGAGAAGGTCCTGTTTGGCGTGGCGTACCCATCCATTAACGCCAATGGCATCATGGATCAGCCCGAGTTCCCCGAGGAGGGCAAGGCTCCCTTGAAGGCCGAGATCAAGAACTCCGGCCGCAAGACGTTGCGCGTTGCGTCCGTACTCCCGATCACGATGGCCCTGGGCTTCCTGGCCATGATGCTCTGGTTCAAGGCCCATGGTGGGTACAAGCCTGTGCATCTTGCGAGCGCCAGCGATGGGTAACATCGCGCGGCGGAAGCATACCGCTGTAGCGGTTCTCGGTATTCTGTGCCTGTCGGTGGGATGCGTCGCGGCATTGGCCGCGAACTGGCCGCAATGGCGTGGTCCCAGTGCGAGCGGGTCCGTGGACGAAAATCATGCGCCTGCGAAACTCGACCCGGAAGGGAACCTGCTCTGGCAGGTGGACCTTCCCGGTCCGGGGTCTTCTACTCCCATTGTCTGGAATGGGAACATCATCCTGACCTGCGAGATCGAGGGTCGTGATTCGGTGCTCTGCTTTGACCGGGATGGCAAGGAGGCGTGGCGTTATAGCTTCGGTCCTGGCACGGCTCCCCGGTTCAAGATGGCCAGCGGTTGTAATCCTTCACCGCTTACCGATGGGGAGCGTGTCTACGTGTACTTCAAATCGGGCACGCTGGCTGCCCTGTCGTTGCAGGGAGAACTGATGTGGAAAGTCGATTTCCACAGCCGGTATGGCGCCGACACGCTGGGGTGGGACTTGGGTACGTCCCCTGTCTTCGCGAATGGCAACCTGGTTGTTGCCGTGATGCAGCGGGGGAAGTCGTATCTCGTCAGCCTCGATAGGGAGACGGGAGACGAGATCTGGCGGGTGGACCGGAAATTCAAATCGATTGACGAATCCTATGATGCCTATACCACACCGCTGGTTGTTGATGTGGAGGGTCGCGAGACTGTCGTGTGCTGGGGAGCTGACCATCTCTCAGGCCATGCGGCCGATACGGGGGAGCTACTTTGGTATGCGGGGGACTACAACCCCAAGCGCAGGAAGAACTGGCGCGTGATTGCTTCTCCGGCTGTGACGGACGGCATTGCCATTATTCCGTTCGGGCGGGGGAAGCATCTTGCTGCCGTGCGTTTGGGCGGAGAGGGTAACATCACCAAACGCCGCGGGCTCTGGCAGAGCGATGAGTTGGGGAGTGATGTTCCCTCGCCGGCTGCGCGGGATGGGCGCGTGTACGTTCTCGGCGACCGTGGCCGTGTGACATGTCTGCACGCCCTGTCGGGCAATGTCTGGTGGCAGGCACAACTGCCCTCAGGTGCCACGAAGTTCTTTGCATCGCCCGTTCTGGCAGGCGATCGGCTCTACTGTGCAGCATCCGATGGTTCTTTGTTCTCTAGCCGCGTAACAGCAGAGGGACTTGAGTCTATTGAAAGCACGTCTGTGGGTGGATCTGTCATGGCGAGCCCTGTTGTCGTTGACGGGCGAGTTCTGATTCGTAGCCGGGATACGCTCTATTGTTTCGGCGAAGGGCGTGAGTAGGAATATAGAGAAGGCACACGATGGCGACTGAAAAACGCAATGTTCTGTTCATCACGTCCGATCAGCAGCATTGGATGGCAATGGGGTATCTGAACCCGGAGGTTAAGACGCCCAATCTGGATCGATTGGTCGAGCGAGGGACAACGTTCCACCGCGCCTACACGGTGAATCCGACCTGTACGCCGACACGCGCAAGCTGGATCACGGGGCTCTATCCCAGCCAGCACGGGGCCTATTCGCTGGGCACGAAGCTGATGGAAGATGTGCCAACGGTGGGGGATGTTTTCCAGGAGGGCGGCTATCGTACGGCTCTCGTCGGCAAGGCCCACTTTCAGCCGCTGGCGTCGACCGAGCAGTACGCATCACTGGAAGCCTATCCCATCCTGCACGATCTCGACTTCTGGCGAGGATTCAATGGTCCTTTTTACGGATTCGATCATGTCGAGCTGACGCGCAATCACACGGATGAGTCCCACGTCGGCCAGCACTACGCGCTCTGGCTTGAGTCGAAAGCTCCCTGTGCGTGGCGGGACTATTTTATGCCTTTGGGCGGCGATCTCCCCAGGCAGGATGGCTACCCCGTTTCAGATCGAAAGCGGCTTGTTGCCGGCGATGCGTGGGATATTCCGGAGGAACTGCACTACAACTACTGGATTGCAGAGCGCACCAACGCGCTGATGGAACAGTATGCCGAGGGTGAGGAGAACTTCTTCCTGTGGGCCAGCTTCTTTGATCCGCATCCGCAATACATGGTGCCCGAGCCTTATGCGAGTATGTACGATCCCGCCGAGGTCACCGTCCCGGAGCATCGCGAAGGGGAGTTTGATGACAAACCGCCCTATTTCGCGCTTTCGCAGCAGGAGAAGCCGGACTTCAGTGCGTTTCAGGAACCGGAAGGCAACGGAATTCATGGTGCGAGCTGCCACGTTGCGCCGCGAGAGGTCAGGGCGAAGAAGATCGCCATGATGTATGGCATGATGACGATGCTGGATAAGTATGTCGGCGCTATTCTCGACAAGCTGGATGAGCTGGGGCTTACGGAGAAGACGCTGGTGTGCTTTACGACCGACCACGGTGATTTCTTCGGGCAGCATGGATTGACGGCGAAAGCCATTCACCACTACGAAGACCTCGTTAAGGTGCCGCTTGTCGTGAGCTTGCCCGGCTGCATCCCGGGGGGACGCGTATCGGAGTCTTTGCAGTCCACCGTGGATCTGCCCCAGACCTTCCTCCGCTTTGCCGGTCTGCCGGTTCCCCGGACGATGGCGGGTGTGGATGAACATGACGTCTGGTGCGGCGAGACCGAGACGCTTCGCGATCACATCATCGTTGAGAATCAGCATCAGCCAACGACGATGAATATGCGCACCTACGTTAATGCTCGCTACAAGCTTACGATTCACTATAACCGGGAGTACGGTGAGCTGTACGATCTCCAGGAGGATCCCGGTGAGTATGTTAATCTCTGGGACGACAGCGAAAGTCAGGCTTTGAAGCAGGAGTTGCTGTTAAAGTTCCTCTACGGGGAAATGGCAAAAGCGCCGTTGCCTATGCCCAGGATCTATGGCGCCTGATGATGGCTGCAAGTGGGGGGCAACCTGCCCCGCCAGAAAAGCAAGGTCACGAATGAAAAAATGGAAATGCACAGTTTGTGGATTCGTTATGGAGAGCGAAACGATCCCGGAGGCGTGTCCCGTGTGTGGCGCCAACCAGGATGCTTTTGAGCCGTATGCCGATGAGGAGGGCGCCGGCAGTAAGCCCGCCGCAGTATCGGCAGAATCCGAGCCCGAGGCTACTCCCGGCGCGAAGCGCTGGAAGTGCACCGTGTGCGGCTACATCCACGTGGGGAAGGACCCCCCGGAGAGCTGCCCGCGCTGTCACGTCGGGCCGGACAAGTTCGTGCTGCTTGAAGAGGAGAGCGGCGCAGATGATAGCCAGCCGAAGGCGGCGGCAAAGAAGCCGACCAAGAGCATCCTTGCCCAGGTTGCTGAACGTCTTCAGCTGGTGACCAAGCTGCATGGGCACCCCGTTGCCGTGCATACTCCCAGCGGCGTGCTGCCCCTTGCATTTCTGTTCCTGGTGCTGGCAATGGTGTTTAAGTCAGAGGCCATGGCGATAGCATCCAAGCTGAATATCATCTTCGTTGCCCTGGCTATGCCCATCACCATGCTGACAGGCTTTGTCGACTGGCATAACCGCTATGGTGGGAATTGGACGAAGTACTTTGTTATCAAAACGATCTGCGGGATCGTGGTGAGTGTGCTGGCTCTAGTGCTGGCTATCTGGTGGGTGGCCGAGCCGGACATCTACGTCGGCGCCGCATCACGACTGGGTGCGTTCGTTGCAGTGCATCTGGTTGCTGTCATCAGCGTTATGCTGGCAGGGCTTTTCGGAGGCAAGGTCGTATTCGGGGAGTAGACGCGGCCAGGCATGTGACTTGCCTGCAGCCAGGGAGTGTGAGCTCAATGAAGACGAAGCCGGATCGGACGGTTCTGGTTACGGGCGCTTCCGGTTTCCTGGGGTGGCACATCTGTCGGTCACTACTGTCATCCTGGGACGTGGTCGGGCTGTTTCACTCCCATGAGACCTCGATTCCCGGCGCAACGACACGGCGGGTCGATCTCACCGTTCCGGGTGACGTCCACGCTATACTTGATGATCTACGCCCCGATGCCGTGGTCCATGCTGCAGCGTACTCGCAGCCCAATGCCTGCGAAAAGGCCCCCGACGCGTCGGAGGCTATGAATCTGAGGTCGACGCAGCTGCTGGCCGAGTGGTGCGGCGCCGCCGATACAACGCTCCTGTTCACATCAACGGATCTTGTTTTCGATGGCACGCAGCCACCTTACGCCGAGAGCGATCCGACGTCCCCCGTGAGCGTTTACGGTTGCCACAAAGTTGCCGCCGAGAAGGCCGTTCTGGCGCTCGGGGCGAGGGGAACGGTCTGTCGGTTGCCGTTGATGTTTGGTGACCGGGATGGGCTTCCGGCAAGCTTCATTGGGCCGTGGATTGGCGCCCTGCGCGAGCATCAGCCGCTTTCGCTCTTCGTCGATGAGTTCCGGACGCCCGTGAGTGGGGCCGTTGCCGCTGGGGGGATAAGCATGGCCCTGGAATCGGGAGTCTCCGGGTTCTTGCATCTTGGTGGCGAAGAGCGGATTAGCCGGTATACGTTTGGTCTGAAACTGGCGGCCATCTTTGAGCTGCCGAGTGATTCCATACGAGACTGTCGGTTGCAGGATGTGCAGATGGCAGCGCCGCGGTCGGCGGATGTTTCGCTGGACAGCAGCAGGGCATTTGAGCTTGGGTATGCGCCGGGAACGATCGACGAACAATTGACTGCGGTTCGAGCGCAGATGAAAGAGGATAGCCATGAAGATCTACACAAAGGCCGGTGACGCTGGGACAACGGGCTTGCGGGGAGGGCACCGTGTCTCAAAAGCGGATGTACGTCCCGAGGCATATGGGACGATAGATGAACTTAACGTTGAGCTGGGCGCGCTGGTTGCCTTGTTGCCGCCGCAGGATGTGTTGGTTAGCGAGATGCGGAGCGCTCAGAAGATGCTGTTTTTGATTGGTGGACGGTTGGCTTCGCTGCCGGGCAGTCCTGAGCTGGCGAAGCTCGAGGAGCTCGGTCCCGCGGCATGTGGTGCGCTTGAGGGCGCTGTGGATCGAATATTGGCCGAGCTGCCACCGATGAAGGTTTTTTCGCTCCCCGGCGGGCATCCAGCCGCTATCCAGGCGCACCGGGCCCGGACGATCTGTCGACGCGCCGAACGCCGGCTGGTAGCAGTGGCTGCCCAGGACGCCGAGGAGAACGGCAGTCACGCGCTCGAACGCGAGATGGCGTACCTGAATCGGCTTTCCGATTTTCTGTACGCCGTGGCGCGCTACAGCAATCACGTCAATGGCGTTGACGAGGAACCGTGTCGCTAGATTCTCCCCTTGTAGCTGGATTCGTGAGAATTCAGATCCGCAGTATCCCCCCATGCCCGTCTGAATCCTAACGGATCCAGCTACATGCAATTTTGCTGGTTTATCGGGTGGGGTGATTCGGTGCGGTGCACGTTAGCGTAGCTGGGGCGGCTCCAGGGACACGGAACGTGATGGGAACAGTGCCTTCGCTCTGAACTCGGGATGCGAATGTATCCTGGAATGTGATTCCTACCGTAACACCTTTACCATTACGTTCACGCCGTGGGGGGGCAAAGAGTACGCCTTCAACTTCGGGAAGTTCGAGCGTGTCCAGTACGCTTTCCGTGGGTGTGTGACGTGGCGCTACAAGATGGAGTCGCACCGCTCTGCGGGGCTGCGCCGGCGTAGGAGCCACCTCGAGCCGCGACGGGGCCGCAACAAGGTGAGGGCCTGCCAAGCCGTTGATTCCGAAGGATAGAGGCACCGTGTTGGTTTCGAATGTGGCTCGCGTGTGGACGGCAATGCTCAGGTTCGTGGGCGTGGCCGTTGCCGGCATTCGTACAGTCAGCTTGCCGGAACTGTCCTTGTCCTTCGGTACTACGAGACTCACCTCGACGGGTACGCTTGATGTCGTTTGCAGTGGCGTGAACGTGATCGGCCAGCGATTCGGCTTCAGTGAATAGGTCCACGTCATGGACTGGTCTGTCCCAAGAATGCCGGCAGAGACAAATGGCTGCGGTTTGATGCCAACGAGAGGTGTCGCATTTCCCTTCACCCAAAGCTTGGTCAGCGGGGTGGTGGGGTCGGAACTCCGGATATAGGTGGCCTTGCGATATTCGCCGAAGATCGAGTTGGGAATGACGACTACCTTGAGGGCTACCGATCTCCCCGCAGTCAGCTCTGCTGTCTTGAAACCGACGGTCGCGCAACCGCACGTATTCCGGACATCCAGGATTCGTAGCGTATTCTCTCCTGTATTCCGCAACGTGTAGCTGGCAGCCCGGCGTTCCCAGCCCGGGTAGGTGCCGAAGTCGACCGTGTCCGGGCCCTCTATGGCGAGGCGGCCTTGGCCAAACGTCATCGCCGCCGGCGCGAGCAGGGCCATATGTAGGATCAGGCGCGTCACATGCGTATGCCAGGAGTGGTGCATGGGGTATGAGTAGCATATGTGGACGGGAGTGTCTTTCTGAAAGCACTTGACCGAGCCGGATTCATATGAAACGCTTATTTCAAATGAGCATTTGAATCAGAAAAGTGAGCGTTCTTATGACCGACACGCAATCAACACCGGATCGCATCCTTGAGCAGGCGTGCAGCCTCTTCGCGGAGAAGGGATTCCGAGACGCAACCATCGCTGAGATCTGTGAGGCAGCCGGGGCCAATATTGCCGCAGTCAACTACCACTATGGCGACAAGATCTCTCTCTACAACGCCTGCTGGCGACAGGCCTTCAACGTGGCTGCATCGGCGTTTCCGTTAAACGGCGACTTGCCCGACGGTGCGTCGGCTGAACTCCGGCTCAAAGCGTTGATTCGTGCTCTGGTGTTGAGGATCTTCAGTGATGGCGAGGCCAGTACACTGCCGCGCATCATGGTCAAGGAGATGGCGGAACCCACGGAGGCGCTGGCGGCCATTATGCTCGAGGTCGTCGCCCCTCTGAAAACGACCCTTGAGGAGATCATGCGAGAGCTACTGGGGGAAAACGCGGACGAGAAGCATGTAAGGAACTGTGCGTTCAGCGTGATTAGTCAGTGTGTGTTCTTTGCGTTTAACAAGGTGATGCGCGACCTGCACTTTGCAGGCATACCGGATCGCGAGACACAAGTAGAGCAGCTTGCCGATCACATATGGCGGTTCAGCCTGGCCGGAGTTGAGGGAGTGAAGCCGAAATCTGAAATCTGAAATTGGAAAGCAGAAATTGGGGATTGAGACATGAGAACTTTGACAGCGATAAGTCTGTTGGCTGTTACCGGCCTGCTGGCGGGATGCGCGACTACGCCGACGCGAGAGTTTGATGTGGTCACCGAGGACGATGTCGGTCCGGAGGTGTCATGGGCGGAGGTGTCAACGGAGTGGTGGACGGTATTTGGCGACGACACCCTCAACGCCCTGGTGTCCAGCGCACTTGCTGACAATACCTCGCTACGGGCGGCTTGGTTGCGACTGGAGCAGGCGGGCTATGCTGCACGGAGCTCGGGCGCGACTCGCTTCCCGCAGGTATCCCTTGGTGCGGCGGGTGGCGTTGTGAGGCAGCGATCACCCATGACAGGCGATGTTGCCGATGCCGATCGCTACAGCCTGAGTCTTGGCGTGGCGTACGAGATTGACCTGTGGGGACGGCTGGCGGCGATGACAGGGCAGATGGAAGCACTTGAAGCGGCTTCGTCCTATGATTACCAGGCCATGGCGCTCTCGTTGTCTGCCGCGGTCTGCGAAGCGTGGTTCTCTCTAAACGAGCAGCAGCAGTTGCTGTCACTTCTTGACGCGCAGCTGGAGTCGAGTGTCAGCAATGCGGAGTCGATTGAGCGTCGCTACCGACGTGGCCTGGGGTCACTGCTTGACGTCTATCAGCAGCGCGAGCTTGTGGCTAACGTGAGGTCTCGCCTTCCCGGCATGGCTGCCCAGGTGGCACTGTCCCGGAATCGCCTGGCGGTCCTGGTTGGCCTGCTGCCCGGGGAGAGCTTCGTTGACGGCGTGAGGACATTACCCGATTTGCCTCCTCCTGTAGGGGGAGATGTTGATGCGGTGCTCGTTGAGAATCGGCCGGATGTACGTGCGGCATTTGAACGCCTGAGTGCTGCCGAGCGCGCAGCCACCGCAGCATGGCGCACCCGCCTGCCGACGGTGAGCCTGGGCGTCAGCGCGGGCTACCTGGAGGATGATATTGACTCGCTGCTGGATGAGTGGACCGGAGAAGCCATGGTAGGCATGCAGGTGCCGTTGACCGATGGCGGCCGCCGTCGCTCCGATGTGAAGCGCTTGCGCGCTGCAGCCCGGGAGCGCCTTGAAGACTACGCCGAGACGGTTCGCCAAGCCATGCGCGAGGTCAGTGATGCCCGCGTTCTGGAGATGCACCAGGCCGAGACTGTCGCTCGATTGCATGAAGAGCTCGCAGCGGCACGCAATACGCTGAAGCAGTCACGCGATCGCTATGAAAATGGCCTGGTGGAGTACCTGTCGGTACTGTCGGCCCTGTCGCGTGTACAGCAGTTGGAACGAAACGTCGTGAGTGCCATGCGGGCGCAGCTTTCATATCGGGTTCAGTTCTGTCGTGCAATAGCAGGGACGATTCCTGCGGACAAGGTGGAGAGATGACAATGATCGATACACATGAAGAAGACAATCGAGCAGGCGTGTTGATGCGCGTCGTTCTGCCGCTCCTGGTGTTGGCATGCTTTGTTGTGCTAGGCGGTTGGATGATGAAGACCAAGCCCGATGCCGGACGACGCAAGCCTCCCTCGCAGGTGGCCGTGGTTGATGTGACGAAGGCGAGTGCAACGAATCGCGCAATCATCGTTGAAGCCATGGGTGAAGTCATCCCGGCTCGCAGCGTAGAGCTCCGAGCCGAAGTGTCCGGGCGCATTATCAAACAGAACAAGAAACTCGTCGAAGGTGGTCGGTTCTCAGAAGGGGAGGTCATGATTACGATCGAACCCGACGATTACGAGGCCGCCGTGGCACAGGCCGAAGCCGCGTTGGAACAGGCGAAGTTGAATGAGTCAATTGAAGAGCAGAGGCATAAGGTCGCGGTTGAGGAGTGGGAGCTCTCGGGCCAAAGCGCTACGAATGACAGAACGCGAGGTGTTGTGTTGCGCGAGCCCCATCTTAAGGCTGTGCGAGCTGCGCGTAGCTCGGCAGAGAACGCCTTGTCGCGTGCAGAGCGGAATCTGAAGCGCACCGTGTTACGCGCTCCCTTTGACTGCGTGGTTCTCCAGGAGTTTAGTGACGAGGGACTGGTTGTGCTTCCCCAGAGTACGCTCGCCCGCATTGCCGGTACGGATCGCTTTTTCGTTCGCGTTTCTATTCCGGTTGACGCCCTCAGGCACTTCGATGTCCCGGACGCCCCCGGCGGGGAAGGCGCTGCTGTCGACGTCACCTTACGTGGTTCTGACGGTGTCGTGGCAGAGCGGACGGGACGCGTGATTCAGATGCTCGGTGACCTGGCGCCTGCCGGTCGCATGGCGCGGGTGCTTGTGGCGGTATCGGACCCGCTGGAGGCATCACCGTCGCCCCTGCTGCTTGGCGCGTATGTTCGCTGTAGTATTGTGGGTGATGAGATGAAACAGGTGGTTCCGCTACCGCGTGCCGTTGTACGCGACGGAGACTATACCTGGGTGATGGGGGCGGACGAGACGCTCCAGGTACGCCACCTTGAGATTGCCTGGCAGACACGGGACATGGTTTTCGTCGCGGGAGGCGTCAAGCCGGGTGAGCGTGTAATCACGACACAGCTTCCTTCTGCCATCCCCGGCATGCAGCTAAGGCTGGTTGGGGCTGGGCCAGACCCCAAGGCGGACGTTAACAAGCCAGGGAAGCCGGGCAAGGGTCGGCCGGAGGCAAATCAATGAGCAAGGGTGTGATAGGGCGCCAGGGCGGGGTAATGGGGTGGATGGCATCCAACTCGGTTGCTGCCAACCTACTAATGTTGGTCTTCCTGTTGGGCGGGTTGGCCATGATTCCCCGCATTCGTCAGGAAGTGTTTCCGGAGTTCGATCTGGATAGGGTCACGGTTTCCGTCGCCTATCCCGGCGCCAGTCCGGAGGAGGTTGAGCAGGGGATACTGCTGGTTGTCGAGGAAGCCATTCGTGGCGTCGATGGTGTGAAGCGTGTGGAATCCAGCGGCAACGAGGGCATGGCTTCAGTCATGGCCGAAGTGATGCTCAGCGCCGACACCGGCGAGGTGATGCAGGATATCAAGAGCGCCGTGGACCGTATTGTTACATTTCCCGAAGAGGCGGAGCGTCCGGTGGTGAGCATTGTCCGCAACAGGAGCCGCACGCTGACGCTCCTGATCTATGGGGATCAGACGCCAAAGATCCTCAAGAGTCTAAGCGATGAAGCGAGAGATGCTCTAATCCAGTTGCCTGCAATCTCGGTTGTCGAACAGTCCGGTCTGCCGCCAGTCGAAGTTGCCATCGAGATTCCCCAGGACACCCTGCGCGCGCAGGGCTTGACGCTTCCGAGGGTCGCCAACGAGATTCGGAATGCCTCTCTGGACCTGGCGGGCGGCGGCATCAAGACGGCTGCGGGAGAGGTGTTGTTGCGGCTGGACGACCGGCGCGACTACGGCGAGCAGTTCGCGCAGATCCCACTCGTGGCCGGACAGGATGGCGTTGTGCTGACGGTTGGCGATCTGGCGGCTGTGCGGGATGGCTTTGCGGAGACGGATCAGTCGATGTACTTCAATGGCCAACCGGCCGTCGGACTTGACATCTACCGCGTGGGAGAAGAGAAGCCGTTGGATATCAGTAGCAGCGCGAAAGCGTTCCTTGAGACGTTTCGAAACAGACTCCCGGAAGGTGTGGATGCTGCAATTGTTTCAGACCGCTCTGATCTGTACCGCGAGCGTCTGCAATTGCTTCTGCGCAATGCCGGTCTGGGCCTGATCCTTGTGATGGTCATCCTGGGGCTCTTCCTCGAGGTGCGGCTGGCTTTCTGGGTGATGTTGGGGATTCCGACGTCCTTCCTTGGAAGCCTACTCTTCCTGCCGCAAGCGGACATCTCGCTCAACATGATCTCCCTTTTTGCCTTTATCATTTCATTGGGCATCGTCGTGGACGACGCCATCGTTGTGGGGGAGAACGTTTATCACCTGCGACAGGAGGGCAAGTCGTTCATGGAAGCGGCCGTCATCGGCGCGCGCATGATGGCGATTCCGGTTCTGCTCTCGATCCTGACCAACGTGGCCGCCGTGGTCCCGCTACTGCTCGTGCCCGGGACGAGTGGCAAGATTTGGCGGAACATTCCCATCATTATGATCTCGGTCTTCATGATCTCGCTGGTAGAGGCCCTGTTTATTCTGCCGGCGCACCTCGGGCATCAGAAGCCTGGTGGAAACCGTGGTCTGTGGAAGGTGCTGGATTGGCCCCAGGAGAAGTTCGGCAGGGGACTCGAGCGCTTCGTGGCACGGGTCTACGCTCCTTTCGTGAAGTTGACGCTGAAGTATCGCTACCTGACTGTGGCGGTCTGTCTCTCCGCGTTCATTGTGACCTTCATGTACGTACGTAGCGGTCGCATGACATTCTCCTTTCTGCCGAAGGTTGAGGGGGATCGCATCAGTGTATCCGCTGTACTGCCGTATGGGGCTCCGTTGGCGGCGAGCGAGGCGGTGGCTGAGCAGTTGCGTCGTGCAGCGGATTCCGTGCTGCAGGAGTACGGTGGCGACAAGGTTGCGAAGGGAATCCAAGCAACCCTGGGCGTTTCCGGTGGGAGTCACGGGCCCTTCGTGAGGGCAACCCAGCTTGGCAGTCATCTCGTGGGTGTGACGGTGTTCCTGGAACCACTGGATGTCCGCGGTTTTAGCGGGAAGGAGTTTACGCGCAAGTGGCGTGAGCGAGCGGGGGCGATCCCAGGGCTCGAGTCTCTCTCGTTCAAGTTCACGATCGGCCCCTCCAGTGCGATGCCGATCGACGTGCAGTTGAGTCATCGCGATCCGGACCTGACCGAGCAGGCGGCAACCGATGTGGCTGAGGCCCTGGCTGGGTTCGCCGGTGTCCGCGAGATTGACGATGGCGTCGCACGTGGCAAACCCCAGCTGTCGTACACCGTCACCGAGGAGGCCAGGAGCCGTGGGTTGACAGCCCTTGACGTCGGGCGCCAGGTACGTGCCGCCTACTACGGGGCGGAGGTGACGCGTCTGCAGCGTGGGCGCGACGAGGTCAAGATTATGGTGCGTCTGCCGAAGCAGGAACGCGTTTCAGAACATTCTATTGAGGAACTGATCTTGCGCACACCCGGTGGAGGAGAGATTCCGTTTCGAGAAGCGGCAGTCGTCGAGCGGGAACGGGCCTATGATGTCATTCGACGGGATGAAGGACGACGAATCATCTCGGCTACCGCGGATGTCGACCTCGCCGTTACCTCGGCCGGCAAGGTTCTCGCGGCGCTGAAGAACGAGATCATGCCTCGTATCGCTGAACGCTATCCCGGACTGCGCTACAGTTTCCAGGGGGAGCAGCGGGAACAAAAAGAATCATTCCAAGTTCTATTCATGGGGTTTGGCGGAGCGCTCTTCGTTATCTTCGCGCTGCTGGCGATCCCGTTCAGAAGCTACCTGCAGGGGTTGATTGTTCTAACCGCCGTCCCGTTTGGTTTTGTCGGGGCCATCATAGGTCATCTCATCATGGGATTCGGCCTGAGTTTCGTCAGCATGATGGGCATGATCGCGTTGGCCGGTGTGGTGGTGAACGACAACCTCATTCTTGTTGATACCATCAACCGCCTGCGCCGTGACGGAATGCCGCTGCTGCAGGCTGCCGCGGAGGGACCCATGCGACGATTCCGACCCGTTGTGCTCACCTCCCTGACAACGTTCTGCGGACTGGCTCCGATGATCTTCGAGAAATCCGTGCAGGCGCGGTTCATGATTCCCATGGCGCTGTCGCTCGGATTCGGGATCCTCTATACGACCCTGATCGCTCTGATCGTCGTGCCTTCGCTCTACCTGATCGTAGAACGCATGAAGCTGCGTGTTACGGGTAGGCTTGAGCGTGGGGCATAGCAGCCCTTCTCGAATGACCTTGCTCTCGTTGCCACGGCGTGGTAGCTATTGTGCATAGTTCTGTACTCCGAGCCGGTGGAACCTAAGGGTTTGTAGCTAGGGTTCTCCGGCCGGTAGGGTGTGACCGGAAACGATCATGCCTCCCGGGGATGGCGTGTTGCCGCATGCCATATCACCATTGGAAAGGAGAGCAGGATATGATGACGCCACAGGAAGCTTGGGCCACGATTGTCGAGAAGACATGTGTCCTGCCTTCTGCTCCTACCGATCTTGAAGCCGCAACAGGTCATGTTCTGTCCGAGCCCATCGTCGCGGACCGCGACGTCCCGCCCGTAGATCGTGCGGCCATGGATGGATATGCTGTCCAAGCCAATGACCTCGCAAACGTCCCCGCCACGCTTAGAGTGGTGGGCGAAGTCGCTGCCGGGTCGGAAGCATGTCCCCATGTTGACAGTGGAGAGTGTGTTGCGATCTACACGGGAGCCAATGTTCCGCCATCCGTCGATACCGTTGTCATGGTTGAGGAAACCGAGAGCCTTGATGCCGAACACGTCCGCTTCCTTAAGCCCATCAAGGCAGGACAGCACATCTTTCGGCAGGGCGAGAATGCAGAGCGTGGGGATGTCTTGCTTGAAGCCGGCTCTGTCGTGCAAGCCGCCGAAGCCGGCGTGTGTGCTGCTGTTGGCGCGGATCGTCCTTGTGTTGTTACCAAGCCCAGCGTTGCCATTCTCTCGACCGGGGCAGAGTTGCTCGATGTCAGCGAAGCGGTCGAAGCCCATCAGCTGCGCAATTCAAATGGGCCCATGCTTGTCGCGGGGCTCCAGGCGGCCGGCTTTGCCGTCACACACTGCCGCACCGTAGATGACGACGAAGACCGCATCCTTGCTGCCATCCATGAATTGCTCTCAGGCTGTGACCTTCTCATTCTGACAGGGGGCGTATCCGTCGGAAAGTACGACTTGGTTCCCAATGCCATCAAGAGTGCGGGCGGTACCATTCATTTCCACAAGATCGGCATCAAGCCTGGAAAGCCCCAGCTCTTCGCCACTACGAGTGCGGGCAAAGTTCTCTATGGTCTGCCCGGCAACCCGCTCAGCTCCATGGTGGGGCTCCAGGAATTCATTCTCCCTACGCTACGCCGATTGTCCGGCTTCGCGCCGGAGTGTTGCCGACTTCACTTCCCTGTACGGCTTGGGGCTGAGGTGCGAAAGAAGCCGGGCCGTCTCAAGCACAGCCTTGCTTCCCTGAGTTGGGGGGAGTCCGGTCCGGTGGCTATGCCTGTGCGATATAGTGGCTCAGCGGACCTGGTTGCCGGCGCAAAGGCGGATGGTACCGTCATTATTCCCACGGAGGCGACTGTACTCGACGCCGGAAGCATCGTTAAATTCTGCCCATGGCGGCTACCGATATGATCGCACCTCTTCATACAAGCCCGCTTACGCTGCGTGTGTCCGTGACGGACCGTTGCCAGTTGCGTTGTCACTACTGCATGCCTGAAGAGGGGGTCTCCCCCTGCGACCACACCGATATCCTGCGGTACGAAGAGATCATGCGCCTGGTCTCGTTTCTGAAAGAAACATCCGGCTTAGGCAAGGTCCGCATTACCGGCGGTGATCCTCTTGTCCGAGCGGGCATCGAGGTGCTGGTTGAGATGCTCAGCCAGACGGATATTGCCGACATTGCGCTCACCACCAATGGGCAGGCACTGGCCGGTAAAGTGGCCGCACTCCGCGAAGCCGGCTTGCACCGGGTCAACGTCAGCCTGGATTCTCTCGATCCCGACACCTTCCGCCGGTTGACCCGCGGCGGCGACGTGCGCCGCACGATCGAAGGCATCCGCGCCGCCGTGCAGAGCGGACTGACCCCTGTTAAGCTCAACATGGTCGTCATGCGCGGCATCAATGACCACGAGGTGGCCGATATGCTTTCGTTCTCCCTTCGTGAACAATGCGAACTTCGTTTCCTGGAACTCATGCCGGCGGGTCTGGCTCGCCATGAGTTTTCCGAGCGCTATATCTCCTGCGCGGAAATCTGCAAGGCTCTACGGCCTGAGTTTGAAATCAACCCTGAGGCGCACGCCCCGGGCGAAACGAGCCGCATCCACAATGTCGACTCTCCTTCCCTCGGGCGCGGTCGTTTTGGTGTCATTACGCCCACCAGCCATCCCTTCTGCTCGGGCTGTCAGCGCCTGCGCCTGACGTCAGATGGCCACCTCATCGGCTGCCTGGCACGGCATGACCGCATCTTTATTCGGCCTCTCCTGGCAGAAGGTTCTGACCGTACTCAGCAGGGGCTGGCGGATGCGGTAGAGCGGGCGATGGGACACAAGCGTACCGACAGTACGTTTGAACCCCACTCCTCCATGGCGAGTATTGGTGGGTGAGTAGGCGGCTTGGAAAGCAATAGGAACTGACATCATGCAAGAAGAAGTGTTTGCGCATCTCTCCAGCACGGGAGAAGCCCGGATGGTCGACGTCGGCCACAAACAGGCCTCCCTGCGGACGGCACGCGCCGAGGCTCGTATCGCCCTTGGCTCCGAGATTGCGGAGCAACTGCGCGAGAGGGGGGAAGTTGCGAAAGGGAACGTGATCGAGACGGCCCGCATTGCCGGCATCATGGCGGCAAAGCAGACCTCACAACTCATCCCGATGTGTCATCCGCTTATGCTGGATCACGTTGGCATCGAGAGTGAATGGCTGGGCAATGAGTTGCGCCTCGAAAGCAGCGTGAGCTGCACCGGCGTTACCGGTGTCGAAATGGAGGCCTTGACGGCCGTTTCAGTTGCAGCTTTGACGGTCTATGATATGTGCAAGTCGGCAGGGAAAGGCATTCAAATTGTCTCCACCCGGCTGCTTGAGAAAACGGGAGGCAAGTCAGGTGACTGGCGAGCTGACATGGAGGGAGGTTCCTAATGTCGACGCAACCCCAAGGCCGGATTGATGCCATTTGTTTGAGTGAGAAGAAGGGCGAACGCAAGACTACCGTTGAACAGGCACGCCTGATTTCGCAACAGGGCTTCGAGGGGGACGCTCATGCCGGAGACTGGCACCGCCAAGTTAGTCTGCTGGCTGCCGAAGATATCGACACGATGAAAGCGAAAGGTCTCCCGGATCTGAAGGCGGGGGACTTCGCCGAGAACCTGGTCGTCTCGGGGCTGGATCTCTCGCAGTTGGGCCTCGGCAGCCACGTGAAGATTGGCGACGAGGTCGAGTTGTCTGTCTCGCAGCTCGGTAAGACTTGCCACTCCCACTGCGCCATCTATCACCAGACAGGCGATTGCATTATGCCGCGACTTGGCATCTTCGCGCGCGTGGAGCAGGGCGGGAGTATCGCCGTTGGTGATTCCGTCGAAATCATCGAATGCGTGCCACGCGCGGTCATGCAGATTGTCGTCCTGACCATTAGTGATCGCTGCTCGCGTGGCGAAGCTGAAGACACAGCCGGCCCCGCTGTTGCTGAATTGCTGTGTACGCAGATTGCAGGCAACCTCTATCGGCTTGAAGTCATTCCTGACGAGCAGGAGCTGATTGCCGAGCGCCTGCGACACTATGCCGATGGGCATTCCATCGATCTGGTCGTCGCCGTTGGCGGCACCGGGTTCTCTCCTCGCGACGTGACGCCGGAGGCTGTGCGCGCCGTCGTTGACCGACCGACACCGGGGCTGGATGAAGCCATGCGTGCGGCTTCGATGGCCAAGACACCGCGTGCCATGCTGTCGCGTAGCGCCTCCGGCATCCGAAAGCGGACCTTGATTCTGTCGACGCCGGGATCTGAGCGCGCCTCACGCGAGAGTATCGAGGCGATTCTGCCGGCACTCGAACATGGATTGGAGAAACTACGAGGAGATCCTTCAGACTGTGGACGCTAAACAACAATCAGACCTACCGGCCATCGCCATCTGTGGCTTCAGCAATGCAGGCAAAACGACGTTACTTGAGAAACTCATCCCACGTCTGACCGAAGGTGGGCTGAAGGTTGCCGTTCTCAAGCATGATGTCCATGGACTCAACATCGATACACCCGGGAAAGACTCGGATCGTCTCTACCAGTCTGGCGCCGACATCGTGCTGCAGGGCCCCGAGCAGAGCTTTGTGCGACTCCACGGCAGCTCCGATGATCAGCTCGACGAGGTGCTGAAGACGCTCTGCCGTCACTATGACCTGGTCCTGGTGGAGGGGCGAAAGCACACGCCTTACCTGGACAAAATCTGGCTCCGCCGCGACCAGGGGGATTCGGCACCGCAAGAAACGTCCCGCGTTAAGCTTGATCTCGGTCGAGACGAAGACCGTGTCAGCGCTGCTCTGGGCTACATCCAGTCATGGCTGGATGCAACAGAGCGTGAGCCGGCACTCAAGGGCGGAATCTTTTCCCGCGAGTCCTACTCTCTCTAGAAGGACAGCCAGTTGTCTCCAACTGGCTGCGGGTGCGCGTTGGATGCACGAGAAGTGCGCAGATCTGCTAAGCTTAACGGTCTGTAATTGCCAGGTAACGAGCGTGCCTGGACGCGACGATTTGAGCAGGCATACCGCGCAGGTGGGCCGTCACTCATCCCTCCAGGAAATCCTGTAGGGTCGTCTCGTTCAGGATATTGTCGATCTTGTGCTGGGCTTGCTTGATGCAGGTATGTAGGCGGCAGGTTCCCATGTTCTCGCAACAGCCCTCGGGACGCACACAGCGATTCAGTGTCACCGTGCCCTGAACCGACTCGAGCACATCAAGCAGCGTGATCTGATGGGGAGGTCGGGCCAGACGAACGCCACCGCTGCGACCTTTTGTGGAGGCGACAATCCCGCTCTTTCCGAGGCGCTGTAGGATTTTTCGAAGCACGGGCTCTGGAAGCGATTCTGCGGCTGCGACCTCCCGCACACTCTCTAGCTCACCTTCTTTGAGGTCCGATAACCGGACCAGGCAACGGAACGCGTAATCCGTTTCTTTCCGAATAATATCCATACCGCGTTTCCTCCTTGATTTCGAACTGGGAGTAATTTAGTCTCTATTCATCTTGAATGCAAATCATCCCGAGCCAGCTTGACTGAGAAGTGTAACAAGAAATGTCGCAGGTATAGATGGAAGCGTTCCACGCCGTG
>CAZCDU010000034.1:10064-40840 GCA_964497125.1 uncultured Victivallales bacterium | reverse complement strand
GATCAAACACAACCCCCAAGGGGTTTCGACGATGAGAAATCGTTTTGAAAAGTAGTGAGACCCGTCGCCGAGGCTGTGACGATCTTCAAGCGTAACGGGATCTATTATTTCATGGCGAGGCTGAATACATTTCCGAAAACCGGTTATTGGATGGTCGACAATCCGCTGCCATAACGGTATTTGTCGTTCCGCGCCAGAACCGTTAGTTTCCCGGTTCAACATAAGCAACCCTGGCTACAGAAAGGCACAACATGACACTACTTGACTGGCTCGTAATCGCGGCTTATCTCGCTGTACTTGTCGTTATTGTATGGCGTTCATCGAAGCACCAGGACACTTCGGCAGACTACTTCCTCGCAGGACGGAACGTTGGCTGGTTTGCCATCGGCGCCTCCATCTTTGCATCCAACATCGGATCGGAGCATGTCGTGGGGCTGGCCGGACAAGGCGCGGCTACCGGCATGGCGATGGCGCACTGGGAGATGCATGCCTGGGTCACGCTGATGCTGGGGTGGTTCTTTGTGCCCTTCTATTACAACTCCAAGGTCTTCACGATGCCGGAGTTCCTCGAGAGACGCTTCAACCCGACCGCACGCTGGATCCTGTCGATCGTCTCGCTGATCGCCTATGTCTTCACCAAGGTGTCTGTGACAGTCTACGCCGGTGCGGTTGTTTTCAATGCGCTACTTCCTGAACTGCAGCTCACGATCGGTGGTCTGACGCTGAATGCTTTCTGGATCGGTGCGTTTTCCACCGTCATCCTGACGGGGCTTTACACCATCTTTGGCGGGATGCGGGCGGTGTTGTTCACGGATGCAGCCCAGACCATTGTGCTGTTGGTCGGCTCGTTTTCAATCACCTTCTTCGGGCTCAAAATGCTGGGCGGCTGGGGCGAGTTGGTGAACTTCTGCAGCGAACACGCCGAGCAGTACCAGCTATGGCGGCCGCTCTCGCAACCCGGCGTGCCGTGGTGGAAGAATTCTGACTTCCCGTGGCTGGGGATCATCATTGCCTCACCGATCGTTGGCATCTGGTACTGGTGTACCGATCAGTATATTGTTCAACGTTCCCTGGCGGCAAAGAACCTGACCGTGGCCCGTCGCGGCGCCATCTGGGGCGCGTTTCTCAAAGTCTGGCCGGTCATGATCTTTCTCATTCCCGGATTGATCGGAGCTGCACTTCATTCGCGTGGGACGATCACGATCCCGATGGGTGAAGGTGGCGTGTTGGCCGGCGACCAGGTTTTCCCGACTATGGTGACGACTCTGCTGCCAACAGGTCTACGCGGTTTGGTGGTGGGTAGTTTGATGGCGGCCTTGATGAGTTCGCTTTCCTCACTGTTCAACTCGACGGCTGCTCTATTCACCGTGGATGTGTATGAGAAGTTATATCCGAAAGCATCCGAGCGGCACCTCGTGTCCGTTGGGCGAGTGGCCACGTGCGTGGTGGTGGGGCTCGGGCTGTTGTGGATCCCGGTGATGCCGCTGATTTCCAAGGGCGGGCTTTATGTCTACCTTCAGAGTGTGCAGGGATACCTGGCACCGCCGATCACAGCCGTGTTCCTGTTGGGCCTGTTCAATAAGCGGGTCAACGGCAGGGGCGCTGTCTGGGGGCTCGGTCTTGGGTTTGTTCTTGGGTTGAGCAAGCTCACGATCCAGGCACTGTTTGGTGAAGGCAAGATCGAGAACCCGGTCTTCCTGGCCGTCATCGGCGACTTCAACTTCCTGTACTTCTCTGGTGTCTTGTTCCTGATCTGCGTCATTGCCGTTCTCGTGGCGTCCTATATGTCGCCTGCTCCCGACCTGGAGAAGATCAAGGGGTTGACCTACGCCGCCGTCGACAAGAAGGCCCTGCGCGAGAGCTATACCAAGGGTGATCTCATCGCCACCGGTATCACCCTGGCGCTGATTATCGGGATGTACTGCTACTTCTCGTTCTGGATCTAGCCGCCGACAAAACAGAAGATTAGGGGTGAGTATTATGAGAGTTAAATGGATTCTTCTGTTTGTCGGATGGTTGACGCTGGCGTCAGTGCACGCGAAACCCAACATCGTTTTTATTCTCGCGGATGACATGAGCCGCGATACGTGGGGGGTATACGGCAGTGTGGACTGCAAAACGCCGAACATTGACAAGCTGGCCTCCGAGGGCATGCGGTTCGATCGTATCTACTGTTCGGCGGCGATGTGCGCGCCGTATCGGCAGGAACTCTACAGCGGCCGTTCGCCCTGGCGCACAGGCACGCTTCCGAACCATTCAAAATCGAAGCCGGGCACCCAGAGCATTGCTCACTACCTGAAACCGCTGGGCTATCGTGTGGCGCTGGTGGGCAAGAGCCATGTCGGCCCCAAAGCGTGCTATCCGTTCGAATACTTTCCGGGGAACAAGGACACGTCGAAGGATCCGAATCCCGGCTGCCTGAAAGATGCGCGGACGTTTATGGATTCCTGCAGGCAAGAGGGAAAACCGTTCTGCCTGTTCATCGCTTCCAACGATTCGCACGGACCGTACACAACGGGTGACCGCTCGGCGTATGACGCCGCATCGCTGACGATTCCTCCCTATTGGCTGGATACGCCAGTGCTGCGGAGAGAGCTGGTGAAATACTATGCCGAGATCTCAAATTTCGACCAGCTGGTTGGCCAGATGCGCGAAGAGCTCGAGAAGCGGGGCTTGTGGGACAACACCATCTTCATGGTCAACAGCGAACAGGGCACGGGGTTTCCCTTTGCGAAATGGACTTGCTATGACAACGGCCTGCATTCTGGCCTGATTGCGCGATGGGCAGGGGTGACCCAGCCCGGTTCCGTGGCGGAGGAGCTGGTATCCATTGCGGACATCACGCCAACGCTGGTAGAGGCCGCCGGGGGCCGGTTGAAGCCCAACGATTGCGACGGGAAGAGTTTCCTGGAGACGTTGGAAGGAAAGGCGCAGGTGCTGCATTCCCATGTCTTCGGCGCGTTCTCCAATTGCAACATTATCGGCAGTCGCGAGCGCATCTATCCGATCCGGGTCATCCGCAGTAAAACGTTCACGTTGATCTATAATCCGAACCATGAAAGCCAGACCTCCAACGTGACGCTCGACAGGGCGCTGGCGATGCTTGAAGACCCGGCCGGGGGCGGCGACGATATTGCATCGTCCTGGGTTTCGGCCTTCCCCGGCGATCCGCTGGTGCATAAGCTGCATCATCGGCCGGAGTATGAACTCTATGACCTTGAAAAAGATCCCTATGAGCTGAAGAACGAAATCAACAATCCCGAATATCGTCCCGTGGCTGAAGCGTTGAGGAAGCAGTTGCACGCCAAGCTGGCCGCGCTGGGTGACGCCGATCCGATCGCAACGGAAAAGTCGCTGATTAGGGGCGGGGGGTTGAAGAAGAGAGAGAGCCGAAGAAAGAACAGCGTAACCCCGAATCACTAACCTGGATTATTCACGAACTATCCATGTGAGGCCCATCGCTACTTTGCGTAGGTACGACGTTCAGTGAGACTCCATGGAACCTGAGACGCTCATCCGATCACCATGCGAGTGGACAAGCCGACTGTTGCATACTTTAAGTCGCTGGCCGAGGAACTCGGCATGCCCTACCAAAGCCTGATCAATCTCTACCTCAGAGACTGTGCTCTGCATCACAGAAAACTGCAGCTCAAGTGGGCTCCATAGAGGGGCCGGCCATGGCGCAGCCGACCAGATCATTGTGGACACAGCCCGCGAAGAGAACGCCACCGTCATCACCAAGGATGAATTGATTCAGGGCTACAGTCACGTCCGCACCTTCTGGTAAAGGCCTTGCGACGGTCCATGCATCGCCTGGCACTCGCCCGGCTCCCAAGCGCGAATCGCGATCCTGGGCGAATGAAGGAGAGTTCCTCACCTGATCGGCCAGAGGACAGGCGGGGTCATATCGTGAAGGGGTTGCGGACCACCAGCGAACCGTAGTGCTGGCCGTCAGACATATCCTCAGAGTAAACCGTGACACATTCGGCCCGCTCGGCTGCGGCAAGAATGAGAGAATCCCAGTAACTCAACTGCCAACGTTGCTTGATGTTCACAGCTTCAACCACAAGTGTTGCATCGATATCAACGGTCGTTAGCGTCGACAGCAGAACGAGCTCCTTTCTTGCCGCGTCGGGGGACATGGGCTGTTCGACCTTCTGAGTGATGGTCACAAAGAACTCACTCAAGACCTGAGCCGAAATGACGCCGCTGCCACTGCGAAGACACTCGAACAGTATCGCCTGGCTCTTCGCCTTTCTCTCGGGGCTCGCCCTATCGTGTGCATAGACAATGATGTTGGTATCGAGGAAGGTCTTATCGGGCATGGAGGTCCTCCCGCTGCCATGTTCGGTTGCCCACAACAACATCTGAACTGTCAAAGGACTCCTGCAACTGAGCAATCACTTCTTCGGTGCGCGAGTCCTCGCGTGCCGCCAGTCGCTGAAGGATCTCCCGCACCATGGCCGTAATCGTCGTATGTCTTTCCACCGCCAGTTTTCGAACTTTCACAAGGACATCGTCGTCGGCTGCAATCGTAATGTTCGTCATAATCTCCCCCTTCACTGCCACTGCACATAATAAGGGTAACACAGTAACTGTGGATTGCAACTCCACATCTAGCGTTTTGCGTTCTTTAGACGCTCAGAATCTCAGCACCCCATGCGTGGGTACCGGGCCTCAGTATGGGCCTTGCGCGGCTCTTAGCTGACGCCTACTGCTACGACTCTTTCAGCCAGGTGCGACCTTTGGCGGTCAAGCAGTGCCGGCAGACAAAGATCGAGATATCAGAAGATCCATATCTTTGATCATCTCTTCCATGTGCGCCTTGTGTCTGTCTGTGGCATGCTAATTCGTAGGCGAGAGAAAGGGCGACTATGGAAGAAGGCAAGATGGACTCCGATATGAGATCCCCTGCCCTGCCAGATCTCGTCGCCGCCGCCAACCTGCGGTACGACTGCTTCGTCAAGGAGCAGCAACACGGCATGCCGCTGGGGAATGGCCGCATGGGGGGACTGGTCTGGCTGCACGCGACCGAGCCTAGCACATCGCGTATCGACCTGCAGCTCAACCACACTGATGTCTTCGGATTCAGCAGCACCTCCGACGTGGCCAAAAGGCACCAGGACTACTGCGGCGCCTGTGGCAAGCTCGCGATTCTGTTTGACGGCATGCCCTTTTCCGACACTAGGACCCGACAGGTTCTCGACCTCCGCCAAGGCCAGATGCGTGTCACAGGTGAGGCCATCGAGCTCTGTGCCTTTGCCAGCATGGACCATGACTGCCTGGTGATCATGCTCGATGATCACCGCAGCGAACCACAGGACATCTGCATCGAACTGAGCATGGTGCGGCCCGAGCGGGTTGAGACTCAGAATCACGTTGCCGAATCCTCCCTTGAATTGGGCGAGGATCGCATGGTGCTCAAGCAGGTCTTCAGCGAACCCTCCGCCTACACGCCCCTGGGTGAAGATCATTACTGCGCCTCGGCCCTGGTGGTAGGCGTCGATCGTCCTGGGGCGACGGTGAGCCTGGTCGAGCCGGGCACGGCCCGGCTCCGGGTTCCTCGTTATACCTCACCTCCTTCTGATGTCCCAGTTTTGGAGTGCGGTGGCAGAGGCGAGGGACGAGCCGGCGACACCGCTTTTCCCTGCGCACCAGAATCAGTCCCAGCACGACGCAAAAGCGGTGTCGACGTCCTACACTCGCAAGCTCGTTTCGGACTCTGCCACCGCACTCCAAATCAACAGCCGCGTTCTTCGCCTACCACTCCCGGAGAAAAGCCTTTCCCCGTTGACGGTGACGATGTGGAGCATAATGAGATCCACGTCTCCGGGCAGCAGGGGCGCACGGTGATTACGATCGCCAGCGCCGCCAGCATGGACCCCAAGGACGATGTGGTTGCCGCTGCCTGTGCCCAGTTGGACACCGCTTCCGCAACCGGCTTCGATGCCCTGCGCAGTGCCCAGCAGGCCTGGTGGCAGGCGTTCTGGTCCAAGTCCTATATCGTTACCCCTGGCCAGCCGGAGTTTGCCAAACGCTGGGTCTACTACCTGTATTTGAGCGTCTGTACGATGCGCGGGAAATACCCGGCGAAGTTCAACAGTCAGATCTGGATCACCGACGGCGACGAACGCCGGTGGGGCGGGCGCTACTGGTGGTGGAACCAGGGCACCATGCATTCCTCATTCTTCGCCGCCAACCATATCGAACTCAACGACCCGCTCTTCGATATGCGCAGCGCCGCCTTCCCGGCCTATGAGAAGGCGGCCCGCCAGGATTGGGACAGTGAGGGCATCTTCATTCCCGAGACATGCACCTTCAACGGCCCCGCGGAATTACCTGAGGAGATCGCTGCGGAGATCCGCAGGGTCTTCATTGACCGGCAGTCCCCCTCGGAGTACTTGCGCGCCATTTGCGACCGCCGCCAGGCCCACGAGAGCCGCTGGTCCTGGAATGATAACCCCGACCTGCCCGTGGGCTGGGTCAGCCACGTCATGGTGGCCGGGGCCAAGACGGCTGAACTGTTCTGGAAGCGGTATGAGTATACCAACGACCGGAATTGGCTCGCTGAACGGGCCTACCCCATGCTCAAGGGGGCGGCTGAGTTTTACATACACTATCCCAATCTGAGCACCGACGAGGACGGCAATATCCACCTGAACAATACCTCGCTCCACGAGCACCTGTGGGGCTGCCGGGACTGCGTCGACGACCTGGCGCTGATGCGCGGGGTGTTGAAGACGGCCGCCCATGCCGCAGAGCTGCTCAACCGGGACGAGGAGCTCCAGGAGCGTTGGACAGAGACCGCCAACCAACTAGCCCCCTACCCCACCAGTCAAACCCCGGAAGCGCTGGGTGTGCTGGACAGCGACCAGGTAACCTTGGCCCAGGGGGTGGGCCCCGTCGTATTGAGTCGCGGCGGAAAGGGCACGGAAAGCCCGCGGCTGCGCATGGCGGAGCAGTTTGACCTTCTTACCCTTGAATCCGAGAAAGATGAACTCTGGCAGCTTGTTCAGGACACATTCGATGTCCATACCGGCACCACCGCCTATCTCGCCGGCAACCCAGGTAATGAAACCGGTCGCTATCCGGTTATCGCCGCCCGCCTCGGGCGGTCAGAAGCCATCGCCAAGGTGTTGCCCCTGTGGCTGCAGCGCTGGCAAGACGCTCCCCCCAACAGACTCCCTGTCACCGGGGATGGCATCACCGTGCAGGGGTATGGTATCTTTAGTGATGCCCTGCAGCAGGCGCTCTGCCAGAGCATTGCACCGAGCCCCGGAGCCGAACCGGTGATCCGCATTTTCCCGGCCTGGCCCCGTGACTGGGACGCGCAGTTCAAACTGCTCTGCAAGGGCGGGTTCCTCGTCAGCGCCAGCATGGAAGAGACATGCATCGGCGAGGTCAGGATTGAATCGCAGCTCGGTGGCACCTGCCGTATCCGCAATCCCTGGTTCCCTGAGGCGGTCGCCATGACCAAGAACGGACAAGTGATGGAGTCCTGCGCAGAATCGCTCCTTGTGTTTGAGACGGAGCAAGGGGATTGTGTTCATTTGTGGGCGGTCGCTGGTGATAGGGATTCCATAAAGACACGCAAAAGGGGAATCGGTTAACGATTACGGGCGACGATTACGGACTACGAGGAGAGGAGCAGCCCAATCGTCAACCGTAATCGTCGCCCGTCATCGTCCACCGAAAAGGACGGCAAGACGGTGGAGGAAGCCGAGTCATGGCTAACCCCTACAGGAAAGAGAATTGGACAAAGAGAATCGCTGCCAGCTTTCACAGACAGCAAAGAACCAGAAGAGGAAACAACCATGAAGAATCAGATCATCAAAACAGCAGTGTGTGCCGCAGCGGCGCTCATGACATTGAGCGCATTCGCGGCGGCGAGTCGACCGAATATCGTCCTGATTATGTGCGACGATCTCGGCTATGGGGATATACAGTGTCTGAATCCGGAACACGGCAAAATCAAGACCCCGCATGTCGACAAGCTCGCCGGCCAGGGCATGACCTTCACGGATGCCCATTCAGGATCGGCAGTGTGTACGCCCACACGCTACGGGCTGCTGACCGGCCGCTATAGCTGGCGGACGCGGCTGCAGCGCGGTGTGGTACAGGGATTCGTGCCCTGCCTGATCGCACCCGACCGGCTCACGGTAGCCGGGCTGCTGAAGAAGCAGGGCTATGCTACGGGTATTATCGGTAAATGGCATCTCGATTTCCAGTACCAGGACCCAAAGACAGGAGAGATCATGCCGAAGAAGGGGCGTGCTCCGGTCGGCGCCACCATTCCCGATGGACCGCTGACCCGCGGCTTTGACTACTTTCACGGATTTCACCACGCCGGGCATATGGACAGGATTATCGAAGATGACAAGGTCATCGAGATCCTCGAGGAGATCCACTGCCTGCCGCGCCTGACCGAGAAATCGGTGGCCTATATCGAGGAACGCGCCAAGTCTCCCGATCAGCCCTTCTTCCTGTATGTGCCACTCGGTTCTCCGCATGCCCCGATTGTGCCTACCAAAGAATGGCAGGGCAAAAGCGGCTTGGGTGGACATGCCGACTTTGTCATGCAGACCGATGCCACCGTCGGGGCCATCGCGGACGCGCTGGAGAAGAACGGATTTGCAGACAACACGCTTATGATCTTTACCAGCGACAATGGCACCTCGAGGAACGCCGGGATTCCCGCCTTGCGTGAAAAAGGCCACTACGTCAGCGCCCAGTACCGCGGTTCCAAGGCCGACATCTGGGATGGCGGGCATCGGGTACCGTTCGTAGTCCGCTGGCCGGGCAAGGTTGAGGCGGGCTCCAGCTGCGACCAGCTCATCACGCTCGTAGACTTCTTCGCGACGGTTTCGGATATCACCGGAGAGAAAGCTCCGACCATGGCGGAAGACAGTGTGAGCTTCTTGCCGGCCCTTTCCGGTCAGCCTATTCAATCCACCCGCAAGGGCGTGATTCATCATTCGGTCTCGGGCCACTTCGCCTACCGCCAGGGCAAGTGGAAGCTGATGCTGGCCCGCGGATCCGGCGGCTGGTCGAGTCCGAAGGAGAATCAAGTCGCTGCCGATGCGCCCAGGGCACAGCTATACGACATGGAGAAAGACCCCGGCGAACAGAACAACCTCTATCTCTCCCATCCCGAGGTGGCCGAGCGCTTGTTGGCTGATCTGACCGCCGATGTGGAGCGCGGCCGCAGTACGGATGGGCCGGAAGCTAAGAATGACGTTGCGGACATTGTGCTCTGGAAGAGCGAGCGAGGCAGCCGGCGGGGGAAGACTGCGAAGTCGAGGTAACCCGGACCAGAACAAACTATTTCGAGGGCTTTGTCGTGAACTATTTCGATCCCCACTATTGCGTGTACTTTGTCGTGAACTACTCCGGAACCGGGATAGTTCACGAGCAGAGTTCACGATGCAGCTATCCGAGGTAGTTCACGACAAAGTTGACGAAGTAGTTACTGCGGGATAGTTTACGACAAAGTTCACGAGGTGGATGCTCGTAGTGTGCGCCACTGAGTGCTGCGGGGAGTCTCTTGTGTCGTTTGCACACGAAAACCTGAATGTTTATCGAAAGGGCCTTGATGCGTTTGCTTCCATGCAGCCGCTTTTGAGCTCTTGGAGTAAGACGCACGCACTGGTGGATCATCTCTCGCGAGCATTGGATAGCATGCTGTTCAACCTCGTTGAAGCCACACGCCTGCGGCAAGTGCCAAAGAAGCTGCTGACTCTGGACTACGCCCTGGGTTCGACATTCGAATGTGCTGCATGCCTCGATATTGCCGTTTTGAAGGGCTTGCTTGACGTTGTGGCCAGCGTCGAGGAGAAACAGCGGCTTCTTGAAATCTGTAAGATGCTGATTGGTCTTCGCAATTCTTGGATGACCCCAAGGGTTGCAGAAGATGGGGATACGTACACGACTGACCAATCAAGGAGTCAGGAATCGACTGTTTTTCACCACGAAACGTTGGACATGTACAGGGTCGCGCTATGTTTCTACCGCTGGCTTGTATCGACGGGACCGGGCAAACGTTTGGACAGCGGATTCGACCGTTCCGTTGATGTCTTGGCCACACGCATTGTACTTAACATTGCGGAAGGCAACGGCCGTTACGCAGAGCTTTCCAGGCATAGCTTCCTTGATACTGCAAACAAGGCTGTCGCTAAGCTAGCGGTCAGCTTGGACATGGGTGCGCGGCGAAGGGCCTGGTCACAGGATGAGACTGCAGGAGCTAAACTGCTTCTCGAGCGTATTGGGCAGATGACTGCAAGGAAGGACTATGGATAACAGATGCCTGGCACCCCATGCGACGAAAGCAAAACCTGCCTCGTGAACTTTGTCGTGAACTACCTCGAAGACCTACCCCGTAAACTTTGTCGTGAACTACGCCGGAACCGGGATAGTTCACGACAAAGTTCACGATGTAGTTATTGCGGCAAGAAGGGAAGGAACAGAATGGCAATAGACGAACCAAAACAGCTTCACGTCTCCATCAACGGCAATGACAGCAACCCAGGCACCGAAGCGGAGCCATTCCTGACCATATCGGCTGCCGCCAATGCCGCGGGGCCGGGTGACACCATCACGGTCCATGAAGGGATCTATCGGGAGCAGGTCGATCCCCCGCGCGGCGGCCTGTCCGATGATCAGCGGATTACGTACCAGGCGGCTCCGGGTGAAGCCGTTGCCATCAAGGGCTCGGAGATTCTCAAGGAGTGGAAGCATTTGGATGGCAAGGTCTGGATGGTCACGCTTGATAATGATTACTTCGGTGCGTTCAACCCCTTTGCCAATGTTCTCAACGGCGACTGGTTTTTCCCCCAGGGCAGGACGCATCACACGGGGATGGTTTTTCTCAATGATGTCGCTTTGAATGAGGCCAAAGAGCTGGACGAACTCTTTGACGGCCCGCGGGCATGGTTTGCCAAATCCAAGAATCTTGAAACCAGGATATGGGCTAACTTCGGGGACGCAGACCCGAACGAAGCGTTGGTGGAGATCACCAAGCGTCAGACCGTCTTCTATCCGTCGAAACCGGAAGTCAACTACATCACCGTTCGCGGCTTCACGTTAAGCCAGGCGGCAACCCCATGGTCGCCGCCGACCACTGAGCAGATCGGGTTGATTGGCGTCAACTGGAGCAAGGGGTGGGTGATCGAAAACAACACGATTTCGCATTCCCGCTGCACCGGACTTACCCTCGGCAAGTATTTCGACCGCGACGATGGCAGGCTGGAGTACGGCTACAACGCGCATTACCAGACCGTCAAACGCGTATTGGACCGCGGCGACTGGAGCCGGGAGAATGTGGGTGGTCATCTCATCCGCAACAATCACATCTCCAACTGTGGCCAGGCGGGGATTGTCGGTAGTCACGGGGGGGCGTTCTGCACCATCACCGGGAATGTCATCCACGATATCCATGTGCGCCAGCTCTTCGGTGGTTTCGAACAGGCCGGGATAAAGCTGCATGCGCCGGTGGATACAACGATCTCCAACAACCTGATCTACGGCTGCAATATGGGTGTCTGGCTTGACTGGATGACCCAGGGCACACGAATCAGCGGCAACGCGATGCATAGCAACAAGAGCTGGGACCTGTTTGTGGAAATCAGCCACGGGCCGTATTTGGTCGACAATAACGTGCTGATGTCCGACACATCCCTGCTGGACTCCGCCCAGGGGGGTGCCTACGTCCACAACCTGTTTGGCGGAAACATCCGCTATCGCGCAGAAGCGATGCGAAGCACGCAGTATTTCAAACCGCACTCCACCGAGTTGGCCGGTGTGGCCAAGGTTCTCGATGGCGACGAACGGTTCTACAACAACATAGTGTTGGCCGAGGGTGGGCTGGCGATCTACGACTCCCATGAGGAAGAGATTGCCATGGATGGCAATGTGTTCGTCGGTATGGCAAAGAGCAGTTGCCTGGAAGAGAACCCGCTCTGCGCCCCTGAAGCCGACGGCAGTTTCGATATCGACGCGCAGGGAGGTGGGGTCATGCTCCAACTGAAGCTCAGAGCCGACTGGCGGCAGCGGCAGTGCCAGCCTGTGACAACGGAACGCCTTGGCAAAACCAGGGCGTCTGGTCAGGCGTTTGACAATCCGGACGGGAGCCCGCTCAGCATTGACACGGACTACTTTGGTAACGTCCGCAACATGAATTCGCCCTTCCCCGGCCCCTTTGAACTGGTCGAGGACAGCGATGCCATTGAAATCTGGCAGGCAAAATCGCAGGTGAGGGCGAGCGGTCAGGCCGCTGATAGTGAAACCGACGCGTATGAGGCTGAGCCCCGGTAACCCCTGTTCTGTTCCGTGCAACCGGAGCGTTTCGGGGAGCGTCCAGTTGGCACAACTGGACGTACTTTGTAGGGCCAGTTGTGCCAACTGGCCCCTCTCAGGTATCGATACTCTTCAATATCCTGCGGCCCGTTCGGCACAGACGCCAAGCTTAACGATTACGGAATCTGGTCGCCAAACTCCCAAGTGAGCGCGAGCGGTCAGGCCGCTGACAGTGAGACCGACGCGTATGAGGCTGAGCCCCGGTAACCCCGGCCATCGCATACCGTTCCACATCGCTCCCCTAATCGTTCTCCCTAATCGTTTCCCTTAATCGATGAAGGGAAACGATTAGGGAGAACGATTAGGTGGGATCTTCTCAGTATTCCGCTCATGGAGATCCCCACCATTGACCGAAACTGAATTTGCAGAAGATTCGGAACACTACCAGGAACGAACGGAGAGCGTTCTTCCCGTGCGCAGAAGACGACTATCCGAGGATGCTGAAGCCATTAAGCCACCTCACCAGTGGTCCAAAAAAGGCCAAAACCGAGTGATCAGAACGTCCATGTTAAACATCATTCCCTCCATGTACGCCTCCAGCCGGTTCGTGGTAATATAGTAGGTAGAGATGTGGGATATGTGTGTCCCGCGGGTAAGTAGGAGGAGTGACGATGAAGAGAGCAATCATAGGCATGATGAGCGTCGTAGTGGTTCTGAGTCTGGCCGTCGTGAGCCAGGGGGCTGTGGTTTACCAGAGCGATTTCACCGGTACTACTCTGGCCAGCGCGGGACTGGCTAAATCTGCTGGAGCTGCTGGCGGAGGTTGGGCAATTGATGACCCTAATGATCAGCTCGATGGATATGGCAGCGGCAATGGTCGAGCGAGTGTCTATACGACCAATTCATGGCAGAATGGTCGCGGTTTCGCCCTGGAAGTAACGTTTCGGACAAGTTCTGCCATGACTCGTTTTTCATTCGGAATTGTAGATGCGGATTGGGCTATTCCATCAGCCCAAGACTGGCTCAACGAATCTCCGGCGGGTGCGTATGGCATTGGCTTTACAACCTCGGGGTCGGGCTCTGCGACGGATCATCTGGCCTTCAATAACGATGCAGGCACCGTAACGATACTAAGCAGGGCCCAGGGGGACGCCACCGTCGGCGCTACCTTTCATACCATGTCCATCACGGTCACGGCCGACAGTTGGAGCTATAGTCTGAACGGCGCTGCTGCCACCACGGGTTCACATATCTTTGATACCAGCAGAGACTTCAGGTTCATTTCTTATGGACAAAAAGCTCGTTTTGTATCGTTCTCGAACATCACCCTTACGGAAGTCCCCCCAAGGGCACGGTGATCAGCATCCATTAAGTCTTCGCTCCACAGCCGCTAGACTGAAGCATGGATACGGACCGTACCGCTGACCTGATTACCCAGGGACGTATGGGGACAGACCACGCCCCCACCGCAATGTGTTTGTCGGTGCGGCAAGCAGTAGTCGCTGGAAGATAACCCGCTCTGCGCAACGGAAGCCGACGGCAGCTTCGTTGTCGAGCCGCAGGGAGCCGGGGTAACGCTGAAACTGAAGCTCGAGGCCGACTGGCGGCAGCGGCAGTGTCAGCCCGTGACAACCGAACGCCTTGGCAGAACCAGGGTGTCTGGTCAGGAATTCGACAATCCGGACGAAACCCCGATCACCATCAACACGGACTACTTCGGTAACTCCCGCAACATGAATTCGCCTTTCCCCGGCCCCTTTGAGCTGGTCGAGGACAGCGATGCCATTGGAATCTGGCAGGCGAAATCCCCGGGTGAGCGCGAGCGGTCAGGCCGCTGATAGTGAAACCGACGCATATGAGGCTGAGCCTCGGTGACGCTTAGAGGAAGACATCCTCGGCCAGCAGGACATGATCAAATTCGCCCGTAGCTTCCCGCTGTCCGCGGCATTTCTTGCCAAGAACAAGAACCGTCTCGATCCCGTAGTTCGGAAACGCTTGGCGCAAGGCATCGACACGAAGCGAGACGGACTCACGCAGTGGCTTGAGCGCGATGCGGTCGGCATATTTCATTTCACACACTGTCAGCACCTTGTCTGCACGGACGTAAACAAGGTCAACTTGCGCGCCGGGTTTGCCTTTCGCCGGGCGCTTGAACCATTCGCCCGCCCGGTAGTTGATCCCCGAGAAACGAAGATGCTCCGCAAGGAGGTGTGCGTGTTTTCGACACAGTCGCTCAAATGCGTAGCCTTGCCATTGCCGGTAACGTGGGTCCGGTGCAAAGCGTGTGAAAGCGACGTTCCCGGATGCAATATCGGCTGATCGCGTAGCGATGAATGCGAAGTAGAAATGCAGGTACTCATCCGATAGCCGATAGCGAATGAGTCGGGCCGAGTCGGGCTTGTCAACAGGCTGCACCTTGCTGAGGAAACCGGCCATGACAAGGTCCTCGAGCCGGCGAGACAATCCGCCACCGGGTTCGATGTTGCAGCGACGGGCCACCTCGCTCGGGGGCATGGGGGCCGTGGCTACTTCTCGGAGAATCTTCTCATAGGAGGGGTGTGATGCAAAATGGCTCACGAAGAGACGATCGAATTCCCGAAAGAAGTACCCCGAGGATTTGAATGCATACTCGTTCAGATTCTGCATCAGGCTAAGCGCGGGATTGAGCTCCTTCAGGTATTGCGGTATGCCGCCCAGAACCATGTGAGTCTCCAGACATTCCTGCGTCGTGGCATTCTCGCGCATAAGTGCCTGTGATTCACGAATCGACAGAGGTTGCAGCTGCAATTCGATGTCAACTCGGCCATAAAGGGCTTTCGATTGGATAACCTTGCGGACGATGAATGATGAGATGGAGCCGCAGATGACAAACATCGCACGTGGGTGGCGCGACAGGTAGTTGTCCCAGTGATACTTGAAGAGTGAAACCAACGCGGGTTTCATTTCGCACATCCACTGAAACTCATCAAGAAAGACGACAATCGGCCTCGTTGAATCTGCACAATACGTTGACAGCGCCTCGTTGAGCTGACGAAACACGTCATCCCACGAGTGAGCGGCAGGCTTGGGCTCGGACTGCGAGTATCGACTCAATTCCTTGGAAAACAATGCAATCTGAGTTTTTCGCGACGCATCTTCAAGTCCTTCGAACTTCCAGACTGTGCGGTCACGGAATGCATGTTCCACCAAGGCGGTCTTTCCGACCCTGCGCCGACCGTAGACGGCCGCCAGCACCGCGCGGTCACGCCAATTTGCCTCAGTGAGTGCCGCGATCTCCTGCTCTCTTCCAATAAACACGCTCATAATGGGCCAAATATTACATTATGGTGGCCTTAAGTCAACGAAGAACTGTCGGATAGGCGAATACAGTCAAGCAACTGGCCTGTGTGACGGCGATGCATCGAAATCTGGTCGGCAAAGCAGAGGCGCTTCCTGTTGGAAGTTCCTTGTTGGATGTTGGATGTTGAAAAGAGGCAACACACCATCAATCCAGGTTATCCACGAAGTTACAGAGAACTCCAAACACAGCCATATATACCAAAAAGTCCATATCTAAGATCATTGCTCCCATGTGCGCGTCCAGCCGTTTCTGGTAGCATAGCTGTTGAATGTGGGGCATATCCGTCACACTCGCGGAGAGAGATTCATGAATCATTCTGTCTATACCGCATCGATGAGAGCGCTACTGTCCGTGCTGGTCCTGCTGTTCGCGGGGTGCCGGACCGGCGTTGAGCCGGATGAACGCGCTCCAGACAACCACTACCCGGAATTCAGCTGGGATCGGTTGCCGCTCTATACACACGTTCGCAAGGTACATGCGTTCACACCGGAGGAACTGGACTATCTCGCATCGTTTCCGCTGATCACGTTCGAGAAGACGACCGGGTTCAATACCTATGGCTCCACCGACGCGGGGACGGTCGCGGCGGCCAAGGCCGTGAAGGCAATCAATCCCAAGGCCCGGATCCTGTTCTACCGCAATGTGTTCGTGCACTACGACGGGTATAGCTTCGACCCGGAACTGGAGGGAATCGACGGACGGTTTGTGCGGGATAGATTTGGCCGCAGCAAGTTGGTGCGGGATGTGGCGGAAGCCTACGATCTTTCCAACACAAATGTCGTTGACTGGTGGGTGCGGACCGCCGCCGCGGGTTGTGCCGATGACGCGATCGACGGGCTGTTCCTGGATGGTAACATCAAGGTCCTTTCCCATTACAAGCGGGGGGCGTTCACGCCCGGCAAGAAGGAGGCCATTGCCGCCGCCTACCACGACATGATGAAGGAGACCCGTGCTGCACTGCCAGAGGGCAAGCTCATGCTGGCCAACATCATCCGCGCTATGCTGCCCGACAGCGGGCTGGAGGCACTGGAGTACTTCGACGGTTCCTATCTCGAGGGTTTTACGCTCCCGGCCGGCGACACCGGCAGTGCCGATTACATCGTGAAAGGCATCGAGGCGGCCCAAACCGCGGCCCGGCAGGGCAAGATCATTGCGATGACCCTCGGCCTCGGCGAGTCCGCCGCCGATGAGGACAAGGTCGACGATGCGCGCGCGAAGCTCGATGGCCTGTCCGGACTTCAGAATCGGATCGACTACTACATCGCCCTATTCCTCGTCTGTGCGGAGAAGTACAGCTATCTCAACCTGCACGACGGCTACTGTGTCGACACACGCAACGGCCGCTGCATGAGCAAAGTGTGGCTCAAGCGTTTTCCCGAGTACGACCGTCCGCTCGGTCCACCCAAAGGACCGGCGAAGCGGGATGGCTACGTTTTTACCCGCGAATTCGAGCACGTCAGTGTTCGCGTGGATGTTGAGACGCAGACGGGTGAGGTGGTGTGGAAGGAGTGACAATGAAGTTCTACGAAGAGAATGAAAGGTAGGAGACGGTTGACGATTACGGGCGCCGACGATTACGGATTACGAGGAAAGACCTCCCAATCGTCCACCGTAATCGTCGCCCGTAATCGTGCACCGAAAAGGACAGCAAGAGGGGGGGAGAAGGCTAGCAGGTACACTTAGTCACACACTTTGTCGCACACTTGAGCTCATACTTACTTGATTACGCTTAAACCAACTGCTTAATCGCTCATGTGGCGTTTCGACGAAGCCGATCCCTCCTTCGCCAAGGCTACGGAGGGTAGTCGTTTAAGCGTAACCAAGTAAGGGTAGCGTTTAAGAGTGGGTCTAAGAGTGCGTTTAAGTGTACCCGAAGTATAAAATCACTATGAGCAAAAAACACTATCCGGAATTCAGTTGGGATCACATCCCGCGATACATGCATATCCGTAAGAACACGGACTTTACCGAAGACGAGCTGGCGTTCATCAGCCGCTATCCGCTGGTGACGTTCGAGAAGAGTACGGGGCTTACGCAATATGGGTCGACCGAGGCGGGCGCCCGTGAAGCGGTCAAGGCGGTCAAGGCGCTTAACCCCAGAGCCAAGGTGTTGTTCTATTGGAATGTCATCGTCTGGTACGATCTCTATGCCGCCAATGAGGAGTTGGAGCAGATCAAGGATTGGTATCTGCGCGGAGCCGATGGAGAGCCCTATCTCATTCGTGGCACGCAATACACCTATGACCTCCGCAACCGGGCGTTTCGTGACTGGTGGCTCAGGACGTGCAAGGCCGAGGTCGATAATCCGCTGGTTGACGGCGTCTTCCTCGATGGCAACATCAAGGCGCTCTATCCCCCGTTCCTCGAGCAGGCGATCAACCCGGAGGCGAGCGCCGAGTATCGCGTGGCGTACGATGAGACGATGCGGGAACTTAGGGAGGCAATTGGTCCGGACAAGCTCATGCACGCGAACATCATTCGCGCGCTATTTTCAGACACCGGGCTGGGATCCCTGCGCGCGCATTTCGACGGATCGTACATGGAGTGTGTGGAAACGGTGATGGACAACTCCTCCTACGAGGAATACGTGGCACGCGGCCTCGAGGCGGCGCGGCAGGCTGCCGAGGAAGGCTACCTGATCACGTTCCACATGGGACCCAAGGCCGTGCTTCAGAACGACCTGAAGGGCAAGAAGATCATTGTGGACGACTCCTTCAGCGGCGAAACCGTCGATGAAAGCCGGCAGCAGGCGCGTTTCGAGTATTGCCTGGCCATGTTTCTGGTCCTGGCGGGCGAATACAGCTACTTTAATTATACGCCAACCTACGCGGCTGACGACACCGATAGCTGGCGGCGCTGGTATCCCGAGTATGACAAGCCGCTAGGCAAGCCGAATGGACCGGCGAATCGCGACGGGTTTGTCTTCACCCGTGAATTTGAACACGCATCGGTTCGCCTCGATCTGGAGGCCCGCGCAGGCAGGGTCGACTGGAGCTAAGAGCCTGTCGGCCTTTGGATCAATGAAGCGGTGTGATGGATTTCTGTTGGGTTCAGAGAGTTGTCCGCCCCGTGAAGATGGGCGGAAAGCATCCGATAACTAGCCTATGTTGCGGAAAAACGTTTTGATGACTCTCGGGTCCATGCCCTGAAAGGGCTAAATATACTAGCCCAGGGCAACGCCCTGGGTACCATGGAAACAAAAAATGAGCCCTGAAAGGGCGAGATATAGCGAAATTGCTGATGGTACGTCCATATATCCCGCCCTTTCAGGGCTAGATACATCTCCTGTTTGTCCCCAGGGCGCTGCCCTGGGCTGGTATATCTCGCCCCGTTGGGGCTTTTTGAATAAGGCCAACTACCGACCGAAGGAAAGAATGAAAGATAATCAACAAACGTACGCACCGTCACATTCCTTTGTGCCGCACCTGGCGTGCGCCGTGTGGATTGTTCTGTTTCTGGTGTTGCCGAATGTGTTGGCCGGCGAAAAGGACTGGCCGATGTGGCGCGGCGATGCTGCGCGGTCTGGTTCATCAGCCCATGAGCTGCCGGCGACGCTGTCGCCCGAGTGGCAGCGCGGTCTCCCGCCGCTTACGGCCTGCTGGGACGATCCCGTCAATATTGACCGTATGCCGTTCAACAAGGTGTATGAACCCATCGTGCTTGGCCGGACAATGGTGATTTGCTCGAGTCACGATGATTCTGTATTTGCGCTGGATACGCGCAGCGGCGTGATGAAGTGGAAGGTTTACCTGGACGGACCGGTACGACTGCCGCCTGCCGGTTCGAAGGAGACTGTCTACGTGACGAGTGACGACGGGTGCCTCCATGCGCTGGATCTGGCAACGGGCAAGCAGCAGTGGCGGGTGCGTGGCGGTCCCGACGACAGGCTCCTGCTTGGCAATCAGCGCCTGATCTCGCTGTGGCCCGCGCGCGGCGGCGTTGTGGTGCGGGACAGTGTGGCCTACTTCGCTGCTGGAATCTGGCCTGGCATGGGGGTGTTTCCCCAGGCCGTTGACGCCACAACGGGTAAACGACTCTGGCTCAATGATGGGGTAAGCATGTCCTACCTGGTGCATCCACACGGAGCACAGTCCTTTGGCGGGGTTGCTCCGCAAGGGGCTCTGGCTCTCGATGGCAATGACCTTTACCTGCCGGGAGGCCGCACGCTGCCTGCAAAACTGGATGCCGGCTCCGGGGCGCTTGCCCGTTTTGATTTCGGTGGCAAGAGTGAAGGTTCGTCAGATATCTGCGTTGGCGAAGGCGTGACTGTATGTACGCGCAGCGCGATGACCACCGTATATGACGCGAAAGATCAAGGTGTGCTGGGGCGTTACAAGGACCTCTCGCATCCGGTGCTGTCCGACGGGAAGCTGTGGCTCGCCGGATCTACGATCAAACAGCTCGATCTTGCCGGCCCCAGGAAAGAGCCCGCTGGGGGTAGGAAAAGGCGGTTCGGTTATGTTGACCTCATACCTGAAGGTCTGGTTGTGGACAGAAAGTGCAGGGGTGACCTCATCAAGAGTGGCAGCCGATGCTACGGCGCCGACGCGGGTAAGCTCTTCGCGCTTGATATGACGGGACAGCTTCTCTGGGAGGCGAACGTCAGCGGGAACGTCAGCCGCCTGATTGCCGCCGATGACCGCCTGTTCGCTGTGACGGTTGAGGGGGATATCCATTCGTTCAGCGCTACCGGACGAAAGACCCCGGAGCTTTTCCCTGCACCATCGCGTGAACTCCCTTCAGCTTCGAATGTGCCGGTGGTGAGCGAGATGCTGCAGGGGCTACCTGTGAAGCGAGGGCTGTGTCTGGTATACGGCATTCAAGATGATGGGGTTCTGTCGTCGCTCGTATCGCAGTCAGAGTTGACGATCGTATCCATGGAAACTGAACAGCGGACGATGGCGCGACGACGCGACCTGTTCGGTGAGGCCGGGATTCCCGCGGGCAGAATCAGTTTTAAGCCGCTGAAGACAGACGTTGTTCCGCCCGCCATGGCGGTACTCACCGTATGCGGGCCTGGCGTCGTGGCATCGCCGGAGCTGCTTCGGTCTATCTGTTCTTCAATGCGTCCGTACGGAGGCTCTGCCTGGTTTCTTGAGGCATCAACGGGTCTCCGGGCGAACGCGGCTAAGCTGAAATTCCCTGGTATATCGCTTGCTGAGAAGGGGCGTTCCCTCGTATTGCATCGTCCCGGTGCGCTGCCGGGGTCGGCGCCGTGGACGCATCAACACGCGGATGTCGCCAACACGGTTAAATCCGAAGATCAGCTTGTTCGGTCACCGGTTGGCGTGCTGTGGTTCGGCGGCTCAAGCCATATGAATGTGCTTCCGCGGCATGGTCACGGCCCAGAGCCTCTGGTGGTTGGCGGGCGTCTCTTCATTCAGGGGCTTGACCGGCTGAATGCGCGGGATGTCTATACCGGGCTCGAGCTCTGGTCCAAGGAATATGAGGCACTGGGAACGAAGGATGTGTACTACAATAGGACGCACAACCTGGACTGGCGTGCATTTTCGTACAACCAGGTACACATGGTCGGCGCCAACGCGCGTGGCGGCAATATGGTTGCTACCCGTGATCACATCTACCTGCTGAAAGGATCAGCCTGCCTTGTGATTGATCCGGCAACGGGCAAGAAGCTAAAGACAATCGAGCTGCCTGCCGACGATGGTGAGGAGGCGCCTGACTGGGGATACATCGGTGTTTCGGGACGGTACCTGATCGCGAGCTCTTATCCGCTGGCACTCCCGACGTCGCCCCCAAAGAAGGGCGCTGTGGCGTCGGACCCGCCGGCAGCGGAACCGCCGGTCCCCCTGTCTGCAGAAGCGTCGGTCAAGGCGTTAATGGCGTATGCGAAGCTGCCTGGCGCAAAAACCTGCAGCCGCAAGCTGGTTGTGTTTGACCGGCATACAGGAAAGGTCCTTTGGCAGCGGGAAGCCAATTTTGCATGGCGGCACAATGCGATTGCGGCCAGTCCGGATACGCTCTTCTGCGTTGATGCCCTCACAGCGCCGCAGCGCGATCATATCAAGTTGAAAGGCATCCAGCTTTCGGGCGAGCCCACCTTGTTTGCGCTCCGTCTGGCAGACGGCGTTCCGGTCTGGGAGGAGAAAGAGGTCGTCTTTGGCACGTGGCTGGGGTATTCGGGAAAGAAGGATTTGTTGATCCAGGCATCTCGACCTTCGAGGGACATGGTCCGAGATGAGGCCGGGAATCGGGCTTCGGCCCATCAGGGCGCAAGTGGAAAGGTGATCTGGGACAGGGCATTCGGGTTTCAGGGCCGGCCCATGATTCATAATGAAGCGATCTATTTCGATACCGCAGGTGAGCATCGCGCGGTCTCCCTTGTGAGCGGCGAGCCCCTTTTGATCAAGCACCCGCTGACCGGAGCACCTGTCCGAAGCAATTACTACCGGAAGTATGGCTGCAACACGCCTGTCGCCTGTGAGCACCTCTTGACATTCCGGAGCGGCGCCGCCGGATTCTTCGACCTCGAACAGGAGGGGATGGGCAATTTTGCGGGATTCAAGTCGGGTTGCACCAGCAGTCTTATCCCCGCCGACGGCGTGCTCAATGCGCCGGACTACACGCGGACCTGTATCTGCAATTACCAGAACCAGACATCACTGGCCTTCATCCACATGCCCGATATGGAACATTGGGTTTCCGTATTTCTTGATGCGGGGGATCTGGCTGAGATTGATCAGGTTGGACTCAACCTTGGTGCCCCGGGCGACCGAAGAGATGCGGCGGGAACGCTTTGGCTCGACATTCCGAGCCGCGGCGGCGCATCCCCCAGCATCCCTGTTGCTACAGAGGGTCTGGATCCGTACTGTCACCACAGCCTGCGTTTCACGTCGAAGGGCGGACACGCCTGGGTGGGTGCTTCAGGGGTGAAGGGGGCGGGGACCCTGGAGGTACAGCCGGTCGTCAAGCCACGAAATGAGACAGCGCCGCTCCGGTACGCTGTGACTCTCATCTTTTCGGAGCCAGACAGCGCAGCGGTCGGTGAGCGGGTGTTTGACGTGAAGGTGCAGGGGCAGAAGGTGCTGTCTGATGTGGACCTGGTCCGGGATGCAGGAACGCGGGTTGTTGTTTCTCGGGCGGTTGGCGAATTCATCGTGGAGGACCAGCTCAGGATCGAGTTGATCGCTCAGAAGGGTGTTCCTGTTCTCTCAGGTATCGAGCTCAAGAGGGTGGATGCCAAGCGCTGAGCGACACCACCGGTCACATCCCTCCGGGATTGTGCATTCATCTTCTTTTGGTGCAGATCCATGGGTGTGTTCGACAAAACTGAGAGATCAGAATATCCATTTCTAAGATCAGACCTTCCATGTACATATTTCGCTGGTTGTTGATACGATAGTGTCTGGAAACAGAAGCAATTTCATTAAAGGAGCCCCTCATCAGAACAAAAGAACATCATGTTTCAATAGATGGAAATGATCATAACCCGGGATCGGAAGCGGAGCCGCTGAGGACCATTTCGGCGGCAGCTCAAATCGCGCAGCCGGGAGATGTGGTTACCGTCCACGAGGGCGTCTACCGCGAGCGCGTGAGTCCTGCTCGCGGTGGTGACTCCGACGACCTGCGCATCACGTACCAGGCCGCCCCCGGTGAGGATGTCGTGATCAAGGGGTCGGAGGAGATCACGGGGTGGAAGAACCTTCAGGGCGATGTGTGGACCGTGACACTCGATAATGCCTTCTTTGGCGACTTCAACCCGTATTGTGATCTGATCGAAGGGCATTGGTTCGAGGACAACGATCGTGCGAATCACACCGGCGCTGTCTACCTGAATGGCGATTGGCTGGATGAGGCCGTTTCGCGTGAAGACGTTTTGAACGGTGAAGGCGATCATCCTTTCTGGTTCGGTGAGGTTGATGAGACCTCGACCACGCTTCTGGCCCAGTTCCCCGGCGTTGATCCCAATGAAGAACTGGTGGAGATCAACGTCCGCCAGGTCGTTTTCTATCCGGAACAGATGGGGCTCAACTACATTACGGTGCGCGGGTTTACCATGCGTCACGCCGCAACCCCCTGGGCTCCTCCCACGCAGCGACAGATGGGACTTGTGGGACCGAACTGGAGCAAAGGCTGGATCATCGAGGACAACATCATCAGTCACTCGATGTGTGTTGGTATCAGTCTTGGTCTGGGGGCCACGTTCAAGGAGGTTATTGGGACTGGCATCGGTACGATTGAACTCTATCACTACCTTCTGGATCGTGAGATGTGGACCAAGGAGAAGATCGGACACCACATCGTCCGCAACAATCGCATTTCGCACTGCGAGCAGGCCGGTATTGCAGGGAACTGTGGCGCAGTCTTCTCCCTGGTTGAAGGCAACGAGATCTCCGACATACACGTTCGGATGCGCTTCGCCGGCATGGAACAGGGCGGCATCAAGCTGCATGCAGGCATCGACGTCGTCGTGCGCGGCAACTGCGTCTATCGCACCGGCCACCGGGCCCGCGGAATCTGGCTGGACTGGATGGGCCAGGGCGCCCAGATCCTCGACAACCTGGTCTACGACACCCGAGCCCCCGCGCTCTACCTGGAGGTAAACCACGGCCCCATTCTTGTCGCCAACAACATCGTGATTGGCCAGGTTGCGCTCTGCAATCGCTCCAAGGGCACGGCATATGTTCACAACCTCTTTGTTGGAAAATGCGTGCTGGGCAACACAACAAGGGTCACGCCTTACATGGCGCCGCATGAGACCACAATTGTTGGCGATTACGAGAACTGGAATGGCGACGACCAGTTCTACAACAACATCTTTGCCGAATCGAACGGCTCCGAATCGGTGGCGTTGGGAAGCGAGGAAGTTCCCGCTTGTGCAGCACGCAAAGCCGCCACATACGATGACCCGGAAATGCCGACCCGCATGGAGGGCAATCTCTATATTCGGGGGGCCATGCCGAACGACCTGGACTCCCATGCCGCGGTGGTCGATGCGCGCGCGCCAATCGAACTCTCTGACGAGGAGGACGGGATCTATCTGCGCAGTAGCCTTGATCCATCCTGGATCCAAGGTCAGAAACGCGCCGTAGTGAACACGGCTCGACTCGGCCACGCGAGGGTGACGGAGATGCCCTTTGAGTACGCAGATGGATCACCGGTCACTGTCGATTCTGATTATGTGGGCAACGCGCGTGATGCGAGCACTGTCGTTCCCGGTCCTTTCGCTGACTTCAAAGAATTAAAACAATGCGTATGGACACGCAAACAACAGTGGCGAGCCGAGACCGACCGGACATGCAAAAGCGAGCACGGCGGGGTAGCGATGTTCGAGGCGGTGGTGGAGCCGGAATGATCCGACCGACTTCCGTCATAGCAATGCCGCTCTTCTGTCTGTGCATGGTGACGGGGTGCCGGACGTCCCCCCCTGGCAAGATCGACTTCTTCGACGCCTACCACCGCCCCGCCCTGCCGCGAGAGCAGTGGCCGACCGTGCCGGAGATCGTCAAGAAGACCCACTCCTGGGACAGGATCCCGCGTTACCTGACCTGAACCTTCAATCCACATGCGTTCTCCATTCCTTAATCTTTCGCCCTATTCTTTCGCCTTAATCTCTTCCTCTCTTTCTAGAAGATTAGGGCGAAAAAATAGGGAAAAGATCAGGGCTGCCCTGGGTTTCACCCCTGAATGATCCGAGCACACTCGGTGGCCCAGCTAGGCTGAAACTTGCCCCGCGGCAACGAACCCACCCCACCCTTCCGACTCCGCCAAGGCTACGTCGGACATGCCGGGCACCCCTCCAAGGAGGGGATCTTGAAGAGCGCCAGGCAGGGCGCCCTACTCCACCTTGTCGAGGCGGCCGTCGCGGATCCAGCAGATGCGGTCGGAGGAATCGATCATCTTGGTGTCGTGCGTTGCGGTGATGATCGTGACGTTCTTTTCGTCGTTGAGCTCTTTGAGGAGCGTGATGATATCCGATCCGGTCTTGGTATCGAGGTTACCGGTCGGTTCGTCAGCCAGAATTACGGAAGGTGTATTGGCCAGGGCACGCGCCACGGCCACACGCTGCTGCTGCCCGCCGGAAAGCTCGAACGGCTTGTGATCGACCCGATGCCCCAGCCCTACCCGCTCGAGAATCGCCGTGGCCCGTTCGTGCGCCTCGTCCGGGGTAGCCCCCTGGAAGGTCATGGGCAGCGACACGTTCTGCAGCGCGCTCATCACGGGAATCAGGTTGAAGGTCTGGAAGATGTAACCGATACGATTGCAGCGGAACCAGGCCTGCTTACTTTCGGACATATCAAAGACGGACTGGTTCTCGAAGAACACCTTCCCCTCGGTCGGTACATCGAGCGCCCCGACCTGGTTGAAGAAGGTCGATTTTCCGGAACCGGACGGCCCCATGATCGAAAGAAACTCGCCCCGGTAGATATCCAGCGTCACGCCCTTCAGCGCCCACACCTCTTCGTGGCCCATCATGTAGAGCTTCTTAACGTCTTCAGTCCGAATTAGAACATCTTCAGGCATGACACGCGGCTCCCGTGGCTGGTTGGCTCTCCCCTAGGTCTAGTTGGATCAGGTGGCGCAACATGAGCGTCTTTGTAAATAGAAGCGTGGCTTCGCGACTCTCTTGCGGCTTGAGCGAAAACTGATCTCTGATCTTCTTCTCGATGGCGCGAAGATTCTGGCGACCGTCAATCTGCGACCAGAAGAAGCTGCCACGGCTATCAAGATCCACGCGCACATCACGATGAAGACCTAGCTTCTCCGACAGGCGTCCCCCTACCCCGGGCTTCGGCGGCAGGCGCATCTTGAGCTGATAGCAGGATCGACTATCCTCCCGCCACTCCGCCAGCTCGTTCCGCACCGGCACCGCGTCAAACGGGTCGCGTTGAAACCCCGTGAAGTCTGTCACAGGCTCCACCGGCTTCGGCTTCGGATCAAGAAGTTTGAATGGATTAAACATCTGGTTGCTGGTTGCTAGTTACTGGTCCCTGGTTGCTCGTCTGCGTTCCACAGTCCACTCTCCCTCTAGTGGAACTCGTCGCTGGTAAAATCTAGTTCTTCAGGTTTGGCGGCTTTGACAATCTGCCCGTCCTCAATCCAGAGGATGCGGTCTGATTTCTGTAGCATCTTGAGATCGTGTGTGGCGGAGATGATCGTCACGCCAAGCTCCTTCTTGAGTCGGTCGAGTAGTTCGATCATCTCCTCGCCGGTCTTCGTATCGAGGTTGGCCGTAGGTTCGTCGGCGAGAACGATATCGGGAGAGTTGGCCAGTGAACGGGCAATGGCGACTCGCTGCTGCTGGCCACCGGAGAGCTCTGCAGGCTTGTGCAGCTCACGGTTGGCCAGGCCTACCTGCGCCAGCAACCCAATGGCTTTTTCACGAGCCGTTTCATTGTCCAGCCCGGCATAGGCCATGGGCAGCATCACATTCTCCAGGCAGCTCATTACCTGGATCAGGTTGAAGGACTGGAAGATGTAGCCGATCTTGCGGCAGCGCAGCCAGGCCAGTTCATTCGTATCGAGCTGCGCAATGTCCACCTGGTTGATGTAGACTTTACCGGAGGTCGGCTTCTGCAGGGCGCCAATCATATTGAAGAGCGTCGATTTGCCTGAACCCGACGGCCCCATTATCGAGAGATACTCGCCCTGGATGACTTCAACATTAGCCCCGCGCAGGGCCTTGGTCTCCACATCACCCATGCGGTAGATCTTCCAGACATCCACAGCCTTGATCACGCAGGGCGCACCCACATCTTTCGGGGCTTCGAAGAACGCCTGTAGTTCTTTACGATCAGTCTTCATATATTCGACCTCAATGCGTCGGCGGGAACCATCCGCGATGCAACATTCGCCGGATAGATGGCTGCAATCATCGAAAGTACAATGCCGGCGGCAAATGCCAGCACCAGGTAGATCACGAGCGGCCCGATCCCGCTGCCTACGGACGTCATAACCACGCCAAAGCCATACGTGAATGCGTAGATCAGGATAGAGAAGAAGGCCCCGACAAGGCTTCCTAGAAGACCGCCCACCGCGCCAATAAGGCAGGATTCAAACAGGAAAATCTGGCGGACAAAAGCGGACAGCGCACCGAGGCATTTCATGGTTCCGATCTCGCGAAAACGCTCCGTCACCGACATCAGCATGGCATTGGAAATACCGATCACGGTCACCAGTAGAGAAATGATGATAATCCAGATATTGCGGAAACGAGCCGTACGCTTCTCCGCCTCCAATTTCGCGATCTCTTCAGGCAGAAGCTGTCGAGCCAGGCGAGTGACCGCGACAGAAGAAGGAGCCCGGTCATCGATCCCCTCCTGCGTCGTCGCGATGCGACTCAACGCGCCTCCCGCAAGCAGCTCCTGCCACATAGCGTCGGAGGGTTCACCCTGTCCCACCAGCACGACGATATCACTGTCAGCCGCCAACGATCCAAGTTCTGAGCGCTTCAGGGCATCACCCACCAGCAGTCCGGCGTCATCGCCTTCGTCAGGCTTAGGCCCGTCTAACGCACACCAGTTGAAAGCCGCCACGTCCTGCCCCGCGAGACTCCGGACAAAACGTTGTTCCATCGGGTTCAATGGGCCGGTCTGAATCACCCCCAGGGCCTTCCCTGCAGGCGGCCCCATATCGGCCTTCAGGAAGTTGTTCATGCGCTGGAGCTCGAGGCGTGCAGCCTGTTCATTCGAGACTCCCGCCTTTAGCAACTGGGAGGTCAGAATCGACATCAGGAACGCAATGCCCAGCACCACCCCCATGATGGTCACAAGCGAGCGCCCAAAACGGATCTTCATGCCCTGCAGCACTACCTGCAGCGCCACCTGGGCATTGAGCTTCACCTGGTCATGAATAGTCTTATCTGTTTCTGTTGTCATGGCTAGAATGGTGCCGCTGATATGGCGTTCTTGATTAGTTGCAGGGCAATGGTAAACATGCTGATTAGGCCAACCCCGGTGAAGTAGCCTGCCATCAGGGCCGGGGCTTGTTTCAGGAAATTGGTGCGACCGTACTTCTTCTGGAAGAAGTATCGCCCCATCAGGGCTCCAAAGACTTCAAGCACCATGGTATGGGGTAAGGCGCCTAACCCCCTGATCATGCCATAGATCAGCATGATCGGCAGGTTGAACAGGCTCAGGAGCGAGTAGAGAACCACGCAACCAACGAAGCCTGATCCGATGACCTTCGGATGCACCGCCTTCTTCCAGAATTCACTATCCTTAATACTCTTCTCGTCCGGATTCTCGTCCGGTCTGACAAAGGTTGATGAGTAGAGCAACACCTGGTTCTTCGCCTGCAGTTCCCAGTTCAATCGCGCCGCCGGGAAAACGTCGGAGGGAATCGGCGTTGACTTCCAGATGAATCCCCACAACAGCAGGGAGAGGGTCAGCAAGATGGGGAGGGCCACGAGGTCTGTCTTGAGCAGCGACCAGAAGCTCACACCGGTGAGCTCATTGACACGGTAGGACTGCGCCATCGGACCGTGATTCTCAATCGGAATGGGCGCTAACCAGATGTCGACGCCCTTGGCGCCGGAGATCAGGAAACAGGTTTCCCGGATGAACGGGATATTCACCTGCTGCCCGGATATACCCAGCAGCCGCGCATTCACGTAGGAGATCAGCGGGCTATAGATGAACGCGAAGACAAACAGGAAGGCGAGAATGCCAAGCGACTTGGGCAGAAGCACGTAGCAAAGCCCCACGAGCAGGAACGAGGTAATCACGTAGGCCACCACGGCGATCCACATGGGATAGTCGCCGCGACCCTCACGTGGCGGGGCCCACATGTTCTCGCGCTTCTCCTCTGTCTGCTTCTGCGCCTTGATCTCCTTCATCTTGCGGAGCGTATCGCGTACAGCCGACCCGATCGAAATCACGGCAATACCCAGCCCCGTGCCAATCGTGAAGCTCAACCAGAAATCCATCGAATTCGCGAAGGTGGTATTGACCGTATTCATGCCGGGCAGCCAGGTGTGCAGGATACCAAACGCGTGCAATGCCGGATTCAGAACCGCCGTGAGGAGAATGGCGAAGAACGTGCCCATGACAGACCAGAAGGGCAGCACAAACCCCAGGAAGATAACCCCCATATCCATCACCATGCCGGTCGGTGTCGCAGGCAGGATCGACTCCGTCAGCGTCGTGGTATCCACGTATGGCTGGGGAATCAGGAAGAACGGCTTGCTCAGGAACAGCCCCGAGATGGACGGGATGCCAACCTGAATGAAGCCATAACAGAGACCTATCGTCACACCCAGGGAGAAGATCCTGGCACGCGTGGTCTTCGTCTTCACGGGCGGGGCACTCAAGTCCGTCCCCTCAGCATCGCCGTCTTCTGCGCGTTCCTCCTTCACGCCGTCGGACTCCGCAAGGGCCATCGCGCCCTGCGCCTGGACCGGGGCCAGCGGGAACGGGAGCTTCTCGATGTCCGAGGTGAGGCGGAAGAAGAAGTAGCCCAGCGAATAGCGCCGAATCACCCGCATCACCCCCAGGAAAATGAGGATCGCAACGGGAACAAGCCAGTCGCTATGGAGCAAGTTGCGCTCCAGGATGGCCGGACTATCGACCGGCGGCACGAACCAGGAGGGGAACGCATTACGCATGCCGGCATCGCGGGCGGCGTCGCTACCAACCACATAGGCACGGTACACCAACTCGCCCATCGGGCCACCGGGGAAGAGCAGGTTACCCATCATCATGAAGCTGGCGGCATGCAGCAGCACCACCAGGTTCTGCTTTGACATCGGCTTCATGGCGCGACGGGCGATCTCCATGAACAAGATCACTGTCACCCACGACGCCGCGGCACCAAGCCCTTGCCCCGTCATCAGCCCAAGGTAGATACCGCCCGGCATCATGATCAGCCCGCAGAACAGAATCCCGATCACCGTAGACCAACCAAACCCGTCCTTGGACTCGGTGGGCACTTCGAGGAGGGAGCGGTATAGCTCGAGATCTTTGTCTGTTTTTCTAGCCATTGCTGTTCTTCTACTTCACGTCTTCGTTCGTATAAACCCCACACGCTCCCCTTCGCTCCGCTACGGGGAAGCGCGTCCTACAGGCCTCTATTCGTTGTAGGACAGGCTTCCCGACCAACGGGAGGGAGCCTGTGCTCACGCATCACATATCACATTCTCTTCCATCAACGCTTTCGCTTCTTCAAACATCTCTGCCCGATCCTC
>CAZCDU010000034.1:0-9964 GCA_964497125.1 uncultured Victivallales bacterium | reverse complement strand
TCACATTCTCTTCCATCAACGCTTTCGCTTCTTCAAACATCTCTGCCCGATCCTCATCACTGACCGCGCGCCAGTGCAGGAAGTGCTTTCTCACCTGGGCGACGAACCCCTTGTTGAGGCGCATCCAGGACTCCTTGGTACCCGACAGGCGGGTCAGCCTGATGTGGGCAATAAACTCATTGGTTTCGCTATCCGTGGGCATCGAGATCAGCATGCCCTGGGAAACGCTCAAGTCATAGGGCTTGAGCCAGATGGTGGTGTCGACTTGCGGGATCAACATGCCGTCGGCCAGCGCATCACGCTCTTCCCCCACCCCGACGGCCGGCGGCCCCGCGAAGAAACGGCCCGAGCTGCCTTCGCCGTGATCCTGCAGGTAACGATGAAAGAACGAGAGCACGGCGATACGGTCGTGATGCGTGAAGGTAAAGGGCAAGTCGAAGCTCAACACATCGCCCTTGGGCTCGGGCAGGTCCCAGCCTGCATCCTCGGCCGGAGTCGCAATATCCATGGCCGTCCGCGCCGGGAAGTACGTCGAGACGAACGTGGCGGCCGCGATGGCGAGCGAGGCGTAGATGGTCGTCAGCGAGGTGAACGTCATGTTCATGCCACCGGTCATCCCGATCTCGGTCAGGATCCGACCGACGCCCTGGCTCATGAGGTAGCCCATCACGGCCCCGACCACGGCGTAGACGATGGCCTCGGCAAAGAACATGAAGAAGACATAGCGAGGCGCAATACCAACGGCGTTGTAGACGTAAATCTCGTCGCGGCGTTCATAGACGGATCCGCGAATCGTGTTCAGCACCACCAGCGCAGCGATCACAAGCGGGATTATCATATCGATCAGCCCCGCCATACTCGTCTCGCGTGTGCGCTTGCCCAGGTAGGCCTTGCCGTCCAAACCGTAGTACACGGATCGTGCGCTGCGTTCCATGTAGGCGTCGATCTTGTCCCGGGCCTCCTTGTAAGGCAGTTCCGGCATCGCCACCGAGATGGAGGCGATGACCTTCTTGCTGTACTGCCCCTGGCAGGCCTCAGGGATACGCCCGTCGGGAAAGATGATGACCTCGCCTGCAGACAGCCGCGGGGCATCCTTGTCGGCCAACACCTGCCAGCTGCTCCGGTCGACGCTCACATCTTCCAGCGCATCGATATCGAAGGGCAGCAGGTCCTGTCCATCAAGATCCTGTAGCTGACTGAGCGACGCCGACTCAAAGATCGCCAGGATAGTGTGAGTACCGGATTGAATGGCAATCTCGGCCTGCCCCGCTTCAACATCGGCCTCGGATATTCCGAGCTCTTCTGCCAGCGTATCCGAAATGATAACCGGCGGCGGGACGTCAGACGGCAGGCAATCGACAGCCGTAAACCAGGCCTTACGGCCCCGGAAACGCAGCTCATTCCGGACCGGGTCGCGCTCAGTAAAGGAGAGGATCGACTTCAGCTCCGCGCGCTTGGTGACGCCCTGGCCGGTCTCGTAGACCACCTCGATCGACGGGTTCTCGTAGAGGCTGTCGTGGTCCATGTTGCCGATCAGGAAAGAACGCGGGCACACATCGTAGGTGTGACCATATTCCTGGTTCAGCGCGTAGACCTCACCGCTGGTCATGCCGCGGAAACGCTCCTTCTTCACCAGGAAGCCCTGGTAGGCCGCTTTACCGAGCGCGATCTGCCTGTCTACCAAGTCCGACTGGACGGAGGTGAAGCAGATCATGACGAACGTCATCAGCACCAGCGTAGCGCAGGTCAGGCCGGTTCGCAGCTTGCGGCGGTGCATGTTGTTGAGCCCCAGCATGAAGGCCGAGCCCACAGCACTCATGGCATTGATGTCCGCCGCTTTGACCTTGCCCGACTTCTTGCGCAGGTCCTCGAGGTTCTCGTGGAACTTACCCGACGACATCAGAGTCACGCCACCGGAGATAATCATGATCACAAACCCGAGCAGAATCATCAGCGAGGAGCGAACCATAGCAAAGGCCGGATGCAGGATATTCAGCAAGACAAACACCACGATGAAGGTGAGGCTCTGCGCGGCAAGCTGTTTGCGGATATCGGTAAAACCAAAAACCAACTTCTCAAAGAAGAAGACGAAAGGCACCAGCAGGCCAAGATACCAGAGAATCCCCAACACCGCCTCGAAGATCGATTCGCGCAGGACGGGATGATTGAGCGTCGAATAGGTGATCGACTCGCGCGACTTCCGGGCTGCCTCAGCCAATGGCAGCTCGCCCGACTCGCTTTCCGCCGTCAGCCCGAGACTCTTCTCATGATAGGCCTCGGTGCGCTCATCCGACATGTGGTGGCGTTTCTGCAAGGCAAGACGCTTGCCATTCAGGAACGACATCGAGCGCGCGGCGTCAAAGGGCACGCGGTAGATAAGCGAGCTCTCCTGGGCCAGGTAGCCGGCCCCATCAATCTCACGATCGGGATCAGGCTCAAAATCGTCGCTAATGTTGAGCATGAAGGCGCGGGTCTCGTTGGCAAACTCATTGTCAGCGGTGCCCGAGAGCAGCTTGACGAAAAACAGTTCCTCCGGCGGAACAAACGTCGTCTGAATCCCTTCCGTCGACACGCCGGCCATGGGGAATCGACAGGTCTTATCCATAGGCGCCAGGCCATGCTTGTCAATGAACTCAACGCCCGTGTACTCCCGCATGGTCTGCGGATTCAACAGATCGAGAACCGTGACAGGCGCCGCGCGGAAGGTCACGATGGTCACATTGCGGATGATATCCACAACCCAGGTGCTGATACCGGTTGACTTGAAGAGTCGCTGCCCCGACGCTCCCTCGTCCTTCATGAAGTTGATAATGCCATCCTCGCCGTAGCCAACGGCCAGGGGTGAGTAGCCCCCGTACGCCGCGCTGAACCAGAACAGGTGGTAGGGCACGTCATAAACGCCATACGGGTTGGCGAAATAGAAGGGATGCTCGCTGTAGCCCGGCTGAAGTGGGATTCGCGGGGCGCGCGCGCCTGATACCAGTGCTCCACTAAGCGGGAAGTTGGGCACCATCGACTGGCCTACGTTGGAGACCAGCACCTTGCCGCCGAAGTTGACATTGGCCGAATCGGTACCGAAGACCGCCGGCCGCCCCTCGAACTTGCCGGCACCGGTTCCCATGGCCAGGGTCAGCATCACTTCGCCAGTCAGTTGGAGAGAATACTGCAGGCTCTCGGTGTTGGTCATGAATGGCAGCACAACGGGATACGCGTACTTGAGATAAGACGGGCCGCGGTTCCGGCTGATCGGCGCGTAAAACGAGTATCCCGCTTGACCTCCCATGATATGGATGAAATGTCCCGGCGCCCCGCGAACATGGGGACCGTTGTCTCGCTCATGGTGCTTCTGGTAAGTGGGCACCTTGATCTGCTGCTCATCGAGCGCCGACTTCTGAAGGGCCCATATGTAAAGTTCGTTGAATGACTTGGGCTGCGTATCGCCCTCCGAGCCGGCGAGGAAGGTCAATTCCTCGGAGGCCGGTTCGCCCTCCTGCGAGGACGGCGCCAGGTAGGGGTGAATAAAGACGTTTTCACTGTACGGAGCCAGAAGATCAATGAGCGCCAAGTCCTGGGCGAGTCGCTTTTGCTTCAGCTCATGGTATTGCTGCAACTCGTTGAACCGGGCGTGCCAGCGGGCCACCACATTGTGTTCATCCAGGTAATCCTGTTTGAGGGAGACAATCTGGGTCAGGCTCAGTCCGGCCACCGACATGGCCTGCTCGTACTTCTGTTTGGCCTCCTGGTAAACCTTGAACTCCGCACTATCAATGCTGCCGTCCTTCCGCTTCTCGAACGTGATCTTCGTCTGTAGCGCCGGCTCGGATGCTTCCAAGATCAGCGCGTTGAGCACGTAGAGGATCTGCTCATCGAAGAGAGCGCGCGCTTCGTCATCGAGCGTCGCAACGGCATCACGGGTCTGGTCGGCTGACACAAAGAGTCCATCGGCCGCCAGGACTCGGCTAATGACATCCAGCTTGCCCCGTGCCTCCTCGTTCTCGCTTACTTGCGCCTCGATGTACTTCTTCATCGGACTGGCAACTTCGCTATCCACCTCGGAGGACTCATCGACACCGAGCGCCATCAGCACCGGGTTACGGCTCTCGGTCATGGCCCCGCTGTTGCCACCCAGCACGCGTACAAGGTTCATCTTGCCGTCATGGCTCATCGCCTGTCCGCCGTAACTGATGAAGACCACATCACGCCGGAGCTGGTCTCGATAAGGAAGCAGGCCTTCCAGGGCGGCCAGGTGAATGGCGGGCCCCAACGCCTGCATACCACCGGGTGCGAGGTCGGGAAGAACAGAGCAGGCGTCGTAGTCACAGCCCAAAACAAGAGCCGACTTGCTGCCTCCTTGCGGTGCCCGCAGGATGCCAACCAGCGTGGTGTGACGGGTGTTCGCGTATTCGGTACGGACATGCAGCGTGACGGACTCACCGACGTGATTGAAGATGCCCGGCGTGGCTGCGAGGCGCACATAGTTGACCGGCAGCGTCGAGACCATGCATGCCTCGCCACCCGCGATGCGTTCCCACGACATCTGCTCCAGTCCATCCGGATGCGCCACGACCAGCGCTTTGAGCCCCAGCTTGGCATAGCGGGTCCAGAGGAACCCGAGTTGCTTGGGCACGCGGTCGTCGCGTGCGTCAATGAGTCCGATGCAATCCGCGAAGCTCTTGCGGTTCTCCACGGTCTCCTCGTCAATCACCACCAGCGTCCCCGACACCCCATCCGCCGGTGTATTCATCGGCTGCAGGTTGTTCGGCATGAACGGATAGATCTGTACGTCCGCCAGCGGCTGCCCGGCAGCGGAGAGAATCTCGCGGCGGAGTGTACGCGGCACCGCGCAGTAGTTCTCCTGCTCAACGATTTCGAGTCCAGCTGCGGTGTAGCGCTCACGAATGAGCTGCTCAAGCTTGTAGACGCCTGGCTGCCCCATAAAGCGTGATCCGAATCCCAGGATATGCTCCAGCTCTTGCTGGACACTAGTGTGGCCGACCGCCGTCAGCATCGCCGTGCTGTCATACCCCGACGCCGGCTCCGCCGCCTTCTCCACCAGCTCCGGGGGGAACATTCGATGAAAGAACAGCCCAGTCCCGGCAGCCAGCGAGAGCACAAGCAATCCAGCAGCAACACGAATAGCTGCTGCTCCCTCTCTCTCCCGAAACCTGACACCTGACACCTGACACCTCATAACGCCCATATACTCCACCAGACACTCTTTGTGCCCGGTACAAAGAACTTAAGATACGACACGGTTACCGCGTAAACCAGGTACGCCGTCATACCGCCCAGGAAGATGCCGGTGGCAAAGGGAAGCAGCTTGTTGCGTACCGTGGCCGCCCCACCCAGTTTCAGAACTGTCAGCCGGATCAGCCAGGCGAGCAGCAGGCTGCCCCAAGCTTCCTGCATCATCCAGGTGCCCCCCACAATCAAGCCAATCGGGTGAAACCAGAATCCGGCAAAGAACTGCCGCAACACCGTGACTGTCGCAACCGTCCCCGCGCCATAGGCGGTGGCCCACGTCTGCGGCCTGATCCCACCGCTACGTTTGGCCGACTCTGTCTCCCCGGCTGCCTCCTGGGGAATCGCTTTCTGATCCGCATCCTTGATGTAGCTGCCATAAGTCCGGAACCAGTGCGTCTTGTTACCGGATCCCGCACGCCCCATGCCTCCGGCTTCCGAACCTGAGGTGTAGGAATTGGAGAGCGAATACCAGCCGCCCAGCATCCAGGCGCCCAGAACGCCCAGCACGATAACGTAAACCATATGCCTCGGTACGACGCGGGCTTTGCGGCCAAGCTCGATCATCTCGAACTGGATCCCCGGCAGAAGCAGGAAAGACCGGATCACAAACATCTCGGTCACCATCGCGATAAAGAGAAATCCGCCGGGCACAAACAGATTTGAACCGCCCAGCAACGGCACCACGGCCATGATACCCCACGGAAAATAGGTGCTGAACGGCACGCCACATTCTGCCCTCAGTTTTGCCGCGACGAACGAGATCAACAGCATAACCGTATAGAAGACCAGCATCCCCGCCACACCGATTCCGGCCCAGTGCGCCCAGGCCACGACGCCCGCATAGCAGAGCACGAGGCCCACCAGGCAGGCACGATAGCTCATGGCTTCCTCTTCCTCGCCTTCGCGCCGGCCGCCCTGAATGGCACGCTTGATCACATGCCAGAGGTACTTGCGGGTGAAGAAGATCACGAGCAGTGCATACATGATGTATGAGCCGTTCATCTGCTCATGGTTAAAGGGATAGCCGGCCGCCGATGTCAGCCCATAGCTGTGACCGAACCAGTACTGGGCGCGGAACAGGAAGAAGCCAAGGACCAGTGTCATAAGCACGTTGAGCTCCATGAACAGGCCAAGCGCCAGGAAGATTGAGCAGACCTTGAAATTGACGTTGCCCCACATCCCTCCCCAGCCGGGGTCGCTGAAGTAGGGACTCAGCGGGACATTGATGCCAAGATTCGGCACGCTCGAGTTGTAGGCCGCCCAGATCTTCATGATGCACCAGAACAGGGCGATGCCGAAACCAACCCACAACAGCCGGTTTTTCCAAATCGAAGGCAACGAACCCGTACCCAGGTTGGCCTCATCCCCTGCCTCCAGGCCAAGCAAGCGAATGGGGATCTGCGCCACGGGCAGTGGATAGCGTTCGTTCTCGATCCACTGCTTGCGCATAACCACAGCCACGGCAAACGTGCCCCCGAGCAGCAGCGCAATGAACCCCAACCAGAACATCGCGGGATTCGCCCACTCCTTAAACGGAATGCAGCCGGAGAGAACCAGCTTGATCCCCGCCAGGCTGAACATTGAGTCCGGCCGAACCAGGACACGCCCACGCAGTTTTGCCGGAAGCGCATCGTACTCCGCCTGCATCACAACCTTGCGGCCGTCGTACATCTCCGTGACCGCCGAGACGTTCAGCAACGAAAGGTCGGCAAACGCCACGCTCCCGCGTCCCACCAATCCTAGCTCGATGAACGCGGTCTGCTCTATAGAAGGGGCAAACTCAACGCCATAGCGCCCCTTGAGAACAAACCCGTCCGGATGCAGGTAGCCGGGCTGCGCCTCCTCCCGCGACGAGAAGACCTCCGTCGCAAAGTTCGCGTCATCATCGTAATAGATGCGACAGTAATAGAAGGACTCTGCTTCGAGGTCCTCAGCCCGGGAGAGCAGCGTCAGCAGGTAGGGCTCGTTCAGGAACAGGTTGAGCTCATTATCCCTGAACAGCGGCACAGGAACGCGCACCTTCGAAACATCGTCCGGGCCCTCGTTACTTAGCACAGGGACGGAGACATGCTCCCCGGCATTGACCTCAAACGTCTGCCAGGCCAGTTGCCCCTTCGCAGTCAGCGTGTCCCCCGCATGCATCTCAGTCAACGCGCCTTCGGCGATATTCTCTCCGTGCGGCCACATCTTCTCGCTGTAGCCATCCAGCTTCTGCATGTCGGATGTCCGGGGAATCGTGACCATGCCGCCTACGGCGTAGCTCCAAAACCCTTCCGTCATCAGCGGGGGTGCCATCAGGAGCGCAGCCAGGATACAGATCATCTCGGCGCGCGTGTAAATACTCTTCTTCGTGAGATGAAAGACCAGGCCGGAAATGAGGATAAGCGGCACGATGAACATGACGGGGCGCAGCGGCAGCGAGAAAAGCCCCCCGATCAGGAACGAGGCGCCGGCATGCACATTGCCGATCTGGATCATGAAGCCGATTACGATCAGCCCCAGCAAGATCGTTGCCAGCGATAAAGGCGTCACGCCAGGCAGGAAGCGCTTCGGCGAGCCACCCGTTGTCGACTGTTTTGAATCGCTATTTGTGGTCACATCTACCTCTATCGACAAACGTATCGACTAACCTGCCTGGGTTCTACTGAACGCATGCAGCATACCTCACGGTACCAGAAACCGAAAATGCACGCACGCACCAACGTAATGCACTAATGCACGAAACACTCTGTCGCGATTCCCATCTTCATTCTAAGAACCGTAGACCGTCACACGCTTCAACGGCACGGATGTCTGCAAGCCATCCCTGGCCACGAGTCTTAGCATCCACGTCCGACGCCCGGGAACATCGATCCCGGCATGGAAGTGGGTAACGGGAATGAGCCATTCCTGCTGCCACGTTTCCGCTTCCCAAATCGTATCCCATGTCTTGTCGTCGTCGGTCAGAAGGAGAGAAAGGCCCTCGCTGGCGCGCTCATCCGGAAGGTTTTCGATCCGGACAGCCTTAACATCTTTCATCCCCACTTTGATATCCAGGCGGGGCGCTTCGCCGTCCGATGGGCTTACCATCTCGGCCCCCTCCTCCTCTACGACAACATCACCACACTCAGACAAGTTCCCCTCGGGCATACGGGCCAACCCAAGCAAGACGCCCTCCTCAAGCGGCCCATCGAGAGTCAACTCAACGACCGTTACCGGGGTATCGATGTCGGAATCGGCGACGCTGACAGTGAGCCCGTCGTCCGACTGGCTGAATGCAGCGGGCTTCCCATCAAGCGTGCGAGCCGAAAGTACGGTGCGTGGAAGCGGGTCGAACGCGACGGATCCCTCCGACCACTTATACACATGCAGAAAGAGCCTATTGCCCTTGTGGCAGCTTCCGCCCCAGGCACCGTTGTTGTAGGGCCCGCCACGCGTTCCATAAATAGCGTCACCATACGTCTTAAGCCAGGAGCCGGCGGCGCGGGCAACGGCAGCTTCGCCATCGGCAAACGTCCCGTCAGGGCGTGGCCCAAAATTGAGGAGTAGGTTTCCCCCACCGGTGGTGCAGCTAACAAGCATCTTGATGCACTCTTCAGGACCCTTGAAGCCGTCTTCACCCCGGTAGGACCAGCCCTGCCCAACATGGATGCAGGACTCCCAATCCTGTTCGATATTCATCGCGCCAATTCGGCCCTCCGGCGTGTCGAAATCACCGAGAGTCATCTGCTCAAGTTCCGGCGTGGCCGGGCCCTGGTCCTCGGGGGTCCTTGGGCCACAGAACCGTGCAGCACGGTTGTTGACGAGGAGTTCGGGCTGATGACGATACATCATGGCGAACAGCTCATCGAATCGCCATTTGCCCCAGTCATGGCCACCGACATGGTCATACCACATCATGTCAATCTTGCCGTAGTTCGTCAGAAGTTCCTCAACCTGCCCGCGATACCAGGCGTCATACTTCGCATTGTCACCGACCAGGTAGTCTGGATGATACCAATCGCGCGTTGAGTAATAGAGCCCGCACTTCATGTCGTACTTGTGACAGGCATCGACGAACTGCTTCACGATGTCGCGCCCGTAAGGCGTCGCCATGATGTCATAGTCCGAGAGCTTCGTATCAAACTGAGAGAACCCATCATGATGCTTGGTGATCAACACCATGTACTTCATGCCGGATTCTTTGGCGAAACGCACCCAGGCATCGGCATCGTACTTCTCAGGGTTGAAGACCTTGTAGTAGTTGTCGTACTCCTCATCTCGGATATCATCGGTCGGGTCGGGAATCCCAATATCCCACGGCCGCCTGGCATTCCGACCCCATCCGATCTCCCGTTTACCAACAGAACAGGGCCCCCAATGAATGAACATCCCGAATTTCGAGTCCCGGAACCACTGCATGCGCGCCGCATGCTCGTCAGGGGTCTCGTTGGTTTGAGGAACGTGGCTTAGATCTGTAGCAGTCGAGTCCATGAAGTGCATCCTGTTGATATAGTCCTGAACGTGAATGTGGTCGGGAGCCGTGCGCCACACTCACGCGAAATCACTGTTTCTCTATAATATTTGTACTTGCATCAAGCTAACAGGTCCACGGCTGATTCGCAATAGAGAGATGAAACTTTGTGACAAGAGCCATTTCCATTCAGACCAGGGACACACAATTAGTACAGACACCGGTAATGGCCCCAGAATAGGGACACACAATCAGAGCAGAAGCGACGACACGGTGGTGGATCGAGGG
>CAZCDU010000033.1:0-40889 GCA_964497125.1 uncultured Victivallales bacterium | reverse complement strand
GAGCTGGAGAATCAACCACTAGCGCAGCTTTTCAAAGTCCGACAGGCTGCTAGGCTACGTGAAAGACACCACTTACGCGGCATCCGTCAAGGATGCGGCCAGAGGCATTCGTTTCGAGGGCACGACGATGTTCTCACACCGCACACTCAAGACATCCTACAATGCGGCTCTGGTTGCATCGTTCATCAGGACCAGGCTCATTGATGAGCGAAGATCGTTCTCGTTTGAGTCAGTCTTTTCCCATGGGTCGAAGCTCAATGAGTTGCGCGCCGCGAAGGCGCGGGGCTATCGAATATATCTTTACTATGTCGCCATGGATGCATCAGAGCTCTGTATCGGAAGGGTAAAGGAGCGCGTTGCCAGCGGGGGCCATGCGGTTCCTGAGAAGAAGATCAGAAAGCGGTATGTGGCATCGCTGGAGAACCTTGTACCTGCGCTGGAACTTGCCTACCGCGCCTACGTATTTGATAACTCAGGCAGAGAAGCTGTTCTGCTGGCAGAACAGACGCCACGCCGCAATCTGAATCTTGAGCGCGAGCACACGCCCATATGGTTTGCCTCCTATGTAACAGACAGACTCGAGCCGTCATCTTGACTCCACCTTCCACGACCCCGCCTGCCGGCTTTCCAAGGCCACCAATGCGGCGAAGACCTGCATGTGGTTACGGGCGATGACTGCGACCCGTACCGGGCGCTAACCTTCCGGTCGCCGTATTCCACATTAATCGGTAAAGGAGCATCACCCCAAGTGACCGTTCAATGACATAGACGCGACATTCCCTATTGCCGCTATGCGGTGATTGGCTTCACCAATCGCCACAGATCTTGCGCGGACAGTCTCCTCCGAGTCTCCGTGACTATGTGGTGAGCTCTCCTCTGACGTATGGCATGCTACGGGCTGCCGGCTTGACGGTATGCGGAAAGTTGTTTGCCCGGATGGCGTAATGTGACAACTGTCTGGCGTCCGGTGACATTGCACGACGCCTGCATAACGGGCATGCTGCGTATACATGAATCCGGCTGTCGCACGGGATGCTATCTCGAGCTACACTCGGCGGTTGGGGAACTACGAAACACGCGCGCAGCCCGGAGGGCAATTGGCCGACCGCAGGGAGGCAGCGAAGCGGCAAAGGCGCAAAAAGGTTAATAAACATGAAGTGGATTGTTTCTATTCTGATGCTGTGCGCAACGCTGGCTGGTGCCGGCATCGTCGAGGATACGGGGGTGAGTGGTGGACTGGCTGTCGTCATTGGCAGCAAGGACGTAGGACTGCTCCAGGAGCTTGGTCAGGCCGGATTCGTCGTGCAGGCCCTGGAACGTGATCCAACCAAGGTTGCTGCTGCGCGTAAGGCCCTGCAGAGTGCGGGCGTCTATGGGAAGGTTAGTGTTGTCCGCCTCGCCGGCGAGCGACTGCCGTACACGGACAATCTCATCAACCTTGTAGTGCAGCAAGGTGTCGGGTGTCGGGTGCCGGAGAGAGAGATATCTCGAGTTCTCGCCCCGAGAGGGGTGCTCCTTGCCAGCGGGAACCTGAAACCTGACACCCGAAACCTGACACCTCGATCTCCGGCGCCGGACGGCTGGACCATGCTGGTCAAGCCTGTGCCGCCGGAGATCGACGATTGGCCGATGCACATGTATGGCCCCAACAATAACGCCGTATCAAAAGACAGGGCCGTTGGGCCCCCGAAGCGTCTGCAATGGCGCAGTGGGCCGGACTGGACGCGGTCACATGAATATGCATCAAGCCTGAACGCGATGGTGTCGATGGGCGGGAAGCTCTTCTACACGATGGATGAGGGATCGCGGCTTAGCCCGGTCTATCCCGCGAAGTGGCGGCTTGTCTGCCAGGATGCCTTCAACGGCGTGATCCTCTGGAAGCGCGACCTCCCTTCGTGGCATACGCACTGGTGGCCCGTAAAGTCGGGCCCAACCCAGGCCATGCGGCGGCTCGTTGCTATCGGGGACCCTTCGACAGGCTCAGGACAAGCAAGACTCTACGCTCCACTGGGCATCGGCGAACCGGTTTCTGAACTGGATGCGAGCACCGGCGAGACGATCCGCAGCTTTGAGACGCCTGACGCCGTCGAGGAGATCCGCATCTCTGATGGGGAAATGTTCGTGCTCACCAGCGATGCGATCTTCGAGCAGCAGGAATACAACATGGACAACGTGGAGGTCTGGCACGCCGCCGGTGATGCTACCGGCAAATACCGCTGGGACGACCGCAAGCGCACCCTCGCAGCCTTCGACCTGAAGACGGGGGAGCGCATATGGCAGGCAGAACACCCGGTGATGACCATCACGATCGCCATCGACAGTCAACGCTTGTACTTCCATAGCGGCACTGGCATCGTGGCGCTTGACAGGAAAACAGGTGAGAAGCTGTGGGAGTCAGAGCCCCTTGAACTCAAGGGATACAAGCTAGGGACAGCGACGGCGCCGTCCCTCGTCGTCCACGACGGCACCGTGCTCTGCAGCGACGGATTTGACTTCAAAGAGGGAACACTTCTCTCTCTTGACGCGAAGACCGGAAAGACACTCTGGCGGAAACCCCACCAATCCTCCGGCCACAGTTCGCCGGACGACATCCACGTCATTGATGGCCTTGCCTGGGAATCCGGTATCGCGCGCATCGGCAAACAGGGCGGCACGTACAAGGGGTATGATCTCAGGACGGGCGAGGTTAAGCAGGAGTTCCCGCTGGACGTGGAGCACAACAGCTGGTTTCACCAGCGGTGCTACCGCTCACGTGCCACCGAGAACTACCTGATGCCGGCCGCGACGGGCGTTGAGTATGTTGATGTTGGCGGCAAGGGGCAGCGCTGGACTACCCATCATTGGATTCGCGGGGCGTGCCTCTACGGCGTGCTTCCGGCCAATGGGATGACCTACACAACGCCGCATCCGTGCGCATGCTTCATGGAGTCGATGGTTCGTGGCTTCTCTGCGCTTGCGCCGGCATCCTCCCACAGATCACAGACCACAGACGACAGGCTTGTTAAAGGACCCGCATACGGCAAGACGGGCATCGCACCACAGGCAGTAGACGACAGTGAGAGCTGGCGCACGTATCGTCGTGACGCCGGCCGTTCCGGCTATGCACAGACGGACATCGGCTCCGAGGTCAAAGAGGCATGGGCAGTTGAAATCGGCGGCAAGATCACTCCTCCGGTGTCTGCGGACGGCGTGGTGTACGTGGCGGCTATTGACAGGCACTCGATCCACGCCCTGGATGCGGACACCGGCAAACTGAAGTGGGTCTTCACGGCAGATAGCCGAATCGACTCCCCTCCTTCGCTCTATCGCGGCTCCGTCATCTTCGGCTGCGCCGACGGCAATGTCTATAGCCTTGCCGCCGACAGCGGCGTACTCGCGTGGAAGTTCCGTGCCGCACCCGAAGTGAAGATGATCTGCGCCGACGGCATCATCGAATCCGCATGGCCGGTGCACGGAAGTGTACTCATCGTTCAGGACAAGGTCTATGCGCTGGCGGGGCGTTCCATCTTCCTCGACGGCGGCATGTGGCTCAACATCATTGACCCGGGAACAGGAGCGCTGATCGCATGCGAAAACCATAGCGATATCGATCCCGAGACGGGGGAGAGTATGCAGCTTTCCAACCAGGGCCTCAAGATGGTGCCGTCCAACTCGGATATCCTGTCGTTTGATGGTACCCACATCTACATGAAGGCCCAGAAAATTGGACTCGACGGCAAGCGGATCTTCCCTGACACCTCAAAGAAGAAACGAGAATACAGTCTCAGCAATTCAGCCCAGGAAGGGGAGGGCGCTCACCTCTTCTCTCCTCCCGGGTTTCTCGACACGGTCTGGCATCATCGCAGTTATTGGCTTTATGGCAGGTCGGCCGGCTCGGGCTGGGGCGGCTGGATGAAGCCGGGCAAGTACGTCCCTGCAGGACGCATTCTGGTCGTTGACGAAGACAAGAACGTCTTTGGCTACGGCCGTGAACCGGCCTTCTTTGCCCAGGTCCAAGTCATGGAGTACCAGCTCTTCAGCGCGAAGGGTGGCGTGTACGAACGTGACGACTGGCGGCAGACCTTTGCTGGTATCAAGGACAAGAAGACCAGCATAACCAACTGGAAGAAGAACCGTGAGCAGCCCGTGGAGAAGAACAGTGCGGTCCGGTACAACTGGCGCGAAGTGGGGCCGACCGTTATCGCCCGTGCCATGGCCGGAGCCAACGACAAGCTCATCATCGCAGGCCCGCCCGACATCCTGGACGAGGCCCGATTCCATGGTCGATTCAAGCTGCCCGAAGTCGATGTTCAGGTCCGGAAACAGGAAGCAGCCGTAAACGGAGCAAGTGGTGGAAGACTACGGACGCTGTCAGCCGGGGATGGCAAGCGGATATCCGAAACGCATATCGCTTCACTGCCCGTCTTCGACGGCCTCATCGCTGCTGACGGAAAGCTATTCATGTCGACGATTGATGGGCAGGTTGTCTGCTACGAGTAAGCCCCTTGGTCTAAGATAGAGGACTATCCCTTTTCTTCGGACACGGGATAGCCAGAGCGACTGCAAACAGAGGCTAAGACGTCGGGACGAAGTGGAATGGCAGAATCCTTCGAAAACGAACTGGAGATGCCTCGACTTCGGAGGCAAAGGGGAATGTCCAAGCTAAGATGGAGTTGCAGTGGCGCTGCAAACTCGCCTATGGTCACTACAAAGCGTCACTCAAAGAACGGCAGGGATTCTGGATGGCAGAACGATGGATGAAATACTTCGATGCGGACGTGATCACGAAGCTGTCCCAGATCGGCTTCAAGCCGTCGGGGCTGGTTGAGGGGACGCTTGTCGGGAATCACCCTTCGCCGTTCCACGGGTTCGCTATCGAGTTTGCCGGGCACAGGGGCTATGTGCCGGGTGACGATGTTAAACACATCGACTGGAAAGCCTTCTGCAAGACCGGCAAGTATCTCCTCAAACAGTATGAGCAGGAGACGAACTTCGTGGCGCACATCCTGGTGGATGTCAGCGAAAGCATGACGTTCGAGTATGAGCACGGTTCCAAGCAGGACTATGCGGCGTTCATTGCGACAGCACTGTCGCAGATCATTGTCAGCCAGTCCGACCGCGTAGGCGTCACCTTCTTCGATAACGGGATTGTCGAGACGATTGAGCATACTGGTAGCCTGGAGGTCGTCTCAAAGATCGGCAGGTTCTACGAGGAGGGTCGCACGCTCAAAACGCCGTCTGCGATCGGCAATGTACTGGATCTGGTCGCGCAACAGGTGGGACGCCGGCGGGTCATCTTTATCATCAGTGACCTCTTTGGCGATACCGACGCCACGTTCAACGGCATCAAGCGGCTGATGGCTGCCAAGCACGAGATCGTTCTGCTTCACATCGTGGACCCTCTCGAGATGAGCTTCGACATCCCCGGCAAGGTGAAGTTTGTCGAGATGGAAGGCGGGGAGACGATGGATGCCAGGGGGGTGAGCATCAGGGAATCCTATGAAGAGCTGTTTCAGCAGTTCCTGGATGACGTCAAGGAACAGTCACTCAAGCTGGGGGTGGACTACATCCTCTGTAATACCGGCAGATCGTTCGGTTTTCACCTGGCCGAGTACATGTCGGGAAGGATGTTCAGGGCACGATGAGCTTCATCAATCCTCTCATGCTCCTGGGGCTGCTCTCACTCGCGGTACCGATTGTCATTCTCTTCCTGTATCGCAAGAAGATCGTCATCCGATGGGCGGCTTATAGCTGGATGAAGCTGGCGAAACAGAAGAAACATAAGCAGACGGTCAAGGACGACATACTCAAGCTGATCGCCAAGCTCCTGCTTCTGCTCTTTCTCGTGCTCATGGTTGCGCGTCCGGCGACGATGTCCCGGGCTCGCGGCAGCAAGCTACTGATTGTCGATACCACGCTTAGTATGGGCGCTCTGATTGAGGGCCAGGTGCGACTGGATCGGGCGCGCGAAAACATCGAAAGCACCTTGCAGGATACTGATGTCGAGGTGGCGCTCTACGCTTTCGACGGTGAGCTGACCCCATTGGTGAAGCGGGGGAGCAAGGTAACCCGGGCCGTATTGGAAAGCCTGAAGGTGTCACCCAGCGCCGCGGGTTTCAGTGACCTCATTGATGCGCTGGAGGACCTGCCGGAGCACGCCGATTTCGACACGGTTTGCTTCTTCAGCGATTTTCAGAAGAAGCAGTATGAAGATGCCGCGGCGATCCGGCAGGCCGCTGCACGACTCGGCGACTGCAAACTCCTGATGTGTCCGGTGGACTCGCGGACCGGACTGAGGAATGTCGGGCTCAAGTCGTTCGAGCCGATGCCGGAAGGGTTCTATCCGGGGCGCAACAATCGGGTGACCGTCACGGTGAGAAACTACTCCACGATGCGGGTCGAGAGTGTGCCGGTCACATTGAAAGTCGACGGGCAACCCAGGGACAGGGCGACCGTCGACCTGCTGCCCGAGTCAGAGGCGACGGTTGAGTTGAACCTGTCGGTAGACGGCACACGTGAATCGAGAATCACGGTTGAGCTCGAACCGGACGTTTTCCCTGCTGACAACCTGCTCTCCATCCTGCTTGCGCCGCCGCCTCGCCTGAACGTGCTCGCCATCGTCAAGGATCGCGGCGAAGACCCCTTCGACTATGACGTGTTCTTTCGGAACGCCCTCAAGGCGTTTGCGCCACAAGGATACATCAACTACAAGCGCACCTTGCCGCAGCGTGTCTACGAAGAGGACCTCTCGAACTACGATATCGTGATCACATTTGGCGTGGCCTTCGCCTCGCCGGGAACGCTGGTCACATCCATCAAAGAGTATGTGCAGAAGGGCGGCTCCCTGATCGCGTTCTCTGACCTGAGAACGGCGCAGTGTTGGCGGGAGCTGGGAGCCGTCGATGCGGCGCAACCCGGGGAGAGCGCCGTACCTGACCCGGAACGGCTGGCCGGGGGATACCTCGGTTTCATGGAGGCGGACGATATGGATCCTGCCCTGATGTCGTTCTTTCGCTACCGGACCTTGTCCATGCCCGATGACGAGACGGCCGAGGGGCGCATCTATCTTGCCGGGCAGCCGGATCCGGTTGTCCTGAGGGTATCAAAAGGCATGGGCAACATGGTGCTTGCCGGTTTCATGCCCGCCGCCGGTTTCGGGAACATCTTCTACAATCCCAATTTCGTGCAGCTCACGATGAGGACAGTGAACGATGCCTTGAGCCGCGAGGTGTTTCGGTCGCGAATGGGCGATGAAATGAAGGCTATCCCCCCGCGGTCCGGCGACAAGGATTCCCGCTATCAGCTCATCACGGCCGACGGTGATCGGCAGCAGATGGCGGTCGGCGAAACCGGGGCCGGGATACCGGTCCTTTCCGCTGACCCACTCCCTGTGAATGCGTTCTGCTCAATCCAGTGTGACGGCGAGCCGGTTTGGGATTTCGGGTTCAACGCCACCCGTGACGATTCCGACATTGAGCCGATGGACGCCGGGGGATTTGCCGAGCTTCGGAATGATCAGATTCGTGTGGCGGAGGCCGACGATGTCGTGTTCGAAAAGCCGGTGACGGAGTATGTCGCACTGATGGCGGCACTGCTGCTGCTGGCACTCCTGTTCGACAACTATGCGCACTTCTGGAGGAAGGGATAGATGGATCTCCTGTGGCGCATTGTATTGAGGCTGGTGGACTCGGGGAACGGGGAGTACCTGACCGAGCTGAACGACGTGCGCGTTGATTGCGTGGTGCCGGCTTGGATGCTGCCATTTCTGGTCCTGGCGGCAACAGCGGTGGTCTTTCTTGGGTACTATCGCTGCAAACGTCTCAACCGCAGGAAGCTTGTGATTCTGACCGTGCTGCGTGCCCTGGTCTATGCGCTGCTGCTCATGGTGTTGGTGCTTCCGAAGCTGATGATCGAAGGTGAAGGCGTCCCCCCCGGCACGATACCGGTCGTTGTGGATGCCACCCAGAGCATGACCATCCGGGACGTCCCCGGTGGGGAGCGAATGACCGCGGCGAGAGGAATTGCCGACCAGATTCTTGAGCAGAGCGACGCGCTCAAGGATGCCGATGTCACTGTGTATCGGGCGGGCGTAGCATTCACGCCGTACGAACCGGGGAAGGCCGTGGCACCCGATGGGGAATCCACGTCGTTGTCAGGGATGCTTGAGCAGGGCATCTATGATCACCTGGGCGCGTACTGCCCCGGTATGATCCTGTTGAGCGACGGGGCCAACAACAGTTCGGACGCGTTGGACAACACATTGCGCTCATTCCGGGAACGGGGCGTTCAGGTCTATACCTGCGGAATCGGAACATCACGATCAACAGATCTTGCGGTCACATACATCGTCGGCGAAGACGTCGTCTTCGCAAGCGAGAAGGCAAAGGTCTACGTGAACGTTCAGCAGTCGGGTTACCGGGGGCAGAGCGTCCGTATCAGGCTCCTGATGGAGGACAAGGAAGTCTACACTGGCGAGCACGTCCTCGAGGCCGACGAGAACAGTGTCCCGGTCGAGTACCAGCCGGCGGGCAAGGGAGTCTATCGATTGGTCGCAGTGGTCGAGCCGTTGGCGGGCGAGGTCACCGAGGAGAACAACCGGTTTGTTCGTACCGTGCGGGTCATCGACGAACAGATTCGCGTGCTGCTGGTATTCGGTACGCCGTCGTGGGAATACCGCTATCTTGCCGGAGCGTTCGAGAGAGACAAGCGGGTTACGTTCAGCGCCTACATGCCTTCAGCAGATAGTCGCCTCTTCAGAGACAGTAGCCAGGCCAACCATTTCATCACCCGGCTCCCGGAAGACGCAACCGCGCTGGGGAAGCGATATGATGCCGTGTTCATATCCCGCATCGATGTCGCGGAACTGCCGCGGGGCTTCACCGCGGCGCTCCCCGAGTTTGTCGAGAGCTCCGGCGGACTCGCCGTCATTTCTGACCCCATCAGGATTCCGCACAGCATGAAGAACACGGTGCTGGAACCCCTGGTCCCGGTGTCGTTGGGCAGGGGCAAAGGCAAGACCTATCGTGATGAGCTGTTTGCGCCGGTGAAGGATCGTCTTTCGTTCGAACTGACTGATGACGGGATGGCAAACCAGCTTGTCACGTTCTCGGGGAACCGCGAGGAGAACAAGAGAATCTGGGAGCGCATGCCGCCGGTACACATGTGCTACCAGGGCGGCAGGCTGAAACCGTCGTCCATCAGCCTGCTTGTCGCGTTCAAGAACAGGAACAGCCAGGAGTTTCCGGCCATTGTTCATCATGCATACGGCAAGGGCACGGTCCTGTTCATGGGCTTTGACTCCACCTGGCGTTGGCGGCGCGAGTTCGGGGACCGCTATTTCCGGGAGTTCTGGGGCAAGGCGGTTCAGTTCCTCGGGCTTCCACACCTGCTCAACGAGGCGGCGCAATCTGGGCTGTTTGTGGGCGCCGAAAACTGCCTGGCGGGTGAGAAGCTGAATATCCGCGCCCGGGTGAACAACAGCGACTTCTCACCCTACGTGGGTGAGAGCGTGAGGCTGTCGGTGACGAGCGAGCTTGGCGTGCGCCAGATTGACATGCATGCCATTGCCGGCCGGAAAGGGATGTACCGCGCCGATCTTACTCCTGAGAGCGCGGGAGGGATTAAGCTTACACTACCCAGCCGGTTCAACGCGAGGCCGGTTGAGCTGATTGCAATGAAGCAGCAGAGGGAATTTCGGGATTCGGCAATGAACCGGGATCTGCTTCAACGGATCGCAGACGAAACGGATGCGGCATATTTTGACTTGGAGCAGGCGGGGCGTCTGCTCCCGGCGCTTATGGACAGTCGCCCCCGGATACCTATTTCGGTCCGCGTGTCGCTCTGGGACACGCCATTGATGCTGGTGTTGATTGTTCTGCTCCTGGCAGCGGAGTGGGTTGTGCGGAAGCAGTGCTACCTTGATTAGGGGCTGAATCTGAGTTCTGTGCGAATTGTGGAGAAGTGGGTCGGGCGTCTCGCCCGACCAGGACAGGCGGGACGCCTGTCCTACGTTGGGAATAGGGTATTGTGAAGGTTGACAGAATAGCCGAGAGCTTGAAGCGGGCATATGCCCACAAGTGCAGGAAGGAGCGCGTTGCGTTCCTTGCGCTCGTGGTCTGCGGCACACTCCTGGGCTTCTTTGTCGTCTTCCTGCTCGACTATCTCACGCGGTTCCCGATGGTCGTGAGGGTGCTGTTGACGTTCCTGAATCTCGGGTTCTTCTTCTGGTACTTACCAAAACGGCGACGGAGTCGAACGACGGTGAAGCGTTCGGTAATCGATATTGCCCGGGAGGTGGAGCTGAAAGCTTGCGAGAGCAGGACGGGCGGCTTCCAGTCTGTGCTTGTGTCCGCCGTGGAGTTCGCGAGGGCAGGTACGCAGGCGGGGTCCAGGGAGTTGCGCGGTCGCGTTGTAAAGCAGGCGCACGGGAGCTCGTTTGACCCCGCTGCCGTTACGCTGCACGACGCGGTCCTGGTCAGGCAATCGCGCAAACTACTGGTCCTCAGTGCGGTTGTCTATGCGCTGTGGGGCGGACTGGGGCACCATGCGCTGCTGACGTTTTACGGGAGGGCTGCAGGTTTGAATCTTCACTATCTGTCGAGGACGCGCATCGTCGAGGTCGAGTGCCGGGCGAGTGTTGCCCGCTATGCCGATGTGAATGTACGCGTCCTGGCGACAGGCGTGCTGCCGTCGAAGGGTAAGATGGTCTTGCGGTATAAGGGCAAGGATGCGTATACGATACCGATTACTCTTGAAGGCAAGGACAGCCAGGCCTATGCCGCGGTCATCAAGGAGGTGTCTGATAGCCTCAGTTTTCATGTTGAGATAGGCGACGACAGAAGTGCCGTGCAGAAGGTCGAGGTCGTTAGCCCTCCGGTGGTCGGAGACGGGAGTATTTCAATTGATCCTCCGGAATATACGGGACTGGAGAAGCGGACGGTTGAGCTGGGCAGTTTTGAAGTCCTGCAGGGGTCGACCTACACCATGCGGGTTACTCCGAGCAAGGCCGTGAAGAGCTGTGCGCTATTGGGTGACGAGGGTGCGGTGGAGATGCAACCTGACGGCGATTCGTTTGTGCTGGAGAACAGAATGGCCGACCACTCGCGGGGCTTCGGCATCCGGCTCGTTGACAAGCGTGGGGTCGAGAACAGGAAGCGCTTGCGCCATACCATGAACGTTGTGCCGGATCGTCCGCCGCTCGTGACATTGCAGAAGCCGGTTCAAGGCGCATACTTTGCGCCACCGAGCAGGATGCGCTGGAGCTTCCGGGCCACGGATGATTTCGGTATGCTGAGCGCTGTACTTGTCTATACCGTGAGTGCTTCGGAGATCATCGGAGAACATGGCGAAGTCGTCCAGGAAGCGCAGGTCGTCCACCGGGGCGAAGTTACATTGGCGGACCTCAAAGGCGAGCGGGATGTCGAGCTTAGCGGCGTTCTGACGGCCGGCGACCTGGGGGCAGCGCCGGACCAGTCAGTCGAGATGCGCATCATCGTCACAGACCGGTGTACCAGCCGGCAGGACAGCCTGCAGGGCGAGTCACAGGTGAAGACGATCAACATGGTGAGCCGCACGGAACTCAAGCGCATCATTACCGAGGAACTCCATGGGGCGCATATGCTGGTCAAGGACATCGGCGGGGATATGGCCAGTCACAAGAAGGCTCTGGATGCACGGCTTGCAATCGAGCAGGGAAAGTAGTTATGAGGACAATCACATACATCGGTGTGTTGATGCTGAGCGTGTTCCCGGTCGTGGGGTCGGAAGACCTCAGGGACGGCGCCGTGAACCAGGACAGGATCCTGGGAGAGCTCGTTGAACGTTTTGGCGATCTGAAGGCGCAGCAGGAGGACAGCAACGTGTTCTCCGAGGAAGAAGTGCAGGATTCGAATGGGGTGATTACCAGGGTTTCGAACGTCAGGCAGCAGGATGTCGCCGAGGCCATAGAAGCGCTTGACCGTTCCGTGTCGGCGGCCAGCAGCGCCGACCGGGCGGAGGCTTATGCCACGGCGAAGACGGCATACGACAAGGCGCTGGTTGTTCTTTCTGCGATTGCCGGAGGACTGGGCGGCAAGATGGAAGCCGCGATGGAAGTATACGACATTCTGGATCGGCAGCAGGAGCTTCTGGAGGAGCTCAAGGAGTTCGAGGAGCAATATAGCGAAGGTCTTGACGAAGCGGCGCTCAACGAACTGGCTGAGCTGGCGGATGACCAGGAGGATATTGCCGAGTCAGCGCTGGATCAGGACACAAAGCAGCAGATGGAAGAGGCCCGGCAGGCGATCGAAGATGCGGATGTCGAGGCGGCCATTGAAAAGCAGGAACAGATTGTTGAGCAGCTCAAGGACGAGCTGGGCGATATGAAGCAGGCTGAGGCAGGCGAAGCTTCTGAGAGCAGCGAGCTTCTTGAAGCGTTGACCGAAATGAACGAGGCCATTGAGCAGATGCGAGAGGCGCTTCAAGAAGCCCACGAAGCTACTGATAGCAGTCAGAAAATGAGTGCGCAGGAGCGTCAGGAGATGGCCGAGCAGATGAATGAGATGGCCGAAGCGCTGCGCGAAGGCGGCCAGATGAAAGCCGACAACGAGATTGAGAAGGCCATGCTGGCGATGCTTGAAAACCAGGACCAGAGCGCCAGCGAGAGTCTGGCGAAGGCGCAGAAAGCCATCCATCAGACCATTGACCGTATTGAACAGGGCGGGAAGATGGATGCGAAGCTGGCTGCAATGAAGCAGAGCCAGGGCCGAAGCGCCAGCCAGAGCGGGAGCCAGGGGCAGAGTTCTGGGGGCGAGGGAAGTGAGTCAATGACAGCAGGGGGAGAGAGCGAGAGGGTAACCGGACTGAAGTATGGCAAGACCCGGGGGCCGGGAACTGCCGACAATTGGAGAGCCGGTTTGCCGGAGAAGGAGCGCTCAGCCCTGCAGGCTGCCCGGAAAGCAAAATACGCGCCGGAGATGGAAGAAGACGTCCGGAAGTACTTCGTACTCCTTGCGCGCGATGAGGAGCAGTGAGGCGATTGATGAGATCTAACAGCATATGCAGCACCGTGCTGGCCCTGATGATGTCTATCGGGGCAGCGGCATGGGGAGCAGAAACCCGGGTGGGGCGCCAGGGGTTCCTTTTTGATGCTCATGTGCCACTGGACAAGGAGTGTGTTGCTGCAATTGCGAGGGCGCAGAAGTGGCTGGCCGAAAGCCAGCGGCCGGACGGAAGCTGGCACACGACTCACGGGAGAAACAACGCCGGTGTGATTTCCTACGCGATTCTAGCGCTGATGACAGGCGGAGATGTTCCAGGCGAGGGGCAGTATGCGAAGCAGATCGGCTTGGGCGTCCAGTACCTGTTGAACGTGCAGCAGGAAAGCGGGCTGATCTGCGCAAGGAGCGAAACCCACGGCGCGATGTACCAACATGCGTTGTCGACGTTGGTCTTGTCGGAAGTGTATGGGATGTCCGAGAATCCGCGTATTCGAACCGCCCTCATCAAGGCTATCAATCTCATCGTATCGACACAGCACACTGCCGGGGGCTGGCGTTATCATCCCCGCATCGAAAAGGGAGATATCTCGATAACCGTCATGCAGGTGATGGCGCTGCGCAGTGCGTCCGAAGCCGGTATCTACGTGCCGGACGACACGATGGAGCGAGCGGTCCGCTTCATCAAGAAGTGCTTTATACCGGCTGAAGGTGGTTTCGGGTACACGGGCCCGAGCGGCGGGGCCTATTTTGCCCGGTCCGCGGCCGGGATTGTCAGCTTGCAGACGGTGGGGCTGCATGATGACCCGATCATTCCCCGCGCGATACGCTATATCATGACAGCGGCTTTCGACTCGGAACGGAATCGGAACCACTACTGGTATGGCCAGTACTACAGTTCCGTGGCGCTCTATCACTATGGCGGTGAGGCCTGGAAGACGTACTATCCGAGGATCAAGAAGAAGATCCTTACCGATTGGAAGACACGGGGGCACTATCCAAACGTGCTTGATACCTCTTGGGCAGTGCTTGTTCTGGGCGTGCCGTACCGGTATCTGCCGATTTATCAACGTTAGGAGAAGGGGAAGAAGCGTGATTAGACTGTATCAGACTGTATGCGCAGGCCTTATGTTGCTGGCCGCGGCTGGGGTGCAGGCGGGGTCACGGCCCTTCCTGGTTGCGTCCAAACCGTATGGCATTATCTTGCGCGATGGTAGCCGGATCAGTGGCGTGCTGCGCGACAAGGACAAGGACAATCTCCATTTCCGATCGACAACGTTCGGGCTGATCAAGGTGCCCAAGTCCGAGGTGGCTGGCTATTTCTACCAGGGCGTGCGAACGCCTGTCTTGGAGACGCTGCCGACGCACCCGTGCGTGATAACCCGGTCAGGTAAGATCGAGACCGTCAGGAAGGTGCTGTGGGCGGACCAGATGACGGCGGCGGTGCTGTCTGCAAAGGGCATGCGCAAGTACGGGGCGGATGAGCTGAGCTATGTCGTTGTTACGCCATTTGCGTTGCAGTCGGCAGTGATTCTCAGGAACGGCGATGTGCTCAACATGCCGATTGTCAGGAGCGAAGACACGCTGACGGTGCGTATTGGCGGCAAACCGTACAGCGTGTCTCCGAAAGCGGTAAGGAAGACGAATCTACAAGTACATGAGCAGTACCTGTTGCGGAAAGACGTTGTAACGAGTCCCATGTAGCCCGCTCGCGCCGCGAGCGCGGCTCCAGCGGGGCCTCAGTCGCGGCGCGACTCGGCTACAGGGAGCGTGCGGGCCTTTCCGTAACAGGAACAAAGTAACAAAGAGAATGGGTGGTGAATTATGGCTGATAAGGTGAATGTGAGATGTGCGGAATGCCGGGCAGAATACCGATGCATGGATGATGAAGTGGACCAGATGGTCTGTTCGACATGTCAAGGTAAGCTGGTGCTGGCTGCCGGATCGGGAGATGTGGCAGCGGAGGTGACACCGTCAGCAAGCGTGTCGGCAGATGACGGCGACGCGGCAGGGCTGGCCACGTTAGCCGATGCCTACGAGAAGATGCTATCCGAGCTGGCGAAAGTGATCGTCGGGCAGAAGCAAGTGATCGAAGAGGTCGTGATCGCAATCCTGGCGGGTGGACACTGCCTCCTGGAGGGCGTTCCCGGCCTTGCGAAGACACTATTGATTTCGTCGATCTCGGAAGCGCTTCAGCTGACGTTTAAGCGTATTCAGTTCACGCCGGACTTGATGCCATCGGACATCACGGGGACGGATGTCATTCAGGACAATCCTGAGACAGGCAAGCGCGGGTTCAAGTTCCTGAACGGACCGATCTTTTCCAACATCATCCTCGCGGACGAAATCAACCGTACGCCTCCGAAAACGCAAGCCGCGATGCTTGAGGCCATGCAGGAAGAGCAGGTGTCCGTGGGCGGCGTGATGCACTCGTTACCGAGGCCGTTCTTCGTGCTGGCCACCCAGAACCCACTGGAACAGGAGGGAACCTATCCATTGCCCGAAGCGCAGCAGGACCGGTTCCTGTTCAAGATATTCGTGGACTACCCGGACGAAGCAGAGGAGAAGCTTGTCATCCGTCGCGTGGCAGAGAAGCAGTTCGGCAAGATTGAGCCGGTGATGAGCGGTGACGATATCATCGCAGCCCAGGCACTGGTGACTCGGATACCGGTCGCCGACACGGTGATTGACTATGCGACGAAGATCGTCAGGGCCACGCGACTGAATCAGCCGGAGACCCCGGACTTCATTAAGAAATGGGTGTCGTGGGGGTGTGGTCCGCGTGCGTCGATTAACCTGATCTCGGCGGCGAAGGCGGTCGCTGCATTGCGAGGAGCAAACTGTGCCTCTTGTGAGGATGTTGCGCGGGTTGCCCATCCCGTGCTCCGTCATCGACTGGGGCTGAACTACACGGCCCGGGCGGAGGGGATCACCGCGGACATCGTGGCGGACAAGCTCCTTGAGGTAATCCCCAAGTACTGACGGGTATCTGGATGCGAGACTACCGACTAACCATGCCATGTGTTGTCGCTGCGCTGACTGTGCTGTGCGGCAGCGCGCTGGCTTCGGGGTATGCGGTAAAGCCGGCGTGGTGGGATACACTTCCCCCGTTGGAGGAGGTAGAGCACCGGGGTAATCCCGAGAGCACTTATCACGAGATCTTTCGGCGGACATGGGAGAGGGAGTCGAAGTCCGTGGATCCGCGGTTGGCCCCGTTCAAACGGGAGCACCTGAAGATACGAGCCATCGCCGAGGCCTTGGCGGACGCTGATGAGGAGGAACTCACGCGAGGCCCCGCCCGCCATATTGCGGGCCAGGCTGTTAGCGCTTATCTGGCCATAGAGGACCTTGAGAACGCAGCGTATTGGATTGATCGCCAGCATGAGATGACGCCGCACAGAAACCGGGGGCACTTCTATCACGTGTTGCACGAGATGTGCCGAAAGGAGCGTGCTCTGGTGACGCACGTGACAGGCCGTTTCGAAGCGTACATCGTGCAGGAGGTCCCGACCGACGAGGAAAAGGAAGAGGCTGTGGGTTTCCTCCTGCGGTTGATGGGCGAGCACAAACTGACGGACAGGCTGTTTCGTTTCTTGGATGACAACCAGCCGCTTCTGGACCGAGTAGCCCCCCGGGAATCGTTGCGGGCCCGGCTCCAGGGCGCAATTCTCAAGGGCGACGCACCCATGGCCGAGGAGCTGCTGCGCCGTCTCGAGGCGATGTTGGATGAGGGCGAAAAGGCGCGCGTCAATATCGGCGCCATCCGTAACTCGGTGGAGGGGATGCAGGGCAGCATCGCGCAATATCCCGTTGACTGGGACTTTGACAGCACCGTGCGCACGGCAGAAGTGCTGGCCGGCCAGGACAAGGACAAGCTGCATCGCCACATTCGCTCGGTGCTCATGGAGAAGCGAGGCACCGTGTTGCCGGAGGGGGATAACGGTGCGATGCGGGGTGCACATCCGGCATACCAGGATTCCTTCGCTCAATATGCGTCGGACTACAACGCGTCGATTTTGGCCTACCTGGTGCTGCTGAAGGATAAACTGGGATACGATGAGCGTCGCATTGAGGGTGTCAAACAGCAGGTCGTGTTAAGAAATCCACGGGCGCTGAACGACCGTCACGATCCGGCGCTGGGCACAGCCGCTTCGGTCCAGTTGCCGGGTGCGGCTGATTCGCAATACTACCCGCTACTGACCATGACTCGCGACGCCATGATGCTGCAGGCCGAGGCCGGTGTTCTTCAGGCAACCGCGCGAAAGATGTCGCCGGCTGGTGTTGCGGTCAGTGGCGAGCGGGCCTTCTTTCAGAACAGTCGGGAGATCGTTTGCCTCGAGGGAAACACGGTACGCTGGCGTCAGCGCTACGAGAACGCAGGTCTACGGCAGGTTGACCACGCGCCTGTCGAAGTGCCGGCGCACCGCCTTGACCCCGTGGCGGATCGCAGCAGGGTCTACGCCAGGATCAGGCGTGGCGGGGTTTTCGGACTCCATGCATTTGACCAGGCAACCGGACGGCGGCTATGGCAGGTCAGGGAGAAGGGATACGAATTCTGTAGCGACCCGGTCCTGTGGAAGGGCACCGTTCTCTCAATCGCCAAGATACGGGGCGAGTTCTCCCAGTACGCATTGCTGTTCATTGATCCCGCCAACGGTTCCGTCTGGGATGCGATTGATATTCTCGGTTGCTCGGATACCGTCAGATTGCATGGCCGTTCCGGGCATGCCGCGTTTGATTGCCACATGCCGGTGCCCACGATCGTCGATGATATTGCCTACCTGGTGACGAACTACGGACTCGTGGCCGCGATCGACCTCAGGTCCAGAGCATTCGTATGGGAACGAGCGTATGACCGGTTGCCGTTTTCCGTTAGCCAGGAAGCCGTGGACCGCCTGACTCACCGCAGGCTGTGCAGTCCGGTCGTGTCCGGAAAGGTGGTCGTGTGTGCCCCGGCTGACGCCGCGACCGCCATGGTACTTGACCGGCAGACGGGCGCGGCCATGTCCGAGAGGATCGGCTTGGACTGGGCGGAGATACACCAGGCCGGGAAACGGGTGCTTATGCTGGCGAAGTCAGGGAAGGCGCAGATTCTGGATGCCGGAAGCCTGGAAACGGCTGTCACACTGCCCGGCTCCGACTACGAGTATATCGATAAACTGGCCGACGGCGTGATGCTCAAGCAGAGAGGTAAACTACAGGTCTGGAACGAGCGGGGCGAGTTGGTGCGTGAAACGGCGATTCCGGAATCGTTTGTGCCAGTCGTTACGGCTGGGACCCGACTGTACGGGTACGACGGGGATTCGCCGCTGCCGCAGATGGGATATGTCGGCAAGGACGGGACCCCGCCGCCGGGACCGGATCCGGCGGCTGTCGAGACAGGCGTGTCGCGGCTTGAGAACGCTGTTGTTGCGCAAAGGGGCGACGATACCTATCTCCTGGCTGACAACTACCTGGTGAAGGTGGCGGACGACCTGAAGTATGAATGGAGCGTTCCGAGGCAGAGATACGGGAACGTCAGCGGCCACGAGCTGCAGGTGGGCAGCAAATATCTTTATCTGGTCAACCAGCGTACCGTCGACGTGCTCGATCGGCAGACGGGGGCGCGGCTGGGGCGTTACCCCGAGTATGGGCAGTCCCTGAGGAAGATTCTGGCACCTGCTCTCAGTGGCGACCGACTCTACCTGGCAGAGGAACTCGGGGCCTGGACGTTCAGGACGACCGTCATTGAAGGAGCGCGGAATTCGACCGTCGGTACCCATAACGGCAGCGTTCCTGTCTGCATACTGAAGCAGGGCGAGCTTCTCGGGGTCGAGTCCCGCGGGAAGACGAAGTTTCTGGAGCTCGATGCTGCCACCCATGAGTACAGGGATGCGAAAACTGTAGACGTGAATCCGGGGTTGCATCGCTTCTACCAGCTTGATGAGCCCAGGCGCTTTCGTGCGTCAGATCCCTCCGACCGCTTCAGGCTGATCTCCGACGATATGACGTTCATTCAGTTTGGAAAGGATGCGAGGGGCGGGGCTCCCTGGAGATCCGACGGATGTGTCAGGGCATCGATCTGGAGTGACGGTATTCTCGGCCTGCCTGGCCGTGCGGGATGGAGTCTGATCGATATCGAGGGCCGGAGGGATCTTGCTTCGCAGTTCAAGATCGACACACAGCCGCTCATAGGAGACGGCCTCATCCATGGCGCGAAGATGGAGCGACATTCGGCACGGGTGATGTCGTATGACATCAAGACCGGTGGCCTCAAGCATGATCAGACGATCAAGCCGGACTCAGTAGACGAGAACTGGGGGGGGATAAGAGAGGTTCGGTTCGCCGTTAGTCTTGGCGGCAAGCCCTCGTACCTGTTCCAGATGGTGTCGCGCGGGCAGAGCTCGCGGGAGGCGTTGTGGGTCCTGCACGATCCGGACACGGGTAGGATGTCGCTCAAAGGACTGCCTGACACGGGTAGAATCGTAGACGCGCTGGCGGCGGACGGAAAGCTGCTGCTTTTCCGGGAGAAAGACGTGCTGCAATTCAAGTTCTCTGAGCTCGCCTCACTGGCCAAACGTTCCTATGCCCTGTTTACACTCCAGGGGGAACAGATCGAGTTTGAGGCGGATGGCTATCCCGACGAGTGGCCTGCGGCGGTCTTCAACAAGGTGGGCACGAACTCGTTTGCGATGTCCTTTACGGGTGATGCCATTAGACTGGGGTGCTCCATCAGGGATGAACGCATCATCGAGTATGCCGGGACGAAGGGGATGGATGACCGTTTTGAGTTGGTGATCATGCCGGGCAGTCTTGCAACGTTCGTCGACGACTACGAGGAGACCGGACTGGTGGTCGGGCTCGACACGCTTGCCACCACGAACCCACTGAGCTACTCCGTGAAGCCAACCGGGGATGAGCTGTTTCTTGAGATGGAAGTGCCCTTGGAATCGTTCTTCAAGATCAGCCTAGCTCAGGCGGACAAGCTGCAGAGCAGGAGGCGCAGAGGCGATGTCGCGTTTGACATCGCTTACCGGAAACCAGACGGCAGTCGCGGGTTTATCTTTGCACGGCGCGATTACGCCGCGTTCTTTCCGCGCGTCTATATCCCCGACCTGAAGGAGCGAGCCGGTCAGTAGTGAATGTCGGGTTGGTATCAGGAGAGTGCGGCCAGTACAGCCTGGTAGACTTCAACGCCGATGCGAAAGTCGTGGTTGCTCACCAGCAGGTCGATAAGGCGTCTTGCCTCTTTCCTCGATACGAGCTTACCTCGGGTTGCGCGCAGCAGGACGCCAAGTGTTCCGAGAGGGCGAACGCCCTCAAGCTCCGCCATGTTACGCGTTGCCCGTTCGTCACACAGCAGGAAATCCGCCCTGCAGCGGAGGGCAAGCGTCAGCGCCGCGTTGTCCGCCGTGCTCATAGCAGAAGCAAAGCGGCGGGGGCGCTTCACCGGTTCCACGCGGCAATCTGCAAGGAATCGTTCCAGGGCTTCGCGTTCAACCGGGTCAATAGCGCCGGACAGGATCTCACGGTACACGGCCTGCGGCAGCCGGATGTCCTGACCCAGCAATGCATGCACAAGATCCAGTCTTCGAATCTTGGCCAGGAAGATGATCGGACTTGCATCGGCAACTACGATCATTCCTGCAGATCCTTAGCGAAGTCATCGGTCGTGTAGCTGAGCTCAAGATCTGCGTTTCGCAGTCGATGCAGCATGTCGCGCAGTGAGAGTCCGGCCATTTCTGCCGCCAGTGAGAGGGTGGCCTCGCCATCCCGATAGGCCTGGCAGGCTCGCTCAAACATCAGGTCGGCCGCCCCGCGTTGAAGCGCCCGCTTCAGGAATGCCGGGCGTTCCGAGCCCAGCTGCCGCGCCAGCTTCTCCAGTCGTCCCACCTCGCTCCGAGGCAGACGCAATGATATCGTCACACTGCTCATGTGTTTACATCTCCTTCATCTGTAAACATAGTAGGTTGTTCTTAGCCTTCCTGCAAGCATGAAGCGCCCCCTCGGGACCGGTACTCGTTGGGGGTCTGGCCCTGGGTTTTCGTGAAGAAGTGGTTCATGTACTGCTCGGAAGAGAACCCAAGATCCCCTGCGATCTGGCCGACCTTCCGGTCCGTGTTCTCAAGCATATCCTTGATGCGCTCGATCCTCCGTTTGCTGATCTGATCCTGGATGCTGCAGTTCAGCGATTTCTGGAAAGCCCACTGTAGTGTGCGCATGGGTACTTCCAGCGATTGCGCGATCTCGCTCACGGTTATGTGCCGCCCGCAGTTCTCCTTGATGTAGCTGAGTGCCATGGCCACCCGAAGGTCGGCGAGGGCTATGATGTCAGAGCTCTTTCTGGGAACCACCCCCTTTGGCGGAACAAGCACAAGTTCCTTCTCAAGCTTCTTCCCCTGAATGAGGGTGTCGAGCTGAGCGGCTGCCTGATATCCTACCTCTTCCCAGTTCATGTCTATGCTGCTGAGCGGGACTTCGGTATAGGGGCATATGACCGGATCGTTGTTGGTCCCGATCAATGCGACTTGCTCCGGGACCGCGATCCCAAGCATGTGGCATACCCTCATCAGCATCGCTGCGCTTTCATCTTCTATCGTATAGATGGCCAAGGGCTTTTCCGATTCAGTTAGCCATGTCTCAAGCGTTTCGCGAACCGTCCCGTCTGGACTGTAGACGCCTTTGCGGACGTCGGTTTGCGGGAGATGGAGCGTTTCGCACGTGAAGCCGCTCTTTCTTACGGCCGCCGCGAAACCGTCCCTGCGTTCATCTACGTACCAGTGCGACCTCGTGCTGAAGACGGAGAAACGGGTGAAGTTTCTTGAGAGGAACTCTTCTGCGGCCATGCGTCCTGCCATGACATTGTCGGGAAAGACCCGGGGCAGAGGAAGAGAGCTGTAGGCGCCCAGATCCATGACGGGGACCGTTGACTGCTTCGCGAGTCGGGCACGACGCACGTCGCTAGGGCCGATCATCAGTATCATGCCGTCGGCCTCGGGTACGTCGAGCATGAAGGACTCATGCGGGTTGGCTATTACGTCCCATCCCTGTTTCTTGGCATAGTCCAGTATTCCCTTGTGGATGCGGAAGTCGTACCACTTCATCGAAAGGACGATCAGTTTTCTGTCTTTTTCGGTCATTATCTTCCTGATGGCTTGCGTTATAAATAGGCTTCTGTTCAAAAAAATGCAATCAGATAATACGTAGGTGCGCAAAAGACTAAAAATAATGATATACATACGCAACTTGCAGTGCTACTCTCGGGTGTTGACTGACAGAACAAGGAAATATCTATGAGGAATGCGAAAGAAATTCCTGACGGCGGCGAGCGCAGTAAGGCGACGGAAGCGGGCGGAACGTTGAGCTTCAAGGAGAAGTTCTCGGTCGGCACGGGCGGTTTCACTGTTGGTCTTGGAAACCAGAGTGTGCGCACGACCGGGCAGGCCGTGCTGAACATGATTCTGGGGATCAACGCCTTCTGGGTGGGGGTGGTCCTGGCGATTCCGTTGCTGTGGGATGCGATCACTGACCCGATCATGGGCAACATCTCGGATAACTTCAAATCGCGGTTTGGTCGTCGCCGTCCGTTCATTCTCCTCGGCGCCATTCTAATGGGACTCACCTTTGCCAGCATCTGGCTGATTCCCATGGGATGGAGCGATGCGGGGAAACTCGCCTGGTTCCTGGGGGCCAGCCTCCTGTTCTATACCTCCTACACGATCTTCTCCGTGCCGTTCATTGGCCTGACCTATGAAATGACGCCGGACTATGACGAGCGTACCGCCGTACAGGGCTTTGTGACGTTCTGGAACCGCCTGTCCGAAATGACCTACATGGGCCTCATCCCGCTCTCGCTCACCTTCATCGCCTGGAAATACGGCTATTCCAACACCAATGACCTGATCAATCCGGAGAAGATGGAGGGCATCCGCATATCTGCAGCCATCTACGGCGGGATCGGCATGACCATGTTCGGCATGCTTCCGGCCTTCTTTGCCAAGGAGCGTCTTTACGATCTCAATGTAAAGGAGCACCACGGGGAAAAGGACCCATTCTGGCAGTCTGCAAAGACAACCTTGCAGAACAGAGCGTTTGCCATCCTCTGCTTGCTGGCGGTGTTCACCATTATTGCCGGGGTGTTTGCCGCCAACATGGATTGGTATCTTCTGATCTTCTATCTTTCTGATGGCGATGTGTCGCTCGGTACCCAGTGGAAGCTCATCGTGACTATCGGCTATGCCACGGTGGGTATTGTCGGTATTCCGATCATTGTCTGGCTGACCGGCAAGATGACCAAGATTCACGGCTTTATGCTCGTCTACGCCATGATGGTGCTGAACGCCGTCATGCGCTGGTTTGTTTATCGCCCCGGGCGGTTTGATCACGCGCTCACCTGGGGAAGCCCGGCCGAGTTCGGGGCCTCGCTGGCCGCGATCGGCAAATCCCTGATCTGGCTCGACCCGCTGACAGGCGGCGTGTTCTGGATCGGCGTGGGCGTGCTTGGGCAATCGTTGATCGCCGACGTCTGCGATGACGACGAGCTCAGGAATGGCCACCGACGCGAAGGCATGTTCGGGGCTATCTACGGCTGGTCCATGAAAGCCTCGTTCGCCCTGAGCTTTGTCTTGATCGGTCTCTTCCTGGAAGGTATCGGCTTCGATCCCCAGTGGGGATCCACCCGCTGGATGAGCGTGAACGCTTCTGCATCGGACTATGCGACATGCAAAGCTGACTTTGCGATCACGGACGACGATGCGGTTGTTGCCGAAGAGCAGGAGGCACCTGTTGCCAACGAAGAACCCGTTGTCGCCGATAATGCGCTCAGCCTGAGACTTGAGAATGCGCAGATCAGCGAGTCCGGCGGCGTCTGCACCGCCGTGCTTTCCCGCACGTGCACAACCGGCTCCGTTGAAGTGCGGTTGAAGAGCAGCGCCACATGCCTCGCAGTCGTACCGGAGTCGGCTGTGATTCCAGATGGCGCAGACAGCGTGACGTTCCTGGTCAGTGCGGTCGAAGATTCCAAGGCCCGCGGTGTCCAGAGCGTGACGGTCACCGCATGGGTTCGCAACGGAACGCCGGTGCGTTCATCTTTGTCCGTGATCGATAATGACGGTCCGGCGCTGGCCGTTTCGCTGAACGGCTATGAAATCAGTGAAAACGGCGGCGAATTGACGGCGACACTCACCCGCTATAACAGCACCCCGGGCGATGCGGTTGTCTCGCTGAAGGGGTTTTGCAGTTCAGTGAAGCGCAAAGATATGGCTTCCGTGGTGACGATTCCCGAAACGGTGACGATTCCCAATGGCGTGGAAAGCGTTACGTTCGACATCGCGGCGGTGGACAATGACCGCGCGGACGGACAGCAGACCGAGAGGACCTTCTTCCGCATGCGAGTGGCCATGTGTGTCGGCGCGGCTGGTCCAGCCCTGTTGTGCTTTGTTCTGCTGACCTTCTATCCGCTCAACAAGAAGACCGCCGAAGAGAACCGCCGCAAGCTGGAAGAAATGCGCGCAGCATCGCAATGAGGTCAGGCCACGGAATACCCCGAGTACACAGAGAAGGTGTTTGCCGTGTATGGCGTGGCAGGAACTCTTGATGGATATGGAGTCTGAATGATGAATCGAACAACATTTGAGCCCGGAAAAGTCTGGGAGGACAACAACGGAGTCGCTATCAACGCCCACGGCGGCGGACTGCTGTTCCATGAAGGAATGTATTACTGGTACGGGGAGCACAAAATCGAAGGGGAGGCGGGCAACCGCGCGCATGTCGGCGTGCACTGCTATTCTTCGACCGACCTGTATAACTGGACCGACGAAGGTATCGCCCTGCCGGTTTCCGACGAGTCGGGGCACGACATTGAAAAGGACTGCATCCTTGAACGGCCCAAGGTGATCTTCAACGCCCCGACCGGCAAGTTCGTGATGTGGTTTCACCTGGAGAAGAAGGGGTGCGGCTACGACCATGCCGGCAGCGGTGTCGCTGTGGCCGACTCACCGGCCGGACCGTTTGAGTACAAGACCTCCTTCCGCCCGAACGCCGGCTCGTGGCCGGTCAACGATACCGAGGCACTTCACAGGCCGGGACTCGTCGACGGCACGTTCGCTGGTGACACTCCCCAGCCCCGCCTGAACGTGGCCGCGAGCAACATATTCTTCCGCGACGTTGAGGGCGGGCAGATGGCGCGCGACATGACCCTGTTCGTTGATGACGACGGCAAGGCCTATCAGATCTACTCGTCAGAGGAAAACAGTACGCTGCACATATCGCAGCTGACCGATGACTATCTCGCTTCTTCCGGAAGCTTTGTGCGGGTTTTTGAAAACCGCTACATGGAGGCCCCCGCTATTTTCAAGCGCGACGGCTACTACTACCTGATCGCCAGCGGCTGCACCAGCTGGGACCCCAATGCGGCCCGCTTTGCCCTTGCCGAGAACATCATGGGCCCCTGGCATGAGTGGGAAAACCCCTGCCGCGGCGTCAACCCGCAGAACGGGTGCGGCCCGGATAGAACCTTCGGCGGGCAGAGCACCTATGTCCAGTCGGTCCACGGGCTGGAAGATGCCTGCATCGCTCTGTTTGACATCTGGTGCCCGACCAACGCCATCGACGGACGCTATGTCTGGCTGCCGATCGAATTCAACGAGGACCGCACCATCACGATTCACTGGCGCGACTCTTGGGATCTCTCCATCTTTAACCACTAATGGGGCAAACACATGACTGAGAAAGCACACGCGAAGAAGGGCGGTTTTACTCTGCCGGCACAGGCCGGGTTGGATGATGTCGTGTTGGACCTGGCCAAACGCTGGGGTGCGGACGCATTTCGTGACTCGGACGGCACCGTGCTTTCCGAGTCGATTACCGAGCTGGGGTACGATATCTACTCCACACTCTGCCTGATCCGGGCCGACCAGGAATGGAACAGTGCGCACCCCGAGGAGCGCCAGCAGATCTACCTGTGCTCGTCGCCACAGACCGCGCGCGATGTCACGGTGACGATCGACATCATGGCGCGCTACTCGAAAGAGCAGTTCCAGCCCGACACGGTACACGACGTCAAGAAGTACTGGGAGGTCGTCAATCGGACGACCGGTGACGTGGTTCCGGTCGCCGACTGGGATCATGCCGATGGTATCGTCACCATCCGTAACTGCACAAAGTGGAGTGTCTACGTGGTGAACTTCCTGGCCTACCGCATCTGGGAAACCACGTCGATGTACAACCACCTCACCAACAACTGGGACCGGCCGCACCAGTGTGGCGTCGATCCTCGCCAGCCCGAGACACGCAAGCACATTGCCGGGTACCTGGACACGTGGCTGGAAACACACCCCAACACCGACTGGGTGCGGTTCACCTCGATGGCGTACCAGTTCCCGATTATCTGCAATCCCGAGTTTCAGACCCTCTACCAGGATTGGTACGGGTACCTGGATTGCATGTCAGCCCGGGCGATGGACGAATTCGAGGAAGCGTACGGTTATCAGCTCAGGCCCAACGACATCGTCGACAACGGTTACTTCTGCTCAACGGACCGTGTTCCAACGAAAGCCTATCTCGACTGGATCGAGTTTGCGCATAAGTTCATGGTCGAGTTCTCAAAGGAATGCGTTGAGAAAGTGCATGGGGCCGGCAAGAAGGCGATCATGTTCTACTGTGACCACTGGATTGGCACCGAGCCTTACAAACCCGCCTTCCAGGATATCGGCATGGATGGCATTGTCGGGCCCTGCATCAATGGCCGCGAAGTGCGCCGTATTGCCGATGTTGATGGCGACCTGGTCAAGGAGTTGCGCCTCTATCCCTACTTCTTTGAGGTCGACCTGATGGGTGAACCCACCTTTAAGGAGGGCGGCGATCCTGTGCGGGACTGCAAGAAATACTGGATGTGGATTCGGCGCGCTATGCTGCGCAAGCTCGTTCACCGAATCGGGTACGGTGGCTACCTCGATCTCGCAATCAAGTATCCCGACTTTGTCGACTATCTCGAATACCAGACCAAGGAATACTACACGCTCTGCGAGAACACCCAATTCACACCGGTTGAAAACGCGCCGTTCAAGGTGGCCATACTCAACGCCTGGGGGCGCGACCGCTCCTGGGGCTATGACGTAACCTGGCCGCTGGGCAACATCACTGAATCCCTCTCCGGCCAGCCGTTCGATATCGAATGGATCACCTTTGATGACATCCGCAACGGGCGTGCTGAGGAGTTCGGTGTGATTCTCAACTATGGCCTGGCCGGCACGTCCTGGAGCGGCGGCGAGAACTGGACCGATCCGCGCGTCGTTTCCGCTATTCGCGAGTTTGTCGACAACGGCGGCGGCTTCGTTGGCCTGTATGATCCGACCGCGCATGAACATGGCGGTGCCTTCTACCAGTTGTGGGACATCCTTGGGGTACAGAAGGAATACGGTCTCTCCGGTGACTGCAAGAAGGTTCTCTCAACCGATATCGCGGAAGGCCACTTCATTGCCGAAGACCTGACGAACTCCCATCCAGCCCTTGGTAAGCATGTGCAGACTATCTACCCGTGTGTCGAGTCGACGCAGGTCATCGCCAAAGACGACGAAGGTAGCGTGACGATCGCGGCCAATGACTTCGGCAAAGGCCGAGGCGTCTATCTTGCGGGGTTCGAGTTAGGGGCGGAACAGAATCGTCTGCTCCAGCGTGCCATCTGGTATGCCGCCGGCCGGGAAGGGGAGATGGCGAAGACGTGGTTCTCCACGAACATCGAGACAGAAATCGCGGGTTACCCGGCGACGGGCAAGTACATCGTCATCAATAACTCCGATGAGCCGCAGACGACCACGATCACCGACGGCAACGGGAACGAGAAGACCGTCTCGCTCGAAGCCAACGCGTCCAAGTGGTTCGATTCCGCGGGAGATGAGATCTGATAGACGCCTGCTACTTGATGTCTGTATACAGAGTACGGCCGAATGACTCGGCTGCCCGGATGAGGCTGTAGTTCGGTTTGTCGACTGCGTCGAAGAAGCCTATATCATAGTTCTCACCGTCCCAGCGTCCGATGACGCTCTGATCGTGCCATTGGAACCAGTGTGCCCCGACGATCATTGGGTGGTTGACTGCCTCTGCCATGTAGGATTCGAAGAGCCTGCCCTGCTGCGTCTCATCGTAGGCACTTCTCAATCCAGGCCCCAGGTTGGAGCCCGTCAGGTCCGAGAAGTGGAACTCGCTGATCAGAACGGGTTTCTGAGTCTCGCCGTAACGGCCGACACCGGGGCTGTATTTGTATACGTTGACGCTTACCACGTCGGCATACTTGCCGGCGGCCTGTGCGACCTCCATACACCCTACGTTGAATCGGCAGCCGAGGTAGAGCATGTCCGGATCAAACGTGTTGAGCTCTTCTCTGACCATCTTGAAAGAGGCCTCGGCAAAGATCGTGCAGAGCTTCGAGCAGTCATCTGGATCAGCCTTGCTGAAGATGGACTTGTCATTAGCCTTGAGCAGATCGTCCCAGGCTGTGAACGCTGTGCTCCATGATTCGTTGAACGTCTCAATGGTCTGGTACTTGTTCTTCAGCCAGTCGCGGAAGACCTTCTTAACTTCACTGTTCTCCTTTTCAAACCCCATGATCGCCTTGACCAGGTCCAGCTTGCTGTTGTGCCAGTGAAGTTCGTTGCTGATGAACGCTCCGATGCACCATGGGTCATCCTTGAACGTGATGGGGTATTCTTCGAGAGCCTTGCGCAGTCCTTCGCGTGTCAGCTCATGGAACGGGTCTGGCAGCTTGTGGCCGGCTGAAGCGTAATCGTAGTGGACCATGGCGGTGTAGGGAATCTTGCGCCTGTTGATGATCTCGGTATCAGACCATGCTCCGATGGTGTTCAGGTTGCAGTACTGCATGCGTTTGATCGTCTGATCGATGTACTTCTCTTGCCAGTCCTTCCCGTATTTGCGATAGAGGTTGGCCCGGGTGAAGTCATAGTGCGGAACATCGGTCTGGCGGGCATATTCGGAGCTCTCTACCTCAAGAAATGTATAGAACCGGCTCAGATCGTGACCTGCCTTCGGGGGCAGCTCTTTGAATATCGAAAGGTCTCCGCGCAGTGGGGCGTGCGAGGCCCATTCTGCGCCCACGCATGTGACTCCGTATGACCAGAACAGGTAGCCTTCGGGGTCGATAAACCACCAGCGTCCTTCGTGCTTCTGTGTCCTGAAGGCGCCCGTGGCTTCGAACTTCGGCCCTTCCTTCCAGCCACCGTATTTCGTGAAGCCGGTAGGGGTGCCGAGTTCCTTCTCCAGTTCCTTCTCAGCCTCTATGCTGTCGATTATCTCATGATCAGAGCTGACCTTGCCCGGCCAGTCCCTGTGGATGTACTGTCCGTAGCGATCGACGATAGGCGTCTTGTCCATCGCCGATTCATCCATGAGCTCGACCGGGTATAGTTTCTCGAACTCAAAGCTGTGCTTTCCCTTGCTGGAACAGGTTATCTCCAATGTCCTCACTGCGGTCAGATCGATGGTGTGCCAGTGACGACGATGGCCGTTGGGCGTACCGGCCATCCTGTTGAAGTGGATATTGTAGTCCTTCTCGGTTGGCCCGCGGTATATGGCCGTGGTCAGCGGAATCTCCTCGCCGGCCTTTACGACAGTTCTGCCCAGTGACGAGTCTGACCATCCCGTGGCGCCGGTATTACCGAGCATGGTATCGATGACCATTTCTGTCGTACCGGTGTTCTTGAACCTAAGGCCCAGTATGCTCACCTTTTCCATCGTCCATACATCACCTGCTTCCGGAACGAGCAGGATCTTGAACGAGTCCTGGCCCAGTGCGGTATGGTGTCCATCCTCGGACTGAAGTGTAATGCCGTCTGCCGAGTCTATTCTGTAAGGGAAGCTGATATCCTGCGCCTTTGCTGCTTTGCATCCTCCGGCGAGCAGGAGAACGGTTAGAAGAGACGCTGATGCGTTAATACGCCTTTTTAGCATTACCACCTCTTGGGTTTCCCCCACTTTTTTATAGCGTCTTCAGTATGGATAAGGCCGAGGAAGGTTGGATCAACGAGCTCGGCGTCCCACTGCTTGCGCATTTTTTCGATCTCATCTGCTTTTTCCGGGGCAGACTCTATGATGTTGTTCTGTTCGCCTATGTCTTTTGCCAGATTGTACAGGTGCGCCGGTTGCTCCTCCTGGGGGATGACCAGTTTGAACTCGCCGTAACGAACGGCATAGCGCATTTGATCGTATTTACGTAGGTAAATGGCCTTGTGAGGCTTCCCTTTCTCTTCCCCGCTCAGGTAGGGGAGCAGATCTACACCGTCGAGCGGACGCCTGCGTTCGGGCCTTACTCCGGCGGCCTTTGTGACGGTCGCAAAAATATCAAGTGCGCTTACTGGACTGTCGTAAACGGTGCCTGCCCTTATCTGGCCCGGCCACTGCATGGCGAATGGGACCCGGAAGCCGCCTTCCCATACATCCGATTTCTGTCCTCTGAGGGGGCGATTGTCCGAAGCGTTTGCCCTGGTAGGCCCGCCGTTGTCAGAAAGGAAGAAGATCACGGTGTTGTCATCGAGTTCAAGCTCCCTCAGTTTTGCCATAAGCCGCCCAACACCGTCATCCACCACGCTTACCATGGCCGCGTACGTGCGACGCTTTTGGTTTTCGATGTGAGAGAACTTCTTCAGTGCTTCCTCCGGTGCCTGCATGGGGGTGTGGGGTGCATTGTAGGAAAGATAGAGGAAGAACGGATTGTCTTTGTTGCGTTCTACAAACTCTATCGCCTCATCCGAGAATTCGTCAGTCAGATACTTTGCTGTCCTGACAGGTTCGTGGTTGCGCAGGATCCACGTGTGATAGCTGTCGTCCTCGCTCGTGGTGCTGTAGCTGTCCTTTATCGTCAGATCCTCTGGAAAGTAGAAGTGTCCTCCGCCGAGGTGGCCGTAAAAATAGTCGAACCCGCGATTCAAAGGGTGGTTCGATTTGTGGGCGCCAAGGTGCCATTTTCCGATCAGGCCCGACCTGTAGTCGGCGTTTTTCAGAGCTTCACCGAACGTGCGCTCAGTCTTGGGCAGTCCCATATTCGGATCGCCGGGCTGATACTGCGGGTTGCGCTCAAAACCAAAACGCTGCTGATAGCGTCCGGTGATCAGACCGGCCCTGCTCGGTCCACAGACGGAGTAAGACGTGTAGGCGCTCGTGAACGTCGCGCCGCTTGCCGCAATAGTGTCGATATGCGGGGTGGGGATCTCCTTCCCTCCGTTGAATCCTACGTCGGCGTAACCCAGATCATCGGTGAGGATGACGATGAAATTGGGTGCTTCGACTGCGTAGCAAAGGGCGGGAATGGCGATGAACGGGGCTGCAAACAGCTTGATCAGGTTGTTTTTCATAGTTTTTAGAGTCCATGTATCTGTTTTGACCAGGACTTATGATACTATCATCAAACTGTGCGATGGCAAGGTGAATACGGAAAAAAGAGCGTAAAACTATAAATTATCTATTGACCATGCGTAATGCATAGGCTATAGTCTTCGCATTGATTACATCGGAATCTGAAAGGAAGGACTACTATGAAAGCCAACCCTCTCTCTTCGCAATGTTGGGTCCTGATCGCCGTGGTTAGCATGCTGTCGCTGGGCAGTGCAATGGCTGCTGCTAGTACTTGGAGCGGAAGCATCAACACCGATTGGAGCAACGCGGGCAACTGGTCGGCCGGGGTGCCGACAAATACGCTTGATGCGAACTTTCCCGGTGGAAGCACTTGCGTGATAACCAATGCTGCAATCTGCAGTCGAATACGTTGCGGGTTCGGGGGTACAGCGTCTGATATCTCGCTTACCATACAGGACTCGGGCAAGCTCGATATTCTCGCTAATCCCTGGTTTGGCCAGGATACGGCCGGTACTGGATATACGGTGACCGTGACTCAGAACAACCCAGGGCTCACGAATACTTATTCTGGCAGTCCTCGTTTGGCGTACTATGCAGGTTACGAGGTTCTGTACAACCTTCAAGCGGGAACTCTTTACTGCGGAGGCGGCTTGAGAGTTGCGGGAGGTGCAAATTCGAAGGCACAAATTCACGTTAGCGGGGGAATGCTTACGGGTGACAGTGACCTTCGTCTGAGCGACGCCGATGGAGCCGACGCGACGCTGAAGGTGAGCGGCGGAACGGTAGATTTCGGAACTAAATGGCTCAGGGTGGACGCGGATGCGACACAGACCGTACATGTTGTCGGAGCAGATGCCACGGAAATCAGTTTCGATAGGATAGTGGCTGACAGCGGACAGGCGACGTTCAAGTTCGAGCTTGAGAATGCGTACGGCAACAGCGGGGCGGACAATATCACTCCAATACACGCTCTTGCTTTTCAGGTCGACATCGAGAACGCCCAGATTCAGATCATTGCGGGTACAGGCTTTGAGTGTGCCGTCGATGATACGTTTGATTTGGTGATACAGGATGATGGAACGAAGACTTTCACGGCACCGAACCTGACACCAGATCTGAGTGAAGCCGACTCCTACGAGTTCTCGCTGGCTGTGGTCGAGGGCGCGTCGGATATCCTGCGTGCCACCTGTACCTATGCGAAAACGGCGAGGGGTACGGTTGTAAGCATCAAGTAGCTTTGGGCGTGTCCTGATGTTGCTGGTTCGCCGTTCAGGCTGAAGTCGTTCTTGTTGCGGAAAGCGCCCTGTTGCGTTCCCATGTAGGCCGCTCCCCGCGAAGCGGGGTAAACGCGCCGCCTGCCCCGCTTGGGCGGGGCGAGCGCGGCTCTGCCGGGCCTCAGTCGCGGCGCGACTGGGCTACAGAGAACGGAAACGGCTTTTCCGCAACAGAACCCGTCTCCGGTTCTCGAACGGGCAACTTGTTGATCACAGACAGGCTACAATCAACATCTTCAGAGTGAGGGGGATTCGGATGAAAGCAACAGGAATACTGCCATACTTGGTGGCTGCATGTACTGTCTTCACAGGTGTGCAGAGCGTTTATGCAGCAGAGCAGGCGTGGCAGGTTACGGCTAAGGCGTGGTCGGCATCGGGGGAGAGGAACTGGGATGAAGTGGTACGGTTGGCCGATCGGGCTGAACAGAGGTGGGGTGCGAAGGCCAGGAGCCTCAATGACGGATTAGGTTCATACCCGACAGGTGCCGCGGCAAAGCAGGTGGCCAACCTTAATGAACTCGCGGTCATCACCATGCTTAAGGGTGATGCCCTGCTGGCGATGGGCAACAAGCCCGGGGCACTTGCGGCCTATAAGCAAGTGGCAACAGATTATCGGTATGGGCAATGCTGGGACAAGAAGGGCTGGTGGTGGCAGCCGGCCAAGGCCGTCGCGATGAAGATCACCAAGCTTGAGGCTGAGGGAGTTAAGCCGTCCCCGTCCGCCACCTCATCTTTGGCTGCTGTCGCCGCGACAGGGAAGGCCCCGGCAGCTTCCAGTGGGAACGGACAGTCCTGGCAGGTTGTCGGCAAGATGTGGGATGCGGTTGGCAGGAATGACTATGAAGAAGCCGTTCGGCTCGCCGATCTGGCCGAAAAGAGATGGGGGGCAAATGCCAAGGCTACGAACAGGACGCTCAGGTCATACCCAAAGGGTGACGCAGTGAAGCAGTATTCGGTTCTCAACGATCTGGCTACTATAACGATGCTTAAGGGCGATGTTCTGCGGAGGAAGGGTGACAGGCAGGGCGCTATAGCGGTATACAGGAAGCTGGTTTCTGATTACAGGTACGGTCAATGCTGGGACAAGAAGGGCTGGTGGTGGGGGCCGGCTGGTGCGGCCGCTGATCATCTATCCAAGCTTGACCCTTCTTCTCAGGAAGAGATAACCGTAGCATGCAAGCCGCTTCCGGCGGAACTGAAGCTTCCGGGCAAGAAGGGCATATGCCTGACGATGCGCGAGCCCGCGCATAAGAAGGGGGGAACATGGGAAGAGAACCTTCCACGGCTGAAAGCGGTTAACCCTTACTGGAGCTATTCATGGGGATCAGAGCTTCCGTCGGTGCAGCCGATGGAAGTTGAGTTTCTGCCCATGGCCTGGGGGGCCTGGTCCGAGAGCGGATTGACTGATGCGCTTGAGAAGCATGTCATTCCACAAATCAAGGCGGGTAAGGTAAAGCGCTTCCTTGGATTCAACGAGCCGGACAAGCGTGAGCAGGCCAATATGAACTACAAGGCCGCGCTCAAGTATTGGCCGCTGCTCGAGAAGCTGAATGTGCCTCTCTGCAGTCCGGCCTGCGCAAATCCTGAAGGTGTCGATGATGATACGGTACAGGGGGTTTCAGGTACATGGATGAGAGACTTCATGACCGAAGCCGACAAGCGCGGCTACAGGGTCGATTATACCGGCGTTCACTGGTACGGAGGTACGGGAGCAAGGTCGTTCAAGGAGAAGCTTGTAAGGATCTATGAGAAGTACGGTAGGCGTCCTTTGCTCATCACCGAGTTTTCCCCTGCTGACTGGCGGGCGAAGAACGTCTCCGACAACGATCACTCGCCTGAAGCGGTGCTAGAGTTCATGAAGGAGATGCTTCCCTGGATGGAGAAGCAGGACTGGATCGCAGGATACGCGTGGTTCTCGTTTGGCCAGCACGAACCGCAGGGAACCAGCTCCGCGCTGTTCGACAAGGACGGCAATCTCACCGCCTGTGGACGTTACTACGCCAGTATAACGAAAGAGAATCCGGACGGAGACCAGAGCATCCAGCCTGACCCTTCACACAGATCGGGACGCTAGCGGAACTTGAACACAGGGCCTCTTGAACCTTCCGGACCGGCTTCGACTTGCGAACCGAGCGCCTGCTGCATGGGAGTGCCTTGGTCCTGCCATGCATCAGAGCGTGGGGTGACTTCGAGGAAGACTCAGAATCCCACGTCGGCTGCTGTGAGTGTGTAGGTTGAGGCGGTTGCGCCCGGGATGGCTGTGTCCCAGGCATGGTCACCGGCCAGGTCCCTGAAGACGACGGCATGTCCGTGCGTGTTCAGCAGAATACATCCCAGCAGAGCCGCCCGGAAATAGTGCGATATGTGTTTCATGTACTTACCCACACAATCATCGCAAAGAGCCGTCCGGCAACTCAATGGCTCACCGTGCCAAACCCATCTCCGAATGCGCCAGTGGCGTTGTCAATTGGCGCTTGTCTCTTCTTTTCTACTCTGGCACTTTTTTGCGCGCATCTAGAACGAGGTGTGCAAACACACAAGCGGGAGAGAGAGCATGAGAATCGTCTATTCTGTTGTTATAGTCGTTGTGATGTCCGTGACCCTGGGCTGCAAGACGCGCAACCCAGTCATTTCACAGACCCTGGCCAGTTTTCATCGGCCGGAGAGTGTCACGTTTAGCGTGGATGGCAAGCATGTGTTTGTTCCAAACTGCGCCAGCGGTCTATATGGCAAGGACAAGGTGTTTGCCCTGCAGGCGGGGGCGGGGGCGATCAGCAAGCTCTCGGTCTCCGCGACCGGCGCGCTGACGATGGTTGAGCCGCAGTTTGTCTCGGGGCTCAACTCACCGCTTGGTATTACGACGCTTCAGAAACCCACGAAACGTTTCCCGGCGGGGGCGCTGTTCGCCAATACGGGTATCTATATCCTCTGCGACGAGAATGGGGCGTACATTTCCGATCCGAAAGCCATTGGGACGGGTGTGACAATCATCGACCCGAATACCGGGACGATACTCGGCAAGATTGACCTGACCCCGGACAGCGCTGTCTGCAAGGCGATTGGCGACAGCTTTCCTCTCCCCAACGGCATAGCCTTCGATGCGGAGGGTAACCTGTATGTGACCGATACCGGGGAAGCCGCTGGTGTGAAGAACTCCGTCATGCCGGCAAAGAGCAATGGTGGTGTGCTGCGGATCGACCACGACGCGATCGACAGTTTCGCGCAGAACAAGCAGCACGACGGCATCCACTTCATTCCGATCCGGACACCCAATGGCGTCGCCTACAACCCGCACACGGATTCCATGCTCGTCGTCACTTGTGTCTCGGGCGAAGGGGAGAAGAAGGACGCCATCTACTCGATTCCGGTGGCAACGTTTAAGGAGACCAAGCAGGCCAAACCATGGGTGACCGGACTGGGGAGCTTGGATGGCGCGGTTGTCACGGCCGCAGGGACTGTGATCGTCTCCGTCATGAACACCAAGTCGCTGGTGAAGATTAGCGTAAGTGGCAAGACTGAAGAGGTTGTCTTCGATCCCGGCGTGCAGTTCTTGGGTCCCTCCGACATCAAACTCAAAGAATTGAAAGACGGCAGCTCAATCGTGATTCTACCCGAACAGGACCACCTCAACCCGAATCTATGGAAACAGCGCGTAAGGGTTGTGAGGATCCCGAAGGGGTATTGAGCGGGTGAATTGGTCTCATTGCTGCAGGCTGCTGTGACGACTCCCACGTAGCCCGCTCGCGCCGCGAGCGCGGCTTTGGCGGGGCCTCAGTCGCGGCGCGACAGGGCTACAGGGAGCGAGAACCCACTTCCGCAACAGAAATTAGCGCGTGTTGACGAAATCGCGTCTCTGTGGAACCGCTGTTGCATTGGGCATATCCATGCGCGGCAGTTGCTTCAGCGCGTCGGCTCCGGTTTGAATCGCCGCGAGGAGCTGCTGGTAGTCGGAATCTTCTTTGGTCTTGAAGACGGCATCTTCCTCTTCTGACCAGCCGCCGGCAGATCTGGCCAGGTTCTCGAGGAGTAGATGACTGCAGTGCGGGCGGGTAAGGTTCAGCTTCAGGTTTGATTCGGCCCGCGGATGCTCGAATGACAGCCCATTCTTGAGCCCACTCAGTTTGCGGCGTTTTACGATCTCCTGCACCGTCTCGAACCACGCTGCCGGTTTGATGCTGCGCCACTTTGCCGGCTCTGTTCTGAACCAGTCTGTGGTCTCTGCTTCATCGGGCACGGCTGCCCACGTATCGCGGCCACCGACGGAGTGCGGACGGCTCATATCCCAGGTGCCGTAGTAGATTGCATTGGAATCAATCCAGGCATATAGCGCCCGCTCTTCATCTTCCGTGAGGGATACCCCGTTGTGCCCCTTCTCGAGAAGCTGCGTGAGCTTGCTCGTCCAGCTGCCGGTGCCGAGCGCAGGAAAGACTCCGGTCGGGCCGGCGTTGAGCCAGTAGTAGTCGATCAACTTCTGCGAGCAAAGTGTACTGAAGCTCATATTGAAGAAGCGGTTCTTGTCGCCCGAGAGATCCAGCTTGTTCTTGGGATTCGCGCCTGAGTGGCATGAGATGCAGTTCCGATCCAGGATCGGCTGTACCATCTTCACGTAGTCAATCGTTCCCGCTCCCCATGGCGGAGGGGTGATTCGGTCGGGTTTTCGATCTAGTCGCTTCATAGAAGCCGGATTGGGGATTGGCGCGGAGAGTCTGTCTTCATGGCAGCCGATACATGATGTCTTCTCGCCGGTCGTGATCTGCGCGACCGAACCCATGCGCTGAATCTCCTTGCCGGCCTTGTCGATTGCCTGGAAGTAGAGCTCTCGATTACTGGGCGCATAGAAGTAGGCGGCGCCATTCTCGTCTACCGGCACGCTGCCGTAGCATCTCTTCACATAGTAGGTTCCGAAACCAACGACCGGATAGTGATCGTATACCCGCCCCGCCTCGGTGTTGTACTTCTTGGGAACATGCTCCCAGATTCGCAGCTGCTTCACCTGCCCGCGCTTCACACCTTGCTCGAGGAGGCCTTGGTAGACATCCTGCACGAAGAACGTGCCTTCTCCTTCTTCCTGGGGGCAATCCCCCGGAATGACGGATGGCCTGTCGCGTTTAGCCAGGGGGACTGGCGAGTAGAGGTTCTTGTCGTCCATTTCGTAGAATGGCACCGTGACCCCGTGGTGGTAGACCGCGACCAACCCGAATGCCTGCATGTCATCGTAACCATAGCTGGCGATGCTGAAATCGGCATTGATGGGATAGGGATCCGTAAAGGTGTTGGCGTAGTACCTGTCGCCTGGCTGCCAGTTACTGTGATCTTTCCAGTCGGCGCCCACGCTGAGCCTATAAGGGGTGGCAAAGGTAAGCTTCCTTGAAGCAGCGGGATTCTCAACGCCCTCGTTACGGTCTACGATAGCGATGTCGCCGATGGGCGGATGGTGATGTGCCGCCATCATATAGAGGACCTTATCTGTTCCCGGAATAGGCTTCGGCCCGTAGAGTGAGTTCGGTACGGTGATCGTATTCCCGTAGTAGAGCTTGAGCTGTGTCCCGTTCGGGTTAATGGTCCAGAGCCCCTGCCACGAGAAGAGGTTCTTGTCCTGGTATTCCCAGCGGCTGCAAATGATCGAACCGTCGGGCATTATCGCGGGGGTGAGTGTTGAGAGTGTGGTGAAGTCGAAGCGACGGATGTCGCTGCCATCGCCCTGCATCGCATAGAGCGCGCAGGCAATGAAATCCTGGCACATCGAGAACGACTCCACCCGCGAGCTGGAGAACACAATGCGTCCGTCGGGATAGTAGACCGGATTGAAATCATGCCAGGGGCCATCATTGAGCTGTTCTACCTCGCCGGTGGCGATCGTCAACTCATAGGTATGGAACGGTTCACGCGGCGTCTTGCGCATGGAAAACAGGATCTTCTTCCCATCGTAGTCAGGTGATAGATCCAGAATCTGTCCTTCCGTTGTTTCAAAGAGCGTCACGGTCTTTCCGGTTGCCGGATAGAACACGCAGATCCTCGCCCCCCGTCCGACGGTGCGTGAGAACATCGTTGCGTTGGTGCCCCTTCGGGCGCCGCGCTCACGTTCGATGAAGACGATGGGAGGGGAACGACGGCGCGCTTGCTTCGCCAGTGTGGCATAAGCCTGTTCAAAGGCTGCGTAGGTAGAAGTACTTGGGGTAGGGGCGCTCGCCGTCCCGCCGGAACGAATGTGGGCCAGCCGTTGCTGCGCAAACGTCTCGGGATCGTCCAGCCACGTGTCAAACCCGTCTTGCCCGAAGAAGGCGGATGACTTCAGGGGGTATGCCGACCGGATCAGGTCCCTGAAGCGCCTTTTGCCAGACGCATCATCTTTGCGTTGAGTGACCGCCAGCAATGCCTCTGAAAAGGAGACGGCGGGGATTGAATCCGAAGCGGTGGCATACTTGAACAGGACGTTTCCTTCAGGGTCGGTCACTTTGATGTTTCGGAATTCAAGGTGTCCGGTTGTGCGAGGCGTCGAGCCCAACCCGAAGTAGCCCGCTGTCTCGTGCTGGCCGGTCAACTCCTGCAGCAAGACACCATCGGTGTAGCAGCGAACACGGCCCGGGCTCACCTGGATCGTCATCTGGTGCCACTTCTGTTCCGTTCCTCTCCGGTCGGGGGCTGTCTTCTTGGTCCCCGGCATGAGTTCGCCATTGCGCTGAAGGTGACTGGTCTCATCCCATCCCTGGAACTGCGCCCAGCTACAATGGTGTTCGGGGCTCTTTACGCCGAAAAGAAGGAGCAGCTCACCTCCCCAGCCTATGGTGCGGCTCTCAAGGGTGACCGTGTAATTGGACCACGATGAAGAACTCCGAATCAGAATACGCGTCTGCTTGCCGATCGTAGGGGTTTTGAGGACATCTCCCTCAAGGCCCTGCCATGCACCGTCCAAAGGAATGAGCGAGGAATCGAGCCCCTTCGGGGAAAGCGGGAATGGGGCGATTCCGTATGCACTCGACAGGGCATACAGTGTCAGAGTCGGCAACAGATAGCGGAGTGTGCGTTTCATTGAATCGTCCCTGCTGCAATGGTCGCAGATAATGACTCAATCACGCAATGCCCCAATGTGCCAGACCATTGTCCGAATGCGTCATTTGGTTTCCTGTCGCATTCCGGCATTCTATTGGCGTGTTGGGCTATTGCCGTTTGTGGCGTGTTGGAGGTAATCTATTTCATGTTTGGGATTAATCAGATTGTCGGTTACTGGTCTCCAAAATGACGATAAACGAATCACGAATCACCAATACCAAATCACTGCTAACGAATAACTCCGCAATGGACATCGAAAACCACGACTACCCAATCGAGCCAGTGCCCTTCAGTCAGGTGGAACTGGAGGACGCCTTCTGGCTGCCGCGGCTGAAGACGCAGAAGAACCGTACGCTGCCTTTTGCCTTCGAGAAGACGGAGCGGTCCGTGGAGAGTCTGCGTCGGTGCGGTAACTTCCTGAAGGGGAGGGGAGGCGAGCTTCCTGTTCCTCACCGTTTTACTGCATCCGATCTCTATAAGGTCATGGAAGGGGCGGCTTATCTGCTGATGCTGGAGGAGGATCCTGCGCTGGAGGCGCAGATGGATGAGATCATCGGCATCATTGCTGATGCGCAGCAGGATGATGGTTACCTCTACGTGTCGCACATCTGTGGTGTTGCCCGTCCGTCCGAGATGGGCGAGAAGCCCTATTCCTTCGTCGTGCATAGCCATGAGCTGTACAACATGGGCCACATGTTCGAAGGGGCCGTGGCCTATTTTCGGGCGACCGGAAAACGTAACTGGCTTGACGTTGCCGAGAAGAGCGCCCGACACATCAACAAGGCCATCTTTGAGGGGGACCCGAACTACAACGACGGAAAGCCGATCAACCAGGCGCCCGGCCACCAGGAGATCGAGATCGGGCTCTGCAAGCTCTACAGCGTGACCGGCGAAACGCTTTACCTGGAGATGGCTAAGCGCTTCCTGGACATTCGCGGCGTTACCTTCAAGCTGGATCCAGACGGCAAGGGCACTATGTCCCCGGAATATGCCCAGCAACACCGTCCCGTCGCCGAACAGGAGAAAGCGGTTGGCCACTCAGTGCGAGCCGCCTACATGTATGCCGGGATGGCCGATGTCGGTGCGATGACGCACGACGCTGTCTACGACGCCGCTCTTGATCGCATCTGGAGTAACATCGTCGACACGCGCATGCATATCACGGGTGGGCTGGGCGCCATCCACGGTATTGAGGGTTTCGGTCCCGAGTATGATCTGCCGAACAAGGATGCCTACAACGAGACCTGTGCGGCGATCGCCAACGTCTTCT
>CAZCDU010000032.1:20071-40951 GCA_964497125.1 uncultured Victivallales bacterium | reverse complement strand
GCCTGTACCCGATGATTACGTCGATTTGGGGCTCCTTTGGACGTCTACGCACTAGGGGTCAGAAAGGCAATATGATGAGCGATCACGAGAATCGACCCAGCCATTCGGAATGCCTGGACATCATTGTTCCGTGCTACAATGAGGAAGATGTCGTCGAGCAGTTCTGTGTTAACCTGCTTGAGGTGTGCCATTCACTCGATGATCTGCAGTTCAGAGTCCTCTTCGTAGATGATGGAAGTACAGACGCCACACTGGACGTCTTGAACAGGCTTGCAACGCAAAATGAACGTATGTCGGTCTATTCACTGTCCCGCAACTTCGGCCATCAAATTGCGCTGACGGCTGGGCTTGATCACGCCAGCGGTGATGCGGCCATCATGATGGACTGCGACATGCAGCACCCGCCCTCACTTATTCCGCGTATGGTCGAACAGTGGCGCCAAGGCTTCAACATCGTTTCGGCCGTCAGAAAGCAGACCGATGAGGTATCACAGTTCAAGCGTCTCTCATCCCGTCTTTTCTACTGGCTGCTCAACCATCTATCGCGCGTGGAGATCAAGCCGGGGGCAGCTGATTTCGTTTTGCTGTCGAAGCGGGCGTACACAGCGCTGCAGGGAATGCCGGAGCGCCACCGCTTCATCCGCGGCATGGTGTCGTGGATCGGATTCCGCAGGACGTACATTGAGTATGTCGCGCACGCACGGGCTGCGGGTAACTCGAAGTACACCCTGTGGCGCATGCTTGGGTTTGCGTCGGACGCAATCTTCTCATTCTCCGCCGAGCCGATAAGGGCAATTGGTCGACTGGGCATCGCTGTTGTGCTTGCCGGAACACTCTACCTGATAGCCGAGCTTGCGCGCGTTCTCATTGTTGGTGACGCTGTCAGAGGCTGGCCGTCACTTGTCGCCGCGGTTGTCATCCTGGGAGGCCTGCAGCTATTCGCCATTAGCATCTCCGGCGAATACCTGGCACGAATATTTGAGGAAATAAAACAGCGGCCCCTGTACCTCTTGAAGCAGGCCCCCCCTCAAGACGATTGAGCGAGATAGTGCCCTATGCCAGAAGTCACAAGCAAAGAGTATACGCACAACAATTTGGGTGATGCCTTCCTGGATTCGCTCTCCCTTTACGATACCCAGCAACGGGTTGAGACCTTGATAGATCGCTTTTTGACCAATGATCGACTCGCCGGCAAGACGGTCCTTGATGTGGGGTGTGGATTGGGGTTCTTCAGCGAGAGGCTCGCTGAGCGAGGCGCGGATGTGGCTTCATGCGACATTGGACCTGACCTTGTTGAGCGCACACGAAAGCGAGTCGGCTGTCAGTGTGAGGTCGTCGATGCACTGAAACTTAGCGACCACTACGGCGAAGCGAGATTCGACATCGTGGTATCGTCAGAATGTATCGAGCACACGCGTGACCCTGCCAAAGCCATCACGGAAATGGCAAAGGTATTGAAGCCGGGAGGTTATCTTTCGATCTCAACGCCAAACCTGATCTGGTATCCCGCTGTCTGGCTGGCAACGAAACTCCGCCTGCGCCCCTTTGATGGACATGAGCATTTCAGCACGTGGTCAGGAATGCGAAAGGCACTAGCTGCGAACAACATCGAGGTCATTTCCGAACGGGGATTGCACCTGCTGCCATTTCAGCTCCCCATCCACAAACTGCTGCACTTCTGCGATCAACATCTTCAGTCCCTTCGAGGGGGAATGGTGAATATCTGCATGCTTGGGCAGAAGCACGAATAGGCGCTCTCGCGAGCAACCAATCCTCTAGGATTCCTTGACAGGACAGTAGTACTTCCTGAGACTCTACGGTCTAATGATCACAAGAATAATCCGAAAACTTATACGGCGCAGCCGGGACCTAACACTCAACACCCATACCAACCCAGACCTTGGGCGGTATAGCAAACTCCACCTCGGATGCGGCGCCAACATCATAGATGGCTGGCTCAATGCGGATCTCATTGAGACAGACTCTGTGCCCCCCGAAGCAAAGAAGCACTTGGCGTCCATCTTCATCATGGACGCAACCAAGACGTTTCCATTTCCTGACGGGCACTTCTCCCACATCTACTGCGAGGACTTCCTGGAGCATTTCGATCAAAAGGATGGTCTTTCTATCACCGCGGAGTGCTTTCGCGTCCTTAAGCCGGGCGGTGTGTGGCGAATCTCAACGCCAAGTTTTGACAAGATCCTGCCTCGACTTGACCTGACCGCACGAGAGCGCATCAATCTTGGGCACTGGAACTGGGGGCACAAACTCCTCTATACAGAAACGTATGCCGCAACCATCCTTAGAGCGGCCGGATTCACGCCCGTGACGCCATGCGCTTATGGCGCAAGTGAAGAGTGCGCTTTCCAGGGCATCGACACACGCGAAGAGCAGAGCGATCTCAACCTCATCCTCGAGGCAACAAAACCCCGCTAACGCTCTGGCACGTTGTAACATCCAGCAATTTCTTGGTTCAAGACGCCTCAATTCAGGCCCAAAGCACGCAGGATTGCTGATTGACTCAACCGAAGGGCAATGCTAGCCTTTGAGAAGTAGTTTCCGTGGGTTTCGGCCATGCGGAGGGGTATTGGATAAGTCAGTATTGTGGGTCTCATCAAATCAACAAGGAGAAGACGGGTGATGGTAAAGAGCATATTGGCAGCATTGGCACTCGGTCTTGCGACCGTGCAGTTCGCAGCAGCGCAGAATGCGCCGTTGCCCGCAAAGCTGGACTTCAACGGCGATGGCATTTCGGAGCTTGCGATCTTCGATCCGGCCACTGGTGCCTGGTTCGTGATGACGCAAGATCAGGCAACCTATTTCAGAACCCAGTCACTGGGTGACAAGACCTCGAGTCTGGTCCCGGGGCAGTATGGTGGTGGGGCCGCTACGCATATGGGCGTTTTCAACAACAGCTCTGCATACTGGTCTGTTCGATCCATGGAGGAACTGCTCTGGACCAAGGTCACGCAGTTTGGATATAGCGGCGCAACCCCCCTTGCCTGCCAGCTCGACGCAGACGGCAAGACAGACTTGGTCATCTACGACAAGGGCGTTTGGTCACTGATGCGCACGCAGGCAGGATTCGCGACCGTCAACTTCGGCTTCGACGGCGGTTTCCCTCTCGTGGCAGATTTTGACGGTGATGGACTGGATGACCTCGTGGTTGTGTGGAGTGACAAGGCTGCCGGTGGTATGCAGTGGGCTGTCCGTTTCGCCAATGGCCGTATCGCGACCTTCCTCTTCGGCCCCGTCGGCTCAGTTCCCACGCCTGGCCATTACATGGGCAGCGCCTCGGCGAACCCTGCCGTCTACTACGTGAACTCGGACACATCGGCTGGCGCGTTCTACATCTCGCGCGGGCAGAGAGGAGATGCCTCTCCGATCGTACTGGGACTTGGCGGCCAGGGAAGCACCCCTGTCGGTGGCTGTGACTTTGACGGTGATCGGAAGCACGACATCGCAGTTTACGATGAGACATCTGGTGTATGGACCCTCGGCATGAGCACCCTCGGTGGCAAGGTCATGACCTTTGGCTACCGCGGTACGGTCCCGGTCGGCAAGTCCCTCTACGAGGCAACAGGTCTGCATGAGCCGATCATTGAGCCGCGTAGCCAGGGCGTTGTTGACGGCCCCGGAGGATTCCTCTGGAAGCCCGTATCCCATGGCGGCGGTCTTAGAGCAGGCAAACTGCTGGTTCTGTGGACTACCAACATCGACCCACGTGGCACCATCGAAAAGGTCGTCGTTTCCCGTGACCCAGCTGGCGAAGACGTTCTTGATACGCTCTTCGATCACGGCGAGTATTCATCAGGCCGTTGGAAATTCGGCTCGCACAGCCTCACGGGCGCTGGCTATGGCAATGACATCTATGCCGTCGCCATCTTCAACAACGGGCGTCTACCGAAGCCTTACCACATCCCGACCGGCGCTGACCGCTGGGACTGATTGGTCGTTTAATCGATCTGAAAGGGAGAGCCTTCACGGGCTCTCCCTTTTTTTGTGCCGCCCGGACCCAACTGCCCTGAGATCCCTGTAGCTGGATTCGTGAGAATTCAGATCCGTACTCTCACCCCATGACCATCTGAATCCTAACGGATCCAGCTACATTCATCATCCCCTGCACCTTGGTCGGGCTTCTTGATATCGATACAGCGTTCTGGTAACACTGTGGCGTTCATCATCGTTATGCCGTGATTGGCACAGGCCATGTCCAACGAGCCCATTATGAAACGAGATCGCATAGTCGTACTGGCCAAAGGGCGCGCCGTTGACGTCCCCCTCTATCGATCGTGGACCGAAACACTCGACCTCCCGGTAACGCTTGTATCTGAACTGGATATCAACTGGGTTCCCCCGCCTGACACGGGGCTGATCGTCACCGCGCAGCAGTACGAAGAGCCAGAGGCACTGCTGCTTCGACAGGCCATGCAGGATGACATTCCTGTGCTCATTATCGCCGATGGTGTTCTGGAATTTCGTAATACATGGATGAACCCGGACATTGTTCCCGGGTCGCTCTTCCAGCCTGTTGCCGGTCACAAAATAGCTGTTCTGGGAAACGCCCAGGCGCGAGTTCTTGAATCATGGGGGAACATCGGCAAATGCGAGGTCGTGGGTAGTCCACGCTTTGACTCACTTCTCGCACCGACACAGACCATGTGCGAAGAGCGGGAGTCCTTCCGTATTCTGGTCACAACCGCACGGAGACCTGGTTTCACAGATGACCAGCTCAAGGCTGTGCGGCAATCACTCGTGGACCTTAAGCAGTGGCTCGATGAGCACCCCGCCCTCGGGTACCATCCCGTTAAGATTATCTGGCGTCTCACCGCCGGACTTGAGGATGACCTCGGGATTGACGCGCCACCTCATGACACATGCGGCACTAGCCTCGCGGAGCTTCTACCGAACGTTGACGCCCTGATCACGACACCGTCGACCACCATGATCGAAGGCATGCTGGCGGGGAAACCAGTTGCTGTGCTCGATTATACGAACAGTCCTGTATATACGCCCCCTGCCTGGAGCATCACGGCGCGCGATCATATCGACGGTGTTGTCCCCGAATTGCTTCAACCGCCGGAGGCAAAACTACAGTTCCAGCGCATGACGCTTGATGATGCACTCGCCTGCACGTCCCCCGCAACACCACGCATGCACCAGCTCATCCGTGAAATGCTACGCATCGGAAACGAATGTCGTGATGCCGGGGGCCCCATTACGTTCCCTCCCCGTATTCTCGACAGCTCGAATCATGCATTCCAGCCCCCCTGTGGCGACTTGGATTTGGAGACGCTCTTTCCGGGTCGGGTCACGAATGCCGCGAAGGAAGGGACCGACCTGCAGGTGGAGAATGCGCACCTCCTGCGATTGGCCAAGCAGCAACAGCGATACATCCGCGAGCTGCATATACACGTAAGCGAGATCGACAGCGAGTTACGAAAGAGCTCTCCCATGTTCGCCAAGTGGCTCCGAATCTTCCGACATCCGAAGTGCCCGACGCTTGAGTCGCTTGGCGAGGGAGGCGAGGCATGAGCCAAGCAGAACACCCCCACCCTCTTGTGCTTACCATTGCGACCCGCGGCTTCCTGGACCGCATCGCTGTGTTGGCAGACTCGCTGAAGAAGCATCACCCCGACGTCAGGCTGCGCTGCTATCTGATTGAATCTGATGCCACAGACGCTGATACCTGTGGCGACCGTTTCGATGTCGTGCCCGTGGGCGATCTCGATCTCCCGGCCCGGGATCATTTCCTCTTTCAGTACACGCCTTTCGAGCTCTGCTGTGCCCTGAAGCCTTACTGCCTCTTGCACGCGCTGGACGGTGGCGCCGAACGGGCGCTCTTTCTGGACGGCGATATGTTCGTGGCGCAGCCTTTTCTCACGGACTTGGATGCGGAGTGGATGAACGGCATTCTGGCGACCCCACACCTGCGCACTCCCGATGTCGAAACGGATTTCGTCTACTTCCTGCGAACCGGCCATTTCAACGCAGGCTTCCTGGGTGCGCGGAACACGCCCGAGGCAAGATCACTGCTCTCGTGGTGGGCTGAGCGAGTTGAAAAACACTGCTACCGTGACTACTACGGGGGCATTCTCGAAGACCAACGCTGGCTTGATATGGCCATTGCCCTGTTCGATGGCACCGATGTCCTGCGTCACCTCGGCATCAATGTGGCGCACTGGAATCTCCATGAGTGCGAATTCTCCCAGAACGGTGAGTGCCTCATGGCGGCACCGGGCACACCACTATGCCTCTTCCACTTCAGCACCTTTCAACACCCCGGTCTCACCGGGCATGAGATGGTTAGCCCCGATATTCCCCAACCAATTGTAGAGCTCGGGGCGATGTATGCGGACCTGCTGGCATCGGCGGTCGAGAGCTGTCCACCCGCGAGCCCCTATTCATTCGGCCAGTTCGCCGACGGCAGTGAGATTTCGCCGGCCATGCGGGAGGCTGTACGCCTGGGGCGCCTGGACACCAACATTAATCCCTTTGAGAACCCGACGGCTGTTGCGGCTGTGCTCCCGAAGGATGCTCCCGAATCCATATTCGAAACACGTACAGACTACCACGTCGCCGCCTCTCGTGCGGCTGCCGAAAGGCTTCCGCGGCTGGAGCAGGAACTCTGGGAAGCACGAAACCGACTTCAACGTATAGAACAGCATCCGGTCATTGGCCGACTGCTCCGCCTCTGGCGCCGTCTTGCCAACCCCAATCTGTAGTGCGGCACCGGCAGAGACCACCTGCTCTTCAAATTTCCGGTTTTACGTTTCCGGCCAACCATGTCACTTTATGGGATCACATACGCGTAAGACCTTGGCGTGAATCGCCACCGTGATGAGCCGCGGAACGTCTTGATAACAACATTGATGGAGAAGTCGCATGTTAAAGGAGTTTTGGGAAGTACTGGCCCAGCCCATGGCGGTTTTCGGTCTCATCGGGCAGACGTGCTTCTTCTCGCGCTTCCTGGTGCAGTGGATCGCCTCTGAACGCAAAGGGGAGTCTGTTGTGCCACTTGCATTCTGGTACCTGTCGCTGGGCGGAGGGCTTCTTGTCCTCATTTACGCCATCTGGCGGCGTGACCCGGTCTTCACCCTGGGACAGTCTGTCGGCGTTTTCGTGTATACCCGGAACCTGATGCTCATTTACAGGAAACCGCGTCCCCGGACGCAAGAGTAGCACACTGTTGGCCTATCAGGATTGACATCCATGAAAGTCATCTACGACCTGGAAGCCTATTCGTTCGGACCCCATGGTGGCGTCGCACGTATGTTCAGTGAGCTGATTGCGCGCTTCAATTCTCGCGAAGACTTCTCTGCTCTCTTCTATCGCCCGACCCGCCACATCTCGGTCACGCCCCCACTGGGACCACGCACACGCGTTGCGAAGCTGATTGGAATCACCCCGGAGCAACGCAAGAACCCCACAACCCGGCGGCTCTATCACGCCATATCGGCTGCATACTGGCTCTGTCATGGGTCCGATATCTTTCACCCTACATTCTATCCCGAGGATGCTGAACTCCTGCGCCGCACGAGCGTGATTAACATCTACGACCTGACGCATGAGAAGGTGCCCGGCGCCGACAACATGCCGAACCATGAGCATTTCCTGGCGCTTAAACGAAGGGCCGTTGATTCTGCTGATCGAATTGTCTGTATCAGCGAAGCGACTCGCGACGATTTCCTTACCCACTACAAAGTCGACCCAGAGCTCGTGCGCGTCGTACATCTCGGCCACAACCCTGCTTTCCGAATCATGGATGACGATGAATCGGCGAAGCTGGTGGCTTCCATTCGAGACGATGCAAGCAAACCATTTCTGCTCTATATCGGGGCTCGCCAGCGCTACAAGAATTTCCACCGTCTGCTACAGGCGTACCAGGGCTGGAGCGAGTGCAAGAACGTTGACCTTGTTGCCGTTGGGGGAGATCCCACGGCCATGGACAGCGCGTTTCATGATCTCGCCCCGGGGCCTGGCCATGTTCAGTACGTTAAGTTCCCTTCCGACGACGTATTGTGCGCTCTATACAACCGGGCGCACAGCCTTGTCTATCCATCGCTCTCAGAGGGATTCGGCATTCCGCTGCTCGAGGCCATGGCGTCGGGCTGTCCGCTCTCGGTCTCGGATATCCCCGTTTTCCACGAAGTGGCCGGTGACACGGCAAGCTACTTTGATCCAACATCGGTTGAGGCCATGCGTGCCGGTCTAGACACAGCTCTACATGCACGACAAGACGCGGCAAAGCAGGGACGCCTACAAGAGCGTTTGGGGCGGTTCTCGTGGGACCGATGCGCGGAGGCAATGTGGAAGATTTATGAGGAGCTAACCTGAAACCATGTCAGAAGCACACCTCAAGTTCTCCGTCGTGACCTGCTGCTACAACCAGGGCACCTTCATCGAGCAGAATATCCAGTCCGTGCTCGAACAGGACTATCCCAACATCGAGCATATCGTCATCAACAGTGGTGATGATGAGACCGAAGCAATCTGCAAGCGCTACGCCCACGTGAAGTACTATTTCCAGGAACCCGCCGGACAGTGCGCGGCGCTCAACCTTGGCTTTCAGAAGGCTACCGGTGATGTCATCGCCTGGCTGAACTCTGATGACTACTATGCCCCGGGGACCTTCCCTCGCATCGCACAGATCATGGCACAGAGCGATGACCATACCTTGATCGGCGGCGAGGCCAATGTGGTGAACGCCGAGGGGCAGTTCATGTGGAAACTGAAGAATGGCCCCATCCCTTTCTATCGCCTGCTGGCCCACCCACTGCTTTACCGCAACAAGGGGCGTACCCGCATGCCGTGTCAACCGGCAGTCTTCTTTCGACGCTCGCTGCTGGAGGACATTGGGGATCTGCGAACAGACCTGAAGTACGGCATGGACTACGAGTTCTGGCTCCGGGCCATCACCAACGGCTATCGTTTTCGACACATCAAACAGACGTTCGCCAACTACCGCTATCACGACGCCTCACTCACGGTCGACAAGGGATACGACATCTTCCTGGATGACTGGACCCAGGTGTCGAACACCTATCGCCGGGACCTACCGCCCCTACAGCGGGCGACGGCAGGGCTGTGGGACATGTTCTTCATTGCGGAGTCCGTGCTCTTCCGGCGACACACTAGTGCTGAGAAACGTCTGGCACGAGTACGCCAGGCACAGCCCGGTACCGTATCAACCGGCGAATGGGTGGCAACATACCTGGTTGCCATCCTGAACGCCCCCTGGCTTCTGCCCGGAATGATCAAACGCACGCTCTTTCCCCGAAAGTGACACGATGACGGCAAACACAGCAGAGAGCACCGCCCTGGTTAGCGTCATTATCCCGCTATACAACCAGGAGCGCTTCATAGCGGCCACGCTGGATAGCGTGCTTGCGCAGGATTACGCTGCGTTCGAGGTCCTTGTTGCCGACGATGGATCAACCGACGGGAGCCTTGCGATCGCCGAAGACTACGCCAGTCACCACCCCGATCGTATCCGTGTCCTTCGTCATGAAGGAGGCGTCAATCGGGGCGTATCGGCAACACGAAACCTCGCCCTCCGCGAGGCGCGCGGGGAGTGGAGCGCATTCCTCGATTCGGATGACCTCTGGTATCCCGGAAAGCTCTCGCAGCAGATGGCGTTCATTCAGGACCATCCCGAGACCATGGTCTGCTACACGCTTTCGGATGTCATCCGTGAAGGACGCGGTGAGGAGTTCATACCGGACGAAGACATACTCGGTTCCCACCCCCTGCCGCCCCGACCTCGTGATCTCTTTCTCCAGATTCTACTCGTCCAGGTAAACTACATCTTTTCAACCGTCGTTGTCCGGACCGGACAACTGCGCGAAATTGGAGGTTTTGAAGAGAACCTGCCCTTCCAGTGTGAAGACCGCATCATGGTCGCCCGAATGGCAACCTATGGCAGCGTGACCTGCCTGCCTGAGGTGCTTTGCTCCTACCGTGCTCACGATACCAGCTATACCTCCGGTGTTCTGGCATCCCGCACATGGCCCGCGATTTTCTATGACGGCCAGGTGCGGCTCATGGTGGCTCTGTTCCGCACGGGGCATCGCAAGGAGTGGGCTCATGACATCGCCCGCTACATTTTGCCCGTCAGCGTTATCCGGGCAGCGGCATGCAGTGTACAGCCGCGCATCCTGGGCCGCGTGTTTCTCGACTTTCTGTGGAGCCTGCGCTATGTGCCCTGGATTCCGGTTTTCATGGGAATGAAACTCGCCAGCTTCGTTCTGAAGGGGCATATTCTCACAAGGGGCGGCGATTACATTAAACGTACGGCGTTGTGGAAAACGCTCTTCGGGCGTCAGTCCGAGCGCAAAGAAGAGAAGAACAGATGAGAGTTATCTACGATCTTGAAGCGTTCGGGTATAGCCCGCACGGCGGAATTGCTCGCCTCTTCAGAGAAGTCATTGAGCGCCTGATGCAGCATGATGATTTCTTCGCCGACCTTCATGTACCATGGCGGGCCGCGGCTGAGCTTCCAAAAGGAGAGCGGGCCAAGCTACATCACTGGAAGCGGCTCCCCGACATTCTCGATCGACATGCGAGTATCCAGGCGCTCTACCATCGTGTGGAACGCCTGTACTGGAACCGACCGGGACGCCTGTTCCATCCCACGGGCTACCCCTCACCGGAATGCGCACTCTACAGGTTGCCCACGGCAATCACAATTCACGACCTGACCCATGAGCATATCGAGGCGGCCGACAACATCCCGGATCGCGAAGCCTACCTCGCCAACAAACGATACGCCGTTGAGCATGCCCAAAGCGTCGTCTGTGTCAGCCATGCCACGCGCGATGCACTTGTGGATTACTATGACATTGATGATAGCCGTATCCGCGTCATTCATAACGGCGTGAATCCCAGCTTCAAGCCGCTGCCACCAGATGTGTGTCAGGCCTCTATCGACTCTCTGCTTCCAGGTGACGCGCGTGATTTCATCCTTTTTGTTGGCTCCCGCCAACGCTACAAGAACTTCCACCGCCTGCTGCGCGCCTACCGCAGTTGGGACCTCAACCGCGATATCGATCTCGTCGTGGTGGGCTCGGAGCCTTCACCGGGCGACCTGCAGCTGGACGAGGTACTCCCAGATGACGGACGTGTACACTACCTGAATGGCGTAACCGACCAGGACCTCTGTGCGCTCTACCAGGCCGCACGCTTCTTTGTCTACCCGTCGCTTGAAGAGGGGTTTGGCATTCCCCTGCTGGAGGCGATGCGATCTGGCGGTCACGTCTGTGCATCGGACATTCCGCCGTTCAGGGAAGTCGCGGGTGAGGCAGCCTGCTACTTCGACCCTTGCTCGATTGATGACATGCATGCTGCCTTTGCGAGAGCCTTGGATGCGACTGTGCGACAGCAGTGCGCCGAAGCGGCAAAGAGCTTGCCCTCGTTCTCGTGGGATCAATGCGCAGAAGGCCACTGGCAGATGTACCAGGAACTGGCCCAACAGATATGAAGATCGCCGTCTATCACAACCTCCCCAGCGGGGGAGCGAAACGGGCGCTGTACACCCAGGTGAAGATGCTGCTGGAGCGTGGCCACACTCTCGAATGCTGGACTCCCGAGACCAGCCGTCGGGACTACCTCCCGCTCAGCGACCTAATCCCCGTGACTGTTGTGCCGTATGCTCCGCCGTGGGTAGCAGTGCAACGGATCGCACCGTGGTTTTTTGAGCAGTTCCAGAAGCTCTGCTGCTGTACGAACGCCATGACCTCGATCGCCCGCCGGGCGGCGGCGCCGATCAACGCAGGCAACTTCGACGTCCTGTTATCCGCGAACTGCCGCTACCAGGCAGCCCCGCCCATTGCGCGCTTCACGACCATACCCGCCGTCTTCTACTGCCAGGAGCCCTACCGCGCCTTTCATGAAGCCGGTACCGGCAACCCCCTACTTATGAATCGCCGCACCCGCATCCGCGAAGAAATCGCCAATGCCCGTGCTTTTGACCGTGTGCTTGTGAATTCCAACTACAGCAAAGGTTGCATCGATGCAGCCTACGGCATTACCTCGCAAGTGAATTACCTTGGGATCGACCCCGAGCAATTCAAACCGACGGGCGAACCACGCGAAGGCTTCATTCTCGGTGTCGGCGCCATTCAGGCCCACAAACGCATTGAGCTCGCTATCGAGACTATTGCGAAGTTGCCCACTCCGAAGCCACCATTGGTTTGGATCGGCAACATGTGTTCTGTCGGCTACCGTAAGAGGATCGAAGCCAGGGCCGCCAGGCTCAACGTAAAGCTCATACTCAAGACGCAGCTTCCCGACTCGGAACTCATAAGCCACCTCTCCCGAGCCCGCCTCTTTCTCTATACATCCCGCCTGGAGCCCTTTGGCCTCACCCCGCTCGAGGCCAATGCCTGCGGAACTCCCGTGGTCGCCGTTCGTGAAGGCGGCATGCTTGAGACCATCCAGGGCGATGTCAACGGCATGCTCTGTGATGTGACACCAGCATCCATCGCCACAGCCCTTGATCAATTGCTGTCCAACCCAGATCTCACAGAACATCTAGGCTCTTCTGCCCGGCAACATGTTGTGGAGAACTGGAACTGGGAGCGCAGCATCAACGAGCTGGAAGAAAGCCTCCGGTTAGCGTAGCCACAGAAAAGACATTGCGTCGTGTCTCTGCCATGTCATACAGGGGCGAGACCCAAAGTAGGACGGACATCTTGTCCGTCAGTCAGCGACTCGGTCACCCGTGGACGGACAAGATGTCCGTCCTACGAAGAGGGGCCTTCGAACCTGGGGAACGGCGAAGTTTCAGAACAGAGCCTGTCATCGCAGACATACCCCCCTACTCCACCGTAAGGCCGCCCACGGGCACGGTTCCGCTGTAGCCAAACACGGTGCTGCTGAATCCGTCGGTGGTCTTCATAAAGTACCATGACCCCGGGCTGGCCAGTCCGGGAATACCTATCGCATCGTAGCAGCCAAAGTCATCCGCACCGTCACCATCGTAGTCGCCGATCACGGGAACTGTGCCCGGGTAGCCAAAGCTGTTACTGTTGTCGAAGCCGTCGCTGCTCTTCATGAAATACCATTGCCCGGGCAAGACAAGCCCGGGGATTCCATTGGCATCGTAGCAGCCAAAGTCATCCGTGCCGTCACCATCGAAGTCTCCCACCACGGGAACGGTGCCTGCGTAACCAAAGCGAACGCTGTCGTCGAATCCTTCGGTGCTCTTCATGAAATACCACTGACCGGGACTCACAAGTCCGGCGAGCCCGTCGGCGTCATAGCAGCCGAAGTCATCGGTTCCGTCGCCGTCGAAGTCCCCGACGACCGCAACCGTCCCCTCGTAGCCGAACGAAGCCGTCTGGAAACCGTCGGTGCTCTTCATGAAGTACCATGACCCCGGCGTCACCAGCCCGGGAATGCCGGCCTCATCGTAACACCCATAGTCATCCGTGCCGTCACCATCAAAATCACCCACCACGGGAACCGTGCCTGCATAACCGAAACTCACGCTGTCATCAAACCCGGCACTGCTCTTCATGAAGTACCACTGCCCCGGGGTCACCACTCCGGGAATGCCGGCTGCATCGTAGCATCCGTAGTCACTCAACCCGTCACCATCAAAGTCCCCGACAACCGCTACTGTACCAGCGTAGCCAAAGCTAGCGCCATCGAACCCATCGCGGCTCTGCATGAAGTACCATTGACCAGGGGATACGATCCCGGGAATGCCTGAGGCGTCATAGCAGCCATAGTCACTCACGCCGTCACCATCGAGATCATTGACGGCCCGGTAAAGGGGAGAGGCCTGGCGTACCGTGTGACTCCGTGACAGCCCTCCCCCGGAAACCGTGATCGTTGCCGCGCGCACCGTCGAGCCGGCATATACGGGAACGAGATACGTGATCGTGCCGTCCATGTCGCCGGATGTCCCTGATGTGATCTGAACCCAGGGCTGACTAGACGATGCTGTCCACGAAACATTGGCCGAAACATCAACGGTGTGCATGCCTCCTGCGGACGAGAAGTTCTGGGTCGTATCGTCCAACTCGAGAATCACGGGGGGAGCGCTTAAAGCGGCCTGATAGTCGAGGGCAACCGCCCCGACTGCAGTAGCGTATCCGTCCACGGCAATGTGATAGGTCACGCCGTAGGACACATCGAAATCAAGGGCGCTCTGAAGCCCCTGCGAATCATCGTTGGCCGCCACTTGGGAGAGAGAACCAACCGCACTGCCCTCGTAGGCGGCTAGCACGGTATCAAAATCACTCCCGAACGTGTTGACGCTAAAACGCCCGTCCGCCGGGGCAGTCCATGAGAACCAGATAGAGGCCAGCGGCGTTGCAACGCCGGCGTGGTTAGGTTCACCTGGCTCTCCGGTTGCCAGTGTATTCTGAGTGATGATCCTTCCCGCGTTCCCGCCAAGGACATTCGAATCGATGAACGCATCGTTATCGGGCTGCAGGTCGACCTGCTCCACGGAGACAAGCGTCTGGCGACTCAACGTTGAGCCCACGGCATTGCTGACGGCCACCGTGTAGAGCCCGCCGTCGGCCAGGACCGAAGCTGCCTTATGGTAGGTTGCTGCCGTTGCGCCAACCACGGGAACCCCATCCTGGTACCACTGGTACTGCAAAGGAAACATCCCTGTCGCAGACACTTCCAGCGTGAATGGTGACCCCAGCAACACCGTTGTATCATCCGGCTCATCGGTAATAGCAGGTGCGCCGGCGGCTGCCGGCAGATTAAGTCGAATGTCACCGACGGCGTCACCGTAACCGTTCACCTGAATCAGATAGGTAACGCCCGCCTGCATAGTGAACTGCACGGAGCTCTGCAGACCGCCTGTATCGTCGTTCACCCCCACCAGGGTTAGCGAGCCAAGACTGCTGCCCGTGAATACGGAAAGTATCGTATCAAAGCTGCTGTCGAAGGTGGTGATGGCGACTGTCCTTGTTTCGGGGGCTGTCCATTGCCACCAGACGGTTTGTGAGCCGCTTCCCGAAGCATATACCGGTTCTCCTGCTTCGAGAGTCGCGTTTCGGTTCCCTCCGGTTACGGTTGTAACTCCAGCGGCAATGGACTCTCTTTCGGAGAAATCGTCATTGTCGGGGCGTCCCACGATCGAGAATACATTCGTGACACTGGCGGGGGTCTTGCCGGCAGCGACGACATCCACGATCACGTTCGCGGGACCGGAGGCGGATGGGGCGAGCAAGTCTGCGCTGTAGGTGCCATCGGCGGCGGTAGCATCGGGAGTGATCCCGTTGTCCAGAAAGGCAACGGGAACCTGGCCTTCGAAGCGCCCTGACACACTGGCGCCCGTGACGGGCGTAAGATCACTGACCTGAACGAAGAAGGCATTCGTCTGATCGGCAATAACGGGGTTATTGGCGGAAGTCACCCCCACCTCCAGGATCCCGTCGGCTGCTGCCAACAGGGCGGCAGCCGCATTCACACGGCCGGCCGTTGTGCATCGCCCGGACAAGGCACCAACCACAACCGTCGATGACAATAGGCGCTGTCGCAAGTTGTCCAACGTGATGCCAGGAAACTGGGCCTTGATAAGCGCAGCCACTCCTGAGACATGCGGGGCCGCCATACTCGTGCCATTGTAGGTGCCGTAAGAGGTGTCACTAGCCGCCGTACACGAGAAAATGTCGACCCCGGGGGCTCCCAGATCGACGCTTGTGGCACCGTAGTTCGAGAAGTAGGCAAGCTGATCGCTACGGTCGAGAGCAGCAACGGCAATGACATTGTTCATGGTGTAGCTGGCGGGGTAGCTTGGGGTTGCATCGTTGTCATTGCCCTCGTTCCCCGCCGCCGCGACAAAAAGAATGCCAGTCGCCTGCGCTCTATGAATGGCCGCGGCCATGGCCAGACTGTAACCACCGCCGCCCCAACTGTTGCTGAGAATATCGACGCCCTTGCCAATCGCGTAGTCAATACAGGTGATTGCATCTGAACTATAGCCGCTACCATCAGAAGCCAGGAACTTCAGGGCCATCAACCGGACTTGCCACGCGACACCAACATGGGGCCCGGAGCCGTTGGCAGCGGCACCAATGGTGCCGGCACAATGCGACCCGTGCCCATTGTCATCCATCGGATCGCCGGAGCTCGTAATGGCATTGATTCCGTGGACGTCATCCACGAAGCCATTCAAGTCATCGTCAATCCCATTGCCCGCAATTTCAGTGGGGTTTACCCACATATTGGCCGCAAGGTCCTGGTGGGTGTATCGAATACCTGTGTCGACGACGCCAACGACAACGCCGGCATTTCCGGTAGTCACGTCCCATGCAGCGGGAGCATCAATATCCGCATCAGGAGTACCCCCGGACTGTCCCGTATTGTGCAGCCCCCAGAGGCGACCGTCCGCAAAAGCAGCGTCTGACGGTGTAGCCTGTACCTTGACAACCCAGTCGGGCTCGACGACCGCAAACAGTCCGGTTGCCTTCAACCTCGCAATCCGCCGGGAAAGGAGTTTGCCGCGTTGCTTGCCCGGAAGCACCGCCGTCCCCTTTCCGTCACGGGATTCCAGGACAACACAATGTGGCAAGTGCTTGAACCGACGGGAGACCTTCTCCTGCAACCCCGAGAGGTCTTTTGCTGTCGTATGAGATGCCAGTACCGCCACGATCCGATAACCATCAGCTTCCCGCCCCATCAGAGAGACTCGTCCCGAGGAAGCCGTAGCCTGGTGCGGCAGCAATTGGCCCGAAGGAGCTCCCGCAAAGACACTACAGGCAGACATCAGGATGGCAGAAAGCCCTACCCGGCACCGAGATCCCAGTCGCAACATGGGACTAGGCATCGGGGCCGCAGGCCGTATTTGATGAACTGTTGCGGCTGGTCTGCGCCTCTGTGTGATCATGCTGGCCTCCGTGTGCCGTTCTGAGTGCCACTCAAGATCTCGCGTAACCAGCGGGAGCCGTGCCCGAGACATGCGGCATGTCCGCAGGCCTCAGTGATCGGCCCGATTCGATCCCTACGCCACGAGACGCATCAGGGAGTCGCCGGAAATGCATCGCGGCTGAATCCCTCCGTGCTCTTCATCAGGAACCAGATGCCGGGAGAAACAGGATCATAGCAACCATAGTCGTCGGTGCCGTCACCATCAAAATCGCCAACCACTGGCACGGTCCCGCCATACCCGAAAGTTGCTGTCCGGAAACCACGGGTGCTAAGCATGAAATACCATGAACCGTAAGACACCACTCCGGGAATTCCTGCCGCATCGTAGCAGCCGAAATCGTCAATGCCGTCGCCGTCAAAGTCGCCCACAACGGGTACCGTACCGGTATAGCCAAAACGGACGCTGGCATCGAACCCGTCACGACTCTTCTTAAAGAACCACTGGCCATCCGCAGCGCGATAGCCGGCCATGTCGTGCCGCCCATCACCATCAAAGTCACCAGTCACAGGCGTCATCCCGCCAGGAAGGGAAGCCCATTCTGCCGTAAAGGTATTGCCCGCCAGGGCATACGATTCATATTGCCACTCCCCACTCGCATCGATGTAGCTATCGGAGCCGAAGACAGACCAGGTGGCCCGAATCCGCCCCCTTGAGATGGCCGTGCCGGTCATCCTGAACGTATGAATTGTGCTGCGAGTACTGTCGTACGTCCCGGAGTAGAAGCCGGCCACGAAATCATTGCCCGTCCACTCCAAGTGGTCGTAACCCCGGCCCAGGACGTACGACGCGTCGATCACGCCGAAATGGGGGTTTCCAGTATCGATTCCGTCAATGCGAATTTCTTCAATGGCACCGTCGCTACCAATCCGTATTGACGCAGTTCCTTTGTCTGACGTCGCCGTCCATGCCCCTGGAGCCAACGGCATCGCAACAGCATTCAGCGCCCACATAACACACACGCCGACACACATTAGCTTCATCGTCATTTCGCACCTCCCGTTTCCGATCTCAGCCTGCAAGCGTTACCAAAAACCCCTCACAGAAAGCATCTTCCTAGACGATCGCCCAGTCAACAGAAATCGTGCACAATGTTTTGCGATCTCGTTGCAAAACGCAGGTTTTAGACAAGGTTTCCCGCATCGTGCCTCTGCCGGATTATGCAGGTTGGAAGCAGGCCCGAACACTTCATCCCGTTCAGTCGCGAAGGGTCCACGGGTGCGCCCGGGTCGGGGTCGGTTGCCTGGGCTATGATTTCTGCTCGTTGATCCGCACGTAACGCGTCACGCGACCCAGCATGCGGCGATTGCAGGCGATACTGTCACCGAGGAATCCGAGCGTAATAAACATCAACCCGGCAATGACGAGCATCGAAAAGAACGCAAGGGCGACGAAACTGCGGCCATCGTAGAGCAGGCGGTTCACAAGGTAGTAGGCACCCGAAGTAAACCCGCCAAGCAGCATCAGGATTCCAAGCCCACCAAACGTCTTGAGCGATTCATAGCGGACATAGATACGGATCATATCAGCCCCGCACTGCGCAATGTACTTGCGTATCGATGGAAACAGGCGCGACTCCCGCAGTTTCCCGTTTGTACGAATCGGAACTTCGGCAATGGCCTCACGCTCTTTGCCAAGGGCAATGATCGTTTCGATCGTGTGCGAGTAGTCTGTGACCAGGTCCAGTCGCAGAGCAGCATCCCTCGAAAAGGCGCGAAACCCGCTCGTGACATCGCTGATGCGTGTGCCGGAAAGCTGCCTCACAACCCAGCTGCCAACAAACTGGAGGATCTTCTTATGCGGTGAGAAGTGCTCAATGGAGCCGATATCCCGCACGCCCACAACGAAATCTGCTTCACCGGCCAGGATCGGCTGGATCAAAGCCGGGATATCAGCAGCACAGTACTGGTTGTCGCCGTCGGTATTGACAACAATATCCGCACCCAACCGCAAGCACTCCTCAATGCCGGCACGGAAACCGCGGGCCAACCCCCGGCAATGGCCAAGCGAGAGGATGTGCGTGGCACCATGGGCTTTGGCGACTTCAACCGTTCGATCCGTCGACCCATCATCGATAACCAAGATCTCGATGTCATCGACACCGTCAATCTGTTTCGGGAGGTCGTCAATAACGACGCCAATACTGGCCTCTTCATCCAAACATGGAATCTGAATTATGAGTTTCAACTTGCTATCATCCTCTTTTTGGCAAATGAATTGATCCCAGATACAGCATTCAAAGAACCGCGAAAGGTGCGAAACTCGCGAAAAGGGAAATGGAAACAGGCTATTATGCACATAGAGGGACCCCTGTGGGTCTCTTCCAGAAGACACATGCCTTCGTTTCTCGTGAGGTCACCAGAATCCTTGATTCTATTGGTCCTTCTTTCGCGATTTTAGCGTATTTCGCGGTTTGACAGCTCTTTCTAGGTTGCGCTAAGTGTAGCCCTTCGTATGATGTGATGCAAAACCATTTCGGACATCGCAGGAACAGATGACACCAGATAATGCCCTCCCCCATGAAAGCGCAGCACCGGCAGAAGCCATTTTCGTGGGGCCAACGTACCCATTCAAGGGTGGTATTTCGCAGTATGCTACCCGGTTTTTTGCTGAGTTCGCCAAACGTCGCCCGGCAAGGATGGTGACGTATAGAGGGCTCTATCCAAAATGGCTCTTCCCCGGTAACAGCGAAGCGGATCCCAGTGAAGCACGTGAGGCACTGCCATCCGTCGAACGGCGACTCTCCTTTCTCAATCCGCTGACCTTCCTCGCGCTCGGACGCTCACTAAACCGCGCCGGGAGGCCTGTTGTGCTGACATGGTGGACCATCGCCTGGTTGCCGCACTCCTGGCTACTCATGTCGCAGATCCGGGACAAGTCACGCCTTGTACTCTGGTGTCACAATGTCATCGACCATGACTGTAGTCCTTTCAAGGCCCGGCTGATCCGCCGCGTACTGGCTGGCGCAACGCAATTCGTCGCCCACACGGAACCGGACGCAGAACGGCTTCGCGAATGGTTTCCGAAGGCATCGGTTTCGACTTCGCCGCTACCTCTGCTGCCAATGCCCGGCAGCGGACCGCAGGACAAGACACCGCCGAATCCCATTCCACGCTTGCTCTTCTTCGGATTTGTTCGTCCCTACAAGGGACTGGAAGACCTTCTCCGTGCACTTCCGGACGTACTGGCCAGAAGAAAGGTGGAATTGACCATCGCCGGCGAGTTCTGGAATGACACCGAACGCGAAACGGAATCACTCATCCGAACGCTGGGCATCGGCAACGCTGTCTCTATCGAGAATCACTACATACCCAACGAGAAGCTGGCAGACGTGTTTCGAACTCATGACCTGGTGGTGATGCCCTACCGAAGTGCCACAGGCAGCGCGGTCGCCAACATGGCAATCGAATACGAACGCCCCATCATAGCCACTGACGTCGGCTCCCTCCCTTCTTGTGTTGAGGAAGGCGTGAACGGACTCCTGGCGCCGGCCAACGACGTTGAGGCATTAAGTGCGGCAATTCTAAAAGCCCTTGATCACCCGTTTGACCCAGCGGCGCTGCGCCGGCATCGCGAAGACCGAGAGCACGGCTGGGATGACTTGATCGATGCCGTGGAGATCATCCTGCCAAGAGCGTGATATCGGCGGGTGAGAGGAGCCCGTTGGAGACAACTGGCTCTACTCTGGAAGTACATCCTGTTGTCTCCAACTGGATGCAGGCGCGCGTGGGATGCACGAGAACTGCGCGAATCGGCCAAACTGTGCGGTTACAGGAATGGCTCTACTTCCTGCGGCTTCTGGGCCTCGTTGCAGCTTACCAATGCCTCTGCATTGTAGAGTGAGATCCCGACGCTATGTGGAGATCGTCCTACAGAAGATTCAGGGAATTCCTTATACACATTATGCTTGGGGGGGGGGGGGGGGGGGGGGCGGGGGGGGGGGGGGGGGGGGGGGGGGGGGTGGGGGGGGGGGGGGGGGGGGGGGG
>CAZCDU010000032.1:9477-20061 GCA_964497125.1 uncultured Victivallales bacterium | reverse complement strand
ATCTGTTTTCCCCTAGCCTATGTTGGCTTGTCCATAACAAAATTCCCGTGTATCATTATTAAAAAAAATTTGGCCCCCCCCCCCCCCCCATGTTCTCTATGATAAGTTGCAGTTAAGCGAATGATGAGGATAGACGAGGCGCATAACTAGAGGTGAGCGATGAAGTATCTGTTTCTTTCGGTTCTGATGATTGGCGTGGGGATTGGTGTAGTTGGCTGCGAGGATGATGATGCCGACGCACCGGCGGAGGGAACAGTAGAGGAACCTGCTGGCGATGGAGTTGCCAGTGCAGGCACGTTTGAGTTCACCGGTATGGTTGATGGGATTGCAATCGAACATGGTGGCGACGGTGGCGATGCTGGCGGGGCGATCACCGAGGTCTATGTGATAAGGGGTGATGATGGCGTGAACTATGATCCGCAAGGTACTCTGCCATCGGAATTCGACGAAGCGGGCATCAGGGTGTGGGTTCTTGCCGAGGATGGTGGTGGAACAAGCAGCGTAGGGAAGCGAATCAACATTGTGAGAATACGACGACTATAGTCAAAGGAGGGCAGCATGGGACAGTACAGCAGGAAGGACGGGAGAAACGAATGAGTACAAATGGCCCGCAGATTATCTTTGAGCGTATTGTGCCTTCTTGGCAGTTGGCAATCAGCTGCACAGCACGTAGAAGAGCGGCAGCTGGACTCTTCGGAGAAACTGTACGACTTCTCGCGAGATCGCAGATCAGGGACCATTGTTGTGTGGCAGAATGACCCGATATGGGTATCGCACGTCAACTCTTCTATAGCTGGTGGTGTGGCGGAGGAATTGGCACAGGATGCCGCGAAGCCACCCACGATAACAAGAGGCTCCCCTGTGCGCACAAATCTAATTGACAACGCGCAGGTGAAGCCGGAACTGAAGCGGTTCTTGGACCAGAAAGGCCTTTACGCTGTGGAGACCCCGTTTTCGCGGGATTATGTGATTGTCAGGTACACCCGAGCCATGGATGAAGAAGAACTACTATGCAAAGAGATTATGGATGCCGACCTTGCATGGTTCGCGGTTCCTGACTACTCGTTTGCTTCACAGGAAGAGCCAAATGACCCATACTATCAGTCGTATCAGTGGCACCACGCGAAAACGGAATCTCCCGCTGCCTGGGACTACACGACTGGAGATCCTTCCATCTTGGTGGCTGTATGTGATAGCGGGTTCGAGGTAGGACATCCAGACTTAGCAGGCAATCTACAGTTACCTGGCTATAATGCGGTAGACGATTCCAGTGACGTTGGTCCCTATCTATCGGGGGTCCTGTATCCACATGGAACAAGGGTTGCCGGTGTTCTGGGGGCTGTTGGCAACAACGGGCTCGGCGTCTCTGGAACGGAATGGTCTACTAGAATACTGCCCATCAAAATTGCCTACGGGTTGGTGGATGGCAGTTCAAGGGCATACTACACTGATATGCGCAAGGGCGTTGAATATGCTGCTGATCGTGGAGCCAAAGTTGTCAACCTGAGCTTTGGTGGGTGTCATAGGACAGAACTCAATCTTGCAGGAGAGTACTTGAGAGCGCGCGGTGGTCTGCTGTTCATGAGTGCTGGTAACAACGATCACAATTGGGGCACTGGTAGCGACTTTCCGTCATTCGTCACGGTTGGTGCAACCGACCAGAACGATGCGAGAGCCAACTTTCCACCGCAAGGCAAGGCTTCCAATTGGGGCGACCTTGTAGATGTTGTTGCACCAGGTCTCGACATCTGCACGCTTGACACCAACAACGCGGTTCGGATAGGAAGCTGGGGCACTTCCTATGCGTCTCCCATTGTTGCCGGAATAGCCGCGCTTCTCTGGTCTTACGATCCATCACTGACGCCATTGGACGTGGAGAGCATCATCTTCACGTCATGCGTTGATATTGGTGCTCCCGGAAATGATAGCGTGTTTGGTCACGGACGCGTGGATGCAGGCAAAGCGCTTAGCATTCTGATTGACTGGTGGTCAACGCCGTGTGTGGGTGACTTCGATAATGACGGCAAAGACGATCTCGCTATGTATAGAGAGAAGTATGGTTTCTGGCGATTTCTGAACAGCTCAGGCGGGAATACAACGGATCAGTTTGGCTACGATGGAGCGGTTCCCGTAGTTGGTGACTTTGATGGCGACGGCAAGGACGACTACGCCGTGTACGATGACAATGGCATCCCTGGACACGCCAGTCCCGGTTCATGGTTCTTCATGCAGAGCCTGGCTGGTTACGACGATGATGTCTACGGGTATGGCAACACAACGCCTCTGGTTGGAGACTTTGATGGCGATGGCGAGGATGACTACGGTGTGTGGGACCCAATCACTGCGGTGTGGTCAGTGATGCGGAGCCAGGCGGGATTCTGGTCCATTCAGTTCGGGTTTGGTGGGACGAAGCCTGTGGTGGGTGATTTCGATGGCGACGGCAGCGCCGACTATGGGGTGTACGATCCTGCTACTGCAACGTGGTATCTCATGATGACATCAGCGGGCTTTGACACAGTCTACGCCCCAACAGGGAAACACCCTCTCGCCCCATAGACAGAGCCGTATCAGATCCCGTAATCAATGCCAATAGCCGCAAAGAGCCACGGGACGCAAGAGTCGGATCTTTTGGCCTCTGTGCTTCTTTGCGGCGTCACACTTAACGGTCCGTCGGCATCAACGTCATACCATAAAGGGACAGCCCAAGCTTTCGGTCGTCTCTTGACTGTCCGACCTGGGCGGGTGATGTTGCGTCGGGCGTGAGAAACGTCACGCTGAGAGGCGACTCCACCACTGTGTCATGAAGCTCGAATCCAAAGGTCTCTGGAGTAGGATAGGCACCTTCGATAACGCCGAGGTGACGGCCATTGAAGAGAACACGGATTCTCTGGCGGCCGAACGTCCCGGCTGTGATGTGTAGCGTCCCACTGACACTCACCGGACTGCCTTGAGAGGGCACCATCCAGATGCGTGCACGTTTGCCGATAGACCAGCGGTATGGCCCTGTCGCACTCTCGCCCGTTCCCGACCAGCTCTCAAAGACAACATCCGCGCTATCGGCGCGCACGGGGGCGTTGAGATCTCGCATGGGACAAGATGCCAACCGCAGCTGAGCAGCCCGCGCGGCCAGGGATGCTGGTGTTGCCAGCCACTGGGGGAATCGCCAGCTAGAGAGCAACTCCGGGTGCTCATCAATGTTGGGTGAGGCGTTCCATGCCGCTGTCTTCTCGTTGTACAGACCCTGGGCGGTGTTGATGAATACAGAGATCATCGCACTGATAACCACGTAACCGATCCATACGCGGTAGCGCGCTTGCTTGAACCGGAGCTTCGCCTCAGTGAGGACGAGCAGACTCAGCAGAATCCAGGCAGGAAAGGCTTCAACGAAGAGACGACTTCCGAAGGACCAACCGCCCCACCATTTGTAAAACTTGGAGATACTCAGCAGGTGCAGCCCTATCCACACCCACGCGCCCCAGAACAGTGGCTGTGACCGGAGTCGCCGAAAGAGGATCACGCTCCCCATGCACATGGCCAGCAGGTAAGAGCAGGAGACAAGAATTCCGCGGGACGGGCTGAGCAGGTTCCCATAGATCCCCTGGAGCAAGGCTCCCGAACCGGCACTCAACCGAAAAGGTGAATAGTAGTCAGGCAGCCATTGGCCAAACTCATGGCGGGAGAAGAGAGCAAAACCTGCCAGCAAGGCGGCCATGGCAACTGCGAACTTGATCGCTTGGCGCCAATGCATGACAAACAACATACCGAGGGCGACGACAGACATGATCGCGGCGGATGGTTTGCAGAGATAGGCACAGAACAGGGCGGCGGCGAGCAGGAAGGGGCGGGGTCGCGCTTCAAGCACAGCAGCACGACACAGCAGCAGTGTCCCACAGAGGGTAAACACGACGGCCCAGTTGCTGCTCCACAGCCCTGTTCCTAAGGTGCTGGCAAGCGGGCTGCCAAAGAGAAACGGCAAAAGCAGGAGCAGCGCCTTCACAGGAGACACCCAGACGCGCGCAAGCACGTAGATCAGCAGCCCGGCGAGAGCCATGGTGAGAACCGATAGAAGGTTCTGCAATCTGGCGTCATCACGGAGGGAACGCATGTCCATCCCCATCCCATTGGCGATTGCCACAAAAGGCGCAGACAGTAGAGGTGTGCCGAGGGGGAAGAAGTAGTACAGATGATGCCCCTTCCGGCGCACGCGGTATTGGTATGCTTCTGGATTGTCCTCGATTGTATCCCGGTAGGCATCGAGTTTCAGCGTACCATGCTCGCATATGGCCTGCGCTGTCAGCAACGCTCCCCTGGCATCACCGGACGAGGTGTCAACGCGTGCGTGGAATGCAACCACAGCAGGAAGAAGCGTAGCGAGGACAACCGGCAGCCACCGACGAACACCGGCAATCATGTGCGCCCTCGTGGTGCAGATGTGGACATCGCCGTGCTGTCTTTGATGGCCCGTCGAGTTTCATGGAGGATCCCCGGAAGTTGCCCAAGGTATTTGCGCGCCTCACTGGGCACGAAAACACACAGGAATCCTAGCCGGAACCGCCAGTTACACAGTCCATGCTTTCGCGCCAGGTAAAACAGGTTACGCACTTTCAGGTAGTACTTGAACAAGCTGCCCCCCGTGCTAGCGCTCACCTCATGCACGATAGAAGCCTCTTCGCAGATCGCCATGCGATCCGCCCCCAGGCGTAACGCCAGATCGACGTCCTCGAAGTAGGCGAAGTAGGCCTCATCCAGCAGAGGGTCGGGCGCTTGCTCACAATCAACGAACCATGCCGTTCCACTAAGGAACGTGTGATGGCGGAACATCCGCTTCAGCATCGCAACGAACCAGCCGGTGTTGTGAAAGGTATAGGCCAGCGACGGAAAGAAAATGCCACCGGAACAGGGCAGCAGACGCGAGCCGGAACGGTTCAGTAGCTGCGGCGTGAACAGGCATGCGTCGCGTGCCGCGGCAAACTTGACGAGAGTCTGAAGCGTATCCTTCCGGGGAAAGACGGTGTCGTTATTGAGGATCCACCCCCAGCGGATGGACCGGTCCCGAATGAAAGCGGCTGCCTGGTTGACGCCTCCGGTGAAACCGGAATTCTCGGACAAGGCCAACACCTCAACCCGCGACCGCAACTCGCCCAGGCAGCCGTCCCAATCCGTGCCGGTACCGTTGTCGAGAACGGCAACCGACAGGCGTCTGTAGTCCTGTTCCAGAAGAGAGGCCACGCAGTTGCAGGTATCGTCGACGCTACCCCAGTGAATGATGACGGCCATCACCGCGGGAGAATCAGAAGGTGTGGAGTCACCATCACTCATGTCATTCCCCGCGGATTCGGCATCAAAGCTACTCAGCGGGGTCACCCGTTACCGGAACCGTACCCCGGTAGCCAAACTGGGCAGAACCGGCACCCAGCGAGCTCTTGCGGAAGAGCCACGAACCAGGGGCGCTGACGCCGGGCAGGCCGGAAGCGTTGTAGACGCCGAAGTCATCAAGACCATCACCGTCATAGTCGCCTACCACGGGAACCGCACCGGCATGACCGAGGCCACTAAGCGTGCCAAATCCTGCCGTGCTTCTGCGGAAGTACCACTGCCCCGGAGAGACGACGCCCGAAATACCGTTTGCATCGTAACAGCCGTAATCGTCGAAGTCGTCGCCATCGAAGTCACCCACAATGGGTGCCGTGCCGCCGTAACCAAAGGTGTCGACAACAAACCCGGCAGTGCTCTGACGGAAGTACCACGAACCGGCTGCTGCGACGCCGGGAATACCCGCGTCATCATAACACCCATAGTCGTCGAAGCCATCGCCGTCGAAATCACCAACAACGGGAACCGTCCCCTGATATCCAAAGGTATCTGTGACAAAGCCACCCGTGCTCATCATGAAGTACCACGACCCCGGGGAAGCCAGGCCGGGAATTCCCGACGCATCATAGCACCCGTAGTCATCGGCACCATCGCCATCGAAGTCCCCGACGACCGGCACCGTCCCCGCGTAGCCAAACGTGTTCACAGCGAATCCGGCTGTGCTCATCATAAAGTACCAGGAGCCCGGCGTCACGACACCCGGAATGCCACTAGGGTCATAGCAACCGTAATCGTGGCGACCATCACCGTCGAAGTCACCAACAACCGGAAGCGTTCCCGGGTAGCCAAAGCGGGTGCTGCCATCAAAGCCCTCGCTCGACTTCATGAAGTACCATTGGCCCTGACCAACAACGCCCGGGATTCCGGCCGCGTCGTAGCAACCGTAGTCACTGATGCCGTCACCATCGAAGTCCGTCCTGGCGGTCGGAAAATCTGCCCCATTCATCGGATCCGTTCCCAGCAGCAACTCGTGACCATCCTCGAAACCATCACCATCGCTGTCAGGCACCAAGGGATTGGTTCCCGCCGCGGCCTCAACGGTATCGGGGGCGCCATCACCGTCGGTATCTTCTGCGTAAAGGAGGATCACACGGTTGTTGCCCGTGTCGGAGATCGCAACGTTGCCCCAACGATCGACCGAGACATCGTGCGGCTTGTCCAGAAGTCCCGCGACAATCGTCACCGACCAGACCCCCCCAGTACTCCTCATCAGGATCTCGTCGTCCTGCGTGTTGGCGGCGTGTAGCACACCATCGGCACCCATGCAAAGTCCCACGTTCTGATTCAACCCGCCGGCAGCATCCACTTCGCCGCCAACAGCAGCGACGAACCCTCCGCCCGAATTGAACTGTTGTACACGTCCGGCCTCGCCAGCGTGAGCTGGATCATAATCCGACACATAGACCATTGCATTGCCATCGACGCTGACGCCTGAAGGGAACCGGACTCTGCCTTCAGCGACCCCGCTATTGACAATAATGGACCATGCCCCGGACGCGCTCAGCTTCTGGATGCGAGAGTTGTGGTAGTCTGCGATATAGGCGTTGCCGGCAGCGTCAACGTCAACATCATAGGGGGCATTGAACTGCCCGGCGCCCGTGCCCCGGGAGCCCCAGGCCGTCCAGGCGCCGGTAGATGCGGATCGGCGCTGAATCCGGTGATTGCCTGTATCGGCAACCCACAGGTCACCGTTTGCCGCCACGGAAACCCCAAGCGGCTGATTGAACTGACCCAAACCGGTCCCTGGACCCGCCAATGTTGACCAGGTGCCCGTGACCATGTCCCTTACGATGATCCTGCTGTTGCCGGCGTCCGCCACGTAGACATAGCGCAACGTAGCCGCGATCCCCCTCGGTGATTTCAAGCCATGGTCATCTTCTGACGCAAGGATGTCTGCGCGATAATAGGCGCCTGTCACGACAACCGACTCACCGTCGGCAGAGACATCCATGTCAAGCGGGGTCAGGTATCCGTTAACGTCATCGAAGCTGACGGTATAGGTGCCGGCGCTGACAACGACGGTTTCGCCACTGTTATAGGATAGACCACGCATGTTCCACTGCGCGCCGGCGGCGACCACGTTGCTGGGGACGAGGACGGCCCCGATTCGTGTCGGTTCAGGAAGCTTGGTCCATTCACGTTCGATTGCCATGAGGTTTGAGTTCTCGATGGTGATGGTCTCGTCATCGGGCGCCTGCCACCACTCGATCTCGTTGTACTCGACGGTGTGGTCGCCGTAGCTCAGGTTCGTCACGATTTCACCGGAGCCGAACCAGTTGGAGTTCCCCGAAACCCGCCAACGGGCCTCGGTCGGGGCTTCATCCGGCGTAAACGTAATCTGGAGGCCGCCGCTCACCGGCGTGTACTCGGTCGTGATGGTCCGCTCTTCACCTTCAAGCAGATCGACGTGAATGGCCGATGGGGCATCCCATCCGGGCACGGCCGCTGAGATGTCAGAGAAGATGATGTCATAGCCTGGAGCCCCTGGCTCGAGGCCATCAAGACGCGTGCCGGTGCCGTGATTGTTGACGCCGCCATCAATGGACCAGGTCGCGTGCGTCTTCACTTGCGGGTCGTTATCGATAATGACGGTAAGGGATGCCGTCTGCTGGTAGACCCCGGTTACCGTCGTTGACTGGCCGCGCACCAAGGTCACGGAGATGTCGTCCGGAGCCACCCAACCATCGACATCCTTGAAGTTGATGTCGTAGTTGCCGGGCGACAGACGCGTCTCAAAGTAGCCATTGTCGTTCCATGTCGCGCCGCCATTGTGTGACCACGCGGCACCGCCGTCGACAGCATCATCGGGCTCCAGGAACACCTGCAACCGGGGCGGCCCCACGATAATATGATTCGTTGAGAAACCGACGTCGCCGTTGAAGCTCGCGGCATGATCCCACTGGTACTGCCAGTCGGCAGAGTACCGCAGAACATTGTCCTCCACCTGCCCCCAAGCCCAGGGAACAGTCGCCGCCAGGCCGTTGGTGCCGTTGTTGGCACTCGTACCGACAAGCGGCGGAATATTGGTGTAGCTGGTGTTATCATCAAAGCGATAGTAAGACACCAGCGTATCTTCGAGTCCCGTCAGGACTTCGTCACGCTTCAGAAGAATCTCTTCGGATGTACGCTCCTCGCCCCACAGACGCATCTCGTCAATGCATCCCTTGAAACCGCGTCCCACGTGCTGCACGAGAGGCCCGCCGGCGTAGATGGCGGGGAAGGCGCCGCCCGTTGTAGCGGCCACGTTGGTCCCGTCCACGTAGAGGACCAGGTCACGGTCATAGTAGCTGGCGGCCAGGTGTGTCCAACTACTCCCATCAGCCGGAACAGCAATTGGACTGTCGGCGCGAACCTCCGTTCCGCCAATCGATTCGTAGCGGGCGTATGGCGTGTTTGAGGTCGTCAACCCGATCTCGTAGTTTACGCCGTTGCTCGAAACCGACCGCTGCATAACAATGCCGCCGTCAAGCTCATCGGCATCAGGCCGGACCCATGCTTCTACCGTCCACTTGCTCAGGGCAAAACGCTGGTCCACGGGAAACTCGAGGAAGTCATCTTGTGTGCCGCCGAGACAGATGGACAGGTTGTTCTGCGGACTCAACGACTGTGCCGGATGACCAGCCGCCCCCACGTCACTACCGTCAATCAGCCCATCATCATCGGAGTCAGGGAGCCAGGGGTCGGATCCGAACCGCTGCTCTTCGCGATTCACGAGACCGTCCATATCGAAGTCCTCGTCACCGTCACCAACACCATTGTTGTTCGAGTCACGGTCCCTCGGGTTCGTGTCGCAGATGTACTCGTAAACGGCATCGAGATCGTCGTCGGCTGATTCGGGATCCAGCGGGTTGTTATCGCGCTCAGCGTTGAGCGGCACGCCGTAATCTGAGTTGCCGGGAAGCGCACGGTTCTCTGCGTCCGGCAGAGGTACGGTGCTCCGGCGGGCCAGGAACTCGCTCCAGATCTGGCAGTGCCAGACCGACCGGGGATCGGCGCGACTCTGATCGCCACGCACCACCATGGGAACGCCATTGCAGGTCAGGTCGGCATCAAACTTACCGGCCGCGATGCGGAACTGGTAGGGCGTGTTGTTACAGTTGTAGGGATTGTCCGGCACCGTTGAATCATAAGCCTGGTAATCAGATATCCCGTAGGGGGTCAGGAGAATGCTACCCGAAGTCCCGTTGTAATCGGAACGATCCAGCGTGCTCTCGCATTCAACATGGATCTGGTTGCGACCAAGCTGCATGTACTGCGCCACGTCATAAGACTGCACCGTGTTGGCCTCATCGCCTGCGGTCGTCACACGAGTACCGTTGACGTAGATGATGGTTGAAGACATACCCGGCGTGTAGATATTGAGCGGACACTCCAGGGGTTGTGCAAACATGTAGACGTAGCGCGTATACGAAGAACGGTCGCCACAGTAGAAATCAGGTGCCGTCTTCGGGTAGTAGTACACATCGCCGTCGGGGCCATCGATCCACCCCTTGTAGGTGCCAATGGAGGCGTAAGCAATGAATGCGCGGAAGTACTCGAACCCATCGACCAACCCGGGATCATCGGGGCAGCCAACTTTGGTTGGACCTTCAGCCGTGCTGTAGTACTCCTTGTACTGCTCCAGGTTGTGGATTTCAACCCACCACTCCGGCAACCCATCGCCATCAGCATCGTCGGAACCGGCTACCGGTACGGATTGGTCTGTCGTAACCGAGGCCGTAATGCTCGGATCCAGGTAATAGGGCATCGCGTTCGGATAGAGACCATAATTGATGAAGGCGAAGTTCTCGACTTGCGGGCCACCATCATCGAAACGGAAGTACCCTATCAGGGGACGGGGATTCACGTAGTCATACATCTGAACCAATCGACCGCTCTCCGTTCCCGCCCATTCCTGCACGTAGCCTGGGGCCGGGTAGATGCGTTTGGACCAGTACTCGATATCGGCCGCAGCACGGGGATAGCTCCAGACGCGTAGCTCGTCGATATGGCCGTCGGTAAAACCCTGACAGATCGTGGGCCTTCCGAGGACGAAATCGGGCTTAATGAAAGACTTCTGCGCAATCAGAAGCACACCGTCCACGTACATATCCAGGCTGTTGTTCTGGGGCGCAATCACGCAGGCTACATGCGTCCATGTGTTCGACTCGAGCCGCTGCACCGAACCTTCGGGACCAACCCCACCCACGGTTGCCATAATGTTCGGACCAT
>CAZCDU010000032.1:3974-9377 GCA_964497125.1 uncultured Victivallales bacterium | reverse complement strand
TGCACCGAACCTTCGGGACCAACCCCACCCACGGTTGCCATAATGTTCGGACCATTCAGAATATCCATACGCGGCCGATAGTCCTCCAATGCAATGCGGAAGTGAGGAACCCCGGCCATGACGTTGGTAAACCCGTAGATGATACCATCGCCAACGGCACCGGGACGCACCCAGAATTCCACAGTCCCGCCATCGTTTCCAAACGCATAGGTTGTGCCCGTCGGATCGGTAATATCAACGCCGTTAGTACCGCCAACGGACATCTCAAGGCTACGGGGATAGAAATTCGTGCCACTCATCGAATGGGTCGGGTGCGTCAAGTCCCACAGGAACTCGTTGCTGTCCGGTGCACCGTCCCGATCCGAATCCCCCAGTCGTGGATTCATGGCATCGCGGGACGTTGTAAACTCAGCAATGCCGTCGTTGTCATCGTCCTTCCGCCAGCCAATGCCATCCGGCCCCCTGTACTCGTCAATGTTGATGATCGTATCAAAATCGGGATCATCGAATTCGCCATGGGGTGTAGCGTTCGTAGTGGGATTTAAGATATAGAAGAGCTCCCAGGCGTCATCCATCCCGTCTCTGTCGGTATCCCAGTGGTTCGGGAAGACATAAACGAGCATTTTGATGAAGTTATACTCATCCCCGTTCGTTAGCCCGTCATTGTCGAAGTCCGTGCTCGTCGTCTCGGACAGGCTCCCAAACCAGTGCATCTCCCACCAGTCTTCGAGATCATCGTCGTCGGTATCGTCCTCGATGGTTACGATGATGTTCTCAACGGCAGAATCCTCACTGACAGTCACCTGACGCGATCCCTGCGGTTCGCCCGTGTCCGGTAGCCAGTTGCCATTGCCGTCGATCCACGCGGTGACGCGGTAGGCGCCGGCAGCAAGAAAATCTCCCAGCTCATAGGTCCAGCTACCGTTCTTGACGTCAACCAGGTTGGTCGTGACAAGGGCGTTGGTCGGTGCCAGGGGCGACGTGTCCACCATCGGCAGAAACTCGTTCGCGGCGTCAAACAGAGCCACGACGACCCGACCCTCTCCATTGGTAACGGCCCCCAGCTCGGGGCTCACATACCAATGGTTGGGGCTGCCAGGTTCCTTGGTCTCGTCGTTCTCCCAGACAGAATTGTTGATAACCGTTCCGGAAACGGATTGCCCCACTGACGTGGATGCGCCGGCCAAAAGCAGACCGATGGCGAACAGGGAAAGTGTGTGTTTACAGAAGCGAACCCGCAGCGCTTGTTTTGCCATATCCGTTCTCCTGGGCTGCCAGTCGACACCTTGCCGCACGGACGCCCTGCATGAGAATCATGCTCTTCAGTTGTCCTTCGTGACGTTCGAGAGAATACCGCAAACCCCAAACAGGCACAGCTCCCCCTCTCTAAGTGCTCGCATTCTGTCACGATTTTTTGCCGATATCAAGGAACCAGGCCTCAATCATTGGGGGAAAAGGATAAGAGCAAGGAGTGTTCCAAACCGGTCGTGAGCCCCAAAAACCTCACATCGGGCCCGTCGCGCGCGGATCCTCTCTCACCGGCGAGAAAACGCGCCGATTTCAACCTTAGACTTGCGCATGGCGTGATCGCGCTTATGCTTACGGTATGTTCGATCTTACCAACTACTTGAACCATCATCAGGCGCAGATCGAGATAACCCTCGACGAAGCCCTGCCCCCGAAAACAACCCCGCCCCAACGCCTGCATGAAGCCATGCGGTATAGCGTCGGCTCAGGAGGCAAGCGCCTCCGTCCCATTCTCGCTCTGGCTGCTGCAGAATGCGTGGGGGCCGATCCTGAACAGATCATTGAGACCGCCATCGCCGTCGAGGTACTCCACACCTATACGCTGATCCACGACGATCTGCCCTGCATGGACGACGATGATGAGCGGCGCGGGAAACCGACAAGCCACAAGGTTTTTGGCGAGGCCAATGCCATCTTGGCGGGCGATGCCCTTCAGGCGTTTGCTTTTGAGCTCGCATCACGCAGTCCCTTGACCCCCGAGCGGGTCGTGCGCGAGCTCGCCGGCGCAGCCGGCAGCCGGGGCGTTGTGGGAGGGCAGGTTGCCGATATTGCAGCGGACGAGAAGATGACGCAGGACGAACTGGCCTTCATTCATCAGCACAAAACGGCCGACCTGTTCCGAGCCGCCATACGGATGGGAGCCATTGCGGCTGGTGCAACGACCCCCCAACTCGAGAAGCTGACGATCTACGGGGACAACGTCGGTCTCGCCTTCCAAATCATTGACGACATTCTCGATGCGGACGAGGAAGACGGGTGTTCATGCGTAGCGCTGTATGGCATCGACGAAGCCAAGCGACTTGCCACGCTACGTACGGAAACAGCCATTGCGGCACTGAACGGATTCGGTGATGCTGCCACTCCGCTCGTGGCCATTGCGAAACATATGCTGGAAAGGACGATGTAGTGCTAGCCTACCTGATCTTGGTTTCAATCGCCTATCTGCTTGGCGCCGTGCCTTTCGGATTCCTGGTTGCCCGTGCCCGCGGCATTGACATACGGTCGGTCGGAAGCGGCAATATTGGTGCCACGAACGTGCTTCGGTCGGTCGGAAAATCGTGGGGAATCCTGACCCTGGTTCTTGATGCATTGAAAGGGCTAATCCCGGCAGCGGTCTTTCCGGTTCTGGCTCAACAGATCCCGTTCCTTGGGTTCAGTGAGACAAGTGCCCCTATCATTAGCGTAGCCTGCGGTTGCGCAGCCGTGATCGGCCACAACTACCCTGTTTACTTGAAATTCAAGGGAGGCAAGGGAATTGCAACAACGGCCGGTGCCCTGATTGGCATCGCACCCCTGGCGCTGCTCTGTGGCCTCGTCACGTTTGCCCTGTTCTTTGGCCTCTCGCGCATGGTTGCGCTCGGTTCCATCGCATCAGCGGTCATCATTCCTATTGCCGCCTGGTTGCTCTATGCCGACCAGGGACGACTGATCCCAGTCGTACTGACGGTGCTCGGGGTACTCGCAATCTGGCGACACCGGCCAAACATCAAACGCATTCTAGCTGGTACCGAGAATCGCATTGTTTTCGGAAAGAACAAGACGGACACGCCGCGTCGTAGCGAAGCGAAGACGGAGGAGACAGAATCATGAGCCGAACGGCAACCGTAATTGGCGATGGTGGCTGGGGCACTGCCCTGGGGCTCATTCTTCAGCAGAACGGGCATGCCGTCAGGATCTGGGGACCGTTCGCTGAGAACATTGAAGCGGCACGGCAGTCAAACTGCAACGAGACGTTCCTGCCCGGCATTGAGCTTCCGGCCGACATTCAATGGACAACCGATCCTGCCGAAGCCGTAGACGGCGCCGATGCCGTGGTACTGGCAACGCCGACCCAGTTCTATCGCGATGTGGCAACCACCTTTCAGGGCCTAATCACACCGGAAATGCACGTGGTTAGCGTTGCCAAAGGGCTGGACCGTGAGACCCACAAAACGATGACCGGTGTAGCTGAAGAGATCCTTGAGATCGCACCGGTAGCTGCGCTTTCCGGGCCCAGTCATGCCGAAGAAGTCGCCCGTGGGGTGCCCACTGCCGTCGTGGTCGCCTCGCACGACGAGTCCAAGGCAACAGAGCTGCAGCGGCTTTTCTCAAACGACCATTTCCGTGTCTATACCACGACCGATGTCCTGGGCGCACAGCTTGGCGGAGCACTGAAGAACGTCATTGCCATTGCCGTAGGGATCAGTGACGGTCTCGGGTTCGGTGACAACACACGCGCCGCCCTGATCACACGCGGCCTAGCGGAAATCACGCGCCTTGGCACACAGATGGGCTGTCACCCCGCGACCTTTGCCGGCCTGAGCGGAATGGGTGACCTGATTGTGACCTGCACCAGTGGCCACAGCCGCAATCGCGCGGTCGGCGAGCGCCTTGGAAACGGGGAGACAATAGATGCGATTCTCGGCAGCATGAAACAGGTAGCCGAAGGGGTGTGGAACTGCAGCAATGCCAGGGCCCTGGCCCACAGCCAGGGCGTTGAGCTTCCCATCACGGAAGAGGTATACCAGATCCTCCACGGCGACACATCCCCCATTGATGCCGTTCAAGACCTGATGGGACGCGACGTACGTCCCGAATAGAGCTGAAATCTGGAGGGATTCGCGCCAATGGCGCGGCAAAATGCAATCCCGCACCCCATTTCAGCTTTTCAGAGTACAGACGAGGCTACGCCGCCACAGCTTTTTCTTTCCGCTGCTGCATCACGAGCTGCAGAATCGAGAGCAACTGACTCACCGTCCAGTAGAGTACGAGGGCGGACGCCATGTTGTAGAAGATGAACAGCATCATGAGAGGCATGAACTGCATCATCTTCTGTTGCTGCGGATCGCCGGCGCTCGGCGTAAGTCGCTGCTGTAGAATCATGGTTCCGGTCATTGCGAGCGGCAGAATGTTCAGTCCCCCCGCAGGGAACGGCAACACACCAGCCAGCAGACCTTCCGGCTCGCTCAGGTCTGCAATCCAGAGGAACGAAGCAAAGCGCAACTCAACCGCGCTGCGCAACACCGTGAATAGCGCAATGAAGACGGGCATCTGCACAAACATGGGCAGACATCCGGCCAGAGGATTCACGCCGTTCTCCCGGTAGAGCAGCATCTGCTTCTCCTGGAGTTTCTTCGGGCTGTCTTTGAATTTTTCGCGCAGCTTGCTCAGCTGAGGCTGGAGCTTCTGCATCTTCTTCATGTTCTCGGTGCCCTTGTGCGTCAGGGGCCAGAATACGATTTTGACAATGATGGTTAGCAGGATGATGGCAATGCCATAGTTGCGTGTCACCAATTGCAGGATATTGAGCAACCAGAGGAGGCCCACGCAGGCACTGCGCCACCAACCCCATCCCCGCCAGGCACGCAGCATGATATGGCCCTGTTTATTGCCGAGCGCCTTCAGGTTCGAGTACTTCTTTGGCCCAACGTAATAGTGCGTCGTACGCTCGAACGACTCCCCGGACTGCAGAACCTTGGCCGGGAAGCCAATCCCCACGGATACTCGGGAAAGCGTGAACTGGGCCTCGCTATCCTTACGGCCGGCCTCAATATCGCAGCGTGACCCACCATCAGAAGGAATGAGCACCTGCGCAAAGAACTTGTTCTTTACCGCGACCCACCCGAGGGGTTCCTCAACCGCCAACGTCTGGGACAGTGGAATTCCTCGCAGATCCGGCTTGGAGCAGCCTCCCCGTACACCGAACAACCCGTTGAGTTTTTTGCCTTCATAAAGGACCTTCTCCTCGGTTGTGCTGAACACGTCAGCCCCAAGATAGGAAATCCCGCGAGTGGATGCCTTGGTTTCGATGTTCGCCATCGGCCCGGTAGTCAGTTGGGATTCGGGAATGGCGATCGGCTCTTCCGTATCGTTCACGATCGTGTCGGTCACGGCGAG
>CAZCDU010000032.1:0-3874 GCA_964497125.1 uncultured Victivallales bacterium | reverse complement strand
CGGCGTCGGCACAGTTCCCTCGGTAGGGGCCGTAATGGCGGCATCGGCTGGCGCTGCCGGTGCACTTGGCTCCGCCACGGTCACCTGGTTCGTGGCTCCGGCCTCGCCGGCAGCCGGAGGGGGGGGCGACGCAAATTTCTTTCCGTAGAAGGACCACCCAATTAAGAGGCAGAAGAGGACGGCAACGATAAGACGATCGGATTTACTCATAACTCAGGCTCCGTAGTATGCGGTTCATGGCCCGGCACAAAATCGACACCACCGGGATGGAAAGGATGACATTTGCAGATGCGTTTTGCGCTCAGTGCAATCCCTTTAAGACAACCATGGCGTTCTATCGCTTCCATACTGTAAGTGGAACAGCTCGGATAGAAACGGCAGGTCTGCCCAAAAAGCGGGGACAAGCATACCTGGTATGCGCGGATGAGCAATACGAGAATTCGCCGGATTGGTTGGAAGGCCACTCAGTTCCCCTGTTCTAAAACATCAGTTGGTGTCCCTGACGGCATCGTCCGCACCCCCGCACGGCCCATCAGGTTCACGAATTCCCGCTCCACGTCTTGACGCTTTGCATCCAGAATTCTGCGACGGGCAATGATGACGAGGTCACGCTTGGCATCAAAGCGAGTGCGGTTGAGCCGAAATGCCTCACGCAAGAGGCGCTTTGCCCGGTTCCGGTCGACAGCCCGGCGAAATGTTCGCTTGCTGGCGACCACGCCGACTCGAAGTTCGCTGCCGTCCTCATCGCCAAGCCATATGACCATGAATCTACCAACGACGTTGGTTCCCCGGTCAAAGACTTTCGTGAAGTCACGGGAGAGGAGAAGCCTGGCAGAACGTGGAAATCCGGCGTTCAGAGACCCCGTCATAAATGACACTCCGCTTGTGATCCCACAACGCCAACGTTCCACTTCTAACGGTTCACGCGGAAACGCGCAGTCGAAGGAAGCGAAGTCTCAGGCTAGGCCACCACGAGCTTGGCGCGACCTTTGCGACGGCGACGCTGCAAGAGCTTCCGGCCGGCGACCGAAGCCATACGAGCCCGGAATCCGATCTTGCGCTGACGCTTTTTCTTGGATGGTTGATATAAACGCTTCATGGCCTTTTTCCTTAAATCACCTGATTTGCCTCAAAAAGAGCACGGAAACCTACCATTTCCCCACACAATGTCAAGCGCTAGAAATGAAGGTTTCAGATTTCAGCGCACGGTCTGAAATCACTCACAACATTGATGCTTCTCTCGACAGCAGGTCCTACTTGCCGATGGGGCTTAGCACCGCTTCGCTGATTGAGCGGCCGTCAACCAGGATCGGGGCGTCCCGGGAACGCCAGGCGCGGCGCTTGGCGCGCGCGATGAGTCGGTGCCCGCGGGCGAAGAAAATGAGCAGGTCAAGCTGGTAGGCCAACCAATAGAAAGCGTAGGCCACACTGTATAACCCCAAGAGACTTGCCGGGTCACGATCGCGGCGGCGATGCGCAATTCCCTGGACAATTGCGTCCACGAATTCGACGAAGAAGCGGGAGTATGAACGCATCTGCATAACATCGAAGCCGCTCTTGAGAATGTTGAAGAGGTGCCTCTCGGTGTAGCCCCCCGGGGTCAGCCCGAAAAGGACTCTCATGGGGGTAATCAGGGTCATCTGCTTCTCGCGGGGAGCGCAAACCACGACTTGGCCATCGGGCTTGATCACCTTGTGACACATCTCGATAAAGGCCGCATCCGAGGGCTGTGCCGCCAACCCGTCCAGGATCACCAGGACGTCGAAGCTCTTGGCGCGGAACGGAAGCGCGTTGCCATCGTAGACCGAAACGTCTTCGCCCACGATCTCATGAATGTTGCCGGCGGTCTCTTCATCGAAGACGAGCTCCTGCCATTGGCCGCCACCGCGGCGCAACTGGTAGCTCATCATTGCGTTCTGGCTACCAATCGCGAGACAGCTTTTACCGTCAAGTTCACCCACTGCCTTCAGTATCTCTTGCAGTGTGACCTGCATGGGAACTGATTTGCGAAAGGCATGCACGCTCAGATCGGCATGGCTCACAGATTGTTCAGATTCACTCATTGACGGCACTCCAACTCCAACTTCCAACGTTCAACGGAAGTATACGCCTCCCCTTTCACCAGTCAAGACCACACGGAATTGACACGCCGCACCAAATATGACAATAGTTGCTCTGGTTTACACAGCATTGAGGAAAACTATGGCATTGTTGAAGGTCACATCAGGGAAGCTTAAAGGGTCGAAGTTCCAGATCGACCGCGACGAAGTCATAATCGGGCGCGCCCCGGAGAATGTCGTCCACCTTGATGACCCCTCTGTATCGGGTAGACATTGTGTTATTCGGCGCGATGGACGACGTTTCACGCTCACCGACCTGAAATCAACCAATGGCACACGCTTGAACGACGTTAAAGTGCAATCCTACCGGCTCAGTGCTAAAGACCTGGTAACGGTCGGCTCAGTGAAGATGGTCTTCGACGGCGATGACATTGAAGATGCGCACCCCACACAAGTGCCACCAACGATTGTCCGTCCGTCGACACGAACGGGAATGAAGCCCGTCGAGCGCTCTGGAAACGGCGGGCCGGAAACCACGGCCTTCAAGAAGCGACAGAGCAGTAAGGGCCTCTGGATCTCCCTCTCGGTCGTCTTCGGCGTGCTGGCGGTCGGCGCCCTGGTCTGGTTCCTCCACGGAATCTTCACCAGCTAGCCTGAACCTACGCTTTTCCAATCCGCAGCGCTTCGACGTCGGCCTCGGCCATCGGGGAGGTCTCCACGACTTGCAGCTCTTGATCTGCACGTGAGATCCGTACGCCAACCGTGGCGTCTTCAGGCGTTCGGGTGTAGCGCACCAGGATGGCCGCGGCTTGCGCAATCTCGGCCTCGGTAGCCCCCGGGGGCAACATGCCGGTCGGCCCGGGACCATCTGCCAGCATCAGGACCATGTCCTCATCGCCAATCAACGCCTCGAGCCGTCCGCAGTCCTCCGCATCGCGGCCAACGATCAGCTTGATGGCGTCACCAAGACGGAAATGGCGACCATAGCGCAGAAGCTCCAATGCCCGCGTGTCGTTGAGCCCTTCGTGGGCTTTCAGGTCCGCCAGTCTCTCGGAATAGTGCGGCTCCGTCAGCCGGCATCCCCCGGCGGGAGACGGATACTCCTTGAGACCGTACTCCTCGGCCAACGCAAATTGTGGTTTGCGGCTGCGACCATTCAGCGCGAGAAGTCGCGACCGATCGACCCACCCCTCACGCTCAGGCTTCGTGGGCTCGAGGTGTTGTGCGCAAAGCGGGCGCAGCACAAGATCGTCGAATGATGAGTCGTGGGCTACAACACCAAGGCTACGCCGGTTCTGCGACATGGGGCGTTGGTTCAGCACCTCACCGGTGAAGAGAAAATGAAAGCCCTCCTCAACCATAATCTCACCAGCCCGCTTCAACATACGCGCATGACAATCAATACAGGGGTTCATGTTGCCGCCAAAGCCATGCGGCGGATCGTTGACAAGTTCAACGATATCGTCCGTGAAGTCGATGACGCGTAGCGGAACCCCAAGGTTCTTCACCGCCTTCTTTGCAGCCGCCGGGTTGTAGAACGGGCTATCAAAGACAATGGCCTCGACCTCAATGCCCTGCGCCTTCAGGACGCAGATTGCCAACTGGCTATCCAGCCCCCCGGACAACAATCCCAAAGCTCTTATCTTCTGGGTCTCACTCATTCTCTGTCACATCCTCCCGTCATCGCATCAAGCCACGGTCTACTCCTACTCTGTGGCTGGGGACTCTAGAGCGATGGCGTGGCTGAATCAACCTCCAACTGACCGAAAACTGCCCGAAAAACATTGACCTGCGGGGCGAACCCCCTAATATCC
>CAZCDU010000031.1:32315-41839 GCA_964497125.1 uncultured Victivallales bacterium | reverse complement strand
TGGCGAAGGCTATGGGCATGTACAGCTTTGACGACACCTGCCTTCTGGGTCGCCCGCTTGAGTGCTTTCTGTAGTACGCTTTCATAGATGTGGTGCCGTTGTCTGATTCCGCTACGCGGATCCGTTGACAGACCTCGCGCCGGAAACACGTATTTCCACCCCCACTCCTTGTTCGCGTTGGGGTATTTGCGGGCAAGGGCATTGGGGAGATGCACGGTGCCCGTTCCTTCTGTAAGATCCTTCTCGTGCAGTGCGCGGACCTTTTCAAGGTGCGTCTGTAGCTCGTCTACAAGTTCCGTCGGCAGGATCGCCACGCGGTCCTTTTTGCCCTTCCCGCTACGTACAGTGATCATCCGGCGTTCAAAGTCCACGTCCTTTACCCGTAGCCGGATCAACTCAATAATCCGCATCCCTGTTCCGTAGAGGAGTTCACCCATCAGGCGATGCCGCCCTTGGAGCTGCTCAAGGACTGCCGCAGTCTCGTCCGCGCTGAGCACAACGGGTAGCCTCTTGGGCTTCTTGGCGCGGACAATGTCACCAAAATCAGCCAGTTCCTTTTTCAGAACATGCTTATAGAGGAACACAATCGCGCAGCAGGCTTGGTTCTGGGTGGACGCGGCAACGTTGAGATCCGTCGCCAGGTAACTAAGAAAGGCGTTTATCTCTGGAGCTCCCATCTCCTCAGGATTACGGCGGCCGTGGAATAGGATGAAGCGATATACCCAGTCAGCGTAGCTGTTCTCTGTCCGTATGGAGTAGTTGCGCATGCGGACCGCCCGTCGGAGTCCATCAAGGATCTTTGACTTCACTCCTTTGCTCTGCGGGAATTCTTGAATTGACGATTTGTCTACTGGCATCTGTGCTGTTATTGCTTGCTTCATTGGACCTCCTCCTTCCGTGATTGTAATCGGAATTCGGAAATCGTCAAGGCTTTAATGAACGATAGTTCAAGGGCGTCAAATGAGGGTCGAAGGTGAGTGTGAGCATCCAAGTCCCGGTCCCTGAGGCTGGCTTATGGTGGGGGAGGGTCTTCTCTGAGCGACCGGTTCAAGGCACACTCCGTGCCCGTAGATTATGCGGAGCTTACACTGATGTGCAAGGGGTGTCTATCAGGGAAGCCCTGGTTTTGTGGGGACTGTGGGGAGTTGAGAGTGGGGAGTGGGCTGTGGAGTGTGGGGGGTGGACTGTGGACTGTGGACTGCGGGGATCCGCCTTCGCAGGCTCCGCATTTCTCCTTTACCCCCCTCCGCCGCACTGCTAGTGTCGCCATTCGCTCAGATTTGAATGGCAATCCCTATATAAAGGAGTAGGACAATGAAGAAGATGCATATTGAAACTGCGGCACTGACCGCTGTCGCCGCCGTCACACTGATCGCTCTCGGTGCTGGATGTGGCAAAGAAGAGGAACACAAGGCAGAGGATTGCTCCTCGTGCGACTCCCATGGAGCCGTCGTCAGCGAGCCGGTTGAACTGCCCGCAGCAAAGGTTTCTACAACGGTTGTGACGGTTAATGGCGAGAAGCTGCTGCGCGCCGACGTGGACAAAGAGATGGAGATGCTTGCCGCCTCTCCCCAGTTTGCGTCCATGCCGAAAGAGCAGGCCGATATGTTCCGTCAGCAGATGGAATCCCGCCTGGTGGATCGTTTCGTGAACCAGAACGTTCTGGGCGCTGAAGCGGACAAGCAGGGCATCGCCGCATCCGATGAAGATGTTGACGCCATGCTTGAGCAGATCAAGGGATCGCTGCCTCCCGGCACGACGCTCGAACAGGTCATGCAGGAGCGCGGCCTCGAAATGGCAAAGCTTCGCACCGACATCAGCACAGATCTCAAGATTCGCAACCTGCTTGAGAAGCAGGCAGAGAGCGTTCCCGACGCGACTGACGAAGCGGTTGCCGCCTTCTACGAAGAGCAGAAAGACCGCTTCAACCGTCCCGAAACGGCCCAGGCCAGCCACATTCTTGTCAAGGTCGATGCCGGTGCCGATGACGAAGCCAAGGCAGCCAAGAAGGCCGAGCTCGAGGGTTACCGCAAACAGATCATCGACGGAACCGCCGAGTTCGAGAAGCTCGCATCCGAGCACTCTGAGTGCCCGAGCGGTCAGCGCGGCGGCGACCTGGGGTCGTTCGAACGCGGACGCATGGTTCCTGAATTTGAAACGGCTGCTTTCGAGCAGGAGCTCAATGTCGTCGGCCCCGTCATCGAAACGCAGTTCGGCTACCACATCATCAAGGTAACCGGACGCACCGAAGCCGGACAGCGCGCCTTCGAGGATGTGAAGGAAGAAATCGCCGAGCAGCTCAACGGACAGGGCAAGCAGGAAGCCGTTCAGGCTTATATCGCCAGCCTCCGCGAGCAGGCCAGTATCACATACGGCGACTGAACCGGTCAGTAGTCATTGGTCAGTAGTCAGTAGTCAGTGGTCAGTGGTCAGTGAATGACTAATGACGCGAGCGCAGCGAGCAAATGACCAATGACTGGTATGACGGGGCCGAAGGCCCCTCTACCGCCATTCGTGTTTTGGGTAACGACCGCGCAAGTCCTTCTTGACGCGGTCGTATCCGTTTTGCCAGAAGCTGGCGAGGTCATCGGTTATCTGCACGGGGCGCTGACTGGGGGCAAGGATGCGGACCTTGACCCGGACCTGACCATTGCAGATCGTGGGCGTCTTGTTGGTATCGTAAAGCTCCTGGACCCGCATGGCGATGTAGGGCCCACTCGGGTCGTCATAGTGCAATCGTGGCTCGCGGCCGTTCTCGATCCTGATCCGCTCCGGGGCATAAGCCTCGACCGCCGCCCGCTGCTCCCGGCTCAACCACTGACGCAGTACGGGCCACACCTCGCGCATCTTCACCGCTTTGGCGCTATGTGCCCCGTGGCATAGTTGTTCGACGAGCGCATGGCGATCGTCGTCTGCAATGGCGGGAACGCCCAGCTCGGGACAATTCTCTGCGACGAGGTTGACCCGATGTATCCACTGCTCCACCTTGTGGTTCCAATGCTTCAGGGTGATGCGCCCGGCAGCCACCTCATCCGCCAATGCCGAGGCGGCCTCGTCATCGGTCACGTCGGAAACACGCTCAGACGATATCACCAAGTCTCGAAAACATCGCTGCCGCTCAGCCAGCATGCGTTTGCCCACAGTGTCGAAGTAGACACGGCGGCGCTCACCGAATCCCTCGTCAAAGCACTCACTCAGCCACGTCTCCTCGATTGCAGTCAGTCCCGAGACCTTGACGTCAACCTCTCCCTGCCGTCGGCCGATCTCCTGGATCTCGGTAGCGATCAGCAGGTTATGCTCGCGCCCGACAACAGAGTCACCATCGATCGTCCCGCGCCGGCCGCCGACAAGTGAGCAGCGGGAGCCACCTGTGCGAAACGCCACGTGGTCGGAAAAACCCAACAGCAAGCTGCGATAGATCTGTTCGGGAGTGGGTTTCACTTCGAAACAATCCAGGCCCTGTGACTCCGCTGTCCGGATCAGCTGATCCTGAAGCATTCCGGCAGATCGCGCAGCCATCCCGTGAACGCCGATCGCTTCACAGGCGTCACGACGGAATCCCTCCCGTTCCGCGGCTTGCCATGCCCTGATCGCCAGGAGCACATCTGAATCCTCCCGCCCCGCCAGGAGGTCAAGCTGCCGCTCACGGATGCCCCTGCCCGGGTTGCGCAGCAGAATGCTACGCTCCTGCAGCAACGCCGCCACGAGACACATCGTCGGGACGCAACCATAGTGCTCCGCGGCGATGAGCATGCGGGCAATACGCGGGTGCAGCGGAAAGGCCACCATGCGCGCGCCCAGCTTTGTGATACGGCCGCCCGCATCGAGAGCACCCAGCTCGCGCAACAGGGCACCGGCCTGTTCAACGGCACGCTCTGGGGGCGGGGTCACCCACGGAAAGGACGTAATCGATTCAACCCCGGCCTGCTTGAGTTGAAGCAGCGTCTCCGCCAAGTCCACGCGCAGCAGTTCCGGCTCTTCATGCGCTTTGCGCTTGGCGTGATCCCGCTCATTCCACAGCCGCAGGCAGAGCCCCGGAGCAGTACGTCCTGCACGCCCGGCACGCTGTGCTGCTGACGCCTGGCTGTTCTTCTCGATCAGGAGCGAGTTGAATCCGCGGCGCGGATCAAAGCTCGCCCGCCGAACCAGCCCGCTATCGATAATCGCCGTCACGCCGTCAATCGTCAGCGATGTCTCGGCCACGTTGGTGGAGACGATAATCTTGCGCTGGGCGGAAGGCGACACGGCACGATCCTGCTCATCCGGGGGTAGCGATCCATGAAGAGGAACGACCAGGCAATCACGGGCGGCCGACAGCCGCCGTGCAGCCTCCACCGTCCGTCGAATCTCATAGGCCCCCGGCATGAAGACCAGCACGTGCCCGTCAGGTTGATCCTGCAAGACGGCGGGGAGCTCGCGGGCAACCAAGTCCCATGGCGACATCCTGGTGTCTCGGGCCCTGGGCTTCAGGTAGCGCGTCTCCACCGGGAACGCTCGTCCCTCGGTCCGGACCACGGGGCAATCCCCCAGGAAATCGACAATGGCGTCCGCTTCGAGTGTTGCCGACATGACCACCAGCTTGAGATCCGGGCGGGCACCCGCCTGGAGTTGTTTAGCCAGCCCCAGCATGATGTCCGAGTAGAGGTGGCGTTCGTGAAACTCGTCAAAGACAATGACAGAGACATCCCGCAGCCGGGGGTCCCCCTGCAGCTCGCGCAGAATGATGCCATCTGTTTCAAACTTGATCCGCGTTTCACGACTGGAGCTGTTGTCAAAGCGTACCTGGTAGCCAACTTCACGCCCATAGCGCACGCCGCGTTCGACCGCGACACGCCGCGCCAGCATCCGTGCGGCCAGCCGCCGGGGCTGCAGCACAACAACACGGCCTTTGCCGGCGATACCGGAATCCAGCAGCATCTGTGGCACCTGGGTGGACTTGCCGGACCCCGTCGGTGCCTCAATGATCACACTCGGGCCCGCGCGTAAGGCGGCGAGGATTTCATCCTGTACCTTATATATAGGAAGCTGCGACATGGGAGGAGATTACGCGATTTGGGTGGTGATGAGAAACAGGAAGTGGGCTTGAGAGGTGCCGACCGTCTTCAGGTAGCTGGATTCTCTCCCTGCAGCCGGATCTCTCCCTGTAGCTGGATCTCTCCCTGTAGCTGGATCTCTCCCTGTAGCTGGATTCGCCCGCCTGCAACGCTGTAGCACTGCGGGCAGGTGAGAATTCAGATTCGCAGAACTAGCGCTTGATCTAAATGGCCATCACGGTGATGCTGCGTCCATGAGCAATACGCAAAATACCCCTCTCGTAATCATCGGAGCCGGCGCTGCCGGGTTGATGGCGGCCTGTCATGCTGGTGAGCGGGGAGTCCCGGCGCTGCTGTTGGAGCGCAAGCACCGGGCGGGAAGTAAGGTATTGATGTGCGGCAATGGTCGCTGCAACCTGACGTCTTGCCTAACGCCGGAAGAGATGCTCGCCGATTTCGGGTCACCGCTGGATGCCTTCCTCAAACCGGCCATTGACGCGTTCACCCCGACCCAGCTGCAGAACTGGTTTGAACGTAGCGGGCTACCCGTGATGCAGACACGCGACGGCAAGGTGTTCCCGAAGTCCGAGCGAGCGCCGGATGTTGTCCGTTGCCTGACTGACGTGCTGCGTCGGCACGAGGTCCCGATTTGCTTCAATGCTCCCGTCACGGCGCTCTCCGCGTCGCCGGGAGGATTCACCGTTCAGACCCGCGCGTTCACGGTACACGCCGAACGTGTTTTGATTGCGACGGGCGGCGTGAGCTATCCCAAGACCGGCAGCGTCGGTGACGGCCAGAAGATGGCTCGCGACCTGGGACACCGCCTGCAGCCCTATCGTCCGGGACTGGTCGGCATTCAGTGGGCAGACCCCTGGATGCAGAAGCGCCAGGGAGACCAATTCAAGAAAGCGCACGTTCGCGTCTTTGATGGCACGCGCTGTATCGGGGAAACGTCCGGGCTGCTGGAGTGTGAGCGCTGGGGACTGGGTGGAGGCGCCATCTCGAACGCAACACGTTTGCTTTCCCGCGCCAATGCCCGCAAACCCGGTGTCGAGATCATCTATTCGCGAAACGAACCACCCCTGGTTATCAACCCGCTCAAGATGCGCCCGCTGAAAGAGGCCATGGTCACCGTCGGTGGCGTGGACCTGCGTGAGATTGACGCCAACACCATGCAGTCCAAAGCAACGCCCGGTCTCTACTTCGCCGGTGAGGTCATGGATGTCGATGGGCCAACCGGCGGCTACAACCTGACAGCGGCGTTCGCAACGGCCCGGCTCGCGATAGACGCCATCGCCGCCGAAGGCAACTTCAAGCCGCCCCAGGTGAAGAGCCACGCTCGTCACAAGAAGGGCTCGGGTAAACCAGCGCGAAGACCCTCCCGGCAGAGACCGCGCCGCCGTGGTGGGCGCCCGCCACGGTAAGGCGGGTGGCCCCAGCCTACAGTAGCTGGATCCGTTAGGATTCAGATCCACAGGCCGGAGTGCCGCGATGAGTAGTCTGAAAACTTGCCGTGTTTTCTAGTGATTTCGGCTCTTCCGTAGGGCGGTCCCGCAGCCGCGGGATTCCCGCCTACTCCCGTCTGTCGAACGGCCGGGAAGATTTCCCGGCCTACATATGAGCGTTTCACCCCTGAATAGTCCGAGCGCGCTCGGTGGCGGCGCTAGCCTGAAACTTCAATTGTCGTTATCCGTATGGGAGGTGGACCGTGGCCTCCGGACGCGGTCGAGCAAATAGGGCGCCTGTCTTGTGACAGTGGAGAACATCGTGCTCTTCTGTCTCCCAGGAGGCTCATCCCTTGCACGACGCCGTCGGGACGCCGGCGTCCACCTTCTCCTATCTCCCAGTTTCACGACTGAGCAATCCGATCTCACCCGGGGACCCCGCTGACCTGACGGAGGCGCGGCGCCTGGACCGTCCTTAGTCCAGAATGTCCTTAATGGCAAGCGGTGCGTCCTTCAGTTTGCTGTTGGCCTGCTCAAGCTTGCTGCGGCTTGAGACGACGCAGACTGCGGCATTCGGGAGCCCTTCCTCCAGGACGTTCAGGAGAGCCTGCCGTGCGGCGGCGGGGGTAACCCCTTTTAGCTTTTCGAAGCGCTGCTCGCGGCGTTCGGGCGTCATTCCCGTGACATGGCGTTCCAGCGCATCGCCGGTTGCCGCGAACGGACGAATCGGTCGCTCCTGGTTCTTGGCCGTCGCGATGATGGCGCGGTCTATCTCGACTTGTGTCCACTCCGCCTCTGCCACGAAATCACGTACCCCGTTGAACACACCCAACGTTCGCACGATATGTGGATCGTTGAAGGAACTTATCGTGATTCGGCGCTGGATTGGATTGTGGTCAAATCCGGCTCCATAGGCATTACCCTTGAAGCGAAGCTCCGGAAGCGCGTAGTCCATCCGCACCAAGTGTGAGGCCACCGCGAGCAGTGGCTCATCGGGATGCGAAAGATGAGGCGCGGGCATGACCATGGCGCCGTGTGACACTTGGATCGGTCCCGCCAGTCCCTCGCGTGGTGGCGTCGTGTAGGGCGTGAAGCCAACGGGAACGATTTCCAGTGACGTGTCAGGCATGTTCCCAACCCACGTCGACAAGGCAGCCCGGGCAGCGCTATACGCCACGTCTGTTCCTGTGAAGCTCGCCGTGAGTCGATTCCGAAGCAGCAACACATCCCGAAACGCTTCAATCTTCGCAATCATGGTCTCGTGTGTTTCCTTGAATGCATTCAGAAGCTGTGACGACAGGGCGAGGTGCGGCAGACCGCGGACCTGTTCTTCAAGAAATCCCTCGGGAGTCAGGCCTCGCGCTGCATGGCGCACCGCGGTTCCACGCCCGTCATGGACCATGTTGGTACGGCAGCGCACCACGGTCTGTGACAGCATGTCGTGCAGCCGCTGTGTGTCGCGCGGATCAACGGAGAAAAGCAGGTCGTGCAGCAGTTCAAGCGCTGCCACAATGCCGTCATCCAGGGACTTGAGGTAGAAGCGCAGCCGCCAGGCAGGCTGATCGGCACTACTGGCGTGAGTCGCCAGCACAGGGCTACACCAGAGCCCTCCCGTGCTTGCCGCCCGGCGGTGGGCGATTGCTTCATAGCCCATTCCCGCGGCGCCAAGCTTGTTGATGGCCTCGGCATAGTGCGGAAGGTAGGACCAAAGGTCAGCGGGAAGTCCCTGCAGATCAAAATCCAGAATCAGCGTGTTGATGCCGTTTGAAGGGACGTCATTGCGAAGTAACTCAATCCCTCCTACCGTTTCGATAGCCGTGGGAATATGGGTCAGCTTCCGGGGCAGATCCGAGATCGAGAGCTGCGGCAGCAAGGCGAGGGCCTCAGGCGAATTTGGAATGTCGTTCAGACGATCCAGGGCCTCAGCAGCGTCGGCAACTTCCTGCGCTTCTTCATCATTCAGTTCGGCACGTTCATCTGCCATGCGCTTCTCAAATGCGGCGGCAGTACGTCCCGCCATCTCCCGGTCCGGCGTGAGCGTCACGGTAAGCCGATGGGGGTTCTCCAGCAGCCACTTGCGAATCAGCGTACTGAACAGATCGGGGTCCTTGTCGTACCGTTCACGAAGCGTCTTGAGGTATGATCGCATCTGCAGCCCAACGAGTGGATCCCTGCCGTAATTCCATGAACTCAGCACTGAGCTCATGATGTGAAGCGGATAGTTGGTGCCAATCTCAAGATGGTGATAGGCCACCTGTTGAAAGGCGGCATCGACTTCGGCCGGCGCAATCCCGGCATCGGCGATGCGGGTCAGTTCATCGATAACGCGCTTCTGAAAAGCCTCCCGGTTGGCCGGCTCCGTCCCCTTGATACCAACGGAGAAGATCCCCTCAAACCCGAGGGACCCCGCGCCGCTGAGAATGAGGTCGGCACCGAGACCGGAGTCGATGATCGCTTTCTTTAGCGCTGCTGCTTCATTCCCAAAGAGAATCAACTCCAGGAGATCAGCCTGTAGGCTCTCGAGGGGATCGGCGGCGTCAAAAGCCAGCCAGCTCATGGTGACATAGGTCTTGGCATCCAGCGATTCGTCGGAACCTGCGGGATAGGTGTCTTCTTGTTCCCGGGCCGTGCTCCAGCGCTCCTGGCGTTCGAACGCAACCGCCAGACCATTCTCGCCAAAGGCGTTGAGTCGGGGCGCGAGAAATTCGAGGGTGTCCGTTGTCGGGATGTTCCCATATAGGACGATGAGGGCATTCTCGGGGTGATAGTAGGTCTTGTGGAATTCGAGGAAGTCGTCGTACGACAGGTCCGGTATAACCTTGGGGTCACCGCCGGACTCCCGGCCATATAGGGTATCGGGACAGAGGCCTCGATAGGCGGCTCGATACAGGCAGCCTTCCGGATTGGAGAAGGCGCCCTTCATCTCGTTGTAGACGATTCCGTTGACGGTCAGACCCCCGGTAGGGTCATTCTTGTCGGCGGGTGCCACGTGGTACGCCTCCCGCCGGAACGTGTCTTCGGTCAACAGGGGATGGAAGACGGCGTC
>CAZCDU010000031.1:29609-32215 GCA_964497125.1 uncultured Victivallales bacterium | reverse complement strand
AGATTCTCGGCGTCGCCATTGTGTATATGAAGGACGCGAGCGCCGCTCTGCGTGTGGCGAAGCTCGTAGGCTACGGCTTCAATCTCATCCAGTGGTGTAACGGCTGTAACATTGAAGCCGTTGATATTCTGCCCGGCAACAAGCGGGCTTGATGTACTCTCTGTCATGATAGTTCCCGGCTCTTGACCCTTATGAGTTATGATCTGGTTGTGTTTCCGTCGCGACCTGTTACAACACAACAGCCCCCCCTACGTCAATTCACAGACGAGAAAAGGCTGATTCAGAATGCGGGTTGAAACGCCGGGCAGCTAATGGGAGTATAGAGCCATGAACTTGGAAGCGATGGGTTATGATGACTGGTTTGAGGCGCGGGCGGGGACCGTGCTCGGGGACGGGCAGGTCGCGGCGCGTGTGATGGCGGTTGATCGTGGTGCCTTCGTGGTGCGAAGCGAACATGGCGAGAGTGTCGCGGAGCTCACGGGTAAGTTTCGGTACACGGTTGAATCTACCCCTGACCTTCCCTGCGTCGGCGACTGGGTCTGCGTGGAGCACACGTCACCAACGCTGGCGATCATCCATGCGGTACTCCCACGAAGAACGAGTTTTCGCAGGAAGTGTCCGGGCAAGACCATCGACTACCAGGTCATTGCCGCCAACATCGACACTGCCTTCATCATGCAGTCCTGCCACTATGACTTCAACGTCCGTCGGCTCGATCGCTACCTTGTTGTGGCCTACGAAGGGAACATCGAGCCTATCATTGTCCTGAGTAAGACGGACCTGGTTAGCCCCGAGGAGCTGGAAGGCATTATCGAAGAGATTCGGGGGGCGGGGATCTGCACACGCCTGCTTCTGATCAGCAACACGACTGGAGAAGGCACGCAGGAATTCCGCGATCTGCTCGTGCCCGGCAGGACGTTCTGTCTCCTGGGGTCATCCGGTGTGGGAAAGACGACACTTATCAATCGCCTGATTGGTGATGATGCACTCGAAACAAAGCCGGTCAGCGGAACCGGCGAAGGCGTCCACACCACATCGCGGCGCCAGCTGCATATGCTCGACGGTGGCGCGATGATCCTGGATACGCCGGGCATGCGGGAACTGGGACTTCTCGGGACAAGCGACGGAATGGACGAAGGGTTCTCGGATATCCATGACCTGTCTCACGACTGCCGCTACACCAATTGCACCCATACCCAGGAGCCCGGCTGTAATGTTATAATGGCCGTTGATGACGGCACGCTCAACGAGGCGCGGTACGCAAGCTACCTCAAGCTCAAAAAGGAAACCGACTACCACGACCTCTCTTACCTCGAGAAGAAGAAGAAGGGCAAAGACCTTGCCCGCCTCGTCAAGAACATGAAGAAGATCAAGGGGCGTTGAGCGGGAACGCGGCGGGAGATCCGAATCCTAACGGATCCGGCTACATTCGACTCTCTCCCTGTAGCTGGATTCGTGAGAATTCAGACCGCGTACGTCAGCATTTCTTCGCTCTCTTGCCCTTGTCATGCGCAACTTGCCATGCGAGAATGCATTACTGGTAAAACGTGACGTAAGCAGCGAAAGGCGGTTCACCATGAACGGGGCATTTCATCTCTCTCTCGCTCTTCTTGTATGCGGATCGGCAGGCGCCCTCGCCAACACCGAAGCGGCCGACGCAGCCGCGAAGGCCGTGACGAGACAGCTCGAGCGCCACACTCATAGCTTCGATTCGCGGGCGTCAAAGAAACTTGAGAAGGATCTGAAGCTGCCGGACGCCGTGGACGTGCGCTGCGGATCATTCCGCACCCTGGCGGGTAAGGACACGAAGGCCTGCTTCACCCGCAGCACCAAGAGCGGCAAGTGGGAATCGTTCATCATCGACCTCAACAGGAATGACGACCTGACCGATGACCCCGTGATGGCGATGCCCTCCCGGTCACGGGAGAAACTGACGATTGAGCACGATGGGAGGAGCTATGCCTTCAACGTATCGGCGTATCAGAATCGATCGTACGCAAGAGTGAGCCTCCACGCGGTTGAGGGTACGTCGGGTTCACTGTCGCTGAATGGCGAAGATATCGCATGGATTGTCTGCGACTGCAATCTAAGCGGCCAGCTCGATGCGGGCGACACAGCGCTGTTCGACATGGACGGGGACGGAAGATTCGGCGACCACCGCAAAGATACAGCACTTGTCATTGGCCCCGGCTCTGCCCTGTTCCGGAACAACGCCTGGTACAGCATTAGCGCTGGGGATGGGAACCGCAGCCTGACGCCGTCCCCCTACGCCGGCAAACTCGCCCGCCTCTCGATTGACACGTCAAAGCTCAAGAAGGCTGGCAATACCCCACACGACATCTTGCTGTATGCCCCTGATGAGAAGCGGCATAGCCTTCCGGGTGTGGTGCCGTCTGACGGCGTCGAGGTGCCGGTATGCACATACGCCTACATAGGTGGCAGCATAAAGACTGAGCCCAGCGCGATTGATTACCATGTTCGCAACATCACAGTGGAAACGGATACGGTGATGACGTTAGAGCTTCCCGAGTCGAAGCTCTCGGTCCGGCAGTCCGACGGCAAGGTCCACGTCAGCCAGAAGGTTGTCGCAGAGGGTGGTTTCAAGT
>CAZCDU010000031.1:0-29509 GCA_964497125.1 uncultured Victivallales bacterium | reverse complement strand
ATGATCAAGAAGGCTATATTCGCAATTGTGTTTGTGCCAGTGCATGGGGCGTTGACTGCGTTCTGCGTTCTGCGTTGGCTAAACTACAACGCCGTGGCTGATACAGGGCTGTGGCCCCAGGTGGTCAACCTCTGTGCCAAGATCCTCTCTCTTCCAGTACTCCTGCCACTGATGGCACTGGATCCGGATGGTGGCAGATTTCCCGGTTGGTTTCGGGCGGCTTCTGTCCCGGTAAACAGTCTCGTTTGGGCTTTGCTGATTCTTGCCGCATGTGCGGGCATCAAGGCAAACTGGCGCGACTCGCAGAGCATGGAAGTGCCGAAGTAGATTGCCCTATGGCCGACCTTGAGTTCATAAACGACCGCCAGATCTACGAGCGCGTGATCCTGGAGTCGGTTCCCACTGCAAAACAGTTCCTGTGGCTGGCGACGGCGGATCTGAAGGATCTGCATGTCCACCGGGGCAAGAAGATGGTGCCGTTCCTGGCTGTCTTGTCTGACCTGATCGAGGATGGCGTGTCAGTCAGATTGCTGCACGCCAAGGAGCCGGGACCCGCGTTCCGCGAGGACTTCGATCGGTATCCCAACCTGGTCGATGGCCTGGAGCGCGTACTCTGTCCGCGCGTCCACTTCAAGAGCGTCGTCGTCGATGGACGCATCGCCTATAGTGGAAGTGCCAACCTGACCGGAGCCGGCATGGGCGCCAAGAGCCCCCGCCGCCGCAATTTCGAATCGGGGTTTCTCACCGAAGCCCCGGACATCATCGACGCCATCATGTCGCAGTTCGACCGGGTTTGGATGGGACTGGAGTGCGAGGGGTGCGAGCGACGGAAGTACTGCGCCGATCCTCCGGGCTAGGCTATCCCGAGGTACTGCTTCACATCGTCCGTGAGCACTGCCGGTTCTTTCGGCAGCGTTGCCAGATCGTATCGCGGAAGCAGTTCCTGCGCTGTCAGTTCCTCTCCCCACTCGGCCCAACCGCACCAATAGGCCAACAGGCCAACAATCTTCTCCGCGGAAACGCCCTGGTCGCGCAGGCTTCGGATACGCGTATCGCCATGGCGCTTGGCGAGGCGACGCCCATCGGGACTAACCACGAGGGGCACGTGGATGAACTGCGGGCAGTCCAACCACAACGCCCGGTACAGTAGAATCTGGCGATGGGTCGTCGCGAGCAGATCGTCGCCGCGCAGGACTTCGGTGATTCCCATCGCCGCATCATCTACAACAACGGCCAGCATGTACCCTGCCCCATCTTCGTGGCGCGCCACAACAAAATCCCCAACCGTCGTGTGCACATGCTGATCCTGGTGGCCGTGAAACCCGTCCACGAAGCAGACGTGCTCATCCGTAACGCAATACCGCCATGCGGGAATACGCTCCTCAGGCAGGGCCGCGCTGGCTTCGTCGAAACTGTCGTAGCGATCACGGCAGGTTCCCGGGTAGCGCAGGCCGTCCTCGCCGACGTGCGGTGCGCTCTGGCCGGCCTCCACATCGCTGCGCGAGCAGGTGCAGGGGTATACCATGCCGACATCCTTCAACCGGGAAAGCGCCCGGCGGTACTGCTCGATCCGCTCTGACTGGACATAGGGTGCATGCGGGCCGCCGACGTCCGGGCCTTCATCCCAATCCAACCCCAGCCACCGCAGATCATCCAGCGCCTGGTCGGCCGTGCCGGGTTTCACCTTGGGGTGGTCCAGGTCCTCCATGCGCATCACCAGCGTTCCACCACGTGAACGAATTGAAAGCCAGGCCAGCAGGAAGCTGCGCGCATTGCCCAGGTGCAACGCCCCCGTCGGGCTGGGAGCCAATCGGCCTCGTAGTTTGTCTTGAGACTCACTCATGCCCTAGATACCTACAGATGGCATACATGCACACACACCTTGTCGGACAAGGTTGCCGAAGGAAGCTTGGCCTCCCCGCAGCAACACACGCTCCCGGAATACCGGGAAGCGCGTCCTACAACAATCAGGAAACGTCTTCTCTCCGAAACAAGTTTCGCTCTTATTGGGGTTTCATTCAACTGGAAACTGGAAACAGTTGAAGATTTCGATTCCGCCCGCTAGTATCAACGCGTTTTGATGGCTGGTTGTTTTGCGAGCCTGAATCCTAACGGATCCAGCTACAGACGTAGAAGAGTGGCGGATTCGCGAGAATCTGGCTCCCGTAGCTGGATTCATGAGAATTCAGCCGGCGTAGAACCAGAGTTCGAAGGGTGAAATTCTCAACAGAGGGAGATGCGTAATGATGTTCGTGCTTATTGGTGTTGTGGTCGTGGTATTGCTGGTTGTATTCGGGATGTACAACGGCCTGATTGGCAAGAAGAACAACGTCGAGAACGCTTTCGCGTCAATCGACACTATTCTTAAGAAGCGGTATGACCTGATTCCGAACCTTATCGCGACCGTGAAACAGTACATGGAGCACGAAAAGGGCGTTCTCGAAAACGTTACTGCGCTCCGCGCCAAGGCGATGTCGGGTAGCCTTTCGTCTGATGAGACGATCACGCTCAACAACGAGATCAACAAGGCCATGGGCGGCATCATGGTTGCGGTTGAGAGCTATCCCGACCTGAAGGCCAACCAGAACTTCATGGATTTGCAGCGCTCGCTCAACGAGATCGAGGAGCAGCTCTCTGCCGCCCGTCGTTCTTTCAACGCCGCGGTCACTGACTTCAACAACGCTGTCGAGATGTTCCCGACCAATATCATGGCCGGCATGATGAACTACAAGCGTCGCCAACTCTTCGAGATCCCCGAAGTGGAGCGCGAGAACCCCGACGTGAAGAGCTTGTTCGCGTAGAATAGGAAATCATGAAATCAATCGAAGACTTCAAGTCATTCTACGAATCTGAACTGCGACCCGTCCTTGAGAAGCTCGAGGGCGAGCGCAAGGCCAGCCTGCGAAACGTTGGCATCACGGCGGCGGTCGTCGCCGTGATTGCTGCCATTATTGCGGGCATCATCATGAGCGCGGGAGGAAATCCACAGATTCTCCTGTTCGTTCTGATCATCAGTGCGGTGATCATCGCAGGTTCGTTCTGGTTCTTCACGAAGGACTTCAAGCTCAACTTCAAGAACACGATTATCCGTCAGATCATCGAGTTCGTGGATCCCGAGCTCAGCTACAAGCCAATGGGGAAGATTTCCCGGAGCGAGTTCAAGAGCAGTACGCTGTTCAAGAATCGCATTGATCGCTACAAGGGCGAGGACCTCGTCGACGGTAAGATTGACAAGACCGCCATCCGCTTCTCGGAAATCCATGCGGAGTACAAGACAACGTCAACGGACAGCAAGGGAAACAAGAAGACACAGTGGCACACCATCTTCAAGGGGCTGTTCTTCATTGCCGACTTCAATAAGCACTTCAGTGGCCGCACCGTTGTGCTACCCGACTCGGCCGAGAAGTTCCTGGGACGGTTGGGCAAGAAGCTGCAGGAATGGAATGTCTCACGCGATGACCTCGTGAAAATGGAAGACATTGAATTCGAAAAGGAATTCGTTGTCTATGGCACCGACCAGGTCGAGGCCCGCTACATTCTCTCAACCGCGTTGATGCAGCGCATCCTGGAGTTCAAGCGCAAGATGAAGGTGCCCGTTCACATCGGATTCGTGAACAGCAACCTTTACATGGCCATCAGCATCAAGAAGAACATGTTTGAGCCGCGGATCTTCAGCACGATCCTGGACTTCAGAATGGTCAAGGATTACCTGGAGGACGTCATCCTCGCTGTCGGTATTGTAGAGGACATGAACCTGAACACGCGCATCTGGACGAAGGAATAGTGTCATGTGAGATCTGAATCCGTTAGGATTCAGATCTCGTAAGCAACCCGTGAAAACGCACCCGGACACCATGAAGATACTACGAACACTGGGTTTCATCTTCAGCGGCGTGGGGCTTGTCTTGTTGATCGCGACAGCGCTTGTCGTCGATCACACAAATCGGTTCATGAAGAACGCCAAGACGGCTCCCGGTGTGGTCGTCGATCTTCGCCTCGGCACAACCAGCGGCTCCAGCACAACACGCAGTCATCACCCGGTTGTGCGCTATACGCCAGAGGGCCAGGAAGCCGTCGAGTTCGTCTCGAGTTTTGGCAGCAGTCCTCCGCGCTACAAGAAGGGCGACGCCGTCACCGTCCGCTACGATCCGGAGTCGCCCTATCGTGGTCGCATCGACGGTTTCTGGGGAACCTGGTTTCCAACGGTAATTCTTGGCGGCCTGACCGCGCTCTTTGCCATTCCCGGCATCACGCTGCTAATCATTTTCTACCGCGCCAAAGCGCGTGCAGAGTGGCTTCGCTTGCACGGCCGCATCATCAGCACGGACTTCCAAGCCGTCATGCTCAACAAGAACGTCCGGGTGAACGGCGAGAATCCGTACCAGATCGTAACCCAATGGCAGAATCGATCCACAGGTATTCATCACACCTTCAAGAGCAAGTACCTCTTCGAGGATCCGACGCCCGCCGTCGAAGGCGGCCGCGCCATCAACGTGCGCATTGATCCGAACAACCCCAAGCACTACATCATGGATCTGTCGTTTCTGGGGTAAGCTCCGAATTCGTCGTACTTCGTACGCCGCGCGGCTCGCCAGGGACCCTCCAAAGGCGGGCAGGCAGACTCTTCTGCAAATATGGCATCCTGGGTTTGGCTAATTCGCGGTCATTCTCAAGTCGGTGTGGTGTCGCCAACACGCTTGTAGGACGCGCTTCCCCGTAGCGAAGCGAAGGGGAGCGAAGGGGAGCGTGTGCTGGCGTCGGTCCTGCACAGGCTCCCTCCCTTCGGTCGGGAAGCCTGTCCTACAACGAATTCCGTAACTGGACCGGTTGTGTCTCGAATCTTCTGCAATTTCAGAACGACATGGGCAATCGGACTGCCTCGGCTGAATATCCAGTAACCAACAAGGAATATCCAACAGAACAAGGCGGGAGAGCGAGGGTAGCGAATGGAGAGTGCTTGCACAGACCATTCTCAGGACTCGCCCACTTGGAAATTGGACATTCCTTGTTGGCTGTTGGATATTGAAAAAAGGCTACGACATGCCCTGTGTCGGAGTCATAGGTCTAATTGCAGAAGTTTCTGCACGCTACCACTGGCCCCCCCCCCGTAGCTGGATTCGTGAGAATTCAGATTCACCGTTGCACGGCGTGGCGTCGCCGGTACTCGGTTGCCGGAATGCCGATGAGCGTGGAGAAGCGGCGGGAGAAGTAGAGGGGATCCTCAAACCGCAGCGCATCGGCAATCTCGGCGACGGTTCGGTCCGTCTCGGCGAGAAGCCGACAGGCCTCGCGCATTCTCAAGTTCATGACGTAGCGCGCCGGCGGAGCATGCACGTAGCGTTCCCAGTAACGCCGGAAGGTCGTGGGAGACAACCCGTGTTCCCGGGCCAGGGCATCGAAGTCGTGATGCTCCAGGTAGTGCGTCCGTACATGATCGCGTATCTCCCGCACGACAGATTCATCACGCCCCAGTGGCGGCCGGTCCTCCCCCAGGCGGCTTTCCACAACCAGGAGCTCGCAGGCGCGGTCGATACGATCGGCCATGCCACCCGCGTAGGGTGTCTTTAATAGCCTCAAGAGGTGATTCACCTGCTCTCGCATGGGGATCTCACGCCGCACGTTCCAGAGCGGCTTGCGGAGTAACGCCAGGTTTCGCCGGCACAGCTCATCAAGCTGGTCGGCCGGGTAGATCAACGAAAGCTCCTCCCATGTCTCCCACTCCCCCCCGGGGCCGTAATCCATGAGTTCACCCGGCCATTGAAAGAAAACGCAGGGGGCCTCGACTGGTGTCGTTTCACCACGAAATCTAAAACTCCCACCACCAGAGAGAATAAACGAGAAGTTAAAGTTATCGAAGACGCGGCGTTCATGCTGCGTCTTCCGCCCGTTGTAGACAATGCTCTCCAGTGACAGCCCACATGGCAGACGGCGGGGCAACGGAGCCAGATGAATGACAAAATCGTCCATATCAAAGAGAATATACTCCATTGGAATTAAGTCAACGCGAACATAAAGTGGTCAGAATTAACATTACCGGAATTTTGGGCGTCACGCACGTGCCGGCGCCAACCACGACAAAACAGGAGACGGGTATCCCCATGGCAACGAAGAAGAAGGCGGTAACGGGAAGCAAGAAGAAGACGGCAAAACGCAAATCGGTGCTTGTCGTCTGGGGGGGCTGGGACGGACATACACCTAAAGAATGCGCTGACGTGGTCGCGCCGTGGCTGAAATCCAAAGGCTATCGGGTCGTGGTATCGGACACGATGGAGATCTATACAAATAAGCGCAAGATGAGGAACTTCGACCTTGTTGTCCCGATCTGGACGATGGGCGAGATTACGGGACCGCAGTGGAATGGTCTGCGCGACGCCGTTATGAATGGCACCGCCGTGGCCGGCTGGCATGGCGGCATGTGCGATGCATTCCGGAACAACACGGGATACCAGTTTATGACTGGCGGTCAGTGGGTCGATCACCCCGGCGGCATCATCCGCTACAAGGTGAACGTCACGAATCAGAAAGACCCGATCACGAAGGGCCTCAAGGACTTTTGGATGAAGTCGGAGCAGTACTACATGCACACCGACCCCGGCAACGAGGTGCTGGCTACCACCACGTTCAGCGGACGCCACGGCGACAGTCCCTGGATCAAGGGCACGGTCATGCCGGTGATTTGGAAACGGAAATTCGGCAACTCCCGCATCTTCTACTCGTCGCTCGGCCATGTGGCCGATGAGTTCACCCAGGTGCCCGAGGTATTCGAGATCGTGAAGCGCGGCATCATGTGGGCCATGGGCGAGAAGATCGTGCCCGAGTACAAATCCAAGTAACGCCTTTGTAAGGAGAGCAGGACAATGAAGAAAACAAACGTCGCCATCGTCGGGTGCGGAAACATCAGTGGAATCTACTTCCAGAATCTCTGCACTGTATTTGAGAACATCAACGTCAAGGCATGTGCCGATTTGGATCCGGAACGTACGGCCGCCAAGGTCGAGGAGTATCCGGATGTCCAGGTCGCGACCCTGGAGGCCATTCTGGCCGACCCCGAGATCGAGATCATCGTCAACCTGACCACGCCGCAGGGACACTTCCCCGTGGCCATGCAGGCCGTGGAAGCGGGCAAGAGTGTTCATAACGAGAAGCCAGTCGTGCTGACGCGCGAAGAGGGCAAGAAGCTGCTCGCGGCAGCCGAAGCCAAGGGCGTGCGCATCGGCAGTGCGCCGGACACGTTCATGGGTGGTGGCATTCAGACGTGCCGCAAGCTGATCGACGACGGCTGGATTGGTGACCCCATCGGCGCCCAGGCCTTCATGCTCTGCCATGGTCACGAGAGCTGGCATCCCGATCCCGAGTTCTACTACAAGGTCGGCGGCGGCCCGATGTTTGACATGGGGCCCTACTACGTGACAGCGCTGGTTTCCCTGCTCGGCCCGGTCAAACGGATCTCGGGTTCCACCAGCATGAGCTTTGCGGAACGCACGATCACGAGCGCGAAGAAATTTGGGACCAAGGTTGAGGTCGAAGTGCCGACCCATATTGCCGGCATCATGGACTTTGCCAACGGCGCCGTGGGCACCATCACAACCAGTTTCGATGTATGGGCCGCAGAAGTACCACGCATCGAGATCTTCGGCACCGAGGGCTCTTTGAGCGTCCCTGACCCCAACTGCTTTGGTGGTGTGCCCAAGATCAAGCGCATGGGAGCCAAGGGGTGGAGCGATATCCCGCTAACCCATGGCTATGCTGATAACGCTCGCGGCATCGGCCCGGCCGACATGGCCGCCGGTATTGCCGATGGCCGCCCGCACCGCGCCAACGGCGAGCTGGCTTATCACGTGCTTGATATCATGCATGCCTTCCACGATGCGTCTGACCAGGGCAAGCACATTGAGCTGGAAAGCACCTGCGAGCGTCCGGCACCACTGCCGGCCGGGTTGCTGAAGGGAATGTTGGACTAGAAGCTTGTAGGACACGCTTCCCCGGTATTCCGGGGAGCGTGTGCGACTCACCTCGCGGAAGACACAAGCTCTCCGAATACGGAGAAGCTTGTCCTACAAGGCTCATTGCAATGGTCACGTCTCGTGACGAAGGAGGGGAAATGGCAGCAAACAAGCCAAGAGTTGTACTTGCCGGATGCGGCGGGATTTCAGGTGCGTGGCTGGGGACAGATCCTGTTAAGAAGCAGGTTGAAATCGTCGGACTGGTCGACATCCATGAGGCGGCGGCCGTCCAGAAGGCTGAACGCTTTGAGTTGCCTGACGCGGTCGTCGGTACAGACCTGGCGGCCGTGCTGAAGAAGGTCCAGCCGGATGCCGTGTTCGACTGCAGCCTTCCTGAAACACACTGCGAGGTAACCCTCACCGCGTTGCGCCATGGCTGTCATGTCCTGGGCGAGAAACCCATGACGGACACCATGCCGAATGCCCGCAAAATGCTACGAGCCGCGGAGAAGGCCGGCAAGATCTACGCCGTGATGCAGAACCGCCGCTACCTGGCCGGGATTCGTCGCTTGCGCCGTTTCCTGGATTCGGGTGCTATCGGTAAGGTAACCACGGTGCAGAGCAACTTCTTCATCGGGGCCCACTTTGGAGGCTTTCGTGACGAAATGCAGCACGTCCTGCTGCTCGACATGGCGATTCACACGTTCGACCAGGCTCGCCTGATTACGGGGCAGGACGCTGAGGCCGTCTATTGTCACGAATGGAACCCAGCGGGATCATGGTACAAGCACGGGGCTTCGGCTGTTGCGCTGTTCGAGATGACGGATAACGTCGTCTATACCTACCAGGGAAGTTGGTGTAGCGAAGGCTGTAACACCACCTGGGAATGCAACTGGCACATCATCGGTGAGAGAGGTTCCATTGTTTGGGGTGGCGGCGATGACTTCAAATGCGAAGTCGTCCAGGGCAAGACCGGCCTGGTCCGCAAGCAACGCGAGCGCCTGGTTCCGAAGACTTGCCCCAAACGGTACACGAAAGGACACGCCGGCTGCATTGCTGAATTTGCTAGCTGTCTGCGAAACGGCGGCACACCCGAAACGGTCTGCACCGACAACGTCAAGAGCCTGGCCATGGTCCATTCGGCCGTGCGCAGCGCCAATCAAAAACGCCGCGTGACAGTAACGCTGTAACGTACAGATTAGCCCTGACAGGGCGAGATATACCAGCCCAGGGCATCGCCCTGGGTTTGCGATACAGAAGAGAAGTAGCCCTGAAAGGGCGAGATATAGACATCCACAAAGGAGATAACCCCATGGCCAAGAAAGCAAAAACCCTCACACCCGACATCCGTATCGGGACCCTCGTCAGCGCCGGAATGGACGCCCCGGAATACATCAGCCAGATCCTGCCGCATGGCTTTGAATCCTTCAGCCTCACCTTCTGGCAGACATGTGAGGGCGTCAACTTCAAGAAGCTTGCGAAAGAGGTGAACGCGGTTCTGGAAGGCACCGGTGCCGTCATTTCATCACTGGCTGTATTCGGCAACCCACTCGAATCCGAAGCCAAGGACAAGGAGACACTCAAGGGTTGGCGCAAAGCGATCGACAATGCCCACCTCTTCAACTGCGACATCGTGGCCGGCTTCACGGGACGCGTCCGCGGCAAACGTATCGATGAGAGCATGAAGGCCTTCAAGAAAGTCTGGACGCCACTGGCCAAGCGCGCCGCAGACAAGGGCGTGCGCATTGCATTCGAGAACTGCGACATGGGTGGCACCTGGGCTTCCGGCGACTGGAACATTGCTCACAACCCCACCGCCTGGGAGATGATGTTCGATGCCGTGCCGGCCAAAAACCTGGGCTTGGAGTGGGAGCCCTGCCACCAGATGGTGAGCCTGATCGACCCCATGCCACAGCTGCGCGAGTGGGCGGACAAGATCTTCCACGTACACGGAAAAGACGCCACCGTCCATTGGGATGTCGTCCGCAAATACGGTGTCCACTCCTCGATGCACGGCGACGTCGCACTCCCCGGCAAGATACAGAAAGTGCCGGCATTCGCGTATCACCGTACACCCGGATATGGCGACAGCAATTGGGCAGACATCATTTCTGATTTGCGTCGAGCGGGATTTAACGGCAGCATCGACATTGAGGGCTGGCACGATCCGGTCATGAATGGTGAACTTGAGATGAGCGGCCAGGTCCGCGCCTTGAACTATCTCAAGGCTTGCCGCGGCGATTTCGTGCCGAACCCTCAGGTGTAGGACGTCAGGACAAATCTGAATCCTAACGGATCCAGCTACAGAATCAGAAGTAGCTGAATCCCCTTCCCGTAGCTGGATTCGTGAGAATTCAGTCTCGCGGATGTGGTGACGACATTAGAGAATCGGGGACGTTTCGAGGAAACGACCTAAAGAAAGGAGACCGTGATGAATCGAAAACTACGCATGGGAATGGTTGGCGGAGGCCCTGGCGCATTCATTGGCGAAGTGCACCGCAAGGCAGCACGCATGGACGGTGGCATTGAGCTCGTCGCAGGCGCGTTCGATATCAACCCGCGCAAGAGCAAGGCGATGGGTCGCGAGCAGTGCATCGATCCCAAGCGCGCCTACAAGGACTACCAGTCCATGATCGAAGGCGAGCTGAAACTCCCTGAAGACAAGCGCATTGATTTCGTTTCCATCACGGTGCCGAACAACTGGCACTTCCCGATTGCCCGCGACTTCCTGCAGGCAGGATTCCATGTCATGTGCGAAAAGCCGATGACCATGACGGTCAAGGAAGCGCTTCAACTCGAGAAGATCGTCAAGGAGTCGAAGAAAGTCTTCGGCCTGATGCACAACTACACCGGCTATCCCATGGTCAAGCTGGCACGCGACATGGTGAAGCAGGGCGACCTGGGCAAGATCCTCAAGATCGTTGTGCAGTACCCGCAGGGCTGGCTGATCCGGCCGATTGAGCGTGAGGGACAGCAACAGGCGTCATGGCGTACCGATCCCAAGCAGAGCGGCGGATCGGGCTGCATGGGCGACATCGGCACACATGCCGAGAACCTGGCGGAGTACATCTCCGGCCTGAAGTTGAAAGAGATCTGTGCGGAGTTGACGACCTTCGTCAAGGGACGCCGGCTCGAGGATGACGGCAACTGCCTGCTTCGTTTCAACAAGGGCGCCAAGGGCATCCTGCATGCCAGCCAGGTTTCGATTGGCGAAGAGAACAACCTGGCCATCTGGGTCTATGGTGAAAACCGCAGCCTGGAATGGCACCAGGAACATCCGAACTACCTGTATGTGAACCAGATTGACGGGCCGCAGGAAGTTTGGAAGCGGGGCAACGACTACGTCGGCGAAAAGAGCGCGGCTGCCGGTCGGGGAACGCGTCTGCCATTTGGGCATCCGGAAGCCTTCCTGGAAGCCTTTGCCAACAACTACTGCAACTTCGCCGACGCTGTGCGCGCCAAGATCGAACGTAAGAAAGCCGATCCGCTGGCTCTCGACTTCCCGGGCGTAAAGGACGGGATCCGCGGCATGCAGTTCATCGACGCCGTGGTTAAGAGCAAAGGCCGTTGGGTCAAGATCAAGTAGAGACCTGGAGCCTTGCGGATCCAGCTACAGTTGAAGAAGAAAGGAAAAAGACAATGGCAAGACCTGTAACACTATTCACCGGACAGTGGGCAGACCTCACACTTGAAGATGTGGCCAAGATGGCCGCTGACTGGGGCTATGACGGATTGGAGCTCGCCTGCTGGGGCGATCACTTCGACCCGGAGCTGGGCGCCAAGAGCAAGACCTACTGCAACGACCGCCATGCACTGCTTGAGAAGTATGGCCTGAAATGCTGGTCGATCTCGCATCACCTGGCGGGACAACTCGTCTGCGACAACATCGATGCGCGTCACTACCAGTTCACGCCTCCCGGTGTGAAGAAGGATCCCAAGGCCGCACGCGCCTGGGCCGTGAAGACCATGAAGCAGACCGCCCGGGCGGCCGCGAACATGAACATCAAGGTGGTGAACGGCTTTACGGGCTCCTCCATCTGGCACCTCCTCTACTCGTTCCCCCCTGCCCTGCCGGGACAGATCGATGCCGGGTACGCGGATTTCGCCAAACGCTGGACGCCAATCCTGGATGTCTTCGCGGATAAGGGCGTGAAATTCGCCCTGGAAGTACATCCGACTGAGATCGCATTCGATACCGCCTCGGCGGAACGCGCCCTCAAAGCCGTGAACAACCATAAGGCGTTCGGGTTCAACTATGACCCCTCGCACTTCGGTTACCAGGGCGTTGATTACGTCGACTTCATCCGCCGCTTCAAGGATCGCATCTTCCACGTCCACATGAAGGACGCCTGGTGGGGTCACGGTGATGGCAGCGTTGGTGTCTTCGGAGGCCATACCGAATTCGCGGACCCACGTCGCTTCTGGGACTTCCGTTCGCTGGGACACGGTGACATTGACTTCGAAGAGATCATCGTCGCCCTCAACGACATCGGATACAAGGGCCCGCTTTCCGTCGAATGGGAAGACTCCCGCATGGACCGTTGTCACGGTGCCGAGGAAGCCTGCAACTTCGTCAAGAGCGTGGACTTCAAACCCAGCAACATCGCCTTCGACGGGCAGTTCGATCGGTAGATAACCGAAGAGCTTTTTGGGCTTAGTTATGGCGCGGGGTGGGTGAAAGCCTGTCCCGCGCTATTTTTTTCGACCCTTCGGACCCGTAAGCACCTGCTTCTGTTGCTCGCGGCCACGGGCGGATTTTTCGACGTGGCAGGGGTTGCCGGTGAAGGGATCTTGTTCGGTCCAGTACATGAGTGTCGAGTACGTGGATGGTGTGGGCGTGAAGACCTGGACTTGCTCGGGACGGGTGTGAAGCTCGTCGGCTGCGAAGCGCTTGAGTTTCTGCATGTCCTGCTGCGTGCAGCCGGGATGGGCGGCAATCATGTAGTAGGTCAGAAACTGTTTCTTGCCCGCCTTGCGGCTCAGCTCATTGAAGCGATTGCGGAACGCGATCAGTGACGCCTTGCCCGGTTTACCCATCGCGGCCAACACGTTGTCCTCAGTATGCTCGGGCGCAATCTTGAGTTGACCGGAAACGTGGTGCTTAACGACCTCTCTCAGGTACTCATCGCCATGTTTGTCATCGGCCAGAATCATATCGTAGCGGATGCCGGACGCCACGAAGACACGCTTGATGCCCTCGACCTTCCGCAGCGCCCGCAGCAACGCGAGTTGCCGCCCGTGATCAACGCGAAGACCGGAACAGACATCCGGGAAGATGCAACGCTTGTCAGTGCAGCTTCCCTTGTTGTCTTTGCGGGCACACTCGAAGCCATACATATTGGCGGTTGGGCCACCCACATCAAGGAGCGTGCCCTTGAACTGCGGGTGGGCGGCGATGCGCTCCGCTTCGCGTACGATGGAGGCCTTGCTGCGCCATCGGACGCGCCTGCCCTGGTGGACGGCAATCGCGCAGAAGTTGCACTCACCATAACAGCCGCGGTGAGTCGCGATTGAGAAGCGAATCGTATCGAGTGCCCGCACCTGGCCTGCCGCCGCGTAGAACGGATGAACATCGCGCTCATAATCAAGATCGTGAACGGCATCCAGCTCGTCGCCTGTCAGATACGCAGCCGGCGGATTCTGCACAAGGTAGCGCGTGTCCTGCTGCTGAACCAACCGGACAGCCGTCACCGGATCATTGTTCTCGTAGAACCGGTGAAACATTTTCGTGAAGGCCTGCTTGTCGGCAGCGACTTCGGAGAACGGAGGTAGCTCAATGGTCTGGCTCTGGTCTTCCGCCCCTTGCTTCTCGAATAACCTTGTAGGACAGGCTTCCCCCTCCAACCTTGTAGGACAGGCTTCCCCGGTATTCCGGGGAGCCTGTGCATCGTGATGCAGCCCGGGACACGCGCTCCCCTTCGGGGAAGCGCGTCCTACAACTCCAGGCTTCTCTTTCGAAATATAGCAAAGCCCACGCAGTTCCGTTGGATCGTGGCTATCACGCAGGGCATCGGCCAACTCGACAACGGTGCGATCCGCCATCCCGTAGACCAGGTAGTCGGCCTTGGCATCGAACAGGACCGACCGGCGCACCTTGTCGGACCAGAAGTCGTAATGCGGAATCCGGCGCAGGCTGGCCTCGACACCGCCCAGCACAATAGGAGACGTGCCCTTGAAGTGCTTGCGGATAAGATTGCTGTAGGCAATGGTCGCACGATCGGGGCGGCGATCATTGACGCCGCCCGGCGTATAGTCATCCTGCCTGCGCTTCTTTCCTGATGCCGTCCGATTGGCAACCATCGAATCAATACAGCCGGCCGTAACACCCCAAAACAGCTCCGGCTCCCCGAGGCGAGCGATGTCGTCACCTGATGGATCGGGTTGGGCGATGATACCGACGCGGTAACCGGCATTCACCAGCACCCGCCCAATCACAGCAACGCCGACAAACGGCGAATCGATATAGGTGTCCCCCGTCACCAGGATGACATCAAGCGCGTCCCATCCCCAGGCTTTGAGTTCTTTGCGTGTTGTTGGCAGGAACATTGTTGAATCCCAAATGATCAGTGTAGGACGCGCTTCCCGGTATTCCGGGAGCGTGTGCATCGCCGACGCCGCGACACAAGCTCCCTCCCGCTGGTCGGGAAGCTTGTCCTACAACGTCCATGCACGAGAAGACGGTAGTCGATTGTCCGCAATCAGGCCACACTAAGATTAGCCGCGGCAGCCGAACGCCCCGCCAGCCAGCCGGTAGAAAATGCGGCCTGCAGGTTATAGCCGCCGGTATCGGCATGCACATCCAGAAGCTCGCCGGCCACATAGAGCCCGTCTGCCAGACGCGATGCCATCGTGCGAGGGTCTACCTCTTTCATGCTAACGCCCCCGGCCGTTACGATGGCTTCGCCAAGCGGACGGGGTCTCGTGATGGTCAGCCGGTAATCCTTCAACCAGCTCATCAATCGCTTGCGCTCTTCTGCCTTAATCGTGCTGCCCGTGCGGTGCCCCTGGACACCGATTGCATTCAGGCAGGGACGCACAAGCGGCTTTGGCAATAATCCGCGCAACACGCTCCGCATGGGTTCTGTTCCGCGCTTGGCAAAATCGCGTAGCAGGCGGGCCTCGAGCTTCTGTTCGTTCAGCGCCGGCTTCAGATCAATGGACAACGAGACCTTCTTTCCGGCACGCAGCGCGTCCACGATGCGACCGCTGGCCGTGAGAATGACCGGGCCACTAACGCCGAATGTCATGAACGTCAATTCACCGAATTGCTCGTCGGCACGTTTGCCGCCCACAAGCACCTGAACGCGCACGTTACGCAGCGTCAGGTCGGCCAGCTCGCGTGGGATCTTCTCCCTGGTTTCGAGGGGAACGAGAGCCGCCCGTGGCTCGACGATGGTATGCCCAGCTTCGGCCGCGAGACGATAGCCGTCACCGGTGGATCCCGTTGCCGGATAAGAAGCGCCGCCCGTGGCAAGAATGGTTGCGGCGGCCTGAAGCTGGCCGCCATTGGTGCGGACACCATGCGCAACGCCGTTATCCAGCAGCAACCCGTCAGCGGCAACACCGGTCCGCGTCTCGACACCTTGCGCACCCACCCATCGGACGAGCGCATCCACAACATCGGTTGCTCTGCCGCTAGCGGGAAAGACGCGTCCGCCGCGTTCGGTGACGAGCTTCACGCCGCAGGATTCCAGCAGGGCGATGATCTCGTCTGAGAAGTAGCGTGCGAATGCCTGTCGGAGGGCGATGCCGGTCGGGCCGAAGTGGTCGAGGAAGTCATCCATTTCGGCAACATTAGTCACATTGCAACGGCCCTTGCCGGTAATGCGCAGTTTGCGCCCGGGACGGCGCATCTTTTCGAGCAGCAACACGCGCGCCCCGGCCCCGGCCGCTTCACCAGCCGCCAACAGCCCCGCTGCACCACCACCCACAACGATCACGTCCCATGCCTTCATGACTCTCCTCTGCAAAAACCGAGACTACTCTATCCGCAAGGGGGCTGCAACCGCGGGAAGTCCAACCGACTGGATAATCGGTGCGGAAGAGAGTTGCCTGAGAGCATGCGAATACCCCAAGATGGTGACCGGATAGCACAATACGTAAACTGCGATCAGATTCTCGACAAGGAATGACCGGATGCCTATTTCAACTGTAGCCGAACTTCTGGAGACCAAAGGAAAGCGCCAGCTCGTACTCACCACGGCGTTCGACACGTGGACGGCCAGGGCTGCCGAGGAGGCCGGTGTTGACATGATCGTGGCCTGGGGAGACGACCTGGAACAGAGCAAGTGGACGCTTGATGCGGTCCGACAGGGAGCACCGAACACGTTGATCGGCTCCGGGCTGCCATCGATTGGGGCCTACTCCAGCGCTGAGGAAGCCCTGCGGTTAGCGGGCGAACTGCGAGCAGCCGGAACCGATATCATCTACTGCTCCGGACTGGTTCCGGAGAAATTTGCCGCACTGTCGCGTCAGCACTATCCCTGCTGCGGTCACGTGGGGTATCTGCCGGTTAATAACACCTGGTATGGTGGTCCCAGGGCCGTTGGCAAGACCTGCAAAGAAGCGCTACAGGTTTACGAAGCGACCATGGCCCTCGAAGAGGCAGGATGTATCGCCGTCGAAATGGAGGTCGTGCCTGCCAGGGTCGCCGCCCTGATCACCAGGCAAACCCGCATGCTGGTGTTCTCCATGGGCAGTGGTCCGGACTGCGACGGTCAGTTCGTCTTTGCCAGTGATCTTCTGGGCACGAACACCGGGCACTATCCGCGCCACTCGATCACGTATGCATCGCTATTCAAAACGGCTGTCGATGCACTGAGTCGGTACCGCGAAGATGTGCAGCGTGGAAACTATCCTGCCCGCAGTCACACGATTGAGATGCAAGACGAGGAATACGAACAGTTCGCAGCGTCAGTGGAGTGAAACAGAGAGAAGGCCATCATGAGCTGCGGGTGAATCGTCGGTGACTGCGGCCTGGACCCTCAGTTCATCTTTTGCATGGAGCCGACACTGTAGACGGCGCACCAGATGACGGAGAGAGGATCACTGTCCGACTGGGGTTCGATACGGTGCGGCACAACGTCATAGACGCGCATGTTCATGAGGAACATATTGTCGCGCTCTGGAACCGCTAAGACCGAAAACTGACACCCGTATTTTGATTTGCTCATCCCAGTCTCCCTTCTCCGCCCCTTTGTGGCAGCTATCTGCTGGATTATTGATGCAAAAAGCATGCCATAATGGGCCTCGCGCCACTCACGGAATGTGCAAACCCCTGTTGCAGCGGGGGTTATCACGCTATGCAATAAGATTGTGGTGGAGTTGTGTTCTCATTTCGACACAGATAATGGGCTGCACAGATAGAACCTGCCGCAAACTTGAGGATTTTTGTGCTGCCCGGGGGTGCGTGTCTCACCCTCTGCGTGAGACATCCTGAAACATTTTGGGGATTTTACACATCGACAAACTCCGGCAACGGCACTAATGTGACCCTAAATTGGTGGCGTTCTATATTTGCCGTGGAGGAGGCGACATGATTGAAGCCGATAAGACTTACCTGGTGATGGGGTTGCTGGATCCGGATTCGCTGGCCTATGCCATCGGCAAGACGATCCAATCGATGGGCGGGAAGGTCATCTATACCGTTCAGAATGCTGTCTTTAAGAAGCGCTTCCTGGATCGCGCCGGAGCCTTGACTGACGAGGAGCGGGCGGGCATCGATTTCCGCTTCTGCGATATCACGGACGAGGAGCAGGTTAGGGAGCTGTTCGCGGGTCTGGGTCCCCTGGCCGGGATCGTCCACTCCATTGCTTTCGCGAATCCCCGCACGTGCCTGGGAGAGGAATTCCATACCGAGGCGGTCGACGACATCATGTTGTCGCACCACATCAGCTGTGTATCCCTCGCCACAGTCTTGCGGCATGCTCAGTCTAACCTGGGAGATGGCGGCTCGGTGGTAGCCATGTCGTTTGACACGAAGCGTGTCTATCCCTTCTACAACTGGATGGGCGTGCAGAAGGCGGCCCTCGAGGCGCTCGTTAGGGCCTTGGCCCGCCGCCATGGCCGTGATCGGATTCGTGTGAATGCCGTGTCTGCCGGCCCCCTCTTCACCAAGGCCGCCACCAAGATCCCGGGATTTGGCGGTATGACGCGACTCTGGGGCCAGGCAAGCCCTCTGCCATGGAACACGCGCAAAGACAAACAGGCGGTTGCCAACGCTACCGTCTTTTTGCTGGGCCCTTACGCGGAGAAGATCACGGGGCAAGTTCTGAATGTGGATGGGGGCGCCTCGATCATGGCCGGCGAGCTGTATGATTTTGAAGGCGGCTCAGACGCCATGAGCACACCGAAAGTGGGACAGGAGCTCGTCGTTGACGAGGTCCCCAGTTGACCGGTGCGTCCGAATCCTAACGGATCCGGCTACATTCAGCTCCCGCACCGTAGCTGGATTCGCGAGAATTCAGATCCAGGCCCGCCTCAGCCATTCAGCTCGGGGACGGCGGCGAGAACCGCGTCAACGATATCGCTATGCAGTCGGCCGTTCGAGGCGATGATGCCTTTGTTGTTGCGCAGCGTGCGGCCCTGTGTGAAGTCGAGCTCCTGGCCACGTGCATCCGTAACCGTCCCTCCGGCCTCCTCCACCACGATGGCACCCGCCGCATGGTCCCAGATCCTCTCCTCGTAGTCCGCGCGTGTGGGCAGGCGAATGTAGACGCCGGCCTCACCACGGGCGACAACCGCGTATTTGCACTGACTATCGAGACGGACGGGGGCAACCGACACGCCCAGCGCATTCACCACTTCAGCCGATACCCCGTGTGCCGTATGCTCGGACTCGAACGGCTCACAGAAGACCGCCAGGCGTGGGTCGCTTTCCTCGCTCACCAGGATCTGACGACGGATCCCGGTTTCCATGTCTTGAAGCACGGCACCTTCTCCCCGCCGGGCTGTCATGATAACGCCGCGGGGTCCTTCGGCGCCAATCCCCTCGACCGGGAGGTTTGGACAACCAAGGACACCAAGAACGACATCACCGTCCTCGATCAGGGCCAAGGCAATCGCATACTGGTCACCGCGGATATATCCCTTGGTGCCGTCGATCGGGTCCAGCGTCCAGAATCGGCCCTCGGGCCCCCCGCGGTGGTGGCCACCATCAATGGCGTCCAGCATGCTGGCTTCACTCATCTTGGGACTAACCGCCTGGACATGCTCAAGAACCTTCTCACGAAGTGGTGCGGACGCATCGCCGCAGAGCGCTCCGGTATCTTCTTCCGCCACAATGAGATCATCCGGGAAGGCTTTCTTCAGCTCGCTGATAATGACGGCCTGGGCTCCAAAATCGGCTACGGTCACCGGCGATTTGTCCATCTTCGCCATGGTCTCTGCCGAGACCAGTGATTCACGTACGGCCTGGCACAATGCCGCTGCTTTCGTAACGGCCTCTACCGCAATATCGCGTTCTTCTTCATACATAGTATTCCCCAGTCTATCCTACCTTTTCCGGTGGCATCCTCATCGCCCCCTGTGGTAGAGTCTGCCGACATGCTACCACCCGCACATAAGAAAGCAAAGCCTTCACCACAAATGTTGCCGGCCGCGTTGTTTCCGCTTCTTCTCGCGGTTTCTGCGTTTGCGGCGGACCCGCGCGGCTGTCTCTGGCGCGTGCAATCCGATACGACAACACTCTACCTGCAGGGCTCGATTCACCTGCTGACCGAAGATGCCTACCCGCTGCCGCAACCTATCGAGGACGCCTTCCTGGCATCAGAGCAGGTCGTACTCGAAATGGACCTGTCAGCCATGACGGATCCCGACGCCCAGATCGCCATGATGGTAAAGGGCATGCTGCCCCGCGGCGAGAGCCTGACCGACATCCTACAACCCAAGACGCTCAAACTCGCGAAGACTTGCGCCCGCGAGATCGGGTTGGAGATGATTGCTTTTAAACACTACAAACCGTGGATGTTCGTGATGGCCCTGACAGCCACGCGGCTCGAACAGCTTGGCTTCTCCGCACAACATGGGATTGACTGGCATTTCTACCGGCGGGCCAAGGAACTCGAGAAGAGCATCGTTGGGCTCGAAACCCTCGATGAGCAGTTGGGACTCTTTGATTCTATGGTCGGTGGCGATCAGGACGCATTCGTCCGGCAGAGCCTGGAAGACTTCGCTACCATCGAGGAAGACCTGGCGGGCATCATAACGTCCTGGCGCGAGGGTGATCTGGAGGGATTGGGGGAAGCCCTGCTGAGCAATCTTGAGAAGTACCCCACTATACACCGCGTCCTCATTAAGGAACGCAACGAACGCTGGATGAAGACCCTCAACGGAATCATGCAGTCCGGCACAACCAGCATGGTGGTCGTCGGGGCTGGGCATCTGCCAGGTGAAGATGGACTCGTCGCACTGCTCCGCGCCAAGGGATATGCCGTCGAGCAGCTCTAACCCGATTGCATCTGAATCCGAATACCGGCCGGATCACTCCGCCGCGGCGTGGGCGAGCTCGAGCCTGTTCCGTCCGCCCTCTTTGGCTCGGTACAGAGCCTTGTCGGCAAGCTGCACCAGCACGTCCTCCTTCTCGACGGAGTTATGAGGGAAGGCCGCGCCGCCAAGACTGAGCGTAACGCTTAACGTCTGGTTCCCAACGGTAAGCGAACTATCTTCAACGGCTCGACGTATCCGTTCTCCAAGATCGCGCATATCATCGATTGAGGCGGCCGGGAAGACCGCCAGGAACTCCTCGCCACCATACCGCATAAGGATATCGCCTTCGCGCAGCATGCCGCGGATGCCACTGGATACCAATTTGATGACCTTGTCGCCGACGAGATGGCCGTAGGTGTCGTTGACGGCCTTGAAATGATCGATATCCATCATCATCACACCCAGAGGAGCCGTACTGCGTACGGCCCGCCCGAACTCTTCGTGCAGTCGGCCCATGCCAAAGCGGCGGTTATACATCCCGGTCAGGGGGTCCAGTGCAGCCAGACGTTTCAGCCTGTTGTGCGCCAATGCGTTGTTCAAGGCCAACCCAAGTCCATGACAGAATAGCGTCATGCGCGCGCGCTGTTCGACCGTGAACACATGGGCGGAACCCAACACGACAACGCCGAGTGGCACATCCTTGTAACTGGCAGGAAGAACACATACCTCTTGCGGCGTGAAATCGGCGAGGACGCCCTGCACCGGCATATTCTCGGGCAGTTCGAGGCACTGCATCTTTCCGCTGCTCAGGACCCGTTGCACGTGGTCGCTCTCAAGCAGGTCATCAGGGCTCTTCAGCCCATGGCTCGCGGCAACCATCAGTTCGCCGTCTGATTCATAGAGGATAGCCCCTCCCAGCGCGCCGCTCTGCTCCAGGAACATGGCCAAGGCGTTATCCGAGAGCGGATCAATCTCAAGGTTGCTGCTCAGCATTTTGGAGAACGCGCGATAGGCACTCTCCGTTTCCATAGCAGATGCCAGCGTTGCCACCAGTCGGTTGAACGCGCGGGCACTGTCACCAATCTCGTCCTCGGAATCGACCTTGATAGCACATGACTCAGGTGTACAACCTTCCACGCTGCCATTAATGGCCATCTCTTTCAGTTTGTCCTCAACATGCCGCATGCCGTCGGCGAGAAGACAGATTCTCTCCCCCACAATCCAGCGTGCCAGGACAAAGTTGATGATCCCGGCAACGGCTCCCGCCGCGAGACAGGCAGCAAAGAACGTCAATGTGAGGGCAACATCTCCCGGCACCCCCAGGCCCATGACGAAGAAGGGAAACACAACACCGATAGACAGGCCGAAACAGACCATCCAGATTGCCAGGTCATGGAATACTCGCTTTGTGAATCTCATGCTTTAACTCCTGCTGATCTTGTCGTTCACGGTATCGGGCGCGTGCTCTGTTTCCCAATATCGTCACCTCGGTAGTCGGATGTTAGTCCTGTGTCGAGGCTATCTCAAGGAATTATCCACAATATTGTGTCCATTCTTGATTGTCGCCGCCCTCGGGTACGCCCCCCCCCCAAGGCAAGCCGCGTCATGAGCCACATAACCGTCCGAATCCTAACGGATCCGGCTACATTCGGATCTCTCCCCGTAGCTGGATTCGTGAGAATTCAGACCGCATAGGCTGACGCCCGGGGAGTTTCGATCAGGCCTTTTCCAGCGTTGCGGAAGCTGTTACGATTGACAGAGTAAAGAGGAATGACCGAAAGCGGATGAGAGAGGATCGTTACGTATGACGAAAGTGACCTATACGAGAAAAAGGCGCCGCCCAGGCTGCTTGATCGCAATACTGGTGGCCCTGGTGCTGGTGGTTGGATTGGTCTGGCTAAACAAGAGCGGCCATGGCGGATTCCTGGCCGGGCCCTTTGCAGTTGAGGCGGCCGAGCATGGCGAGGATGAGTTCCCGGAGTTCGAGGAACACTGGTCCTACGGGACAGGGAGCAACAAGGTTGTTCGCGTCCCGCTTGTCGGAATGATCATGCTCAACAACGAGTCCTCGCTGTTCACGCCTGATGGCTCTGCCGACTTCGCGCTTAGAGCCATTCGCCGCGCGACGCATGATGATGACGTTCTGGGGATTATTCTGGAAGTGGACAGCGGGGGCGGCGGCATCACCGCCAGTGATATCATCTACAAGGCGCTCCTCGATTTCAAGCGGGGCCGTCCCGACCGCAGGGTCGTGGCCCTCTGCGGGGATACCGCCGCATCCGGAGCTTACTACATTGCCCTCGCGAGCGACCACATCATCGCCCACCCCACCACGATTACCGGGTCGATAGGCGTTCTCGTCCAATCGGTCAACCTGCGTGAGCTGGCCATGAAGCACGGTGTCAAGGACGTCACGATCAAGTCAGGGGCAAACAAAGACCTGCTTAATCCGTTGACGGACTTCACGGAGCAACAACAGGGGATTCTCCAGGCCGTTGTTGATGCCATGCATGCCCGGTTCGTCAGCCTGGTGGTCGAGCACCGCGACCTGTCCGAGGAAGAGGTACTGCCGCTTGCCGATGGCCGTATCTTCACCGCCACCGAGGCCCTGAAACAGGGGCTGATCGACGAAACCGGCTACTGGGAAGATGCTATGACCCGCACCGCAGAGCTGCTGGATGTCGAAGATATCGTGGTCTACCGCTATGAGGATATCTTCTCGTTTGGCGCCTTGCTCCGAGGAGCCGGTTCCGTGCGACCACGGGCGTGGTTGGGATTGGATAGGTCGCCGCAGGTTCAGTACCGCTGGGGGTTGTGAAGAGAAGAAGAGCAAGCAGGACAAGTGCGCCTGCCCTGAGAAGGAAACGACAGCTCTTGAAGAGTAGCTTACGCTCGGTATCCGATATTGACTGGTCATCGTGGACCCCGCAACAGCGGGCAACTCTGCTGTTTGTGGTCCGCGATGGCGAGGTCCTGCTGATCCACAAGAAGCGCGGCCTTGGCGCTGGGAACATCAACGGCCCCGGTGGGCGGCTCGAGCCGGGGGAGACCCCGCGGGGGGCCGCGATCCGAGAGGTTGAAGAAGAGCTCTGCATTACGCCCGAAGCAGTCTCGCACTGCGGCGAGCTGTCGTTCCAGTTCGTGGACGGTCTCTCCATTCACTGTACGGTATTCCGAGCAGAATCGCATACCGGGACGCCGCAGGAAACCGACGAAGCCATCCCGCTCTGGACCCCGGTCGACAAGATTCCCTATGACAAAATGTGGGAGGATGACCGCTACTGGCTCCCACTGATGCTCGAGAACACCCCGTTTACCGGGCTTTTTCTCTTCGATAAGCATCGCATGCTCGATCACCGGCTGGAGACCCATTAGAGCTCAGGCCTCCTGCGTCAGGCCCGAAGTCAGGCTTGTGTCCTCGTGTTTTCGATACTTGCACGTCTGCATTCTAACGAATCCAGCTACGCCACCACTCTTGCCCCGGCTCCGTGTCACCACTGGGCTTGCCCCAGTGGGACACTGACTGTCGAACTCCACCGTTCTTGCCTCTCTCCCCCCCCTTTTCCTTCTCAGAAGTGCCAAGATTTCGCACCGCCGCGACAATCTAGCGCCCTTGAAAAGACCAATACGCGAAAACCCTAAGGAACACGCCCACCCTCCCAAAGTTGGCAAGCTTTATGCTGATAGTATATGCAGCATATGTGACTCCATTGCTGATTGAAGGGAGGGCCTAGAGACAAAAAAGATGACAAGCGTGCAACATATCTCGTGAAAAGCTTCGCACTGCTTCCTGAGTTATCAAGTCAGACATACGCAACCTTAACTAACAGAACTTGTGGGTGAAGGCGAAGCGATCCGAGAAGAGGCCGTTGGTCGAAAGACCAGCGGCCTCATTTTTGCCGAAAATTCATACCGACCTCTTGTTGACACGCCATGTCGATGTGCTAGCATTTGTACTGGAAAGCGGGCGGCAGTAATGTTGTGCCGTTCAGCGATCGGGGGTACGATGTGGACACCGAGCTTTTAAGCGAAAAAGTCCAGGTCGAGAGAAAGCTGTTCTCATTTGATCTGAGGGAGAATCCAAGAGGTCGCTTCCTCCGTGTCACCGAAGATGTTGGTGGCCGGCGCGACACGATCATTATTCCCTCAACAGGACTCAGGGATATCCGTGAGATCATCGATCACGCGATCGATGCTGATGCAGAAGCGGGTCCTTGCGAGTCAAAATTGGACTAGGAGAAGCGACATTTTGAAAGTGATTCTGTCGGCAGCCTTCATGCTGCTGTCTGTCGCGGCTCTTGCCGATGTTTCCGAAGCCCAGCCAACTTCCGACCAGTCAGGCGGGCAGGTTCAGCCCACAGCTGAGCAGCTCCTGCGTGACGTGGTGGCCCGGCTGCCGGTTGATCCCATTCATGTTTCTGGCCAATTGCTGGTCCGCAAGCGCCGCGGGGTCCCCGTTTCTTCGCTGGGCTTTGATCTGAAAGCCTACTGGGGCGAATCGCCGGCACGAGCCAGTTATCACATTCGCGACGCCTTCGGTGGCAGCCTGGAGAAACTCACCATCACGCACGACGGGAGCGCCTCCTACGGGTATGAGGTCGGCGACCCCCTGCATGAAGCAGAACTCCCCGATCTGTCAGGGACCATTCAGAATACCGATCTGAGCTGGATCGATCTGACGCTGGCCTACCTCTGGTGGCCCAATGGCAAAATCGTCGGAGAGGAGTCCATCCGCACCTTCGACTGCTACATTCTCGATATCCCGGCTCCAAGGGGAAGTGATCCGTCATCAGTCACCAGTCATCAAGCGGAGGGATTGGCGGTCCCTCGCAGGCCTAGTGAGCGTCCCCGCTCAATCCAGCCAAGAGGAACCACCAATCTCGGAGCGCCCCCTTATGCCCGCGTCCGCCTCTGGATCAGCAAGAAAGCGCGCATGATGCTTCAGGCCGAAGGGTATGACGCGGACGACAAGCTACTGCGCAAGCTCTGGGTACGAAGCTGCAAGAAGATCGATGACCAGTGGATGATTAAGGATATGGAGATCCAGAGCTATCCGGTGGTGCACCGAACCAAGCTTCGCGTAACGGAGGTCGAGACGATCACGTTATGACGATTCTCATTTTCGAATGTGTCGCCCTGCTTCTACTCCTGCTCTGTTCCGCGTTCTTCTCGAGCTCAGAAACCTGTCTCTTCTCGCTCAACTCGCTCCAGATCAACACGATTCGCAAGAAACATGCCCGTGCCGCCGCACAGATAGAAGCCATGTTGAATCACCCCACGAGCCTGCTTTCAACCATCTTGATTGGTAATACGCTCGTCAATGTCAGCGCGGCTTCGCTGGGCTTTGTGATTCTGCATGGCTTGGATGTGCATCACGCAGAAGCAATCGCCATTCCGGCAGAAACCGCGCTTCTGCTGATCTTCGGGGAGGTCGCGCCAAAGCGCATCGCCATGACGCGTGCCGCGGACATGGCGACCCTCTATGCCGGATTTCTCACGATGCTCATTCGCGTCAGCGCACCATTGCGCTTTGGACTTGAGAAAGCGGCCAATCTCTTTGCGGCAGACCTGACCCCGGTCGCCAAGACGCTCACCGAGGACGAGTTCCTGACCGTGGTGGAAGTGGGCGAAGAGGAAGGTGTACTCGACGAAGAAGAGCGCACCATGGTGGATGGCATCATCCGTCTCGAAGAGACGCAGGCCAGTGACGTCATGACACCCCGCGTCGACCTCATTGGCATTGATCTCTGTGACCCGCCGGACGAACAGGAAGCCGATGCGCGCCGGTGCCGCTACCGCTACCTGCCCCTCTACCGTGAAACGCTCGACCACATTGAGGCGTTCCTGGATGTGCCACGCTTCCTGCTCTCAGAGGGCCATGACCTGAGCATTGCCACGCTCAAACCCACGTTCGTGCCTGAGACCGCGCCGTTGGACACACTTCTCACCACCTTCCAGAAGGAGAACTGCCGCATCGCCGTTGTGGCGGATGAGTTCGGCGGAACCGCAGGGCTCATCACGCGCGGCGATATTCTTGAAGAGATAGCCCGGGACGTTGACAACGAGTTTGGCGAAGAGGTCAACACAATCCAGCAGGTTGGAGAAGACCGTTGGCTGGTTGACGGAAGCGTCAGCCTTGAAGACATCAACTACGAGCTGGATATGGATCTCGAAGCAGACGGGGTTGATCGTATTGCCGGCTGGGTAACGGCGCAGGCGGAACGCATTCCGCGACCAGGCGAAACGGTCAGAGCCCAGGGGTGTCGTGCAACTGTTGAGCGCGTCCGTCGCCAACGCATCTTGCTGGTTAGAGTTGAAAAGATGGAAACGCGAACGGATGAGGAGGATGAAGCATGATGCTGCCCCTCCTCTTATTCGTGATCTTTGTGTGCATGATCGGACATGCCTTCTATGCCGGCATTGAAACCGGCGTGATTTCCATTCACCGGATGCGCCTGCGACATTTCGTACGCAAGGGGTCGACCAATGCCCGTATCCTGGAGTCGTTCGTCACCAACTTCGACCGCCTGCTGGGGACCACGCTTGTCGGCACCAACATCTGTCTCGTCGTCATCTCGGTGGTTTCGGCCAGCCTTGCATCCCGGCTTCACGTCCCCGGCGGGGAGGGAACGTCCTCGGCGGTCATGACGCTACTTGTCGTTGTTTTCGCCGAGTACCTACCGAAAGCGTGGTTTCATAGCCGCCCGCTCGAGCGGTGCCAACGTTTCGCCGGCGTCCTGCGTGTCTCCGAATGGATCCTGATGCCCATTTCGTTCACGGTCCTTAGTATCACCAAGCTCATTTCCCACGGGGACAAGAAGGCCTTTGCCAAGCCGGATCCTTTCGTGACGCGCGAGGACTTGAAGATCCTTGCCCGCGAAGGCGAGAAAGATGGTGTTCTCTCTTCCAAAGAGCGCTATATGATCCACCGCGTCATTGAGCTCTCGGGCAAGAAAGCTGAGGACGTGATGGTACCCGCCACGGAAATGGTCGTGGCCTTCTCGGACATGAAGATGCCTGAGTTCTTCGCCCTGGCACGAGACTGCGGACTCACGCGGCTCCCCGTTCTGGATCGCGAGAGCGGCGACTTCATCGGCATCATCAATGTCTTCTACGTGCTTTCGGAAGGGGAACGCCAGACCGGCAGAACCGTGGGTGATTTCGCGCGCCCTCCTCAGTTTATTCCGGCCCGGATGCCTGTGGACGACATCCTGCCCCGTATGCGCCGCGCGCGTCAGCCGCTCTGCCTGGTGCGCAAAGATGATGCCGTGGTCGGCCTCGTCACCACCGAGGATGTTCTCCGCACCATCGTTGGAAAACTATAGTGAGCCCCAAGCCTACACCCTCACCGCTCTGCCCGTCATGCAACCGGTATGTTGGACCAGCCGGCAAATGCCCCTACTGCAACGCAGACGCGCACAAGGCCCCCATGATGGTGGCCGTGCGTCTTGTCGCTATCCTTCTGGCCACTGTCGGCCTGGGGCTTCTCTACACGGCCGCCCGTCACCGTGATCCGCCGATCGTCCAGATCGAGGACATTACCCCCGTTATGAATTTCGCGCATGTTCGCATCGTCGGTTCGGTACCCAAACGCGCCTACATCGGCAAGGGGCGAGATTATGTCAGCTTCTCCGTTGCCGATGGTTCGGGCGAAATCCGCGTGGCTGCCTACCGGGATGTTGCCCGCCGGCTCATTGCCGACAAGCTGTACCCGAAGGCCGGCGAACGGGTCGAGGTGCGCGGGAGTCTCAATGTGGCTGCCGATTCTGTGCCCAAGTTGTATCTGAAGCTGCCGGGGCACCTGAAGTTCATCACGGACCGACCCGCCGGGAAGACGCCGTGATGTTGACGCACGGTGCCATCGCTCTAGCCGCCGTCGTTCTCGGCACGTCGCTGTCGTCGCTCCTTGCCTGTATTCCCGGTCTTCACATCTACAACATCATGGGGCTGTTGGCCCTGCTCGCGCATACGGCGGTCGCCGCGGGACACACGGTGCCAATGGAGGTCGCCCTGCCCTTTGCCATCGGCCTGATGGTTGGGTACGCCGTCCTGAACACCATACCGTCCATTCTCCTGGCAGCCCCCGACGAGAGCGCCATGTTCACGGTCCTGCCTGGACAGAAGTTCTTTCTCAATGGGCGGGGACTCGAGGGCATCATGATCACAACCGCGGGCAGTGCAGCCGGTCTTGTTCTGTTGCTGGCAATCGTCGGGCCGCTGGGACCCATGCTCCTTCCCACCGCCCAGAAGGTGCTTCGCCCTCATGTGCACTGGGTGCTGTGGTGTGTGATCGCCTTCATGCTGATGTCGGAATGGCCCAAGAGTCGACCGAGCGGACAGGCCGGCTGGGGACGGTTCTTCGACTCCTGGCGATCAACCGGCATTGGACTGGTGACGTTCCTCCTGTCGGGACTGCTCGGTTTCATTCTCTACTTCAGCACCCCGGTAGCCGTGGGGGCGTCGTTCCAGAACCTGATGCCGGCTTTTGTCGGACTATTCACCATCCCGTGGTTGCTTCTCAATCTTGTCAGCAACCTGGTACCACCCGAACAAGACGCGACATGCCACGCTTCACTGGACACCACGACCGTGCTGCGTGGGGCGTTTGCCGGCGCCCTCGGTGGCGGGTTCGCCGCCTTCTTCCCTGTTGTCACCGGCGGCATTGGCGGGCTGCTTGCCGGACACGCCACCGCGATTCGAAACGACCGCACGTTCCTCGTCTCCCAGGGGACGTCAAAACTGATTTACTACGTCGGCGGGCTACTCCTCTTTGTGGTCCCGGGCCTGGGAATCACGCGGGGGGGCGGAGCGTGGATTATCAGTGGATTAGTCGTGCCATACGGTAACTACGCCTACATCCTGGCGCTGGCGTCGGTGGCCATCGCCGGGGGCTGCTCGCTTCTCCTCGTGAAGCCGCTCTCGCTGCTCACCCTTGCCGCCATAAGCCGCGTCGGTTATCGCGCGCTGTCATTCGGCGCACTCGTCGCCATCTTCGCTATCGTGGGCGGCATCACCGGTATCGACGGCATCGCTATCATGATGGTAGCCACCGGCATCGGCCTGTTGCCGGTTCTCTTCGGATCTCGACGCATGAACTGCCTCGGCGTCATCCTGCTCCCCATGGCCTGTAACATGTCGGG
>CAZCDU010000030.1:40838-42449 GCA_964497125.1 uncultured Victivallales bacterium | reverse complement strand
CCCCTACTTAAACCCCTTCAAATAACGCTTCTGCGCAGCGAACAACTCCAGCGTCATCTCTTTGATCTGGGATGGACTGCACATGGCGGCGGTCAGCGGGTCCAGCATTAGCGCCTGGGCAGCAAGTTCCTTGCTCTTCTCGATCGCCGCCTGGGCACCAAGATCGAACATCGACATGTTGCTACGGCAGATGCCGGCCATCTGCGGCGGCAGGTCTCCGTATACCGTCGGATTGATGCCGTTGCCATCGATCATGCAGGCGACCTCGACGCAACCGTCGTGCGGCAGGTTGCCAATCAGCGGCCCCGCGCTGCCCTTTTTGTTCAACACGTTGCCGTAGATCTTGAGCGGCGCGTTCTTCTGGTGCGCCTCGATAATCCAGGAGGCATACTCCCACGAACGTCCCCACCCCTTCTTGCGCTGGTCGTCAAGCGACCGCTTTCCGCTGATCACCAGCTCGCGCGTCTTGTCGACATTCTCGCGCCAGCCGGGCCAGTAGTTCGCGTAGTGCCCGTGCTCGCCGCCCAATTTGCCGCCGAGGTATTTCTTCATCTCTTTTTTGTGCGTCCGGTAGTAGGGCACGTACTCACTGAGATGGCCGGAGCTCTCCGTGATGAAGGCCCCGAAATGCAGCATCATGTCCTTGCGCACGAGGTCCGAGGCATCGTCAGGGTTGAACGGGTTACCGGCAAGATCCCGCTTGGCCCGCCGCTTCAAGAGCGGATAGAGATCCTTGCCCTTGTGCTCCAGCCGGGTGAACCAGGCCAAGTGGTTGATACCGGCGCATTCCCAGTCCAACTCCTCATATGGGACCCCTGCCCGCTTTGCCAGCAGATGGCTGGTGCCCTGCACGGAATGGCAGAGGCCGACCACCGACATGGAACTGGCGCGGCCCGAGGCTAGCGTGATCATGTTCATGGGATTGGTGTAGTTGAGCACCAGTGCCCTGGGGCAGAGCTCCTCGCAGTCCTTCAGCACCTGCAGAAAGACAGGGATTGTTCGCAATCCCTTAAACAGGCCGCCCGGTCCTATCGTGTCGCCAATGCACTGGTCGACCCCATACTTCATCGGTATGTCGTTATCAAAGCGAACGCAGTCCACGCCCGAGACCTCGATACAGCTCACCACGTAGTCACTATCCTTGAGCACCTCCCGGCGCTTGGTGCTGGATGTGACGGTCCACCCCTCCGTCTTGCCATGCTTTTCAAGCACCAGGTGGATGAACTTATGCATCGCAGCCAGGCGTTTGCGATCGATATCGACCAGGCAGATCTCGCCACGGTCATTGCCCTCAATCTGCACCACGTCACTGACCAGGCGCGGCGTAAAGCCGCTGCCGGCTCCCAGCATGGTGAGCTTCATCGGCCCACGCATCGTGCCGGGCAGGCCCTGCTGCGAGTCCGCATCCTTGGTGTGGGCGTAATGCCCCTGGGTATCGACTGCCTTCGTCGCCTTCGCACTTCGTTTCTTTGCGGCCATCCTGCTTCTCCTAACTGCTGAGTGTTCGCTTGTTTATAGAATAGCCTGAATGAAGAAGCCGCAGACACGACGTTTTCACACCAAACAGCACCACGAATAGCGACACCGACGTCTCGCAAGCTCCGTTCAGCA
>CAZCDU010000030.1:29984-40738 GCA_964497125.1 uncultured Victivallales bacterium | reverse complement strand
TTCCGGGGAGCCTGTGCCTGCTAAGCGTTTACCTGGTACAGCTCAATGGGTGACTTAGAGGACTTGGCGCGATAGCGGCGGGCGATTCAGCTTGCAACAGTGTCTAATCTTTTAGACACTATTGACATGAAAGCGTTAGGCAAACTACTGAGCTCCGCAGCGAAAACGGAGATTCTCCGCGCACTGCATCACCAGCAGGAAGCTGTTGGGCTACGTCAATTGTCCCGTATTGCAGCAGTCGGGGTACGCTCGGCCGAACTGGCTCTAGATTCGCTCGTTGAAGCGAAACTTGTTCAGCGGACCCGCACACCAACCCGCGTTCTCTATGCAATGAACGCGAACCACCCGAGTGCCTCCGTGCTCTCCGATGCTTTCGATGCAGCAACGCTCGCCTCAATACGAGAGGATTGCCGCCTCCTTGACAAGCGGGCCTCCCGAATTCTGCCGTTCATTGAGGAGGCCCGCAGGATGCTGGCCTATGCGCGAGGAGCAAACCATGTCACTTGAAGCCCTATTCAAGCAGGCCGTTGAGAAACTGCATGGGCGTGGTGTTGTCTTCGCCGTGGCGGGCGGCTTCGCAATGGACCTCTACCGCAGGGAGCCACGACTCACGATGGATGTGGACTTCGCAATTCTGGCAGAGCGGGATGCGACGAAGGAGGCAAAGTCGATTCTCGAGTCACTCGGACTGGGGGCAGGAATTGCACGCGAGGCAGACCTGGCCGGTGGGCCTCTGTTCGCCATCCGCAAGCAGAACACAAAGGCATGCATGGTGGAGGGACGCCCCCTCGACGACCCTGATGGCGAAGGCGTTGATTTCCTGTTGCCTGCCCTTCCCTGGGTCTCGACAGCCCTGGAACGCGCACAAGCCAACCCGGTTGACTTTGGTTTTGGTCCCGTCCCCGCGCTCACACTTGAGGATGCCATCCTGTCGAAGCTGTATGCGCTCAAACGTCTTCGGGCAAAGGATCTGGATGATCTGCAGTCAATCTTCGAGGCAAACGAAGAGGTAGACGTGGCCTATCTCGCAGGTCAAATGGCGCGTCTTCACATTGGCATTCCTCGTCCGGCAGAACCGTTCCTTCCTGACTGGCTGGTCAAGTTGGCCCGGTCCTCATCGTGATATCGAGGCTACGCGGAGCCATCCTTGAGCTCGTGGTCCCGTGCCCACTGCCTTGCCAAGGTCGCTGAGATTTTGGACTAGCGACTAGCGACCAGCGACTAGCGAGGAGCCCAGGACGCGCGACAAGAGAGATCGAGAATCGTGCGTCAGCGCGTCAAGCGTCCCGACAAACCGCGAGTCGCTGGTCGCTGGTCGCTAGTCCAGAGAACAAATCTCAACTCCCCCACCCCCCCAACATCACATTCCTACGCGCTTCGCCCAGGCGGCGTATTTCGCTTTCAGCTCCGCGGCGACCTCCGGCTTGCTGTCGATCACGTTGTTGAGCTCGGTGCGGTCGGCCTCCATGTCGTAGAGCTCCCAACCCCTCTTGCGCTTGCCCTTGCCTTCTTCCACCAGCTTCCATTTTCCGCATCGCACGGCCTGGTTGCCGAAGTGCTCCCAGAACAGGAGCTCATGCGGCTCGCGCTGCTCCCCGCGGAAGATTGGCAACAGGCTAAGCCCCTCAGCAGGTGTGATCTCACGATCGTCATAGCCCTCGGGATAGGGAACGCCCGCCACCTCGCAGCAGGTGGCCATGACATCAATAATGTGGCCAACCTGGTGAGTGGTGCTTCCCGGCTCCGTTATCCGTGCGGGCCACTGCACAATGAACGGCGTGGCAATGCCACCTTCGTGAACCCAGCTCTTGTGCTTGCGGAAAGGGGTGTTGCTGGCATTCGACCAACTCAAGCCGTAGCTGTGATAGGAGTCGACCGTCCCCATCTCTCCGGTCAGGTCCTTACGGAAGTTCTGCCCAAGCGAACCGGATTCATGGCAAGCCCCGTTGTCGGACAGGAACATCACCAGCGTGTTGTCTTCGCAGCCCTTGCGCTTCAACGCGTCCATGACCTTACCTACGCCCTGATCCATCCGGTCTATCTGCGCCGCATAGATCGCCATCTTATGATCCATGACCCGCTTCTGCTCATCGCTGAGTGAATCCCAATCGCTTGCGTGATCATCCTGCTCCGACAGCGGCCATGCTTCATTGATCAGCCCCAGCTCCAGCAACCGCTGATAGCGTTGCTTCCTGAGAGCAGGCCACCCATCCATGTACTTTCCACGGTAGCGTGCAATGTCCTCAGGAAGCGCATGTAGAGGCCAATGGGGTGCGGTGTAGGCCAGGTAAAGGAAAAAGGGCTGTTCGGGATTCTCGTGCTCGTCGATGCACGCCACCGCGTAGTCCGTGAAAGCGTCGGTTACGTAGAACCCCTCACTCGGGGGCTGATGTTCCTTGCCCTGGTTGGCAAAATGGCGTTTCACGCCGGGGGTCTTGCCCTTGGTGATGTCGAAGTAGTTCATGCCGCCGCTAATCAGGCCGTAGTGGCGATCGAACCCACGGTCGACCGGCCAATTCGGGCGCTCTTCACCCACGTGCCACTTGCCCGACATGTAGGTAGCGTAGCCTCCCTGCTTGAGCACCTCTGCGATCGTGACGCACGAATCCTTCAGGTAGCCCTGGAACGGCCCCGGCCCGTCGTTGTTGATCATGCGCCCCACCCCAGCCTGGTGCGCGTAAAGCCCGGTCAACAGACTCGCACGGGTCGGACAGCAGCGGGCTCCATTGTAGAACTGCGAGAAGCGCAACCCGGTTGCTGCCATGCGGTCCAGGTTGGGAGTCCGAATTTCGCTGCCATAGCACCCGAGATCCGAGAAGCCCATGTCATCGACAAGGATCAGAACTATGTTCGGTTTACGTTCACTCATTCTCTCGCTCCTTTGCTCCGCGAATCCGGCCTGTGCCCCCAGCAGCAACGCGACCATGCTTATGTACACACATCGTTTCTGTATCAACGCGACACCCTTCTTTCCGAACGCCTGGACCGAGACGTCGATCGTGGCTGCGGTATTCCGGGTAGGGCGAGGCGTCCCTGCCGAGCCGGAGCAAATGCTGTGTGAGACAGGAGACAGAACTGAGCCATGCTCAATCTTGCCACATCTATCACCCTCCACTTGCTCCCGGCTCGCCAGGGACGGCTCGCCCTACCTTACCCGAGTTCTCCCCTTGCATCCTCCCACCTCATCCGAAGCAGACCTAGCCAACCAATACATCACCCAAATTCCCGTCAACCCCGGCCTCGCGCAACAAGGCGATGTGATACGCGAAGTCACCGATCTCATACAGGTTGTGGGAGTCACTACCGAAGGAGAACTTAACGCCATGCTTCAGACAGCACCGCACAAACTCAACCGGCGGCTCATTCGTGTGGAAGTTGATCTCAGCAGCTACGCCGTACTTTCCAAGCAGCTGGGCCGTGGCGTCCGGGAGCTCTGAAGGCACATCCCATCCGAGCCGACCAAAAATCCGTAACGGATGAGCCAACACCCGCACGCCCTGTTTGCCCATCGCCTCAACCAGGAACAGGAACTCCTCGGAATCCCGCTCGGTTGGCGGCGCTGCCCTTGTCAGCCCGGATAGCGCATGGACGGTCCCCATAAAGGTGCCAAAGGCTTGCCGATGCTCCGGCTTCAACAGCAATCGTCCCTGGACATCGCACTCGACCTCCAGGCTGAACCGGGCGAATCCGTCCTCATGGGCACGCTTCAGGGCGAGGTACTCATCCATCCGGTCATGTGCCGCTTCCGTCCCCGCCGTACCGCCCTCAAGCCATGCATTAGCCCAGTAGGGTTTGCGATCGAAATAGAGCTGCCCCGCATGCTCGGTAAAGGTTACCCCCGCCAATCCGAAATCGCGGGCGAGATCAATAGCCTTTGCAACGGTCATGTTCTCACTGCAGTAGGCAAGCTCGGAGTGAAGGTGGTTGTCAATGAGCTGTAGGTCCTGAGGCATCACAAGCTCATGTCGGCGCGTCGTGACGTCGCCATCGGCAAGTGAGATCTCCAAGAACGGGAATGGCGACTCACACAACCCCGGTGCATTAACAAAAGCAACGCCTCCCTCGCGATAGTCTGGCGCACCGTGGTGATGGTGCCCGCTGATAGACAGTGCGACCCCGCACTCCTTCAGCGTGGAGATGACCGCAGATACATTGGTGTAGTTGTAGGGAGCAAGGGACCGCTCGGGCGGGAAGAGGCAAACATGCTGCAGCGCGACCAGGGGCCCATCATAGTCGGCCCGGGCCATTCGAATGCGTTCAAGATCCTGCTCACTGCGGGTGGCATTGTATCCCGGCTCCTGTTTGTCGACGAAGGCCAGAAAACGCACGCCGGCAATATCCTCGAATGGCTTCGGCCGCGAGAACACATTGTAGAACTGCTCAGAATCCCCGTCGTGGTTACCCGGAATCGCCAGGTAAGGGGCATCAAGCTTGTCGAGGATCGCGCGAAGCTCTCGCAGCCGATCTTCGGCGCCGGCCGCGTCTCCATCATCTACCACATCTCCAAGCACAAGCACGACATCCGGCTTGATCAGGCAATTCATGCGGCGGACCGTTCGGTGCAGCAGAAGATCAGCAATGCTGCACCGCCTCCCGCCTCCGGGATAGTCCTCACCATAATGGATATCGGCGATAACACCGATCTTCAGTGAGGATCGCGGGGCGTCAGTCATGACAGCCCCTCCCCGGCAAGGACGACTTCATCGAAACGTGATACCTGCACAGGCCAGCTCACATCGCCGCATCTCACCACGCAAGCGTCATCAACATTGGATACCCCCCGCAACGCAGCACGAGTTAGTTTGCCCTCTCGCCACTCCATATCCACCTCGAAGCCACCTCGCACCCTCATCCCCGTCACGCGACCATCCGCCCACGCCTCCGGCAATGCCGGCAAGATTTCAATGAGCTGAACGGTTGTATCCAACGAACTCCCTTCGCTCCTGCAACCATCACCACTTTCTCGCATCCAGTTGGCGACAACTGGATGTCCTTCTAGAGGAGAGCCTGTTGTCTCCAACTGGCTCCTCTCCTGCGCACAATCATCACCCCGCACCTGCAAATGGCTCTGCACCAACATCTCGCTGACGGCTGCGGCATAGCCGAAGTTGGCGTCAATCTGGAATGGCGGATGTATGGCCCACAGGTTCGAACAGATCTTGGTCCTCAACGTTTCCGAGAGCTCACCATGTGCAGCTTCCCCATCCAGCAGACGGGCGAACATGCACGCTTTCCAGACGCGACTCCAGCCCGGATGCTCCGGGCCGTGGTCCCGACGGGCAACAAGCCCAACCTTGGCCGCTTCCGCAAGCTCAGGCGTCGTGGAGGGGGCAACCTGGCGACCGGGATAGACACAGATTAGGTGGTTGACGTGCCGGTGGTCATCCTCAGGATCGTCAATATCCTCCATCCACTCCTGGAGTTGCCCCCATCGCCCTACCTTGGGGCCAAGCAATTTCGCGAGCTTCTCGGTTAGCTCTTCACGAAGCTCCTCATCGACACCAAGCACCTGACTCGCTTCAATCGTATTCGTGAATAGGTCCCAGCAGAGAACCTGGTCGTAGGTAACGCCGTCGACGCCAACCGGACCATGCTCGGGAGATCGGCCATCCGGCGCGACGAGCGTGCCGTCGGCGAGTTCCTTCAGGTGGTCGATCCAGAACTCGCTGATCTCTTTCATCACCGGGTAGGCATAGCGCGCCAGGTATTCTCTGTCTTGCGTGAACGTGAAGTGATCCCAAAGGTTCTGACACAACCACGCGGAATCGCCCTTCTGAATATGCCAGGTCGATCCCCCGAAAATGCCGTTCTCGGATCGCATCAGCCACCCACGCTCTACGCCAAGCACCTTGCGGGTTTCCTCCTTCCGAACGTCACGTATCGAATCGACCCAGTGAGCCAGCGGGGTAACGCACTCAGCCAGGTTAGCCGCATCGGCAAACCAGTAGTTCATCTGGATATTGACGTCGGTATGGAAATCACAGCGCCAGGGGGGATGCCGCTCTATCGACCATATGCCCTGCAGGTTGGCAGGCAGACAGCCATGGCCGACGCGGGAGCTACAGATCATGAGATAGCGCGCAAACTGGTAGAGCAGGACCTCGAGGTCTCGATCGGGCGACAGATCCCCCCTACTGACACACTCGCGGTAAGCTGCGACACGTGCTGCAGTCGGCAGACCACTCACCGCCGTCGGCGTTTCGCCAAGCTCAACGGAGAGGCGCCCGTAGAGTTCCTGGTGGCCCGCAACGTGTTCATCAAGCAGTTCACTGTAGTCGCGCGTCGCTGCAGCGGCAATCAGCGCGCAAAGCTGTTCATGCGGGTGAGCCCCTCGCCAACCCACACAGCGATCCGCCACGTAGTTGGTATCAGCCGCAACCAGGAGCGTCAGGGAATCGCAACCATTGAATACGATGGCGCCATCGACGGAGTCCACGGATCCGCCCTCATGCAGGACACGGCAGCGCGCCTCGAACTCAAGATCGATGATCTTGTCCGATGTATATTCCCGCCCGGCAATCAGGCGTTCCGGCTCGTCCTCGGTTATCATACGCCAATACCAGAAACGGCTCGTGTTGCCCTTCATCACCAGCGTGTCGTCTTCGACCACAACCGGGATCTCGTGAATGTTCCCCAGCGAGACGCGCCCCGAAATGGAACCCGGGTTATCGGCAGAGAATCGCAGAACCATGACCTGGCCTGGGTAGCTCGCGAAATACTCTCGCTTGTACTGTACCCCGCCAGACTCATACGTGATCGTATGCACGGCACGGCTGATATCCAGTTCGCGGCGATAGTTAGTGTATTCCAAATGCCCCACTTGAGAATCAGATTCCAGGTCTTCCAGGGATTTGGGAATTTCGGATTTCCTTGGGTATTTGGGTACTTGGGTACTTGGGTGTTTTTCTCTCCCCATCTCCACGTAGATATCGCCAAATGGCTGGTAGGCCCCGGTGTTGTCCTCGTTGCCCACCCAGAGCGAATCCTGGTTGAACTGGATGCGTTCATGCGCCGGTTCGCCAAAAACGGTGGCGCCCAAGCGCCCGTTGCCAATGGGGTAAACATTGTCCTGCCACAAAGCCCGGCCTTCGCGCGGGGTGGCATCGTCAGCAACAATAACGGGCTTATCAGCCCAGAGTGTGTGTTTCATATCCTATCTTCCTATACCTGGCTGCGTGGCGTGAAATTCCCTTACATTTCAGAGTCATAGGCATACACATTCGCATCTGAATTCTAACGAATCCAGCTACTTTGCTCTTTTTGTAGCTGGATTCGTTAGAATTCAGATACGCAAGAGAGCGAGGGAACCACCGCAGTCTGCCTCTCCCCGCCTCATTTCCTGTCAGCGGCTCCTATCCCTTCGGCTAGAACTGCCTTGGCGTGCGTGGCGTAATGTCCCCGCAGGTCGTTGGCGTATTCTCTAAGAATGCGCTCCCCTAGCCCATCGTGATCGCCACAGCGATAGAGGGCGCGGGCCAGGACCAGCTCTGGCAGGGACTTGCGTCGTGTTGAGACATCCCCCGGATTCGGCGGTGTTTGCTCGATGGCAGCCCCGATCTCCGTGAACGCATGCCCCTTCATGCCGTCCTGCATCAGGAGATCATACAACGGCTTCGCCGTACGAGGATCGCGCAGGCTCTCGCAGGCCATCGCCACGGCTCTCTGGTGGGAGAAATCGCTCTTGTTCGTGAGTTTTCCGAGCATACGGAGCAGAACGGTAACGCCACGTTTGTCGCCCGTTCGCCCCAGCGCAATGACCAGGTTGTCGATGGCGCTGGTCGTCGGCCCATACTGCCCCATTCCCCGGAAGTTCCACCCCTTGTCCCACTCGGCATCGCGCAACGCCTCAATCAACGTCTCAGCACCAGTCGCGTTGCCCAGGATGCCAAGCACATGCGCGTAGCGCAGGCTTGCCTCCTCGTCGCCCGCTTCCTTCCACGCCGCCTCGAGCAGAGGCATCGCTCGAGCCGGATCCGTCAGGATCACGGGAATGCCCGCATAGCCTGAGGCCGTCTCACCCACGGCAGCCTGCATTCGCTCATCACTGATCGGGTAGGAATCCTCAAGCGTCAGCATCGCTTCGGGAATAATGTCCTTCTCCACGAGATGTTTCTGAAGCTGCTTCACGTCGATCTTGCGGACCGTGGTCTTTCCCTGCGCCGCGAGCGCTGCGGCATAGCCGGCTGCATAGCCTTGATTCTGCACGTCCGGCTGCATGCGGAGCACCGGCATCGCATCGCCGTGCGCGCTGAGTCCGAGACCGGTAACCAGGATGCCGTCGTATCCCTTGGGCATCAACGCGCGGTACGGAACGTTCCCGATGCGGCTGCGGGGCGGCATGATCATGAAAAGATCGTGACTCGAGAATCCATGGTTGTCGAAGTTGCTCTTGGATACGGTAATGATATCGGGATAGGTGCGCTCGTTGATGATGTCCATGGGCGTAATGACGACATCGCCGATGATCCGGCGTCTCGCGCGCGTGGTGATGAGCTGGCCGAGATCAAAACCCTGGTAGTGTTCTGCGTACTTGTGCTTTGCGACCACGAACATTCGCCACATGTCCAGGACGTCGCTGTCATCGTTGAAGGTCCAATCGCCGTTGAGATACCCCACCCCGGGACTGAACGTTGGCAGCCCCGTGCCCTGCACCGCAATGTGAGCTCCCGTGATCTCCTGGCAAGGCACACCGGCACAAGCCGGAAGCACCGAGTTGCCTGTCGCATCGATCACCGTGTTGGCCAGCACGGCACCACGACCATGCGGCGTGGCCACCACCAAACCCACAAAACGATTGTCTCTCACCACGGAGCCGCAACCGAGCGACCGGAACCAGATTTCGCCGCCGGCCTTGACGATCTCCTTGCGATACCACTCCATCTTCTTCTCGGGCTGCCAACTCCCACCCCCCACGGCCGCATCGATCTCGCGTGTGAAGCCGACCCGGTTGCCGTGGTAGTACTTGCTGATTCTGCCTAAGGTTCCGACACCGCCGAGGCCGTCCAGGTATTCGATGACCAGTGTTCTTGCCCCTGCCCGAGCGGCAGCGATCGCGGCCGGTGCACCAGCCGTGCCGCCACCGACCACAACGACGTCGTATTCGCCCAACACCGGCACCGCGCGGTCGGGGCTCTCTACCATGGAGGCCGTCATCAGTACCGGCTTGGATCGCAGCCCGTTGAGCATCTCGCCAATCTCACCCACGTCCCTGCCGCCGGGGCTTCCCTCTACGGTCAGGTTGGGGATCAGTCCAATCTGCCAGTGCTGCGCCACAGATGCAGCCGCACGCCCAACACGCACCCCAAGCTCGATGCCGCTAACGGGCCGCATCAGTTGGTGAGCCACGTCGCGTGAGACATCAGCGCATCCACCCAGGACGTATAGGCCACTGAGCCCTGCCGGCCGCAGCGCGTCGAGCTCGACCTTCTCAACACCCCGCCACGGCCCCCTCTGCGACTTACGGCTCTTAACCGGATCAGGAGGGACCTGGAACAGGCTTTCCGACGCGTCGATCTGGTCTGCCTGCCAGCTCCGATCACGAACAAGCTGGTCCGCGGCAGCAAAGGATGCCCATGAGCCGTCCTTCATAGGCACGGCTACGGTGACCTCATAGACGCTATTCGTCGTGTCGACGCGGCGACGTCTACCGTCGGACTTGACGGCTAGCGACACGGGCTGTCGTGAGGCCTCTGGTCCCGGCTCGCCGCCCAGAACAACTCGCGTGAACGTCTGCGTTCCTTCCGGGTATGGCTCGAACTCGGCCCCGGCAATCCGCGCGAGGATGCCGCGATCGGTGGCATCGACTGTCACCTTCGCGCGCACCGCCTGGCGACCGGAACGGTTCGCCATCACCACCCCGGCCAGCTCTCCCCTGCTGTCGCGCAGAACATCGGTCGGGTAACAGCCAAAGAGGAAATCGACACCAGCCTTCAGCAACGCATCATCCAGCTTGCGCTTCACGTGCATGGGGGTCGGCGTGCCGTCCTCAAAGATCGCCTTCGCCAGCGGAGTCGTGGCCATCTCGCCGTCTTCCAGCCAGAGCCGGTAAGTCGCGCACATGTCGGCGCCAAGGTACGGTCGTTCTGCCATCAGAAAGACACTGGCGCCGGCCTCCTTCGCCGCGACAGCCGCAGCCACACCACGCGTGCTGCCGCCGACCACGACCACGTCCACGTCGTAGACAACCGGGATCGCGCGCGCGCTTTCGTGAATGGTTGGCGCGGCGAACGCAGGTACCGCAAGCAGTAGAATAGAAAGTAACGGTGCCGCAGCTTTCATCGCACGTCCCCCTTCAACATGCCCAGGCTCAGTGTATAGGTATGCCGCGCGTCCCGTTTGTACTCATCGCGGAGCTTGTGCGCCTCGTCGGCAACCTGCCACTCGGTCTCACTCCCGGGCGTCTCGACGATATCACCGAGGTGAATCACAAACTCGGTGTTCAGCTCGTTGGCTCTCTCCCTGATCCAACGGGTTTGCGCCGAGTAGGTCGCCGGGAACTTCTGGCTGTAGTACTGCGTATCCGGAAGCAGAACAATAGTGAATGGATTATCAGTCCGCGTGGCGCTGCGCGGCACCATCGCGCAACTGGTCACCAGCAGCGCCATGGCCAACATAAGGAAACTGCCGACCGCTCTGATTTGACTCTTCATATTCCTCACCTCTCAATAACCGTTCACCATCATTGTCCCACCCAGGTGGACCGTGGCGTCCCGACGCGGTCGAGCAAGGGGTGTGCCTGACTTGCGACAATCAAG
>CAZCDU010000030.1:12727-29884 GCA_964497125.1 uncultured Victivallales bacterium | reverse complement strand
CCGTGGCGTCCCGACGCGGTCGAGCAAGGGGTGTGCCTGACTTGCGACAATCAAGTCCACTGGTCTCCCGTGTCTCCTCCCAGGCTCCATCTCTTGCTCGACGCCGTCCGGAGGCCGGCGTCCACCTTTTCGTCATCGTCCAAGCCAGGTGGACCGTGGCGTCCCGACGCGGTCGAGCAAGGGGTGTGCCTGACTTGCGACAATCAAGTCCACTGGTCTCCCGTGTCTCCTCCCAGGCTCCATCTCTTGCTCGACGCCGTCCGGAGGCCGGCGTCCACCTTTTCGTCATTCACCATCGACACGTGCCCGGAGTGCTCCCACCCGCCACGCCTTCAGCGCCTCATGGAACTCCTTGTAGATACTCATGTGCTCCTCGCGGGCAGGCTCCTGGGAGCGACTGCGCATCTGTGCGGCCTCATCCTTGCGGCCCAGGGCCTCCAGAATGATTGCCTTGATTGCCCACAACTCGCTCAGAATGTCATCCGGCTCCTTCACGGTCACCGTTGCCGCATCCTTCCTCCAATTCTCGATCCCCTTGCTGCGCCTGCCCTGAAAATAGCGCAGCTTCCGCGCGTCAATTGCCTTGTCGATGCACACCAGTGCGCCGTCCCAATCCTTGAGCGCCATATGGGCCAGTGCACCGCCATGATGCCGCGGTGCCCGCCACCCGTAGCGGTCGGGGAGTGCCGGCAGGAAGGGTCCCGCGAAGGTGCGGGCCGCCTGTTTGTAATCGCCCGCTACCAGCGCACGGTAAGCCCGCTGGATATCGCTGATCTCGATATGGACCTTCATGGCCAGGGTGACGGCAAAGGGGAAACCGAACTCCGACTTGTAAACCAGCCCAGAGCAGCTCCAGGCCACCGTCCCGTCACGCTGCAACAGAAAGACATTAGGCAAACGATCGGCCGACAGGATCCCCAGCTGCTGCACCATCGGATTCGCCAGCCCACCGGGCACCAGGGCAGCCGCGCAGCTCCAGTCGTTGGTCGCCATCAGCTGCTTGACCCGCTGTGCATCATCGGTCAGAAAGGCCAGCCGGACATCCACCTCGCCGTTCACGTGTTGACTAGCCAGATCCGTGGCGCTCTCCACAACCCCTCGAACGTAGTCACGCAGTTGAAACACATCCTTAGGCACAAACCCCTTCTTGCCCTCTACCACCGGGTAGTCTGCTTCCGTCGCGGGGGGCGGCTCGATGAAGAGCAGCAGCGTCAGACGCCCATTGGTGTCATCCGGCAGCGAAAGCGCGCTGCCATCAAGATTCTTGAGCTCGAGTTTTGGGAATGGCACTGCATTGGTATGCCAGCCGTGATTCACGATATGACTGCGGGTCCATCCCATGCGGTCGCCACGCGTCGTATTGGGCTTGAGGAGATAAAACCGATGGTAGCGGTTAAGGAGAAATGAGCGCACGCCCCACATGGGATTGGCACTGTCGGTCGAGAATGCCAGCATTCGGGCGCGGTACTCCTCATGCAGCTCCCGGCTATTAGCTTCCAGCGCCAGTATAGCGGCCGCAGCCACGGCCGTTGCCGGAGCCGAGTCGCCCCCCGACGCCTCGACAAGCTCGCGGATTGCCGCTTCCGCGTGGGGCCCCTCCTCTCGGAGAACAACCCTGGCCAGACAGAACCGGGCCACCACGCCCTCTGCCGGCGATACCTTCGCGGCCAACACGGTATTCGCCTCATCCACAGCCTGCTCCAGATGGCTGGGATCGCAGGCCAGATTCCACATCCCCAGCAGGGCGATGATGCGCCGGTTACGCACTGCCAACAGCTCCGATGCATCAGCATGCTGCGCGATGGCCTCACGGCAGAGCTTCTCCGCCTTCTCGTAGTTTGCCAACGCCTCCTCCCGCGTCAGCCGATAACGCAACGGCGGCGGCACAAAGCAGGTCTGGAGCTTGTCGCTTCCTAACTTGGATGTTGGTTGTTGGATGTTGGTTGTTGGGTGTTCATCCCTCTCCCCTCGATGTTCACTCTCCTCCGCCACCAAGAACTCTCCAATGAACAACGACTGCAACTGTGCCAGGTACCTGTCGTGGGAGAGGCGTGACTCGCTGATCTTGAAGACGCCCCCGTCGACGCTCCGCCAGCCCTGTGTGTCCGGACTGGCCCCGAACGGGTTCAGCACGGTGTAGCCGAATGCGTTCACGAAGATGGCCATCGGAACACCTGCGCCATAGGCTTGGTACGACACGTTCCGCTTGCCGCCGGGCAGATGCATGGCATGCCAGTCCAGCCCCATCTCGCGCAGCACCTTCTCGCCGGCATCAGGCAGTTCATCGAGATTGAAGCTGTAGACTTCGAAGGCGCCGGGAAAGAGCTCCTGCTGCGCTCTGACTTCCTTCATGAATTCCTCGGAACTTGAACTCTCCTGCGACCAGTAGACCAACAGACTTTGGTGTCCTATGCGGTCGCCCGGAATGTTGAGGACCGTGCCGTCAGACCGTGTATACCTGCCCTGGCACTTCACCGACAGGGACTTGAGACTCAGCACACTGCGGCGGAACGCAATGACCTCAGGGTGGCCGGGGCAGCGTTCGTCCATGGCCTGTTCGATGAAGCGCAGCAGCTCGTCTGAACCAAGATCCTCCGCAATCACCGCTCCGATCATCAGGCTCTTGGGTTCCGCCGTGGTTCCACGATAGCTATCAATCAGGGCCACCAACGCCTGGGCTCGCTCCTCGAGCGAGGCGTCGCGGGCTGAGAGATCCCGCTCTGACAGCAACAGATCGGCCTCAAGCCGGAGCTCCGCCCATTCGCCAGGCGCACCGGCCAACTGGCTGCAGATACCATACAGCACGTCGCGGTTGCGGTCATTGGTCTCCAGCTTCAGGACCACCTTCTGATTCTGCAGCATCAGCCCCAGCAGATCGAACCGGTTGGGCGCCTCGGGATGCGCATCCACCAGCGACTTCCCAGACCGAACCACACGCTTGCACGCGCGCCGCTGCTCAGCCGACCCGGGCTTTGCACCCTGGGCCACCAACGCCGCCTTTTGCAAGGCGGCTACCTCTTCCTGGGGAATGGGGTCGGCAGCAAAAGCGGAATGAACGAGAGCCAGCTGCAGGAAAGCCAGTAGACCGACACTCGACCGAACCAGGTTGTTAATCACACTATTCACGACATCGCCTTTCTGGCACTCAACGTAGACCCAACATTATTGCAGGTTTGCAGATGTCCACAAGGCCGTCGACATGAAAAGTGCGCCTAGCTGGCGACAGGAGAGTCAGAGGTCGGAAACGTCTCAACAAAGCCGCGCCACTTGCTCGACCGCGTCCGGAGGCCACGGTCCACCTGGCCCTTTGCGAGGGCTGACGAGGCGAGTCTTCAGGTCAGCGAAGCCGCCGAGTGGACTCGGATTATACAGGGGTGAAACATGCAGTCGCTATATACGGCCTAAAGGCCGAACTACAAACGGGTTGCTACATGAATCCGGCGTTTGTAGTCCGGGCTTTAGCCCGTAAACCGGCGAGGAAGTTTCAGGCTAGTTTCGCCCCCGGCGTCGTGCCTCCTCCAGATTAATCATGGGTTAAACTTGAACTCGTAGCCTCGGTCGCCAGACCGTGGATCGCGCGGCAGGCTGGCGAGCGAGGGAGCTAAAACGTCAAGAAACACGGCAAGCTCCAGGCTAGTACCATGTCAACCTTGTAACGTTGTAGGACGAGCTTCCCCGGTATTCCGGGGAGCTTGTGCCGTGTTGCCCTGCACAAGCTCTCCGCTCACGCGGAGAAGCTCGTCCTACAACGCTTGACGTATGACATCTCACTAGCGCCCCCTACTCCATTGGCGTTAGTGTGAAATCCCGGATTGTGACGCCCTTGTTGGGTGACTTCAAGGTGAACTGCAACGTATTACGTCCAGCCTTGAGATCCATCTCGACCGGCTCAGTCGCCATCCAGTCACCGACGGTCAGGGGCAGCGGCACGTCATACATGTTGCGGCGGTTGACGCGCATCAGGAATGAGCGGTCGGGCGTGACGGTGACGACATTGGCAACGAATGAATACGTGCCGGCCTCGGGAAGATGCAGCGTGTAGCGAAGCAGCTCGGGACGCTTGCCACCCAGGTTGTAGTGCATCTGGATAAACGACTCATCAACACTCTTCATGAAGCGGATCTTCTCGGTGCTGGTCGCCGGGGTGCTGGCCGCCACCGGGATGGTGATGACCCCATTCTCGTCGGTGGTGATCGTGGTGTCCATCTCGGTCAGTTCCACCTGCGGGACGTCGGGCTCCTCGATCACCACGTTGTCTTCCGGAGCCCATCCCGTGACGGGCGACGGGGCCGCCTCATTGGACTCGGCAAACTCGGCACCGGTCATGGCCTGCTCCTTGAGATCCTCCTCTTCGACGATGGCCAACTTCTTGTAGAAAGCCAGCGACTTCCAGAAATCACCGCCTAGACCGAAACTCATGCGATTGACACCATCTTCGCCAAAAGCATCGCCCAGCCAATTGGCACGGTGCACCTGGCGGTACTCGTCAGCGATCGTGCGGGCTCGCGATTCCAGTTCGAAGTCGAGTCCACACTGACCGCGGAAACGATTGAAGGTCCAGTGTGCGCCGAAGACGGTGGTCCAACCATCCGGCGTCCAGTGGCTCATGGCGGCGTGGCCGGTCTGGGGAGCCGGGCGGGAAGGAATGCCAAACGCATGGGTCGCCATACGGCCAACAAAGGCCCGCGGCCCGCAGATACCGCCATAACAGAAGTAGCTCTGCATCGATGAGAGACCGTACTTCTCGGCCGCAGCATTGCGCGCACCAGTGGCATTCGAGGTGTAGGGTACGTCGGTCTTGGTGATGCGGCAGTAGCGCCAGCGGTAATCCTCAATCTGCATAAGGTCTGGCCGGTAGTTGCGCATCATCTTCCGCATCCAGATAGCATCCGCCGCGGGGCGGAACGCAAAGATGAAGCGGCAGTTCCAAGGCGTCAGTGTACCGAACGCGGGATCCAACTCCCCTGCTGCATAGGCATTCTCATAATCCGCGTAGAACTCAACCATGGCCTCGGGCACGGTCTTGCCTTCAGGCACGTTGCTGCCATCGGGATGCTCAAGGGAACTGGCCAGCGCCCAGCGGTGGAAGAAGCCATCCTGTGCATCCGATGCGGCATTCTCGCTGGCCGCCTGTATCGCCTTATAGTTGCGGATGGCCTGACCGTACTTGCCCTGGTAGGCCCCGCCCAGCTCCATCACCTCAACAATCAGATCATCGTCGTTGAGCAGCAGATCGATGTAGCCCTTCTCTTCCTCGCCCAACTGGGCAAACAGGGCCATTTGCTGCATGCCATCGGTGAGCAGCGCGCATTTTGCCATCTTGGCGTGCATGGCATCGTCGCCCAGGAAGGGCTTCGCCTCCGCCAGCACCGCCTGCGCCGCGATCAGGGCATTGCTCTGGGCAGCCGCATAGGCCGGATTGCCCTTGCAGTAGGTCACCGGCGCCATCTTGAGGTTCTTCGGATTGGGCAGCTTGGGGAGCTTGCCTATCTCGCCGTGCGCTGCGACAAAGGTGCTCTTCGTGTCTTCATCAAGCTGGGGTGCCGCCGCGGTAATCTCCTGCTTCAGCCCATCAAGCATCTCGGTATACGATGCCAGCAGCTTCTCTCCGTCAGCAGTGAGCGTAGGCTTCTCTCCACCGGCTTGCGCCGATGAAAGGATGACGCAGAGAGCCAAGGCGAAGGTTGTGAGTCGTCTGCTTAATGTGTGTGACTTTATCATCAGGTTCCTTCCGGTGGTTAGTTCATTGGCATCTGCACATCTGCAATCTGTTGCCCTCTGCGAAAAGCGGTGTCGCCGGCTCGTGCCTCGCCTCTGCCACCGCACTCCAAGTTCCTCGGGCTCTAAACTTGGAGTGCGGTGGCAGAGTCCGGAGCGAGCTTGCGAGTGCAGGACGTCGACACCGCTTTGCGCGCAACGCCCATGCCGGAGAATCACGGTCCCACTGGTCCGAGCCCAGTAGTGGCCAGCAATTGCCCAACTTGCGCCACGCACATATCTTCATCACTCAATCTCCTTTGCGACGATACTCATCTTCTCTTCAAATACTTCATAGGGTTCGTTGAACCCGCGGATTCGGCTGTAGTGGGTCGGGTAATGCGTTGGTTTGACCGCCGCCTTGTTCCGGGCCGCCCTCGCCTCGGAGGTGCGCCCCAGGCCATCAAGTGCCTTCGAGCGGGTAATCTGCAGATGAATCATGGTGGTGCAAGGGGTTTCCGCATCGTGATTAAACTGCCCCTTCCTCAGATGCCAGGCGATCGCGTTGTCGACGTCCTCCAAGGCCGCTTCATACTTTTTCAAGCCCAACTGCGCAAGGGCTCTGCCGTGGAGTCGCGAGGCCTTCCACTTATGTGCGGTCTCATGGTGAGGCAATATCGGAGTGTCCGCTTCGACCTTCTCGAGATAGGTGCCGGAGAAGAGTTGCAACGCCTTCTCGTACGCCTTCGCTTTCAATGCCCGGTAGCCGGCTTCTGTGTCGCATCCGGCGATCTGGGATTCCCAGGCCAGGGGACTGATGTAGCCGGTCCGACCCGACATCTGGTAGGGAAGCCCGTTCTTGCGCCACGCAATGGTGCCATCCCGCCGGATCAGGAAGGAGTTGACGTTGCGGTCGGCGGAGAGGATGCCCAGTTGGTTGACCACGGGATTGTCCAGGCCACCAGGCAGCACGGCGACCACCCCGGGAAGCGAATGCTTGTCGCGAATGGATTTGACTCTGGCGACGTCGTCGCTCAGGAAGACCGTCATGTACTGAAGGCCATTGTTGTGCCGTCTGGCAAGCCCGTAGGCACTGGCAAGAAGACCAGTGGGCTCCGGGTTCTTGTTTCTCGGTGTCGGCTCACCCGGCGGGGCGTAGATCGCGCGGGCCAGTTCATTGCTCCCATCGGCAGATGGTTCAACAAACAGCAATAGGGTCAACCTCTCGCTCTTCCTGGCCGGCAGCGACACCGGCTTGCCGTCCAAGCCCTTCAACTGCATATCTGGCAGCGGCAGCGTCACGGGGGTGAGGCCCACATCTATTTTATAGCGGCGCTCGGTGAAGCGATACTCGCGTGAGTACAGGTAGAACAGAGGATTGCCGCGAAAAACGTAGTACTGGTGGTAGCGGTCGCGCAGGAACGCAACGAACGGGGCGAGAGACTGAGGGTGTGTTTCCGATCCCAGGATCCTGGCGCGGAACGCCTGGTAGAGCTCACGTGAATCGGCATGAATGGCGAGGATGGCAGCCGCGGCATGCGCCTTCAGGCCCGCCTTCTCGCCACCGCAGTCGGCAACAAGCCCTTCCACAATGGTCTTCGCACATGCATCCCCACGGCGCAACGCCGCTTTGGCCAGGCAGAACCGGGCAATCACCCCTGCCCCATCCGGGAGATCCAAACCAACCGTCACGCGCGACTCCTCGACAGCCTGGTCGAAGTGCGTAGCCGAGTTGCTTAGGCTGGCAATCCCCATAAGGGCCACGATGCGATAGTTGCGCACCCGCCACAGCTCCGGGGCCTTGGGTGTTGCGGCAATCGCCTTTACGCATAGCTCACTCGCCTTCCTATACTGGGCGAGCGCTTCGGCTCTACTCAGCCGGTAGCGATATGGCACGGAAAGGAAGCATGCCTGGATGTCCGAACATCGAACATCGAACATCGAACACCCAACATCGAACGAGGAAGAATCTCTCAACGTCGACACACCCGTAACGCTATTCGTAACATCCCGAGCAGGTGTTGAACGTTCGTCGATTCCCAACTTCGATGTTCGATGTTCAGTGTTCGATGTTCGATGTTCACTCCCCCCGCTCACCAAGAAGTCGCCGATCAGCAACGACTGAATCTGGCTCAGGTGCCGGTCATACTCGCCATAGCTGGAAACATGACCGGTGGCCACCATCGGCGGATAGGCGAACTCGTCATATACTGTAGCGTGCGAAAACTCCTTGGCCTCTTCCGCGTTCTTGAAATGAACAGCCATACTAGGCGGAACAATGGCATGGCCGAAATGATTCACCCGCAACGCGCCAGGCATATGCAGCGCAAAGGTCCGGAACGTCTCGCTCTGCACACCGCCCGGCAACCGCAACACCGTGCATGCTAACCCAATCGACTTGATGATCGAGTTTCCGGCATCAGGCAGCTCATCCAGATTGAAGCTATAGATCTCCAGCACCCCCGGAAACTCGTCCTGCTGCTCCTTGAGCTGCTTCAGCTTCGCCAGTGACTCCTCAGACTCCTTCGACCAGAAGATGGCATAGTAAGCATGCCCAAGACGATCGTAGGGAAAGGTCATCGAGCCGCCGTCGAACCGCTCAAACGTTCCGGAGAAGACAATATCCATACGGGTGGCACCAATCAGCGTGCGCCGGAAGTTGATGGCGGTGGGATTGCCGGCAAACCGTTCGCTCAGATCGGTGACCAGCTGCTCCTTGAAGTCGTAGTCGCCCAGCTGGGTCGCAATCTTGACGGCCGCCATCAGGAACTCCAGCTCCCCGGGTATATCGCGGTAGCGCTGCCGCATGGCGGCCAACGCCGCGATCCGCTCCGCCGCATCGGCATCGCGCGCCGAGAGATCCCTCTCGGCTAGCATCAGTTCGGCACTGAGCCGGTAGCGGCTGTATGCGTCCGGCGCCTCCGCCAACGCCTCGCAGGTGGCAAAGAAGGCGTCACGGTTGCGCTGGGTGTTCTCCATCTGCAGCAGCCGCTGTTGCGCCTTCAGCTGAAGTGCCAGCACGGGAAAGCGGTTTGGCGCATCGGGGTTGGCCCTCACCAACGCCTGCGCATCGCGAATGACCCCCTTGCACGCGCGCCGCTTGGTCGACGACGACTCGCGGGAAGTGGCAACAGCAGCGAGCTCGGCCTGGAGTGGAGCAAGGGCAGCCTCCGGAATGAGTGCGGGCAATTCGGCTACGCCTAGTTCGCCCGCACTCATTCCGGAAACACCCAAACATCCAAATACCCAAATACCCAAAGAAATCCGAAGTACCCAATTGCCAAAACGCCCACTTTTCACAGCGTAGCGCAGCAAAGACGGAAAGAATTCCGAAGGCCGAATTCCGAAGGTGGGACTTTCCCGGCCGCCGACGTGCTCAGAGAGGCCGATTGCGTCGCATTCTTCGGATTTGGGTATTTCGAGCTTCATTGGGTATTTGGGTATTTGGGTGTTTGGGTATTTGCGAAGCCTACCTCTGATAAATCGGAATATACCGATGCGGCGTGCTCAGGATAATGATCGCCATCGGCGTGCCGTACTTCTCTTTCTTGTGCCAGGAGCCATCCGCTCCCTGCTTGGCAATCAGTGCGTCGCGGATCTTGGGGTACCAGTTGTCGTACTCCTTGTCGCTAGTCTGCACCATGGCCTGAATCGCATAGTAGTGACAGTAGAAATAGTGGCCACAGCCGTTGAAGATGTTCTCCTGCTTCTTCAGGAGGCGGATTGCCCCGTTGATCACTTCAGTGTCGCGCATCCCGGCCAGCTGGCCGGCATAGGCAATCCCCGCGGTACAGGGAATTGAGGTCCCGCCGTTGCCGTTGGGCGCGTAAGAGAAACCGCCGGTCGACCCATCACGGGCGCCCTTGACATACCTGCGGAACTTCTCGATCACCTCGTTCTCCACCATGACGCCCGCCTGGCGCGCCGACGCCAGTGCAATGAAGACCATCGCCGTAACCGAAGAATCCTCGCCGCCGTCCGCCTTGGGCTGATAGCGCCAGCCTCCGCCGGGGTTCTGCGAGCGCTTGATCACTTCGACAGCTTTCTCGACCGCCTTCTGTACGGCATCGTCATCGTCACGGTCCTTGGTCATGCCCCAGATCTCGGATAGCGCCAGCGTGGCCAGGCCGTGCTCGTACATGGTGCTTCCCAGGTAGCCATCCTTACGCTCCTTGGCGCGCTTCATCATGAACGCCTTGGCGTTGTCCATCTCCTCGCCATACTTGCCGAACCCGGGGAAGTGGGCGTTAGCCATGAACGCCATCATCGCCAGCGAGGTGATCGCGATCTCGCGCCCTCCCTCACCATCGCTGTCCCAGGAACCATTGGGCTTCTGGGTCTGGAGCAGAAACTTCAGCCCGCGGTCGATTGCCGTAGAGGCTTCTTCGGTCAACTCGGGCGCCCCGTCAGTGGACGAAGCCGCGACCTCAGTCCGCTTGATGATGGCGTCGAGCTTGTCAGCGGCGAGCGCGGGGGAGACCAAGATGAAGGCAGCAAGAGTCACGACAGCAATCGACAGCAATCGACAGCTACCGACAGCAATCGACTCTCTTCTGCCTTCCGCCCTCCTACCTCCGACCTCCGCCCTCGGCCCCCTGACACCTGAGATCCTCATTGCGCCAACCTCTCGTAATAGTCCTTCAGAACGCCCCGATACTCCAGTGGCAGCTCGCGGGCAAAGTTCTCATTGAGGGCGGCACGGTCGCGGCGGCCCAGCACCTGCCACTCCTGCTTGCCCCCCTTGACCTTGCGGCCACTCACCGAACCGGGAGCAAACAACTGAAAATCATCCGAGGTCGAGATGTCGTAGGACGGCGCCGGGTCCGCGGGTGGCGGAGGACCAGGGACGACCATGAACATGAGTACATTCTCGATGTAGAATGCCCTAAGGGCTGCGGCGGCCTCACGCTGGGCGGCGATTGCCTCCTTGGCCTTGCCCCCCTTAAGATGCGCCGCGGCCTGCTGCATCTGCTTGTGCGCGGTATCGAGCCGCTTGCCCGCCTTCGAGAAGAAGGCGGCGACTGCCTTCTGCTGTGCCGCCACCGCCACCTCCAGCGAGGTCGTTGGGTTACGCAGGCGTGCATGGCTGGCCTTGACCGCGCCAACCTTCTTGGCCGCAATCTGGCTGCTCAGGGTTGCATAGCGAGTGATGAACTGCCCGCACTGCTTGGCTAGCCGTTCCTGGTCGGCGGCAAGCGCCGCCAGCTCCTTGGGCGAAGTCACATTGGTGGTTCGATAGAGCCGCTTGTGGTGGGTGGCCAGCGACGTAAAATCGACCATGAAGGAGAATTCCGGTGGGACTTGCGGCGCAATCGGCGGTGCCAGCACGGTCACGAGTAGTGTGTTCAGTTCCAGCAGCTTGGACTTGAGAGCCCCCAGACTTCCAACGGCAAGATCCATCTGCTCGGTGGCCCCAGCGGCATCCCCGGCCTCCAGCAGCTTGACGGCTGATTCCATGAGGCCGACGTTCCCGGAGAGCTGATCCAGACCGGTTACCTCAACCAGCAATTCCGTATTGGCCGCAGAGCGTGCCAACAGCGCCTTCTGCCGTGCTACCAGTGCGGGTAACGCCCCCTTTTCGGGCGCAGCCGCGCAGGCTGCGCTCAACTGTTTCTGCAGCGCCTGCACGTTGATGCCCTCGGAAAGACGCTCGTGGCAGAACTCGACCAACTCCATCACATAGGTGTATTGCGGGGCGAGCACATCCAGCTGATCGAGGATCTCCTGCATCGACTCCCCTACATAGCTGCCGGCATCCACGGCCTCGGCACGATCCTTGATCAGGAGCGCTTCTGCCGCGGCCCGCATGTCCTCCTGGGCAAAGAGCATGACACTACCGGTCTCGATATGGTGAGCAAAGGGATCCAGGTAGCCCAGGATGGCTACAACGGCGTGGACCAGGTTCTTCTGAGCCACGGCAAGACTTGGCAGATCATCCTCCTTGACCGTCTCGGCAGACTTAACCATGTCCATCTGCTCAAACTGAATATCCCGCATGAGGTCACCGGGCTCCTGGATCACCCGGTTCATTGACAGAGCAGCTGAGAAGGAACCAACGTCCTCGCCCTGGCTGGTCAGCAACGCAACCATCTCCTCGAACGTGTCAGCCGCGATCAGCTGCTGCTCAATGGCATCACCCAATTCCTTGTTACCAATCTCGCGGGCCGACTGCCGAAGAGCGCCTATCGTCCGGTCCACGTAGGGAAGCAGCGGCTCACTTCCCGCCTGATCCGCCCCCATGCTCTCGTCCTTCTTGACGATGGCTCGCCTGAATCCGTCCATGTCTTTAGCCAGGCGTTCCAGTAGAGGAATGATGAAGGCACTCTCGGTCTCGTAGGCCTCGGCATCCTCGGTCTTCTCCAGAATGCTGGAGAGCTGCTCGGAGAAGATGGCAATCTTGGAGATACGCGTTCCGGCCGCAGCGGCCGTGGCGCCAATTCGCGCGGCCTCGGACAGTTGTCCCAGTCGCTCATGCGTGAGTTTCGCTAGAGTCGTGAAGGTCGATTCGGCGCTGGTCAGTGCGGCCATGGCCTTCTTGCGGTCGCCCGCGTCGATGGCCTGGGCAATGCTGCCCTGAAGCCGGACCGACTCCGCCAGGAAGCGCTCTGTTTCTGGCTTGGGTGGCTGTGTTGCATCCAGCAAGCGGTAACGTGGCGCGGGCATGGCGGGCATCAGCAACAATGCCAGCTGTTTGGAGAGCACCTGCTGCACCCCTTTGACATCAGCCTGGCGCGCCTTGAACTCCGCATCGCTCATCTCTTCGATGGCCTCGCGCAACTCCTTCTGAGACGCAGCCTGGTCAGCGAGGAGACCCTCTGCTTTCGACAGCGCGGCGTGTTCCAGCCCGCGGCGTAACCTGAATTCAGCTTTGAGCAAGGCCTTGATCGCCTCAGCCTGAAGCGCGGCCGTCTTCTCCGATGCGCCCTGCCCGACCAGCTCAGAAGCCTTGCGCATGGTGTCGGCCGTAGCGGCCCGGGTCAGCTCCTTGTCGAGTCGCGAGAGCTTGAAAGCTACAAGGGCATCTTCGACCGTACTTTCACGGTCCTGTGGCACCGATCCCAGCAGGCGCAGAAGCCAGTCCGCCAGTTCATCCTGGCGCGCACGCAAGTCGTCAAGCTCCGCCCGTGCGGCATCGCCGGTGATGGTTGTCCGCCACCGGAGAGTGGCCTGGTCCTCGCAGATCGTGTAGATCTCCCGTGCCATTACCTCGGTTGCTTCCTTGAAACCAAGCTGCAACACCATCACACCGAGCTCACGGGCAGCGAAATTGACCGCATCGACCGCCTCCGTCGTGTCCGCTCTCTGCGAGCTGTCAGTTGCAGCCGTGCTCAGCGCCTTCAGCTTGGCGGAAACCAGGCGGATATGATCATCGGCAATACGCTGCAGGTCGCCCTGCAGGCGGGTCAAATCACCGGTGTAGAGTTCCTCCGTGAATCCGTTGGCCGCCAGATCGTCAACCAGGGCTGCCATGCGTTGCTTGATCTCCAGCAAGCGATCCCGGATCAGTTCCTGGCGCACCACTTCCAGCTGGCAGGTCTGAATGAAGCTGTCGGACCCCGGTTCGAATTCTTTGACCAGCAGATGAACACCACGCTCCTCGCGGTAGATGTTCTTGACCATCGTCAGGAGGCGTACCTTCTGTCTGTACATGCGGGTCAGGTAGTCGTTCTTGGAGAGAACCGAAAGCCGGCGGGCCTGGGTACGCACACGGTGCGGCCCACCTTCGCCCGGGTAGCGGTCGGCCATTTCGACAACGAAGGTGACGGTGTCGCCAACCACCAGGTTGGTCAACGCGGTACGGTAATCCCAATCGATCACGACTTCGCCCTGCTGGTCGGGATCTGGCGTGGGGATGGCCACGCTATTCTCTTCGACCTTGTTAACCCGATAGCGGACCGTGGCCTCACCGATACCGTGGTCATCCCGGGCGCGATAGGCAAGCTTCACTTCGCGGCCGAGTGTGGCAAAGATGTTCTTCTCGGGTTTGGTCAACTCTACTTGCGGTTCTTCATCCGGCCTCACCTGCAGGTAGCTGCTCGGACTCGTGAACCGATACCCCTTGCTCTTCTCGGTCCAGGCGAAGCTGTAGGCTCGGGAGCTGCTTGCCACCTCCTGCATTGTCACCTGCTTGCCATCGTCACTGACAGCCAGGGAGCGCGGTTCGCTATCGGATGTGCTCACCACGGCATCACTCACGGCACGATCCAGGTGGAGCACCCATTTCAGATCCGTTCCCTCAGGCACGGTAAGCGTCAGAGCGTCAATCGTCTCGGTGGCTCGCCGCGTATACTCGGGATAGGTGAGCGTCACATCGGCCTTCTTGATTCGTGGGGCGGCAATGACGGTCACGACCTGCCAGTCCGTGCGGTCGTCGCCCGCAAAGATCCGGTATTCAAAGCTCAGGTGTGCCGAATTGATCACGTACTCGAAAGCGCCCTCCTCAATCGAAACCTTACGCTTGAAGGGCTTACCGGATGCAGGTCGCAGCGTGATCTGGGCCTCCTTGGGAACAACGCCCTCAATATCCGCCTCTAGGAGTGCCGACTCGCCCTCCTTGACGACAAGGTCACGGGTCTTCAACTGGATCGTCGTGCGAGTGGGGTACTTCATCGAGCCCCAGGGCGGCAACAGTCGTGCCAGCCCAGCGCCGATGAAGCCATCACGAATGCCGCTGAAGCCGCCCACGAAGAGCGCGAGGATGGCGACATACAGCAAGGGGCGTCTGAGCACGCTGAATGACACGATCTGCTCTGTCACGAGTTGATCGACCTCGCCTTCGGCCCGCTTGCAGGTGCTTGCCACCATCCCCTGCGATGCGCCCGACGCGTCCGTCGCATCGCCAAGCTGCACAGCTGTAACCAGCAGGCTGTCGCGTCCCCCGATACTCTCCTCGATCTGAAGCGCCGTATTTCTGGCATTGAAAAGACGAAGGTGCTTCCACCCCCCGCGCCAGGCCATCACGAGCGCCCCAATCAGCATGACAGAAAAGAGGATCATGCGGCCGGTCGCCGGCATAAAGGTCAGCCAGTCAATGAGCATTCCCGCGAGGAACAGCAGAACGCCCCAGAAGATGAAAGCAAGCGCACCGGACATCCAACTCAGCGTCTGCTTCTTCTGCCAGACACCGCGAATATAGGCACTGAGTTTGGGTTGCTGAGTAGCCATTAGGGTAGGTCATACCTCCTGCGCAGGATCCATTCAAATCCCATAAGCGCCATCAGAAGAAGAGCCAGCCAGCCATTCCGCCAGAGGGAATGATCGGTTAGCGTGGTGGCCGTATGCGGCGTGCGATCAACGATGTCGGCAAGCCTACTGAACTCGGAAAGCGCGACGCATTCGCCGCCGGAGATGTCGGCAATGCGCTCCAAGGTGCCCAGCTGCATATCGGTATTGGCCATCTCGGGATTCAGATCAGTCACCTGGAATTCCGTGGTGTTCGAGTAATCCGCATCATCCGCATTGGATCGCACCTGGTAGCGTCCGGCCTTGGGTGGATTGAAGTAGCCCTCAAAGAGACCGGGCTTGGTCACGTTCGGGACCAGCCGCAATGACGTGATGGCCTCAGCGGCGTCGTCCAGCGCTTTGACCTCGATCATGAAGCCGGAGCGGTTCTCGGGGTTGTAGGTATCGTCGAGGACATTCGCATACAGCAGGACGCGCTCGCCATTCTGATAGGTCGAGCGGTCGGTCTCCAGGCGGATCCGCTTGTGTTCCCCCATCAGACGGGAAAGGGTCAGGAACTGCAGGCTCTGCGACCACACCCGCCAGTGGTACTTGTCGCCCATCTTGAACCGCAGCATCCAGAGGCGATCGGAGGCAATGGCCATACACTTGCCGGCACCGTAGCGCTGCCACGTCACAAAGGGATAGGCGTCAGTGCGAGCGGAGACATCGGAGAGTGACGCGAGTACGGTGGCGCCCGGCTTAGGCGTGTGCAGGGGCGGAAGGTGATCCAGCGGAGCCACGCGACTCCAGATGCGGTCGTTCTTCTCCGTGTCGGTTTCGAGCGTCATGACCAGGCTGCTGCGCCCTTCGGGGGTCAGCACCGGGTAGACGCTGTCGTCGACGTCCTCCCACTCCCCTTCAGCCTCGAAGGCGACCGGCAGCATCTTCTCGATCACGGTGCCGCCGTAGCTGGTGGGCGTGAAGCGCGACCCGCAAAGCACCAGCAGGGAGCCGCCACGATCCCGGATCAGCTCCTCGAGAATCGAGAGCTCCTCATTGGTGAAGAACTCGGCATCCACATCACCCAGGATCACCAGGTCGTACTCAAACGCATCCTCGCGCAGCTCGGGGAAGCGGGCGATGTACTCTTCCGAGTTGTTGGCGACCACCGGCTTGGCACGGGTGGCAATAAAGGTGGTATCGAATCGGGGGTCGCGCTTGAGCATGGCCCTCAGGTAGCGGTACTCCCAACGGGCACTGCCTTCGATGCAGAGGATGTTGATCTTCTCGTTGACCACGCTGACGCTACGCTCAGCCTGGTTGTTCTCGGCCGTGGCCTCATCCTGGAAGGGCACGATGGCCACGCCAACCTTCGCCGCCGCTTTCTCGTAGATATCCACATTGAAGAAGATGTCCTCGAACTGAAGACCGCCATTGAGTGTTACTGTTTTGCGCGAGACCGTGCGCCCGTTGAGCATCACCTTGAGGGTGGCCAGTCGTTTCTCATAGCCCTTGGATTTGATCTGCACCCGCACGGGGACCTTGTCACCGGAGAAAGCAACTTCCTGGATCACGACCGTGCGAATGGAGACGTCGTCAGGATCCGCGATTCCCACAGGGACCGGGTAGATGGGAACGCCATGCTCACCCAGGTCACTGATGGCCGCCTCGGATCTGCGCAGGGAGGTGTCGAGACCATCCGAGAACAGGACGATACCGGCTAGCGGCAGACCGCGACCGGTGCCGGCAAGTTTCGCGAGCGATTCCGCCAGTGTCGTACTCGTTTCAACAGCCTTCAGCGAAGCTAATGCGTTGGTGCCCCCGACTTGGCCATGCTTCAGCATCTTGAGCGAGGAGCCGAAAGCGTAGTAGTTGATGTCGAGGTCATTGCCGAGATCCTGAAGTGCGGAAGCGCCGGCCCCCTCCAGCACGATCCTGGCGAGATCGAGTCTCGAGGCCTCAGTGATGCTGCGCCTCTGTTTGCCATCCAGCGCCCTCACCGCATCCTTGGCATCGCCTTCGGCCGTGACGGAGGCATACCCCATCGCCGTCGCCGCCTCCATGATATCGGTGTCGCGTTTTCGTTGATCCTGGATGGACATGCTCTGCGAGACGTCGATCATAACCGAGAGACGCTTGTTCGTGGTCTGCTTGCGATTCAACGTGAGTGTCGGTTCAAAGAGCGCGGAGACCAGGATGCACAGCATGGCAAAGCGGGTAACGCCCAGGAGTACGCGCAGCCAGACCGGCATGCCCGGAGAGCGCCGATAGAGCGCGAGCGTCAGAAGGAGCGCC
>CAZCDU010000030.1:0-12627 GCA_964497125.1 uncultured Victivallales bacterium | reverse complement strand
CCAGACCGGCATGCCCGGAGAGCGCCGATAGAGCGCGAGCGTCAGAAGGAGCGCCACGGCCAGGGCAATCAGAAGCACGCCGGTCGACACGGGCCGTGCCCACATAAGCGACTCGATCTGACTATTACCTGTCACCCAACCGAACATGCGGACCTTCTCCCTGTTTCCCAAACGATGAGACCGACTGATGCTTCCGGTGAAGTGAGGACACGCAGTTCGGAAATACCCAAATACCCAAAGAAATCCGAAGGCCGAATAACGAATAGCCTGGCTAGAGTGTTCTTTTTCCTCTTTCGGGCTTGGGTATTTCGGGCTTCCTTGGGTGCTTGGGTATTTGGGTACTTCTTTCGGGTGTTTGGGTATTTGGGTTCTTGGGTGTTTGTGCGCTCCGGCATGTGAGACCGCATCAATGGGCTATGACAGATACTGGTGAATAACTGGCGTATACCTTGATTAAGCACGTTTCGTCTCCGATCTGCGTGTCAGCCGCCTGGGCAGGCGGCAAGCCAGTAGACTCTCGATCAACATGATCCCGACACAGACCATCGCGCACAGATGCCAGAACGATGTGATGCTGCGCGACTCGGCAAGGTACCCCTCCAGAGGCTCACCGGGCTGGACTAGCTGAATGCCGGTAGTGGCAAACACGCGTTGCTGCTCATCCGGAGAGAGAGAGGCTACATTCGACTCACGGGTATCGACATTGACGGCGATGGGCACCGGGGCCGACTGCAGGCTTCCACGAGCCTTGTAGTATCCGACCTCCCTGGCATGGCCCAGCAGCGCCCGGTACTGTTTGCGGTACTCGTGCACCGGAATGGTAATGGACTCCCCGGATGGCGTTTCAAAGACGGCCTCGGCCGCATCGGGCCTGCGACCATACGAGAGGCTCAACGAGCTGCCAACAGTGCGGGGCTTCTCAAATTCCCGCGCTGTCAGGTAGGTGACCATCTGCTGCAGTAACATGGGAAAGATGGGCGTGATCGCCATCGTGTTCCAGGTCGGTTCGGCCGAGCTGGTGAACATGAATACCTGGCCACGACCAAGCGCGTGCTCCAGCAGCAGCGGTGAGCCGCTACCGGCAAGCGTCAAGAGTGTGGTGCTGGGCGGATGCGGCTCAACCCGCAGCCGATTAAGGAAACGCGCTTCACTCAGCAAATCCTCCGACAGCGACAACAGCGGCGTGGAAACCGTGTGTTCCGGGATATTGGGATCCAGCGGCCGCCCCACCCCAAGCGCATCGGCAGCAGAAACCTGTTCATCAATGACCGCCGGCAACAGGGGCGACCCCTCCTGGACGGAACGCTCATTCCATGACTCACTCTTGGTGCTTTCGCCGGGGAACCAGATGAGTCCGTTGCCTTCACGGACGAAGGCGTCAAATCGCCTGGTCTGATCCTCGGTAATCGTGGGGACATCGGCGAGGACAACCACATCGAACGTGTCCAGGTCCTGTGCCGGCAGGGCGACCCACGGGATGGAGGTGACGGAGAAATCCTTCTCGGCGGCCCCACTGTCACGCGCCTTAAGTGCCGACGCGATGAAGCCTTCGAAAAGGGAGCCCTTCTTCGCAGTGCCTTCCACGCACAGGACCGATACCTTGTCGCGAATGATAGCCACGGTGCGACGCACATTATCAATCTCCAGGCCATCACCACTGATCTTGGCAGCGATGCGAGCCGGTCCGGGATTCTGGAAGGGAATGAAGAGCGAAATGGTAGCGGCCTGGCCAGGCGCAATCGTCGGAATGACCTTGGAGTCGACCGTGATGTTATTGATCTGCCCGCTGACCTTCACGCCATCGACAGGAACACGCCCATAGTTGTGGACCGTCACACTGTAGCGCGCGGTCGTACCTTTGCGGAGCACACCTGAAACCAATTCTAACGCGGTAATGGCAAGATTATCCTGTCCCCCGGTCACCGGCACCATGAACAGGCTCGCGCTATTGCCGAGGTCAACGAGGGCATGCCGCAGACGGTCGGCTCCCAGCTCCCAGTCCTGCTTCTGGGCGTCGGAAACCAGGTAGATCTCTTTCTGGGGTGCATCCAGTTCATCGACCAATTCCTTCAGCTGGCGCGGAATGCTGTCGATGTCCAATGCTTCGGGGGTGGCCGCCTGCTCCGCCAGCACCGCCGAGAAGCCATCCGGATCGTAGATCCGGTTACGCAAGACCACCCGATGTTCGGTGGCCAGCATCACGAGTGTAACCGGGTTGCCGGGGCCCACAGTCTCCATGATGGATTCGACCGCTTCCACGGCCCGTTCAAACCGGCTCATGCTTTCATCGCTATGCTGCATGCTGAACGAGGCATCCATCGCAATGATCACGCCGGTGCGGGCCTCGCCAACGGCAGCAAGCTTGCTGTCGGCATGCTTCAGAATGGGTTGTGCCGCCACCAGCACCAGCAACAGGACGGCAAGACAACGCAGGATCAGCAACAGGATGTCGCGCAGGCGAATCTCCTTTGACTTCACCCGAATGGTGTTGTTGAGGAACTGCATCGCCGCCCAGTCCGTCACCTGTGGCTTGTTGTTGTTGAGAATGTGCGCAAGAACCGGCAGCGCAACACCCAAAGCCCCAATCAAGAACAACGGACTGAGAAAACTCATGCGCGGGCTCCTACGGCAGCGCCGGTGAGCGAGGCTGACCGCTCGGAAAAGAACTCATTCAGCACGCCATCAACCGGGCGTGACACATCGACCAGCTTGTAATCGACGTTGGCGCCGATGCAGCCGGCCCGCAGCGCCTTGAGATAGGCATTGAGGTTAGCCAGGTAGTCGTCGCGAATACGTTCGGGCTGCGTGGTCAGCGGCTCCTCCTGCTCGAGCCCTTCGAAGCGCCAGGTGCCCTTGAACGGGAACTCCAGCTCATAGGGGTCAAGCGTGTGGAGTACCATCACGTTGTGACCATCGAAGCGAAGATGGTCCAATCCCGCCAGGATGTCGTCCACGTCGGCCAGCAGATCGGAGATCAGCACCACGAAAGAGCGTCGTTTCATCATCAGGGCGATGTCGTGCAACTGCCGGGCAACCGTGGTCTTCGGCGTTGGCTCAATACCGCGCAGCAACCGATCGATCTCGACGATCACGTTCTGCGATGAGCGTGGCGGCATATAGGCGCGCACCTCCGAGTCGAAGACCGAGAGACCCACCGAGTCACGCTGCTTGAGGACGATGTAGGAAAGCGAGGCCGCCAGGAACTTGGCGTACTCCAGCTTGTTGACCTTGCCGGAACCATAACGCATTGACGCACTGGCATCCACGAGCACGTGGCAATCGAAGTTGGTTTCGGCCTCGTATAGCTTGGTGTAGTAGCGGTCGGTGCGACCGTATACCCGCCAGTCGATATCGCGGATGGCGTCCCCCGGCGCATACTGCCGGTGATGCGCGAACTCGGTACTGAAACCGCGCAGTGGACTGCGATGGCTCCCCACCCGCAACCCCTCGACCACTTCGCGGGCCACCAGCTCTAGATCACCGAGCTTCTGCAGGAGCTCGGGGTCAAGGTAGTTGATCTCTCTGATGTGATCGGACATGAGGTGGTTTCAGGTGTCAGGAGTTTTTGACCGCTATCGATTGCTGTCGGTAGCTGTCGACAGCAATCGATCTCCCCTCTCCTACGCTACTTCTTATACAGCTTCTCGTCGGAGGGAATCGTCGCCAGCAGCTTCTCGACCAGCGTATCCGCGGTCATGCCTTCGGAGCGGGCGGCGAAGTTCGGAATGATGCGGTGGCGCAGGATCGGCAATGCCAGTGCCTGGACATCCTCGATCGAGACGTGACAGCGCCCACGCAGGGCCGCCCGTGCCTTGCCGGCCAGGATCAGGTTGAGCGAGGCACGTGGACCGGCGCCCCACGCCATCAGGTTCTTTACGAACTCGGGGGCATCCGCCTCGTTGGGACGCGTTGCACGCACTAGGGCCGCCGCATATTGGAACACGTGATCGGCGACCGGAATACGACGAACCACGTGCTGGAACTCCACGATCTCCGGGCCGTCCACCACCTTCTTTAGCTCAGGCTCATCGTCGCTGGTTACGCTGCGCATGATATCCAGTTCTTCATTCTGGCTCGGGTACTTGACCATGATGTTGAAGAGAAAACGGTCGAGCTGCGCCTCCGGCAGCGGGTAGGTGCCCTCCTGCTCAATGGGGTTCTGCGTCGCGAGCACGAAGAACGGGGCGTCGAGTTTGTAGTCCTCTCCACCGGAGCTGACGCGCTTCTCCTGCATGGCTTCGAGCAATGCCGCCTGCGTCTTGGGCGGGGTACGGTTAATCTCGTCTGCCAGCAGCAGGTTGGTGAAAACAGGGCCCTTCTGGAACTTGAAGCGGCGCGCGTGCGTCTCGGGGTCCTCCTGCAGCAACTCGGTACCCGTGATGTCCGAGGGCATCAGGTCAGGGGTGAACTGGATGCGTTTGAAGCCCAGAGACATCGTCTCGGCCAGGGAGCTGACCAGCAGCGTCTTGGCCAATCCCGGCACACCCACCAGCAGGCAGTGACCCTTGGCAAAAATGGCGATCATCATCTCGTCGATGACGTCATCCATCCCCACGATTACCTTGCGCAGCTCCTGCACAATCGCATCACGGGCCTCGCCGAGCTTCGCCACCGCCTGTACATCGTCCGTTTCTGTGCTCATCCTGCAGAATCTCCTCTTTAACACGCTATCGAGAGAATCGTCGTTACCGCAGGGATTCTAGTTGCGCAGGCTCCCTCGCCACAAGGTAGTGTTTTGCGACTTACGGCATGTCTATTTGCGTCAGACGCACTGGCGCCGAGAGTGTCATGGGGTGAGGCTTGGCCATATCGTTGACCTCGTTAGGGTGGACCGTGGCGTCCCGACGCGGTCGAGCAAAGAGGGAGCCTGTCGTGTAACAATGGAGAACATTGTGCTTCTCTGTCTCCCGGAAGGCTCGTCACTTGCACAACGCCGTCGGGACGCCGGCGTCCACCTTTCCCGTCGCCGTTGTTCAGGTAGATGCCACCGCCCGACGCCGACGAGCTGTTCTCGGCAATCAGGCAGTTGCGGATGACAGCGGAGGCATCGGCTGCATAGATGCCACCACCACCCGCCACCCGCGCCAGTTCGAGCACACGGTGCTCCACCATGACATTGCCAGGCCCCAGCCAGATACCAATCAATGGCCGCTCATTCTTCCCTTCGCGCCCCTGCAGACTCGTATCTGTTCTCGAACTCACTCACACCCTCCATCCGAGCTACCGCACAACAAACACCGACCCGACGAATACTTGTCCGCCGCTATGGCAGGCGCAGCTGCTATCACCAGCAATCCAATGCCACTGTAGCCATTGTCCATCTGTGTCTGCTATCCGTTCTCATGATGCGCGATCTTCCTATGTATTGACAGCTGACCTCATCACACCAGGAAGCCAGCGAGAAAGAGCGGCACGCGCCCTCGATCGGGACTATCTGCGTGTGCCAGAATGAGTTTGCGGTCAACCTTGACGCCCTTGAACTGCTCGCGTCCCTTTCCTTTGCCGCCGATCTCAACGACAAGCTTGTCAGCCCCACCGTGCACGAGAAAGTCCGGCGTCTTGGTCCCTCGCGTACTTTTGAGATAGCCGAAGTCATGCCCAGCCTGCCTCATCATCTCGACGAAGAAGTCTTCTCGAAGCCCACCAATTGCATCCTCCGCATCCCGATACAGTAGACGGCAGGGAGGCGCCATCAAGACCTTCGGTTCGCGGATTACGTTTGTCCCATCTGGCAGCACACGATGCAGGATGAATGCCTGCTCGAGGCAGTCCACGTACTGTTCAGCCTTATACTTCGTGATCCCCAGATTGCGCGAGAGGGAGGAGTAGTTGATGCCATCAACGCTCGAGCGGCCCACAAAACGAAGCAGCCGCCGGATATGATCGAGTTCATCCATCGTGAGCCGAGCCACGGAGGGGATGTCACGGGCAATGACCTTCTCGATGATGTTCCGCAGAAACGGAAATGGGTCTGGCTCATCAATGGCGAAGGGGAGTTGGCCGCCTCGAATGAGATAATCATCGAAGTGCTGCCCCGCCCGCAACTGCTCCGGACTCCAGGCAGATGCGGCGAGATCCTCCAATGTGCAGGCGGGCAGAAACACGTCGCGCCTGAATGCCAGGTATTCGCGGAACGAGAAGTAGGGAAGTTCCAGAAGTCGCACACGGCGAGAAAGATCGTGAGCCGATTCGCGCATGGCCAGTGCGACCGAACTGGAGAAGAGCACCCGAATGTCTAGAAAGTCATAGAGCCTCTTCAATAGACCTGTGGCGTCCCGCAGAAAGTGAGCTTCATCCAGCAGAATGGTCGTAAACCCGTAGTGCTCCTTGAGCGTGCGGATATCCTCCCAGAGATCGTCATCCGGCTCCAGTGTGTCGGCCGAGATATAGCAGGCATCCTTGTGGGCGAGTGCATACTGCCGGAGTAACACGGTCTTGCCTGCGCCGCGGGGGCCTACGATTCCTGTGAAGTGTCGTCCCTCCGATGCCTCAATATCATCGTATAGACGGCGTTTCTTCGGATATCTGCGCCCCTCCTCTTTGGCGAGCTCGTGCAATTCAAGAATTCGTCGCGCACCCATCATTTGCCTCCATTTCGCTCACCAGTTTGACAGATTGCATGTCATTCTGTCAAATGGTTTGACGACCCAGCTGTACGTCTGCATTCATGCACCCCGACACAAGGGCTACGGGCGAGGACGCCCGTGCCACGTCGCACTCCCCGTGGGACAGGCGTCCTCGCCTGTCTCGCTCCTCGTCTCAGACTGCTCACCCCAGCACAAAGGCTGACACCCATGGCTACAGGGGAATGGTACTGCTTGGCGGTCCTTCGCCGACAAACCCACCCCTGCCCCTCCCAGGAGGGGATCTCGTACAGAGTGCGTCAGTACAGGAAGCCCCTCCTGAGAAGGGATCTCGCACAAAGTGCGCCAGCGCAAAGAGTTCCCCTCCTGGGAGGGGTTAGGGGTGGGTTCTGCGGTTGAAGCGGCCATCGCCTTAAAGCAGTGCCATTCGGCTACAGGGAATCGATATGCTCAGCAATGCTGACCAGCTCATCCTGCGGCGGCCCGTCGATCGCTTCGATTTTGCGGATCGTCTCGCGGATCTGGTTGGCCAGGTCGGTTGGACCGGGCTTCTTGCGGGGATTGCGCTTGGTCTCCCAGTAGGCCGCGTGCTTCTCGAGCTCCGGGATGACGCGCTTGGCGTGGGCGCCGTACTGCAGCAGGATCTCGAGCACCTGCGGCATGCGTCTGCCTTTGCCGTGGTCTTTCTGGTAGCGGACGAACCACGCGGTCAGATCCACACCTTCCTTGATGCGATGCTCCGCCATCAGCCGCAGACCCTCCACGCGGACCCCGCTGGCAAACATGATCCCGGACGGCGCAATCTCGCGAGTGGCGCGATAGATGTCGCCCCACAGCGTCTCGCGCTCCGCGTCCGTCAACCGGGAATAGATCCACCCGGCGCAGGTGCTGCGCGCCCATCCGTTCTTGTTGGTCAGGATCTCTCTGACGGCAGGAATCAGGAGCGACCGATCCACACCCTCAAGCCCATATTCAGGCAACAGCCCGCGGCGGGGCTGGGCACGACCGTTGTAGAACAGCGCACGGCCGATATCGTGCTGCAGCACTCGGCGGGGGTCATCCGGTGAGTGCTTCACCGCCATCTTCAGCAAGACCGGAATCGCCGGTTTGGCGACGGTCAGCAGCCCGCACTTCTTGTCCCGGTTGATCAGGGCCGCGATGGCGTAAGTCTGGAAAGTAACATCACGATCCGTGGCCATCAGGCCGATCAGCTTGTCCGCTGCCTTCTCGCTGCCGAATCCAGCTTTGCAGAGGGCCTCGGCAGCGCCGTAGCGGGCATAGCGATCTTTGCTGTCGAGCATGGTGACGAGCTGATCAACACAGTCGATCTCTTGCTCTGCCAGCGTCCGCGCGCCAACCGACCGGGCCGCCGGCAACGGATCTTTGAGAAGCTCGAGGATTTTGGGCAGCCCCAGGGCCGCACGGGCCGTCTTGTCGCTATCGAGACGGCCGGCGTTGAGGATCTGCTCAATCCGTTTCGCCGTGAGATGACTCTCCCTTGGGGTGTCCCTGCCCGTAATGTACAGCACACGCCGCGGCGCGCAGAGCTGCAGCAGCCGCGCTCCGGTGCAATCCCACTTCGTCTTTGGCTCCCCTTTCTCGCCGGCCTCGCCGGCATTGCCCTGGAAGGCCATCCGGCCATCGGGCTGACGTTCGAGGGCAAAGGCCCAGCTCATCTCCTTGAGGAATGTCTGCAGGCCCAACTCACCGCCACGCAACGCCCCGATCCCGCCCCACAGGTGACTCCAGTAGCAACCGGTGTGACCCTCCTCGCGACCGTTGGGCGCAGACCCCAGTACCAACTCGGAGAAAAACTGCGCTCCCTCCCGGTTGCCCATCAGATCGAAGAAGATTGCGGCCGAGCCCGACTTCCCGTTGTCGTCAAACCACTCGTTGGCGGCACCGTGGTCACCATACGGGATCGTGCCCTTGCCGATGAAGTAGCTGAAGAAGTCATCCCCGCGTTTGATCGCAGCCCGGATCTCGTCGTTGGTCACGCCGCACTTCTCAACCAGCGGGAGCGCAACCATGAGGGTCAATCCCATCTGGTTGATGGCGCCATAGCCACCAAGATGCCCGTGCAGACGTCCGGCGTTCTCGCGCGCCGCATAGGTGTGTCCCCACGTCCCGGCCCCGCTCTGCCCCATGGCGATCTTCGTGGCGTATTCGGTGATCGTCGGCAGCACGGCCGCGTCCTTGGTGCGCAGGTAGTACTCGCACAGGAAGAGGGTCCGGTATGACCAATCCCAACACTTCATCGGGACGTGCTTCTCGACGCTCAGCGTTTCGCCCTCCTTCAGGCAACTGGCTTGAGCCAGCGTCTTGACCATCGGCATCACATCATCACGCCCGGTGGCCAGCAAGCCCAGCCCGTTGATCCACCCCAACCAACCGGGCTTGAGCAGATCCGCGTGCTGCATCATGTATGCACAGGCGTTATCGATGATTCGGTCGGTTTTGGGGCAGTCGAAGGGCATGGTCTCGCTGTAACTGCCCATGACTGGAAGTGTCACAGTAACATCGACGGTCTTGCCGCCGCGCCAGACGGTCAACTCGAGACGGCCCTTGCTCTCGGCCATCTCAGCGTCGTCGATCGCCGCCGCCAGCGCCTTGCGGGCATCGCGAGTGAAGGGCGCGTCCCCCACCCCCGTAATCACATCATCTACCAGGAGCTTCCCTGCAGCCGGCCCATCTTCATCGACCCGCGTCACCAGGATCTGGCGCGCCAGCGCACTCGCTCCCTGCCGCGAGCGGCGATGGAAGGTCCAGCCATTGGCCCCAATGGGCCCCAAGCGCCAATCGCGCGCATCATCCGGCTTACCACCCTTCGTCAGATCCGGCGGCGCCTGATGAAAGACATGCTTCTTCCGTCCCGCCGCATCGGCGGACACAGACACAAACAGCAATGCCATGCAAAGCGCACCATTGATAGCCATTACCAACGTTCTCATACCGGCTCCTTTTTGTAGTATTGCGTCGCTAGTCTAAAGCTTCCCTGTCAGAACCTACGGCCTGAAGGCCGAAAATACCGACTCCTCGCTACTTTGCGTGGGTCAATGCCCTGTCTACTGCCTATTTCAACGCCCAACAGCCAACATCCAACTCCCAACATCCAAGTTGGAGACTTCTCTGAACACTTCGCAGGCCGTTCTTTGATAGCCTATTGCAGTCTCTCTCCCCTTTTCCCTGGGCGTTGGTTGTTGGGCGTTGGTTGTTGGTTGTTCGATTCTCTTCGATGCTTACCCATTCAAAACAGCGAAGAACCTGAATACCGAGACGGTTCGCCCTACCCTTGCCCAAGCATCACTCCTCCATAATCCAAGCTCACTCGGCGCCTCAACGAACCTGAAACGTCCTCATATTGTTGACCTCGTTGGGGTGGACCGTGGCCTCCGGACGCGGTCGAGCAAAGCAAGCGCCTCCTGAGAGACAATATCGAACATCGTGCCTATCTGTCTCCCGAGAGGCTCGTCACTTGCACGACGCCGTCCGGAGGCCGGCGTCCACCTTTCACGTCACCGAGTTTCACCTCTGATTAGTCCGAGTCCACTCGGGGACGAAACTTACCTGAAACTTCACCGTTTGCTTGGCGTTCCCGCCTCTCACGTAGTGCGGGAAATTTTCCCGCATTCCATTCTCGTCGTCTGCATCCGGGAAGATTTCCCGGTCTACGAACAAGGCACTCCCGCAGCCGAGCCCACCAGCCCTACTCCGTCTCAAATAGCTTCTCGAGTTTCTTACATGATTCCTCGCCGGCCTTTGCATAGTACTCGTCCGCATCAGTGACGCGCCCCATGGCCTCCATAAAGACACCCACCATGGCAAGTGCGTCCGTGCTGTCGGGCTTAAGCGTCGCAACCAGTAAGGCCAGCGTGACCTGGTCATTGGCGGTCAGGTCGTCCATGTGAAAACGTGCGCGCGTTGTGCCGCCGACAAGTTCGAACACCAGCATGCCGTCACTCAAGGCATCGGCAAGCCACACCCGATGTCGGGTCTTGGATATCCTCAGCGGCACGACCTCAAGGGCCCGCAGTTCATCCAGCTTGACGAGTATTCGCAGGAGGGCGCGGCGCAGCGTTTCCAAACATTCGGGTGACAGGTAGCGCACCTCGCGGACCTGCGGCCGCGGTGCTGTCGGAAACGGACTCGTGGTTGTTGACCCCATCGAGGACTGTGCAGGCATATCCTCATCAGCGCCCGTGATGAGCAGCTTGCGCTGGGGCAAGGAGAGCAGAAGAATGGCGGTATGCGTATACGCAGTCCGGTCCCGACTGATGCTACAGGTTGCGTTTCGCTGGCATCCAAACGGCTGGTCGATCAAGCCCTGGCCATCATGTGACTCAGAGAGAATGATCCATGTCTTGGCATAATCAAGATACTCACGGAGCTTGTCCTCATCCGCGCGAGCCGCTCCCACAACACTGAAGAAGGAGTGCATGGTGGCATCCGCATGGCCATCGAACATCATCTTCGGGCTTGTGGCACAGCCGGCGGCCAGGTGTTTGCCTAGATAGTTCCAGGATGTGTTGCCCTTGTTGCCAATGAAATGGGCCGCCGCGCCCATCCCCATCGGTGCGACATGACCGCCTCCACCGGGATCTGTGTGGTAGGGTGACGTGGGTTCCGAGAGTTCAACGGGGCGGACGACGCTTCGCTGTGGGCTCCCATCCTCGACGTAGCGGGACGTCTCAAAGACGCTCAGTTTGTCGGCCTCCTCCCGCATCCAGCGATAGTCGTCAGACGAGACCAGCTCCATATTCCACCCGTCGCCGCCCTTCGTCCACTCTTCGACTTGGAACTCACCAATGCCCTTCATTCCCGTGGGGCATATATAGCCGATACCCTCCTTGCTCTTGCAGGGGCCCAGCGAGCTCTTCAACCGTATCAGCGTATCTCCCCATCCCGCGAACCCATAAGCGATCGAGGCCCTGGAGTTACCGCCAGCGGTCTGCAGATAGGCCAGGTGCGTGCGGTTATAGGCTCGTTCTGAGTAAGGCAGGCCTGTCGCCTTGAAAATGCTCTGCGCCAGCATGGCAAGCCCGCCCGGCCCGGCCATTGAGCCATAGCCCTTTGGCCCACCGTTGGCAATACGCTGCTCAATCGCGGGAAACGGTCTGTGGGAATAGCCGCCACTGCGCCAGTCCTGCCCCAGCTCGTAACAGTCGGCCAATGCCTTGGCCACCTTCACGACCTCTCTGTCCTTGGTCTCGTTGTAGTACTCGCCAAGGAAGATGCCGGTATACCCCCACCCCCACGTGCACATACCGGTCGCCGTATAGGAGGGAAGGCTCCGCATTAGCTGTTCCACCTTGTCTTTGACCAGTGACTTCGCGCGTTTATCACCCGATGCCCATAGAGCCAGAAGCTGTTGGACCTGGTAGTGGTGGCGGCCCTTTACGCCATAGTCGAACAGGAAGTCGCAGAGATCCTCACGTAGCTTGTCCGACCGCGGGCAGTTCCATGGATATGTCGGCGAGAAGCGTCCAACCTGCTTCAGTTGGAGTGTCACCGTCGTTGGCGAACGATTCGGCCCATTCTGAAGCACGGTGAGATTGAGCTTCCCGTCACCGCCCTGGCTATCTTCGATGGCAAGCGCTAACTCGTATGGAGGCCCCACCCAACCTCGTCCGCCCTGCTTGCGGTGAAAACCGTGCGGATCCTTGAAGCGCTCTCCGTTCGCCCCGATGATCCAGTCGCCCTTCTTGATCTTTCCCTTTGCCGGTGAATCCATGTCCTGGAACACATACTGAACGAGGAACTGCCTGGGCTCCTCGGGATCGATCCGTGCCCGAATTCCGGTGGGCCCCAGGTTCATGAAGAAACACTCACCCCCAAATGCATCATTGAGCGGCTTATCCAGAGGATGGTTCATCGACTGACCATACGGCAGGTCTCGGTCACCCCGATGAATGGCGAGCACACCACCGCAAAGCGGCAACATCAGTATGCCCATGACAAAAGGCACGAACTTTCTCATATCCCTGCTACCCTTCTAGAGGAGAGCCTGTTGTCGCCAACTGGCTCCTCTCATCCGCCGGCATCA
>CAZCDU010000029.1:16475-42622 GCA_964497125.1 uncultured Victivallales bacterium | reverse complement strand
TGTTGTAACCACTTAGATCAGTCAGGCATCGCCTGCAAAATAAACTCACGCTAGATGCGTACGCCCCCACCGGGCTTGCCCCGGTGGAGCGATGATTTGCTGTTATCGAGACGGTATGGACAAGAAGTACGGAGCCCGAATAGGAGCGAGAACAGAGAGTAGCTCCCTTATCGCTCAACCCGGGCTCAGGAACGGCCCACCAAACGGGTGGCGGTCACAGGAGATCTGAATTCTCACGAATCCAGCTACATTCTGCTCCCTGTAGCTGGATTCGTGAGAATTCAGCCTGCGGTCATCATCCAATATGCTGGCAGCGGCCTGTAGAAATCCCTATTATATTGGACTTCAGCAGCACGATGTGGGGAGAGCTCAGGATGTATGAGGATGTTGTTCGATCATTAGGCGCGGTTTTTGATAACCGCACACTGTATGGTGCGGCTCACCAGGTTACGATCCAGTCCCTTGAGCAGGCGTTTGAACTTCTGACTCAGACGCTCAGTACGGAGGATACCCTCCTGCTGGCCGTGAACCCGGACGACTTCCTTATCAACCATCAGGCCGTGGAGATGAAGAACCCCCTGATGCAGCGCTTCGTGGATATCCTGCGGGCGCATGAGATCTCAACCCTGACGATATCCAAATCGTTGACCGCCGATGAGTTTCTCACATTGGTGGATACGATTGCCAAGCCCCCGGAAGAACTCGCTTCCTCTGGTGGCATGTCAGCCGCGCTGCAGGATCCCGCCTTCACTCACGTACAGTCCCGCAAGGTGACTTACGTGGAGCTTACGGAAGACGAGACCGTGGTGAAGAAAGACGAAATTGGCGATGGCGCATCCCGTGGGGCACGTGATGAAGCGGTAATGGATTATCTCGGCGTGTATGAGTCCGACGAAGAGCCCGCGGCGCCTGACCCGTCGCAGCATGCGGCATCTGGAGGATCCGCGTCTGCGCCTGCCGCTAACGTGGCCGAGGGGCTTCAGGAGCTCATGACCTGCCCGGCGGAGTTCGGTGAGTTGCTGATCCATAGTGTTGGGGCCAGCATGGACTTAGATCTGGCGGGGGAACTTCCGGTAGCTACCCCCTCCGCCACGTCCCAGCTCCTGATTGATCGCATCGTCAAGTGTCTCGAGCGGGCATTCGCCGTGCTCAAAGAAGATCGCTCGACCCGCAGCCAGAAGGGCAAGAAAGCGCTCATCAAGTCTCTGCAAACTCTCGAGAAGGACTTGGACTCCGTTATTCGCGAAGCGATCAAGCCCGTTGATGACGAAGCCCTGGCCCCCATCTCCTCTGCCATTGAGAGCATGACTGATGAGTTGGCGGTTGATGCCCTTGCGGCAGAGTATCTACGTAAGCGCAAGCTCATTGAGGACAGCGAGAAGCGGGTCCTCCGGTACATGAATCGTCATGGGACGGAGATTGATGACAGCGAATTGAAGGCGAAACTGTTGGACGGCGGCTTGCCGGAAAGCAACTGGGATATGCTCATGCAGACGAGTGGTGTCAGGTCTGCCACAAGTGAGCTGATGTCAGGCATTCCCGGCTTCCAGCACTTGCGGGAGATGTTGGGTCAGCTGGCGGACTGTTTCCAGAGCGTTGATCCTGATGATCCGGGCGCCCGCGAACGCCTGAAAAGGCTAATCGGACAGGTTGAAGAGCGGCTCGAGCAACTTGTGGAGAACACCCGTCAGCGGATGGCGCATCTCTCGGGCAAGGTCTCTGAATCAGAGCCAAAGGGCGCTGCCAACGAGGCCGCCCGGCGGCAATCGCGTGGCAAGCTCCTGGCATTAATTGCCGAAATCGTTCAGGAGTTATGTCAGCCGCTTTCGGTCATTCAGTGTGCCCTTGATGTGATTTGCTCGCAGGATGTGGCCTCGCTTACGCCGGAACGACAGGATATCCTGAAGCTTGCAGCAAAAAGCACCAGACGTCTCACTATTCTGATTCGCGAGCTCCACGATATTGTAGGTCCGCCCGCTGACCTGGTTCCCAGAGAGCTCACAAAGGACTCCTTCGCGTGATCGCATCGTTCGGGTTAGCCAATAGTGTGGTACTTGCTGCTTATCTTCTCGGCATGGTGCTCATTGGCCTGCGGTTCTCACGGCGTCAGCAAAGTGTTGAGGACTACTTCCTGGCCGGGCGGAACATGCCCTGGCTTCCCGTTGCCATGAGCATGTTTGCCTCGCTTACCAGCGCAATCACGTTCATGGGATTGCCTGCCAGGGCGTACGAAGAGAACATGGCCCTGCTTGTGGTCTGTATCGTGAGCCCGCTGCTGGTGCCCATCCTGGTCCTTGTCCTCTATCCGGCCTATCGTCGCCACGGCGTGACGACCTCCTATGAGTTCATTGGCCTTCGCTACGGCGCGGCCGGTCGCACAGCGGTCTCACTGCTGTTTGTATTGGCGCGGCTCGGTTGGATGGGGACGGTCATCTATGCCCCGGCTTTGGCACTTTCCGTGGCGACGGGACTGTCGCTATACCTAACCATTCTCCTGATGGGGGGGCTGGCCACGCTCTACACGGTCCTGGGCGGCCTGGCTGCCGTTCTCTGGACAGATGTCATTCAGTTCCTGATCCTGGTGTCAGGCGCCATCTGGGTTGCCGTTGACTTGATCTGGCGGGCGCCCGGTGGATTTGCCGGGATTCTTGATACCGCTCGAACCGCAGGACATCTGCATATCGTTGGCTGGCAGATCAGTCTTGTTGAGATGAGTGGTCTCATCGTCGGCGTATCGTTCTTCCTGCAGATGCTCCAGGACTACGGTACGGACCAGGTCACCGTTCAGCGGATGATTGCCATAAAGAAACCCGGAGGTGTCATCAAGGCCACAGCTTTCAATGCCTGCACGGACGTTGCCATGATCGCCCTGCTGCTCTTTATCGGGCTGGGTCTCTTCGCGTACTACAGCCATCATCCCGGGTTGGCCCCGTCCGGCTCAGCCGACAGCGTCTTGCCCCACTACATCATGCAGACACTGCCGGCCGGTGTGTCGGGCCTCCTGATCAGCGCCATTTTCGCGGCGGCCATGTCGAGCATGGACTCCGGCATCAACTCACTCGCAACCGTGATTGAGCATGATCTGATTAAGCCGTTTCGCCGTCGCAAGCAGTCGGAGGCGCACGATTTGCGCCAGGCCCGTCTGCTCACACTCGGGCTGGGCGTTCTTGCAACGTCGCTGGCGTTCGGTGTCACACGCATGTCGAACATCATCGATTCCTTTGCCACGTTCATGGGGCTCTTCAGCGCGCCGGTCCTGGCGCTGTTTGTGCTCGGCTTCATCTCTCCCCACGCCCGTTTCGGTGCCTGGGTCGTCAGTGTGGTCGCCGCCGTAGCCGGTACTCTCTTTCTGAAACTCTATGTCGGTGTTCACTGGGTCTACTTCGTGCCCTTTTCCTTCTCCGTTAGCTTTTCAGTGACGTGGCTGCTGAGTATGATGGCGTTGGTGGTTGCACCAGAACGGGGAGGGACCCATGACTGACACGGCTAAGATTGCCGACCGCATCCAGGTGGGTATTGCGGGGTGGTCCTACGATGACTGGAACGGAACGGTCTATCCCTCAGGCACGCGGGATAAGCTACGCTATATCGCCCCGTTCGTGGATGTAATTGAAATCAATAGCCCCTTCTACCGGACACCATCCCCAAAAACGGTGGCTTCCTGGGTGACGCGCACGGAGGATCTTCCTCATTTCCGGTTTGCTGCCAAACTGCACCAGGACATCACCCATCGGGGACGATTGGAACCGCACGCGGTTGATGAGTTTCGCAAGGCCTTTGACTCCATGGTTGAAGCCGGCAAACTGAGCCACCTGCTCGCCCAATTCCGCTTCGATTTTGACGACACGCCCGGCAATCGCCAGCACATCGAGGCCATAGCCCGGGCCTTCGGCAGTCTGTCGAACCTGACGTTTGAGTTCAGGCACCAATCCTGGCAGAGCGAAGAGGCTCTGAAATTCGTCGATGGGTTAGGGGGAACTGTCGCCAACCTGGACTATCCGGCTGCCCGGACCGGCTTCAACCTTGAAACGTGCACCGTTGGTCAGCATGCCTACATGCGACTCCATGGTCGCAATACCAATGCCTGGTTCGATCGCAAAGCGGGGCGCGATGAGACGTATGACTACCTCTACAATGAGGGGGAGGTCGATGCCATTACGAACCGGGCGCTTGGCATCGCGGAACTGTCTAAGACCATGACGCTGATCGCCAATAACCATTACAGAGGCAAGGAAGTCGCCAACGCGCTTCAGATCAAGGCGCTATTGACAGGCGAAGAAGTCGACGTGCCCCCGCTCCTGGCCAAGACCTACCCACAGCTTGATGCCATCAAAAAGAAAGCCGAGGAGATCAGGGATCTCCTCGGCTTCGATTGGTCAACAACAGAAGAGCGGTAACCGTCTAGCCGCTGATGAACATCTCGAAGTGCTGGGCGCGGTGTCAGCGGGCGAGAGGAGCCAGTTGGAGACAACAGGCTCTCCTCTAGAAGGACATCCTGTTGTCTCCAACTGGATGCAGGTGCGCGTTGGATGCGCGAAAATTGCGCAGATCCGCTAAGCTCAACGGTTACCCGTGAGCAGCCCTCTAGTCTCAGCGTCTTCTCTACCGAATCTTATTCTGCTCGCGACGCTTCTTGATGATGTCTTCGGAGATCGAGAACGGAACGGCCTCATAGCGCTCGAAGTGCATTGAGAAGTTACCGCGTCCAGATGTCATCGTGCGCAGGTCATTGGAGTAGCCGAACATCTCGCTCAGCGGAACCATACCGCGAACGACTTTCTGCCCATGCAGCTCGTCCATGCTTTCGATGCGTCCCCGGCGGGAACAGATCGAACCCGTTACGCCGCCCATGTACTCCTCGGGGGAGGTGACCTCTACCGACATCACCGGCTCGAGCAGCTCAGGCTGAGCTTTCATAAACAGGTTGCGGAAGCAGACACGCCCTGCCTCGATGAACGCGAATTCGCTGGAGTCGACTTCATGCGACGAACCATCGAAAACCGTAACTTTCATATCCACGACCGGGTAGCCCGCAAATGGGCCGGCCACCATGGCCTTGATGACGCCCTTCTCAACGGAAGGAATGAACTCGGATGGGATGTTGCCGCCCTTGACCTCGTTCTCGAACGAGAAGCCCTTGCCCGGGCCGACCGGCTCAAGCCGCAGGTAGCAGTGACCGTACTGACCACGTCCACCGGTTTGCTTGGAGTGCTTGTAGTCGCCGTCCACGATCTGTGTCGCGGTTTCGCGGTACGCCACTTCGGGACGACCCACTTCGCAGACCACGCTGAACTCACGCTTGATACGTTCTACCAGGATTTCCAGGTGAAGCTCACCCATACCCGATATGATCGTCTCATTGGTCTCATCATCGAACTTCACGGTGAAGGTTGGATCTTCATCAGAGAGGCGATGAAGAGCCTCACCCAGCTTCTCGTCGTCGCCGCGGCTTTCGGGTTTGATACTGATCGAGATCACCGGTGCCGGGAATTCGATCGACTCCAGCACAATCGGATCATCCCTCGTGCAGAGCGTATCGCCTGTGCGCGTATCGGCCAGTCCCACGACCGCAACGATGTCGCCGGCGCGGGCGTCGTCGATGTTTTCCTGGCGATTGGAGTGCATGCGGATGATACGGCCGACGCGCTGCTTCTTCTCACGCGAGCTGTTCCACACGTTGGCGCCGGAATCAAGCACGCCCGAGTAGATCCGGATGTAGGTCACCTTGCCCATGTGCTTATCGGCCATGATCTTGAATGCCAATGCCGAGAACGGCTCATCATCAGAGTGATGACGCACGTTGGACTCATCGGCGGCATGAATAATGGGGTCGATGTCTTCGGGGGAGGGCAGGAAGTCAACAATGCCGTCCAGCAGGGGCTGTACGCCCTTGTTCTTGAAGGCCGAGCCACAGAAGACAGGGATGATGCGGCGGTCAATCGTAGCATTCCGGACGACACCGCGAATCTCTTCCTCGGTCAGATCCCCATCTTCAAGGAACTTCTCAAGCAGGTCATCACACTGTTCGGCGCTCTTCTCAACGAGATTGGCACGCCATTTCTCCGCATCTGCCATCATGTCTGCCGGGATATCCTCAATATGGAAGGTAGCGCCGCTGTCCTTGTCCTCGAAAATTACGGCTTTCATCTGAATGAGGTCCACAACACCTTTAAGATAATCCTCTTTGCCGATCGGGATGACGACAGGCACGGCGTTGGCGCCAAGAACATTCTGGATGCTTTCAACGACGTTGAAGAAATCGGCGCCGGTGCGGTCCATCTTGTTAATGAACGCAATCTTCGGAACGCTGTACTTCTCGCTCTGACGCCAGACCTGCTCCGACTGGGGCTGCACGCCACCAACGGCACAGAAGAGCGCCACGGCGCCATCAAGTATGCGGAGACTGCGTTCCACTTCGGCCGTGAAGTCCACGTGGCCGGGGGTGTCGATCAACGAAATCTGGTGGTCACGCCATTCTGCCGTGGTTGCCGCAGACGTGATCGTGATGCCACGTTCCTGTTCCTGCTCCATCCAGTCCATGATGGCTTCGCCGTCATGGACCTCGCCGATTTTGTGCGTACGGCCGCAGTAGTAGAGGATACGCTCACTGGCGGTCGTCTTGCCGGCATCGATGTGGGCCATGATGCCGATGTTTCTGATATTCGAAAGTTGTTTTGTCCTTGGCATGGGTCTGCTCCCTATACGCGGTTACGCGGCTTGTCTTCTTTCCTGAAAATCGAAAAGCGCCGAAATATGCGGGAATCGGCCGCTCAATGCAAGCCCATTAGTGAACCAATTTGTGGATCAAGTCCATTAAATGATGCGAACTATTCCTTTATTTATACCGACTCCTGTGGTGGAATGATGACCATTGGAGTCGCGTATGTAGCGACCGCAAGCGAAAGGAGTGGGGATGAAGAGACAGTTGTGTTCGGTTGTGTTGGCGGGTGTCGTAATGTGTGGAGCCCAGGCATGGGCAACAGATGGGGTCAACCTGATTGGGTTGGGGCCGGTCCAAAAAGGAACAGCAGGAGCCGGTGTTGCTGCCGGCGGTGACTCAACCTGGTTGATTCTTAACCCGGCCGCTCTTGCTAACATTGAACGTGGTATTGATGCATCGCTTGAGGTGTTCGCCCCCAACCGTAGCATTGATTCAACCGTAAGCGGCGGCGCCGGCAAACAGAACGACGACTCCATGTTCGTGATTCCATCCATCAGCGCGTCGTTTGGTTGCTGCCACTCCGACCGCGGCTATCTGGGACTGGGGCTCTATGGGACCAGCGGCATGGGAGTCGATTATGATCAGGGACGTATCGGTGCCGATACCGATGGCGACATGATGCCGGACATGGCCCAGGGCATGGGTGATACCATGACAGAACTCTCCGTTGCCAAGTTCACAGCGGTTTACGCCTACAGCTTTGACAACGATTTCCAGGTTGGTATTGGCCCCGTGGCCGTTCTTTCCCGCCTGAAGATGAACATGTTCAACGGCATGGGCTTCGGAACAGGTGACTGGGATACCAGCACGGGGATAGGCGGCATCGTTGGTGTCCAGAAACAGCTTGGTTCCGTCGGGCTTGGCGCGAGCTACCTTTCTGAGCAGTCCATGGAAGAGTTCGGCGAGTACGAGACGGCCATGCCGGATTCCCTGGATTTCCCGCAGCAGGCGACCGCAGGTGTGGCCCTCCACCTGTCTGACAATGTCATGCTTGCGCTTGATTACCAGTGGATCGACTGGGGTGGCACAGACACGTTTGGCGACCGCTTCGGCTGGGACAGCCAGAATATCGTCAAAGCGGGTGTGACTTACGGTGCAACCGATGCGCTGACACTGCGCGGTGGTGTTTCGCACGGGAGCTCACCCATCGATGCAGACAACGCGTTCTCCAACGCGCTGTTCCCCGCCATCATGGAAACTCATGTTGCTTGCGGCGCAACCTATCAGCTCGAGACGATCTCCATCAACTTTGCCTACGTGCACGCGATGGAAGAGACCGTAACGGCTAACGGCAACGACATGGCTGCCCAGGGCCTGGGTAACATGGGCGCCGGTACCGAGATCAGCATGTACCAGAACACCTTCACCCTCGGTGTAGGCTACAAGTTCTAGATCACGGCAACTCAAGAACACAAAAAAGCCCCGTCACATCGTGACGGGGCTTCTTTTTCGCAGGGCTTCTCAAGTGAAGATGATCTGGGCTCCGGCAGAGAGTTCGTAGAACTCGCCAACCGTGAGGACCTTCTCCATCTGTGGGCAGAAGTCATCCAGACTCAGGTGGAACATGTCGACCGTTGCTTTGCAGGCGTAGATATGGCCGCCGGCGTCGCTGATCATCTCAATGAATTCATCGATCGGCGGGATATCCAGCTGGTCCATCTCTTTCTGCATCATCTTGGTTGCGAACGAGGACATCCCGGGAATCGCGCCCATCCATGTCGGCAGCGGGAAGCCTTTTGCATCCGGAATTCGCATGGCCGGATTACCCACCGTTGCGATCTTGATCTTCTCGTTGTAGTTCTTCAGGATCGCGTAGAGGCCAAAGAACGTGAAGAATATGGAAGCTTCTATACCCTCCATGCGGGCGCCGTTGGCCATAATTAGCGCGGGATATACTCCCTCCAAAGATCCTTTGGAGCAGACAATCGAGACTTTCTCTATCTTCTCTTCAGACATTGCGTTGCCCCTTCCTTGCTAAACACAACTGGCCGGCTTTGGTAGACCGGCGATCTTCGATGATTTCTTCAGCGGACCATTCGGGAACAGCTCGTAAAGTTCCTTGGTCGGAATCCCGCCGGCGTTCTTGACCCGACGGATGCTCGGCATGACGCCCTTCTCCTTGAAGTCCTGCTGGAGAAAGTCGATCACCTTCCAGTGACCATCGGACAGCTCGCCGATGCCCTCCTGCTGGGCCAGCTCTGCCGCAATGGCCTTGGTCCACTGCTCGGGATTGGTCAGATATCCCTCTTCATTCACTTCTACCGTTACTCCGGCTATGTCTTGTGTTGCCATCATTATACTCCTTCTTTGGGTAGTTTCTTTCCGATCTTCGTCATCTGGGTCGTAATCCCCGGCATGGGCCGTCCCTTCATCAACATGTTCCAGTAGATCCATTTGAAGGCCATTTTGCCGAGATGGTTGATGCGCGTCTCCTTGAGGAGAGAGAATGGACCAATTCCGGGAAGCGGGAAGGTGCCCTGAACGGGTTCCAGATCGTAGTTGAAGTCGATCAGGAAGGCCTTGCCGTTGCCGGACTCAATGAAGCAGTTGGCGTGCCCGTCGAATGCCTCCTTGAGTGGTTTGCCCTCAATATAGAGCTGGATGTTCTCTGTCAGCACATCTGCCTGGAAGTGAGCGACGGATCCGGCCTTCGAGCTCGGCAGGTCCGTGGCATCCCCGATTACAAAGATGTTCTCGTGTGCTTTGGATTGCAGCGTGTGTTTGTGAGTCGGGATGAAGTTGAGATCATCACCCAACCCGGAACGCTCGATGGCGGCATCGCCCATGTTGGTTGGAATGCTGACAAGCACATCATAGTCGACCTCACGCCCGTCAAAGGAGACGATCTTCCTGGCTTTGCCGTCGACGCGCTCAACGGCGTAGTCGGCGACGAAGTGGATATCCTTCTCGGTTAGCATGCCTCCCAACACGACTGCACAGTTATGCTTGGTGAAGGCCTCCGAAAGGGGGGACACGTAGATCAGCTCGGTCTTCTCGCGAATCCCGCGCTTGCGCAGATAGGAATCGGCCAGCAGCGTGAATTCCAGGGGCGCCACCGGGCACTTGATGGGCATCTCGCACAGGTGGACAACGAACTTGCCCCCTTCAAAAGTCTTCAGGCGCTCAGCCAAGGCGGTTGCGCCTTCTATGGTGTAGAAGTCGAAAGCATCCTGCATCCAACCGTCATCCGTTAGTCCCTCAATCTCATCCGGAACGATCCGCGAGCCTGTGGCGATGATCAGAATGTCGTAGTCCAGCTTGTCGCCGTTACCCAGCAGGACCGTCTTCTCCTCTGCCTGGATCGTGTCGATAGCCTGCTGGATATACTCAACCTTCTTCGGCAGAAAGGCGGCCTTTTCCTTGCATACATCCGCTTTGGTGTACGTACCGAAAGGAATGAAGAGAAAGCCCGGCTGGTAGTAGTGGGTCTTGTGTTGATCCACCACGGTAATCTTCCACTGCGCAAGATCCAGTTTCTTGACCAGGTGATTGGCCATCATCGTGCCGGCGGATCCGGCGCCAAGTATCAGTAATCGTTTCATATCGTTCGTTTCCTAGGCTTCGAGTTCCTCTGCCATTTCAGCAGTGCTCCGTAGCTCAGCCATCAGAACGCTCTGGACAGCATGACACCCCTCCATCAATTGCGGATGTTTGAGGCGGTAAAAGACCGTGTGACCGTCCTTTCGGCACACAACCACGTTCTTGTCCCGCATCAAGCGCAGGTGCTGGCTTACCGTGGCGACCGGGATCTCAAGCGCCGCAGCGATATCACCCACGTTGGCTTCTCCCCTGCTGAGTACATCAAGGATCATCAGCCTCTTGGCATTTGCCATCAGCCCACATAGTTCTGCCTGCATCTCGAATAATTTGTATTTATCAACTTTCATATATTCGCAAGTTAGCAGGTGCTACGAGGTGGTGCAAGGGAAAAATGCAGGATTATTCAGAAGCCCTGATCATCAGCCACTGTAGGCTGAATTCTACGTTTCCAAAGGTAGGGTGAACCGCTTGCCTCGGCGTAGCACAGCGAAGACGGGTCTCGGTGAGCCGGGATCTACGGAGACGTAAGGTCTGCATCTTGCGCCGTTGCCGATCGACTTGGGTGTTCGTCGTACTTCGTACGCCGCGCGGCTCGGCAGGGACGCCTCGCCCTACCTTGGAGGCACCGTGCAAGCAGATGTTTCTGGTCAGCCCTGCCCCCGGCGTCGTTCCTCCGCCGGATTATACAGGGGTGAAACTCTCTTCGTAGGCCGGGAAATCTTCCCGGACGTCCGACAGAAGGGAGTGGGCGGGAAGATTTCCCGCCCTACAAAAGAGCGTAGAAGCCGCTAGGATTTGCGTGAAGCTTTAGACTAGTGCCATGTCAACCTTGTAACGTTGTAGGACGAGCTTCCCCGGTATTCCGGGGAGCTTGTGCCGTGTTGCCCTGCACAAGCTCTCCGCTCACGCGGAGAAGCTCGTCCTACAACGTTTGACGTATGACATCACACCAGGGACGCCTCGCCTTACCAGAAACCTCAGCCCACGCGATCTATGCAGGTTGCGAATTCGATCTGGCTGGTATCGATGGCCGAGGGTTGGCTGATGAAGCTATCGACAAGCAGTTGCGTCGAGAGGATTCCAACGAACGCCATGTTGTCGGCATTGCTGAAGACGATGTCGCCCGATGCCGCTGCGCGCTTGCGGAGTTTGGCGTAGAGCCCCTGCACCTTGCGGGGATCGAAAACCCCTGCCGCGGTCACGGCAGATTCCGAAAGTACATCGCCAACATAATCCGGCGCATCGTCACTCACGAAACTGATCGCATCCGGCGCGCGATAAGGCTGCTTCTTACGGGTCAAAATGTCTGGTGGCACGATTTCGCGCGCGACGCGTTTTAGAATATGCTTCTCATCGAGCACGCGCAGTTTGTAGCTGGGTGGCAGTGCGTTGCAGAATTCCATGACCTCAACATCCAGGAAGGGGAAGCGCCCCTCTACAGAGTTGGCCATCAACATGCGGTCGCCCTGTGAGGAAATGAGATAGGGACCAAACAGAGTCATGATTTCCAGCATCTGGTCCTGACCAAGCGAAATCCACTTGTCGAACCCTCCGGGTAAGCTGTCCAGCACGCTCGCGGGCGGCGTTGCCTCCAATCCGGCCGCCACGCCGCGGTTGAAGAAGCGCTGGACCGAGGCCGTCGTCCGCCAGCGTGGATCGTGAGAAAACCCCGGTTGCGCGGCTCGCTCCAAGCCCTGCTTCCAGAAGGCCTGTGCCATACCGCGGGTCTGCTGCGGGGCGCGTGCCAGGTAGGGGTAGAGCCGATCGAAAAGCAGCGGTCGGCATGTTGAGTCCGGCTCCCTGGCCCAGAACCGCCGTATCTTGGCTTCGCGGAAGATATCATAGCCGGCCAGCACCTCGTCGGCCCCCTCTCCCGTCAACACGGACTTGATACCGGCTTGTCGCACCAGCTTCGACAGCAGATACATCGGTGCCGGTGCGGTGCGCGGTACAGGGCGTTCGGTATGCCGGACGACTTCCGGGAAGACGGCGGCAATGTCAGAGCGCGCCACTTCGATCTCTTCGTGGCGGCTGTCCAGGCGCTCGGACATCTGTCGTTGGAAACGCGTCTCATCGAACTCGGCATCCTCAAAGCGGAGCGAAAACGTGCGGAATTCTCCGGTCTTCGCCTGCCGTCCCATCCACGCGGTGACGGAACTGTCCAGCCCCCCTGACAGGTAGCTGCCGACGGGCACGTCTGATCGCATGGCACGCAGGCGGGATGCATTGTCCAGTCTCTCGCGCAGCCCTTCGGTGGCCTCATCCAGCGAAAGCGGGCAAGCCGCTTCGCTGGGCGTTTCGGGAAACGTTGGCGTCCAGAAGACGTGCTCCCGGTAGCTCCCGTCCGCGGCGTACGTGCGGACGCTGGCGGGAAGCAGCTCTTCCACTCCCTTGAATACGGTTGTCGGGGCTACGGGCCCCCAATACGAGAACGTCTGGGCCAGTCCGCGCGGATCGAGCTCCCGCGGCACCGAGGGATCGGCAAACAGGGCCTTCACTTCGCTGCCGAACAGCAGGCGCCCCGGGGCGGCATGAATGTAGAGTGGCCGAATGCCCATGCGGTCACGGGACAACACGAGTTGACGACGCTTCGCATCCCACAAGGCAATGGCCCACTGCCCATTGAAACGTTCAAAGCAGGCTTCGCCCCACTCTTCAAAGGCATGCACAATGACCTCGGTGTCAGAGTGTGTCCGGAAATGGTGACCGCTGCCTTCCAGCTGTGTCCGAAGCTCAATGTAGTTGAAGATCTCGCCGTTGTACGCAATCCAGAGGTCTTCGGTCTCGTTGCACAGAGGCTGTTGTCCACTCGCCAGATCGATCAGGGAAAGCCGGGCATGTCCCAGGCCGGCATAACGGTCGCGATACACCCCGAATTCGTCCGGTCCCCTGTGGTGCAGCGTAGCCGCCATGCGTTGGACACGCTCGATAGGGGGTGGGGTGGCTCCCCCGCTACCAAAATGGACAATACCGGCAATGCCACACATCAGATCCCCGCTGCTACTTCCAGACCATCTGGTTCAAGGATTGCGATCAGAACCTTTTCAAGCTCACGATGGTTGTAAGGCTTGGCAAGACAGGCTCGGAAACCGTTTTCTTTGTGCTCCGCCATCAACGGGTCGTTGGAGTAGGCGCTCGACACGATGAGTTTTGCCGATGGGTCCATCTTGAGCAGTTCTTTCGAGGCCCCCTTGCCACCCATCCCCGCGGGCACAATGATGTCGAGAATAACGGCATCAAACGGATCGTCCGTTGTGCTGGCCTTGGCATACATGCGAACGGCCTCTTCGCCGTCCTTTGCCCAGCTCGCCCGACACTTCAGCCTCTCAAGCATAACCTTGATGACCTCGGCCACCATGGGCTCATCGTCCATTAGCAGAATGTTGTAAGAGCGTGAGAGTTCACCGGAATGGCTATCTTTGCTCTCCGTCTTGCCCTGCTCCACGGCCGCCGGCAAGTACATCCGGAACGTGGACCCGGCACCGAGTTGTGAATCAACGGTGACGTGTCCACCATGCTGCGAGACAATGGCATAGGACGTTGCCAGTCCCAATCCGCTTCCCTCCTGCTTGGTTGTGAAATACGGATCAAAAACGTTTGGCAGGATGTCAGCCGAAATACCTGGCCCTTCATCACGGATGGCCACCTCAACGAATGGCTGACGCGGCATCCCCCTTTCCTCGGCCTCTTCAGTGAGGACATTGGCGAGATGGGCATGAATCACGCCACCGTCCGGCATGGCTTGCTTGGCGTTGACAACCAGGTTTGTCAGCACCTGTTCGATCTGCCCGGTATCAACATGGGCAAGCCAGAGGTCATCGGGAACGGCGATATCGGCCGTTACGTTGGATCCGGTCAGAACGAACGACACGGTCTCCCGAACCGTACCGGCGAGTTTGACGGTACGCTTCTGTGGCTGCCCGCCCTTCGAGAACGTAATGAGCTGCCGGGTCAGTCCTCTTGCCCGGCCCGCAGCTGCCACGGCATCGTTGAGAAGCTTGTCTACCAATGAAGGGTTGTCGAGCGACATCTGTGCCAATTCGATGCTTCCATGGATGACCATGAGGAAGTTGTTGAAGTCGTGGGCAATCCCTCCCGCAAACGTGCCGATCGTTTCCAGCTTTTGGGCCCGGCGAGACTCCTCCTCAATCTTGGACTGTTCCGTGATGTCCCTGCCGGAGCTTAAGGCACCGATGACATCACCATCAGCACTGATGAGGAGCGTGTTGTGCCACTGGATCATGTGCTGATCGCCGTCTCTCCCCACGATCGCGTTCTCAAAATTGTCAGGCAACCTGCCTCTGCCGCTCATCGCGTCGTTGAACATCATCTTCACGGCGGCAGCTACTTCCTGCGGCAGCATGACCTCGAACCAATTGCGTCCCAGGAGCTCTGCCTCAGTGTATCCCGTGATCTCGGTACCTTTACGGTTGAGCATTGTGACGTTGGCCTCGGTGTCGAGAGCCACCAGCATGACGCCGGCCATGTCCAGGTACTTCTGAGCCTTGTCACGGGCATTCAGTAGCTCCGCTTCCGTGTTTCGGCGTTGTTTGATCTCCTCGATGAGCTCGCGTGTACGCTTCTCAACCCGGTTCTCGAGTTCGGCGTGCACCGCCTTGACTTCACCATCGCTGTTCTCGATGTGGGCCACCATGGCATTGAAGCCCCGAATAAGTGTCCCCAGTTCATCCTGGCGTTCGGCGCCGGGCACACGAATCGAGTAGTCGGGTTGATCCTGGGTAAAGGCTTCTGTAGCGGCAATAATCTCATGTATGGGCTTCAGAACAAACCGTTTGGCCCAAAGGGCGAGCCACAGAGCAATGGCACTTACGCAAAGTACGATTGCGCCGGCAATGACCAGACAGGGCAGAAGCGATTGGCTGTCCGGCGTGGTTCTGTGCACGGCGAAAAGAGTAACCGCAGCGATGAGTCCGAGAGTACTAACCGCCACCATCATGGCGATCAGCTTTCCGCGCAAGCTCAGATCCACGAAGAACTTAACCACAATCGCCCTTTCCTAAGAAACACCACTACACGGGTCTATGCAGACCTGAGTTTCCTAGTATACGTAGCACGATCAGGCTGTCGGGTCATCCAAAACTTCGCGGGGGGAGGCGATGTGTCGCTTCCGTTCTCCCAGGAGCACAACGTCACGCAGACCTTTGGTGCCCTTGGCTTTTAGCCAGCGCGCTTCGAAGTCGGGGCTTTGGGTGATCTGGGCAATGGCTGACAAGGCACGCAGGTGGAAGTTGCGTTCGTCGCGAGAACCTGCCAGCACAAACACAGCCTTCACATCCGGGGAGTCCTCCGAGAACCGGATCCCCCCCCTGCAGCGTGCCAGGAGGACGGCAAAGGTGCCGGCGCCGTCGACGACAACATGTGGAATTGCCAGGTGGGGCCCAATGGCCGTGCTGCTCTCCTTCTCGCGTTTCTGCATGCAGCGCAGGAATAATTGGGGCGACAGCCCCAGTCGAGGCGCCATGGCTTCAGAAACGGTGCTGAAGAGCTCATCGGCATTCATGGCGCCCTCAAAATCAAGGACCTCGCTGCCCTCGATAAGTGTATCGAAACGGTCCTTTGTGATTTCATCCCGTTCCTGGAGAATCTCTTTTAACTCCGTCTCCAACAGATGATCTGTCAGGTCACGGGATGTGATTCGCTCAACAAGGTGCATCAGCGCAAATTCGCGTGTGGCACGAATTCGACCGAACACCCAGTAGACGAACAAGCCGCCCCCAACCAAGCCGCCGCAGGCCATCAGGGCCTGAAGACCAATACTATAGAGGAGGAAGCAGCAACCAATGATGCCTGCGATCTGGATGCCGGGATAAAGCGGCGAACGGAACTGCGGCCGGTAGTTCTGCAGGTGACTTTCACGCATGATGATTACACACAGGCAGGAGAATAGGAACGTCAGCATCAAGACGCCCGAGGCCACCTTGACCAGCATGTCCAGCTTCAGGAAGAGCACGGTGATGATGAAGAGCGTCGTCACGGCCAGAGAGACGTGCGGAGTATGAAAACGTGAGTTAACCCTTTTGAACACATCCGGCATCAGGCCATCCCGCGCCAGGGCCAGGGGATAGCGAGAGGATGCCATAAGCCCGGCGTTGGCTGTTGAGACGAAGGCCAACACAGCGGCAACGCCGACGATCAGGAACCCGGGCCGTCCCCCGAACTGCGAGGCGCCCAGGGAGAGCGGCGTGAGGGATGTCTCCAGCTCGGCTGCCTCCGTGACGCCAGATGTCACAAACACGGCCAGTGTATAGACCACGGCCACGGTCATCAGGGACAGAATCATGCCGAGAGGAATCGTACGGGCAGGCCGCTTAACCTCCTCGGCAATGGCAGCCACTTTGAGTAGCCCGCCGTACGAGACAAACACAAAACCGGCCGCCGCCAACACGGACTTGGTCCCGCGGGGGGAGAAGGGCTTGAAGTGAAGCACCTCTACGTTCGGTAATCCGTGCACAATATAGCCGGCTAGAATGAAGAGCAGCCCGAGGACAAGGAAGATCTGCAAGCGGCCGGCTTCCTTGATACCGACCACATTGATGACGAAGAACACGATACAGAGCGCCACAGCAATTACCCGGATGTCGATATCGGTAATCATGCCCGTGAAAGCCGCCATGCCGACCAGGGCAAAAGCCGTTTTCAACGAGAGGCTCAACCAGGTAATGATGCCATCAACCGTGCCGACTGCGGGGCCCATGGAGCGCATTACAAAGAAATACGTCCCACCGGCCTTCGGCATGGCCGAGACGAGTTCGGCCTGGCTCAGCATGCCGGTCATGGCCAACACACCCGCGATCAGGTAGGAGACGATCACCGCCGGACCCGCCTTGGCATGAGCCAGGCCAGGCAGTACAAACAGGCCTGAACTGATCATGGCGCCGGTAGCTGTACAGAACACATCCAACAGCCCCAGCTCTCTTTTCAACTTTCCACTCATTTTATCACCCTCCACGCACACCTTTCTGTGGCACGTGCCTCTTATGCACCAAACTGACTCACCATGAGTGTCCGCAGATTCTGCTGCAACACGTCATAGGAGAAGAAGCGCTTTGCCAAGGCGTGGTTATGATCGACCATCAGTTTCGCAAGCTTCGGATCCTGCAGCACCTCGCGGGCATGCATCACGGCTCCCTCGGTCACGTAACCGCCGATCTCAATGGTCTGGAATCCCTTTGGCTTAATATCATAGGTATAGACAGAGTAATCGTTAACGACGATGGGCTTGCGGAAGTACAGCGCCTCCAGGAAAGCGTTTCCGAAACCTTCGAATACCGACGGGTAAGTCACCAGGTCAGCCTGGTGATACAGATCAGCCAGCGTGTAGATCTTGCGGCCATCCGGGAGCACCCCCCGTTCGTCGGCGACGTTGTCTGAACAGTAGATCGTTTTGACGCCGAGGAGTTCAGAGTACTCGCGGACCCGGTGGTAGTACTCATGACCTTCGTCACCGGAGGCGTGCGAAATCACGAGGGCCGCGGGATCTTTCAGGCGGTGCAGCAGTTCGATCGCGTGCTCAATTCCTTTGCGTTGCACGATGCGCGTGGGCTGGAGTATCAGCTTTTCGTTCGGCTCAATACCAAGCTGTTCCCGCAGATCATCGGCATAGCCGTCGGGCGGGATGGGGTCGCGGTGGAAGTCCATCACATTCGGAATAATGGTCGCGGAGACGCCGCGCCGCAGGCTGAGCTGATGGCGCTGCGATGAGTTGAGCACCACGTGACGCATGCGGTTCAGGTTGGGCGGGAAGCCAACACCGAGGTAGTCCCAGCAGGCATTGCGGAGAAAACGTTTTCGTTCCCAGAAGAAATCATGATGGTGGGCAATGACTGGGAAGCCATCTTCCATCAGAAACTCGGTAATGGCCAGCCCGAGGGGAATGTTGAACGGGATGGCGTTTGCATTCTCCGGAATCAGGATATCCAGGTCGAACTGCTCCGCAAACGCCTTCAGCTCGTCTTTCAGGCTGTGTTTCATCTCCTCAACGGCGAGCGTTGTTTTGGGGTCTCGCGTGTCGCGGTCGAAGCACCCCATGTAGATATCCCACACACGCTTGTTACGAAAATGGCAGTCCTTTACCAGGCGCGAACGCTCCGGTGGGGTATCCAGTTCTCCGGCCATGAAATAGCATTCATGGCCATCCCGCTCGAGTACCTCGGCCCATTTCTGAGTTTCCAGCGAGACGCCATCCGTTCCCGCCAGCCGCGTTGAGACAAACCCAATCCGTTTCTTATCCATTATGCCCTAACTCCCACCGCTATATTTTTCGTATTGCGCAAGTATAATCCTTACAATGCGTGAAACCAAGTATGAATCCACCAATCGTGGCCATCCGGGCGCATCTGCGCCACTGGGGAGTGCCCCTCTATTTCAGGAACAGCTCTACCACCGGGATCTCGACGTTCGGCTTCACGATCGGGAGTTTCAACGTCAGCGTGCCGGGGGGTACCCTGCCTTGCATGTTATTGTGGATATCCTTGGCCGGCGTCGCTTCCGCGTACCTCACCTCGCTGGCATCGTGGAGCAGCTGAGCGTATTCAACTTTGCCCGCCAATTTCGTCAGGTGGATGTCCCGGAAGGGCCATGCCATCACGTGCACATAGAGGCGTTTGAGTTTCTTGTTATACGTCAAACGGCAATCCGGTGGTGTCGCGATGGATTTCGGGGCCGCTCCGCACCCGTAGATGGCGCGGCTGTTGTAGCGCATCCAGTCTCCCATGCCTTCAAGGGCTTCACGCGCCCGGTAGTCAATCTCTCCGCGCCCGGTTGGACCCACATTCAGCAGGAGATTGCCGCCCTTGCTGACGCCGTCGATCAACATGCCAAGCAACTGCGGAACCGATTTCCAGGTGTGTTCATCGCGGTAGTATCCCCACGACCCCGAGAGTGTCTGGCAGGCTTCCCACACCACGGGCCGCCCCTTGTCGTCGGTGGGCGTGGCGAATGGCTGGTACTGCTCGGGCGTTACGAAGTCCGGTGCATCCGGCAGGTCGAGTCGGTTGTTCACCATGATTTCAGGTTGCAGCTTGCGGATCATGTTCAGCAGCTTGCGCGACTTCCAGTCCCGGTGACCCTTGCCGTCTTTGCCCGGATAAGAGAAGTCGTACCACAGTAGATCGATTGGCCCGAACTGCGTCAGGAGCTCGCGGGTCTGGTTGTGGAGGTAGTCGGCGTACTCCTTAATATTGGGTTCGTCGGCTTTGCGTGCCGCCGCATCATCCCGTTGCGGATGCAGGCGGTCGATGCCGTAGCGCGGGTGGTGCCAGTCGATCAGGCTGTGGTAGAACCCGACCCGCATCCCCTCTTCCCGGAATGCATCCACCATGGGCGTGAGCAGGTCTTTGCCATACGGGGTGTTCGTGGCCTTGTAGTCTGTATAGGCGGAGTCCCAAAGGCAGAAGCCCTCGTGGTGCTTGGTCGTGATCACGAAGTACTTCATACCGGCCCGCTTGGCCAGTCGCGCCCACTCGCGCGGATCATAGAGATCAGGATCGAAATGCTTGAAGTACTTCTGATAAGTCGCATCATCAATTCGCTCACGGTGTTTAACCCACTCGTGCCGGGCGGCCAACGCGTACGTGCCCCAGTGAATGAACATCCCGAATCGATCTTGCTGGAACCACCGTGTGTCTGGTGTCTGTTGCTTTGCTGCCGCCATGTCGACTCCTTTCGAGTGCAGATGTGTAACTTATTGTTAAAAGCGCTGGTGCAATGTTCAATGGAAGGTACTACAGTGATCAACTTGGCAATCAAATAGCAAGTGGATTTCAGTACGTTAATGTGTATAAGTGAGATTATGAGTACAGACACGACACTCGAGAGTAAGTTCGAGGCCCTCAAGGGCATCCTCAGAGAAACGGGCGGCATCGCCGTGGCTTTTTCTGGCGGCGTTGACAGCACCTTCCTTGCCGCCGTTGCTGCACAGGAGCTTGGCGATCGCGCCCTCGCCGTAACGGCCCATTCGCCACTCTATCCCGGACACGAACAGAAGGAAGCCGACGAACTCGCTCTCCGGATAGGCATCCGCCACGAGACGGTTGTCTCAGATGAGCTCGATGTCCCCGGGTTTGCGGATAACCCGCCGAACCGCTGTTATCTGTGTAAGAGTGAGCTGTTCACGGTTGTCCGCGAGATCGCAGAGAAGCATGGCCTGTCGGCGGTTGCTGACGGAACCAATGCCGATGACACGGGCGACTATCGCCCGGGACGCAAGGCGGCCGCGGAATGCGGCGTTCTAAGCCCGCTGCTCGACGCCGGCCTCACTAAGGATGATATCCGGGCGCTTTCCCGGGAAATGGAATTACCGACAGCAGATAAGGCGGCCTTCGCCTGTCTCGCCTCGCGTTTCCCCTACGGGACGCGAATCGATGAGCCCAAACTGAAGGCTGTCGGTGCCGTCGAGAACGAGCTGCGTGCGCTCGAATTCCATCAGTTCCGGGTGCGTCATCACGGTGAAGTCGCCCGCATTGAGGTGCTGCCCGAGGATATTGGCCGTCTCAGCTCTGAGCCAACCCGCAGCCGTCTCGTCGACGTTGCGCGCGAGGCGGGATTCCAGTATGTGGCGGCCGACCTCGTCGGCTACCGAACGGGGAGCATGAACGAAACGCTGGCGGACGACGAAAAGGCTGCCGCGACATCATAAGGGCTGCGAAGCCCTTGCGTGGGATTCAAGAGCATCTCGCTGAAATGGACTTTCAGCACGTTCAGTGAAATGCAGCGCCTGGTGCGATGCAACACTCTCCAGCGTGATCTCGCCAGGCAGGGGCTTGCACACCCCCGGATGGGCGGATTCGGCTCGAACGGTGATGGTGCCGGGCTCAATGCCGGCCCGTAGCAGGATAGCCGCTTCCCCCCAGCGCAGCGGCTGGGGATTGATCCCCTCGATGTCGCCGCCAATGAGCTCTGCCGGGCCCTCAACCGTGAAACGGATATGATCGTCCGTAAGCCGGACCACTTCACCGTTCTTGTCCTCGATCCGGGCGACAACCGGAATGAAGTCACCTCCGTCCGCCTGCAATGGCATGCTACAGAGATCGTATTCGAGCACCAGTTTCTGCCTGCGATCCCAGGTCCGCCGGGTCATCGTTGCAACAACATCACCATTAATCAGGCCTTCCGCTGTGAGACTCTGTCCCTCCATGCCATGCCGGAAAAAGCGGAATACCTTTTCGAAGACTACGGGATGCCGTGGCATACAGGATCCATCGGGATGCGTCGGCTTGCAGTCAACGACCTCACCGTTATAGATCAAGCGTACCTCTTCGCAGTTGGAAAAGACCGTCACGTCTGACTCGGAGGTCGGGTGCATCAGGTGTCCGATGTAGACAAACGGATCTGCCCGTACGCCCGGGATTTGCGTGTCAGGCAGCACCTGGCTTTTGAACATGTAGTAGCTGTATTTCGGCTGGCGTGTGCTATCGAGTATGCCACCCCAGAAGGTGTCAGCATGGTAGCCTCGCTGGTGATCCGTCCCATGCCAGAGCGTGCCTCCCACATGCTGTGCCGGCGCACCGCATAGTGATTCGTAGCAGCTGCCGAAGACATAGTCGGGATCGGCGTAGTGCTCCGCCTGTATCAACTGGGCCCGTTCGCCCCATCCCTTCTCAACCCGGCTTGGTGAACACTGGGCGCGCCAGTCGGCCGGGCAGTCGCCCCACTCGCGGGTGAAAACGCACCGGTCCTCATCAGCGTAATTGATGGCATGCTCTTGACGTGACTGCTCGCTCTTGTCCCAGATGTTCTCACAGCTGTGCACCTGTCCATAGACCACGTCAAAGTGTTCCTGCCCCTCGGCTTGGCGGTCACAGGCCGTATAGCATCCCGCGTACGGATACTCCTCGTGCGTGATGTCATGTGCCCGCTTGGCGAAGTAGTCCGGGTAGCTCGTCTCGTTCAGAATCGGTTCCCAGAGCCAGGCGCTTGGGCGATTGCGGTCACGCCGGACCATGTTGCGGATGTCGGAGTAGACCCGTTCTTCGAAGACAGCACTCTCGTTCCAGAATTGCCAGCCGGGGGTGGTGATGATCACAAACATCCCGAGTGCATCGCAGGCATCCATGAATGCCGGGTCTTGTGGATAGTGAGCACACCGAATCACACGCATGCCGGCTTCGCGGAGTTTCACCGCATCGCGCCAATGTGTGCCGTTGGCGACAGCATTGCCAACATAGGCATAGTCCTGGTGGCGATTACAGCCGATCAGTCTTCCTTCAAAAGCCTTCCCGTTCAGAAAGAACCCGTCCTTCCCCCTGAACTCGATGCTGCGAATCCCGATGCGCAGACGGACTGCGTCCAGCAGTTCATGGTCTTCATCCCGGACCCGAATGACGAGGTCATGAAGATACGGATCATCAACGTGCCAAAGATGTGGTGCCGCTACCGTCAACCCCTGCTGCAATGTGCCGTCCGCGTCACCCTCCAGTAGCAGTGTATCCAGCCGGGTGGCTACCTGGTTGCCGCCTTGGTCTACCAAGCTGGTTTCGATCGCAAGTGGCCGCGCTCCGTCCGTGCCGTTGGCGATGTGGGTGTCTACGCAGACCGTGGCTTTGTCATCAGACACATCGGCAAAATGTACGAATACGCCGCCGCCCGCGCACCGGTCTTCCTCGTTCGCATCCGTTATGCGGATCGGGTTGGTCACCACCATCCAGACGTCGCGATAGATGCCTCCGAAATACGTGAAGTCCAGCTGTGCCTGTGGCCTGCCGGGCGGGTATTCTGGGTCATCGGAATTGTCAACCCAGACAGCAATCGTGTTGTCGCCGCCGTAGTTGACGACATCTGTGACATCAAGGATACAGGGCAGGTACCCGCTGAAGTGGGATCTCACCAATGTGCCGTTGACCCAGAATTTGCTCTTCCCCATCAGGCCTTCGAAGTGGAGAACCAGGCGGCTTCCATCCATCTCCGGCGGTACCGTGAAGTGCTTGCGATACCAGGCTTCGCCCTGGTAGTTAACCCCACCACTGGCCTCGAAAGGGAGAACTTCCAATCCGTGTGGGAGATTCACCAGTGGCCAGGAACTGTCATCATGTCCTTCCTGCTCGGCATTGGGGCTTGCGCCTTTGAAGAATCGCCAACCCACATTGAAGTTCCTTGCCACGCGCGGCCCGTCCGGGACTTCGTGGAACCCGGCCATTGACAGTTCCGGTCTCCAGCGGTCATCACTTGCTTTCATCATCATCGCTTGAATCCTTGTCTCCATTTGGCCGGGATGTTCACTCAGTCTGCAGCATACCTTGCAGTGAGCACGCTGTTTGTCGGATTGAACGTTATAGCACAGTCGGAACGAACAGGTTCTTTCCCTCAAATCCCTTGGTGCCATTGACGTAGCTGAAGTATTTCCGACATTCGCAGGAGAGGTATTCGATGTCAATCGGCATAAACGTTCTCCGCGCCTCCGGCCAATAGGTCGCTTGTAGCTCAATCATCCTGGCGGCGACCTCCTGATGGCTGGCGCATTCGAGATGCCGCTGCAGCAGGTCGAGATAGGGCGCGGCCCCGATTCCCGTGGGGACCGGGCTCGCGGGGTCGATCAAGTCCGGCCGGAACAAAGCCAGGTCGACGAGCGCCATGAAAATGGGGAAGTCGTTACTCATCTCAAAGCGCGCATTGATGCTGTCGTTTGCGGCCATAACGTTGCCGTCAGCTGAGCGAATGCAATCCTCCAGGAAATCGATGCAGCGCGGGAAGAGCTCCACGCAGGCCTCCAGCCGAGGGTATTCTCTGCCTTCCCATTGGACCGGCACGACAGGATACACCTCCGAAGACCAAGGCTGCGGCACCTCTTCCTGGAGAAGTCGACGAAGGTCGCGTGACGATTTCAGGACGTTGGCGGTGAGAGCAGTCAAGGTGGTGTATTGGTTGCACCATCGCGCGAAGAAGAGTGCATGAATCAGGTCGGGAGCAGATGCCTTGGCGACATCGGCAAACTGTAGAACGGCCTTCGTGCCTTTATCATCTTCCCTGAATACGTTCAGAAAGCGCCCCTTCTGAAACACGGGATCTTGTGTCCACGGTTGGGCTTCCCCGCATTCGCGTTTGCTGCGGATTCGCTCCCTCTCAATGCACCAATCAAAGAACGCCTTAACAGGGTCTTCAATCTCAAGCCCCACCAGGGCATCTCGATAGGGATTATCTACGTGTTCGGTCATCCCCGGTTCCCTATTTAATGTAGTAGCCAGACACACGCCACCGTCCATCTTTGTCGAGCATCGGGGTGACGGTCTCAATGGTGGACTTCTTGTTTCCAAACGATGCCTTGAATTGGATAACGACATACTCACCATCAGGGGCTCCCGGTAGAGCAGTCCGGTACCGTTTCGACTTAAGCTCGCGCGAGATCTTCTCCCCGAGAGGTTTCCTTACCGATTGCATCATCTGAATCCACTGTTCTTTCTGCACAGCGCCCTTGAAGAACTGCGCCGCTTCGTCCCAGCTGTCAGCATACTTCTCTCCGTCCACGAGCGACAGCCAGGTCTCAGCAGCGGCAACGGCTGCGGTTTCCGCTTCTGGATCGCTTACAGAATTACAGCCAGAAAGGCTGAATGCGACTGCGAGCGATAGACATACGAGTGCTTTTACCATTTCCTTATCCCTTCTTGTCCGGTTAGTGGTCATGACTGCGCAATACGGACTTGTTGCCGGGGTAGATCCGCTCATCTTTATAGAGCCAGGACGTCGCGAATCACGCTTCGGCACCCCTCGGACGATAGCGTAGATCTGTCCCGTTGGCGAGTGCCTGGCGCCTCCATTCGGTGGGCTACCGTGACGCCGATTGCTTTCTGTGGGGTCGCGTATTAGTCTTTCACGCATGAAAATTCTCGCTCTCGAACCCTATTACGGAGGCAGTCACCGGGACTTTCTCGACGGCTGGATTGAGCGCAGTCAGCACACGTGGCAGCTGATGACGTTGCCGGATCACCATTGGAAATGGCGCATGCGGCATGCCGCGATCACCTTTGCCGGACAGCTACGCGATCAGGATACTGCCGTGGATGTCGTGTTCGCCTCAGACATGTTGGATGTAGCCGCTTTTCGCTCCCTGGCATTGGGGACCGTCGGCACGCTGCCGTTGGTTCTCTATTTCCACGAGAACCAGCTCACTTACCCCGATGAACGGCGACGTGATGCCGATCACCATTTTGCGTTCACGAACCTGACCTCTGCACTTGCGGCCGATGCGGTCTGGTTCAACTCCAACTACCACCGTACTCAGTTTCTTGATGGCATGCGTGACTTCCTTTCGCGGATGCCCGACTACGCTCCAGTTGATGCGGTGGATCTTGTCAAAGCCAAGTCATGCGTCCATTCGCCGGGCGTGGCGCAATGCCCGGTCCGCGGCCCCCGCCGTCCCGGTCCGCTGCGTATTCTCTGGTCGGCGCGTTGGGAGGCGGACAAGAATCCCGAGACCTTTTTCGAGGCCTTGAGTGTTCTGGCGGCCCGGGGCGTTGAGTTCGAGCTAAGCGTCGTTGGCGGTGCGTGTGGCCCGACAACACCGGCTGTCTTTGCTGCCGCGCGAGAGGAGTTGCGACCTTGCATCACGCAATGGGGATATGTCGAGGATCGTAGCGGCTATGAAAGCGTTCTGCAGGAGGCAGATGTGGTCGTTTCCACGGCCATCCACGAGTTCTTCGGTATCGCGATTGCCGAAGCGGTTGCTGCAGGCGCGTTTCCTGTCGTTCCAGATCGCCTGGCCTATCCCGAGCTGTTGCAGGATGTCGGCGACGCCGCGCGGGAGCGCTTCTTCTATGACGGCAGCACAGCGCAGTTGGTGGAACGGTTGGAAGATGCCGCCGATCGTGTGAAGCAGGGCGACCTCTGGCAGGGAGCGCCAGATGCGGGAGTCCAGGCCATCCGCCGGTTTGACTGG
>CAZCDU010000029.1:0-16375 GCA_964497125.1 uncultured Victivallales bacterium | reverse complement strand
CTGAATTCTCACGAATCCAGCTACAGGGACAGACTACTCGTTGATGGGCACGCGGCGTTGTTTGCCGAAGACGATTTTGCGGATGCGGATGTTTTTGGGAGTGACTTCCACAAGCTCGTCTTCGTTGATGTAGGCAATGCACTCTTCGAGGCTCATGACAACGGGTGGCGTGAGAATGACGTTTTCGTCCGATCCGGCTGCCCGGACATTGGTGAGCTGCTTGCCTTTGGCGGGGTTTACGACCAGGTCGTTGTCCCTGCAGTGTTCACCCACGACCTGTCCCTTGTAGATCGGGACGCCTGGGCCCAGGAAGAGCTTGCCTCGGTTCTGCAGATTGAAGAGGGCATAGGCAACGGTCGTGCAGTTCTCCATTGAGACCAGTACGCCGTTCTTGCGGTTACGCATCTCGCCGGCATGCACATCATAGCCGTCAAAAATATAGGTCATGACACCCATGCCGCGGGTATCGGACATGAATTCCGATTTGTAACCCAGCAGTCCACGCGTGGGCACCTTGTAGCGCAGTCGCACCATCCCGTTCTCCTGGTGCATCTCAATCATCTGCCCTTTCCGCGTTCCCAGTTTCTCGATCACGATGCCCATGTATTCCTCGGCGACATCAATGGTGAGCTCTTCGTAGGGTTCAAGCAGTTTGCCCTTCTCGCGCTTTGTGATCACTTCAGGACAGGCAACCTGGAATTCATAGCCTTCGCGCCGCATGCGCTCGACGAGGATCGAGAGGTGCAGTTCCCCGCGCCCGGAAACCCGGAAGCCGGTGCCATCCGGCAGCTCGTTCACCTGGAGCGCTACGTCGGAAAGGACTTCCCGTTGCAGACGATCCCGCAAGTGCGTGGACGTGACGAATTCACCTTCGGTTCCTGCAAAGGGGGAGTTGTTGGGGAGGAACGACATGGCCAGGGTCGGGGGATCCACTTCGGCCGCCGGCAGTGGGATCGGGTCGTCCGGTGCCGTATACGTGTCGCCGACCGTGACACTGTCCATGCCCGCCACGGCCACAATTTCGCCGATACCCGCGGCCGTAATCTCGATCTTCTTGTTCTCCTCAAAGCGATAAATCTTGGTGATACGAGTCGGGTCCATCTTCCCGTTGGGGTTCGCCACGGCCGCCGGCATGTTCGTGCGCAGCGTGCCGGAGGTAACCTTGCCGATTCCCAGCCGCCCAAGAAATGGTGAGTAGTCGATTGATTTCACCTGCAGTTGCAGCGGCCCGTCGGGGTCACCCGTGGGGCAGGGGATATGCTCGATAATGGCATCAAGTAGCGGGAGCATGTTCGTGCCGGCCGTATCGGCATCGAGTGAGGAAATGCCGTCCTTCGCAGACGCGTAGACGACATGGAAATCGAGAATATCGTGCGGTGCATCCAGCTTAACAAAGAGGTCAAACACTTCGTCGGTCGCCCAATGGGGCCGCGCGGCAGGCTTATCGATCTTGTTGACAACCACAATGATCGGTAGCTCAAGCGCGAGTGCCTTCTTCAGCACGAAGTAGGTCTGGGGCATCGGCCCTTCCTGGGCATCTACCAGCAACAAGGCGCCGTCCGCCATCTGAAGCACGCGCTCAACCTGGCCGCCAAAGTCAGCATGCCCGGGTGTATCGATGATATTGACGTGGTATCCCTTGTAATCGAAGGCTCCGTTCTTGGAAGCAATCGTGATGCCGCGTTCACGCTCAAGGTCCATGGAGTCCATCAAACGCTCTTCGGCTGCCCGGTGAGAACCGACAATGCCGCTCTGCTTGAAGAGCTCGTCAACGAGCGTGGTCTTGCCATGATCAACGTGCGCGATGATCGCGATGTTACGGAGTTTCTTTGTATCAATAATCAATGTGGTGCCTGCCCTGGGTTAATAGAGTGGGGGCGGTAAGTACCACGAAGTAGGGTGACTCGGAAAGAAGAAAGAGATCCAAATGCGGAGGTCGGAATGCGGAATGGACGAGGGCGCGTTTTCTGTGTCTGCCTACTCCGCGATGGTGATGCGGGTGTTGAGGGCGTTGTTCTGGGGGATGGCGTCGGTGACGCCGATAGGGAGGGCGGCGGTTTGGAGGTCAAGACCTTCCGGTGGGAAGGCATCATACGGGAGCGTAATGGTGTGGGATACGGTTTGGCCAACGCCTACATTACGGAAGGCGTGTGTTTCGGCGCTGTTACCCCAGGCAATATCGAGTGCGACTTCGCCAATGATCTCCGTTCCGCGGTTCTGGGCAGCAACCGCAATGCGAACGATTGCGTCTGTTTCGTCGTAGTCGATGTGCGGTGCCATCGCGGCCATGTCGTACACGCCTCCGACATCACGGTCCATCAAGCGGCCGACATCCAGAATGCCGCTTCCGAAACTCTCATCATCACCCGGGGCACCGGTGTCATTACTATAGCGCGTCAACAGCTCCGCGATCGCGTCGGGTTCAAGCTCAGGCTCCTCGGCCAGAAGGGCTGCGACGGCCCCGGCCACGAATGGCGCCGCCGCCGATGTACCGGAGAACAGAATGGCGTCTCCCTCCGACCGTGAGGCTGCCACGCCGGCGCCCGGGGCAGCCACATCCAGCTCGGTGCCGCGGTTGGAGAAGTAGAGGTGTTCTCCTTTTGCGTCGACGGCCGGGACGGCAATCACGGGTGCATAACGAGCCGGATACGAGACGCCCGACAGGGCATCGTTTCCCGCGGCGGCGACAATGGTGACATCGCGTTCCGTCGCGTACTGAATGGCCGTTTCCAGAACCGCGTTACCGCCGCGTGATGCGAGGCAGATGCAGAGCAGTTCAGCGCCGCGGTCTACAGCTTCAGTGATTCCTTTTGCCAACGTGAATGCATTGCCGCCTCCCTCGTCGGTGATGACTCTCACGCTGAGCAAATCCACCCCCGGCGCCACGCCCCGAACTGCCGTATCGGCCCCGGCGATGATTGAGGCCACCGCTGTCCCGTGCATGTTGCCTCCCCCGGTTTGGCCAACGAGATCCAGGTGATCGATGTTCACCCCATCCAGCGAGGCCACTGACGCGATGCCGGAGTCGAGGACGGCGACCGTAATGCCGCTACCCCATGTGGCGTTATCGCGAATGCCCAGCCACTCCAGCGCGTTGCCGCCGAACGCGGTATATCCGGTCTTGGGCGCGAGGGGGGCATTCTCCTCGCGCTCCGGAATGCGAACATAGGTGTTGGGCATCCAGTCGATCGGCCTTGGCCCCTTTGCGAGTAGTGTCCGTAGGAGTGCTCTATCCTGTACCGAGATGCGAAGCGCATGACCGACGGGCATGGTGTCGAGTACACGGATGCCCAGCTTGCGGGCCAGGGCGGCGAAAGCGGCCTGGTCCCGGGAATCGTAGAAGCTCAGCACATACTCGTTGGGGATCGCGTCCTTGACGCCCGTGAAGTCCGGCAGCTCGGGAAGGGGGGAGGCCGGCGGGCGTTGGTTCTGTGGTGGCGGCACGGCAGGTTCCATGCTACGTGCGGGATGCCCCTTGCTCTGCTCTGTTGCGGTAATGGTGGCCTCGTGCACAGCGCGGGCCTTGTTGTCGGCGTCGGTCCTGTCCCTGTGTTTGGTGCGCTGAAAAAAGAACAGGATTCCGCCCAGCAGGATCACGAGAGCGAGAATGAGTGCGGTTTGTTTCATGGGGTTCGGTTCTTTATGTAGCAGTCTGAATCCTAACGGATCCAGCTACGCCCTCAATCCTGTAGCTGGATTCGTGAGAATTCAGATCTCGTCCTCTAGAACGGTACGTCTAAATCAATAAACTCGGCCTTAACGGAAAAGCGCTTCTGGAGAACTTCGCCAAGCGTTCGCACGCCGAAGACTTCGGTGGCGTAGTGGCCGGCGAAGATGGCATTCACACGGTATTCCTGTGCAAGGCTATAGGCGGAAAGTGCGGCTTCCCCCGAGATGTAGACATCAATGCCCTTTTGGCCCGCTTCGACAATCTCCCCCGCCGCTCCTCCGGAGACGACGGCAACGGTCTGTATCTTGCGCTTTCCGAAGTCCATGGTCTGGAGTTCTTCCGTTCCTGTCACGCGGCTGACCTTCTTTTTGAAGGCGCTGTAACCCATAGGTTTGGGCAGTCGTCCGGCAAAGCCGATTTCGGAACCGTTATAGACACCAAATGGTTTGATATTTCGTAAGCCAAGGGCGCGTGCGATGCCAATGTTGTTGCCATAGCGGGGATGGGCGTCCAGGGGCAGATGGCTGGCATAGAGCGCCATGTCATGTTCGATCAAGTACTTGATGCGGCTGTAGTTGAGGTCGGTGATGTGGGCGAGGGACTCGCCCCAGCTCAAGCCATGGTGGCAAACCAGGAGATCGGCGCCTTTGGCTTGGGCCGCCTCGAAGAACTCCATGGATGCATCCACCCCGCAACAGATGCGCCGGATCTTGCCAGAGTTCTCCACCTGGAGACCGTTGTGTGAGCTATCCTTAAAGGTCTCGATCTTCAACTCGCGATCGAGAAATGTGGTAATGGTCTTTAATGCTGTCATGGATCCTCCTTGGGCATCATCTCTCGCTGGGTCCTCAGGTAGTAAGGCCCGGGTGCAGGGCATCTGCGTCCTGGGAGGAGCCAGTTGGAGACAACAGGCTCTCCTCTAGAAGTACATCCAGTTGTCCCCAACTGGATGCGCGATGAGCGGCGGGCATTCTTCGTACTTCGTACGCCGCTCGGCTCGCCAGGGACGACTCGCCCTACCTTGGGTGTTATCTGTATGGCACCTTACACTAGAAGGCGGGTTCTACACAACCGTGACGGCGTCGAGTTCGATCTCGAAGAGCAGGTCGTCGCGGCAGACGTGGGCGTGGGCAAGCGACACGGGTAGGGGCGGGAGGTTGCGGCTGCGGCAGAAGGCGTGGTAGAGTGGCGCATCCTTGATGTCCCGGAAGTAGGCAATGGCCCGACAGGTGTCGCTCCAGCCCATACCGCGTCCCTTGAGAATGGCTTCAACCACATCCATGGTGAGTTCGATCTGGCGCTCAACATCATCCACGTGCGCTGTAGCGCCATCGGGGGTAATGCTGGCGGTGCCGGAGATGTAGAGCTTGCGGCAGTCCGGTACGGCGACTTCCACGCCCCGGCTGAACGAACTTCCGTACTCCCAGGCTGCGCCCTGCAGCGGCGAGTCTACCATCTCGATCTTGACGTCCGGCGTTTTGGGGTCGATTGCCAACACATCGGCAACCATGGCGGCCCGACAGGCATTGGCGACACCGATGCCCGTGCTGGCCGGGACAAGACCGTCAAATACGTTGTGTTCGGTGAAGAACTTGGTCCGTACGGCATTGAAATCGTCGTACCATTCCAGGATGCGGTCCATGTAGAGCCATGTGCGGACGATATGGCTGAGGTCCATATCCGCTTCTGCCAATGCCGGGATAATTCGCTCAAACGTCTTCCGTGCCTGTTCCTCGCGCGATTGCGTGACGTCCGGTGCGTGCAGGTTACCAAGGCGGCAGTAGCGCGCGAATTCGTCCTCGTAGACCGCACCCACGATTTCGCCATCAAGGTGGATCGTCTTGACGTCGCCGGTAACGGCGGTGGCCTGTGCCCCCGAGAATGCTACACCGGATGGCCCTTCGCCATGAATCCACGTCACCGGCCATTCGCGATGACCATTGACACGCTCTGCCTCCGGAACACCACTGCCCGATATCTCAGAACCGCCGAAAATGAACTGGGAGACGATATGGGCCTTCTCGCGAAGGATGAAGTCCGCGACGCTATCGAACATGGAGTACGGATCGGCGTCCGATGTGGGCTGAACCGTCAGGAAATGCTTGTCGTAGTCGCTTCGCTTGATGGTGACGAGGTCGAGACCATCATCACTCGTCTTGCAGATTTCCGGACTCATCGGCTTTGTCATTGCGTACTGGCTCCCTTTCTCCAGAATACTAGCGCGTGAACGGGCCTTTCACAACCCCACTCGTATGGGGACCGATCGCACCCAGTTGGCGACAACGGGACATACTTCCCGAGGAGAGCCTGTTGTCTCCAACTGGCTCATCCAAAACCGCTGCCTCCTTACCGCCCACCTTCAAGACCTATCGCATCCCTGGGCGCGGATATGATTCTCGACGAAACCGGCAAGTTCGACGGATTTGCCGAGATAGTCCAATTGCGCCACATGGCATGTGGGGTATTCTGCGTCCAGCTCCGCCACGAGCCTCGGGATATCCTCATCGGCATGCCGCCCCGTATTAAGGAAGAACGGATAAACGTCGATGTTTATTGCACCCTTTTTCACCAGCAAGGCGGTGGCTTCGGCCAGTGTGGGCGACATACAGTCCAGAAAAGCAGGTTCGACGAAGCCGTAGATGTCGGAAATACGCTGGGCCACAAGCTCTACGGTTGCCCGGAACTCCGTTCCGGTTGCCTCTCGGCGGCTTCCGTGCGCGATCACAATGAGGGCACGCAAACTTGGTTTACTTTCCGTAGACATGGCCGTACGATAGCGTGCTATGAGACATCTGCATATCGAAATTTCACTGTTCGCCGTCGTGACCGTGGCTGTTATTGCCGCAACGGTCATTGTATCACAACGGGATTCGACGTCCCCACAGCCGGGAACGGCAACCATCACGGGATCTCAGAGCTGCAAGCCCTGCCACGAGCGCTTCTATGAGCTCTGGGAGCCGTCCCATCACGGCAAGGCGATGCAGCCTTATACAAAGGCATTCGCCGAAGAGCACCTCTCGACACTCCCCGAGCCCATTGTAATTGGCGATATCACTTACGAGGTCGACATCAGTGGCGAAAAGGGGTGGATTATTGCGAAAGGGCCGGACGGCACCAAGCGGCACGAGATGTTGCACGCCATGGGCGGCAAGAATGTCTTCTTTATGCTGACGATGCTGGATCGCGGCCGACTGCAAGTCCTGCCGCTGGCCTACAGGATTGGTCCCAACGAGTGGTATGACACGACGGGAAGCATGTTGCGCCACTTTGGCGAAGATGAACCTGAGGACGAGGCCATTGACTGGCAGGATCCGTTGCTTACCTTTAATACCGCCTGCTTTGGCTGTCACGTCAGCCAGCTTTCCAAGAACTACGATCCCGAGAACAACACCTACGATACGGTCTGGACCGAACCCGGCATCAACTGCGAGACCTGCCACGGTCCTGGCTCGGAGCACATCCGTGTTTGCGTCGAGGCCCCGGAGGGCACCGTGCCGGAGGATCTCAAGATCCCGCTTCTTAAAGACATCACGCAGCTCCAGTGGGATGAGACGTGTGCGCCCTGTCATGCCAAGATGACACCCATTACCTCTGATTTCCAGCCGGGGGATCGCTATTTCGACCACTTCGGTCTCGTTACGCTGGAGGATCGCGATTTCTATCCCGATGGTCGTGACCTTGGTGAGAACTACACCTATACCGGTTGGCTGATGAGCCCCTGCGTCAAGAATGGGGATCTCGGGTGCCTGCACTGCCACACCTCCAGTGGCCGTTATCGCTTCAAGGGGGAGACCTCTGACGAAGCCAACAGAGCCTGTCTGCCCTGTCACCAGGCGCGCGTGAAGAATGCCACGAAGCACACCCGCCATCCGGTTGATACTCCCGGCAATAAGTGCATTTCGTGTCACATGCCAATGACCTCATTCTCGCACATGCGGCGTAGCGATCACTCGCTGCTTCCGCCCACGCCCGCTGCCACGATCGCCTTTGGGTCTGACAATGCCTGCAACATCTGTCACAGCGATAAGTCGCCCGAGTGGGCGGATGCTATCGTGCGCGACTGGCACGCAGGGCATGACTACCAGGCTCCCGTCGTCGCTCGTGGCAAGCTCGTGGATGAGGCCCGCAAATCGGACTGGAAGCGGCTCGATGAGATGCTGAAGATCATCACAGACGATGATCGGGATGAGGTCTTCGCTACATCCATGCTGCGTATCCTGGCCAACTGTCCGGATTCAGCCAAGTGGCCAACCGTCAGGAAGGCGCTGTCGGATCCCTCGCCCCTGGTGCGTAGCGCGGCCGCGACGCATCTTGCCGCCGACCTGGTTCCTGAAACTGTGTCACTTCTGCTTGATGCGACCGAAGATTCCTACCGCATTGTGCGCATTGCCGCCGCTGCGGCGCTGCAGAGCTATCCTCGGGCAAGGTTGACGCCCGATGACGGGGCCCGCCTGGCTGCTGCCAACGAGGAGTACATTGCTTCCATGATGACTCAGCCTGACCGCTGGTCATCGCACTACAACATGGGGAACTACCATGCCGACCGTGGCGACGCAGGGAAAGCCCTGGCTTCCTACCGAAGGTCGAGTGAACTGCGGCCGGATGTCATCCAGCCACGCGTGAACGCTGCCGTGCTGTATGCCCGCCAGGGGCAACCGCAACAGAGCCTGGCTGAGCTACGCAAGGCACTTGAGATTATGCCGACCCACGCCGCAGTCAACTTCAACCTGGGCCTTGCCCTCGCCGAGCAGCAGGATCTTGAGGGCGCCGAGCGCTGTCTTCGCCAAGCCGTCACGACCGATCCCACGATGACCGATGCCGCGTACAATCTTGGTGTACTCGTAGTAAAGGAACGCCCCGAAGAGGGCATGGAGTGGCTGCGCAAAGCTGCTGCCCAGCAACCGAATAATGGCAAATACGCCTATACGTTGGCGTTCTTCCTCAATGCAGAGGGCAAGACCGCGGAAGCGGTGACCGTGTTGGAGGCGTTGCTCAACGTTGGCGGCGCAACACCGGATAGCTACCTGTTGCTGGCATCCATCCATGAGTCACAGGGCCAGAAAGCCAAAGCGACCGAGGTCTATCGCAAGGCCAGCCAGGACCGCAACATGCCGAACAGCCTGCGCCAGCACGCGCGTGGGAAACTGTAGGGCGCCTGGGATCTGAATTCTCACGAATCCAGCTACACGGAGAGAGCTGAATGTAGCCGGATCCGTTAGGATTCGGACGGTCATGTGGGGAGACTGCGGGATCTGAATTCTAACGAATCCAGCTACGGGGAGTGGACGGATTCACCCTAGTACGATTTCGCAAACACCACGCGGCCGGAGCTGGGCTTACCACAGACGATGCAGGACCCCGATCCGCTTTCTGCCCGATCCATGGGAATGCAACGGATGGTGACCGAGAGCTCGCTGTTGATCCTGGTTTCGCAGGCCTCATCATCGCACCAGTGCGATTCGGCGAATCCACCATGGACTTCAGGTCGCTCTTTGTTCTCGGGTGTGAAGAAGGCGCGGAAGGCGTCCCAATCATCGATCTCGCGCGTGTTGTCGTCGCGCAATTTCAACGCCCGCTCGAAGAGCGAATTCTGAATCTCATCAAGAAGCGCGACGGCGCCATCCATGAATTCCTGCTTGTTCTGGCCAAAGCGATCCTTGCGCGTGGTATCGCGGCGGTACACAAAGACAGAGTCTGATGCCATATCGCGGGGGCCCACTTCCAGCGTGATGGGGATGCCCTTCTTGATCCAGTTCCAGCTCTTCTCACCGGCATTCATCTCGCGCGAGTCCACGACCACGCCAAGCGGGCGCCCGTGATATGTCTGGGTGCGCAGCGTTTCTGCAATCTCGTTACAGTAGGCCAGGACATCGGCTTCCTCTTCCGGCTTGCGGAAGATGGGAAGGATGGCAATGTGATCCGGCGCAAGCCGCGGCGGCATCACCATGCCGTTGTCATCGGCGTGGGTCATAATCATGCCACCGATCAAGCGAGTTGATACTCCCCAGGATGTCGTCCAGGCATATTCCAGGTTGCTTTCGCGGCTTTGGAATTGAATCTCCGAAGCCTTGGCGAAGTTCTGCCCCAGGAAGTGGCTGGTGCCGGCCTGGAGGGCCTTGCGGTCCTGCATCATGGCCTCAATGCAGAGCGTGTTGACCGCGCCCGGGAATCGCTCGGCGGCGGTTTTCTCGCCAGTCAGGACCGGCATTGCCATGTATTCCTCGGCAAAGCTCTTGTAGACGTCCAGAATCTTGACGGTTTCGTCCCACGCTTCCTCTTTCGTCTCGTGTGCCGTGTGGCCCTCCTGCCAGAGGAACTCGGCCGTACGCAGGAAGAGACGCGTGCGCATTTCCCAACGCACAACGTTGGCCCACTGGTTAATGAGAATCGGCAGGTCGCGGTAGCTCTGGACCCATTTGGCATAGGTGGCGCCGATAATGGTTTCGGATGTTGGGCGAACAACGAGTGGCTCTTCGAGCTCGCCGGCGGGAACCAGGCCCCCCTCGGGACCGGCTTCGAGCCGATGATGGGTTACCACGGCACATTCCTTCGCGAAGCCCTCGACATGTTCGGCTTCCTTCTCAAGGTAGCTGAGCGGAATGAAGAGAGGGAAGTAGGCGTTCACATGTCCGGTCGCCTTAAACATGCCATCCAGGCCTTCGCGGATGTTCTCCCAGAGCGTGTAGCCCCAGGGCCTGATAACCATGCATCCACGTACGGGGCTGTTCTCTGCCAGCTCCGCTGCCCGAATCACCTGCTGGTACCATTCGGGATAGTTCTCTGCCCGGGTCGGGGTAATCGCCGTCTTCTCTTGCTTGGCCACGCTAATCTCCCTCGTCGTTAGATCAAAAAACGCCGCAGTATGCCACACGCTGCATGTCTGTTCAACGCTGGAGCTGCCAAATGCGGAATGCGGAACTCAGAATGCGTTGAGTCTGCAGGGGATGGAATGGGGAAGAGGGTCTGTCCGACTTTCTCAGCGTCGTCTTGATGCATCAGTTGTCCGCTCATTGCGCATCCAGTTGGAGACAACAGGATGTCCCTCTAGAGGAGAGCCTGTTGTCGCCAACTGGCTCCTCCCCGCACGAAATGATGTGCCGTGAGGAAAAAGAAAGGACGGGGTGCCGAAGCGCCCCGTCCCCTCTTGATCTCTTGTAGCTGGATCCGTGAGGATTCAGACTCGCTATGCTTTCAGCCTACTGCAGATCGAATCCGTAACGGACACCGGCTACAGCGCCCATGAAGATGTCATAGCCCGGATAGGAGGGGTCATCGTCTGCCAGTTCCGCATCCCAGGCGGTCGCAGCCAGCTCACCGCGTGCATAGAGACGTAGGTTCTCGGTCAGCGGTACTGAGATCTCAGGCTTGATCCGAACGGAGTGCGCATTGGCTGTTGCTTCACCCATCTGGCGGCCCATGAAAACGCCGTTTTCCCAAAGGTCATATTCCCACTCGTACTCGCCATCAATGAAGTAGGTGTAACCCAGGCCCAGTGCCACGTTCACTGACCGTGGCGAACCAATGACGATATTGACCTGCCCGTCAACGCCCGTCGCCAGTTTTGCGTTGGCAACACCGTTCAGATCCTGCTCGGTCAAGACGCCATTGTTGATCTGGTTAATGTTTGCATCGGAAATGTCATACTCGAAGTTGCGGTAACCGAGACGAATATTGAAGTTGTAGCTGGGGACCAGCTTCAGGTAGAACGCAAACTCGTTACGCTCAACGCTGAGTTCCCCGTCGCCTGCATCGCCATCTTCCTCTTCGTATTCGCCGGAGAAATCATTCTCGCTCTTCAAGTACTCGGCACCGAAAGCAAGAGCAGTGCCGCCGAATTGGAATTCGAGACTACCGCGCGGATTGAACATCTCGCTATCGACATCGATCGTGTTCTCATCATAGGTGAACTCACCGAACGTGAACGCGTTACCGACATCCAGTGTCACACGCGCCGCATCCTGTGCTTGCACCGCTCCGACTGCAAACAGACTCATTGCCACACATACCCACAACAACTTCATACCGCCTCCTCATCGCCTCTCGATACCCACACACTCGCTCCCCGGCCACATGCGTACCCCGCACGCACCGTCCGTCATCCTGACTTTAGAAAGGCAAAACGCAAACGTCACGGAAAAAAGCGGAGCGTTGAATGTGCTCGGATCATTCAGGAGTGAAACTGAGAATGAACATCGAACATCGAACATTCAACACTGAACATCGAAGTCTGGAATTCTCTTCGTTCGATGTTGGGCGTTCGATGTTCGATGTTGGACGTTCGAAACAAGCGAGTGTAACGAGTGAAGTTTCAGGCTAGGATTTGACCCAGCGTTGACGTGACATGAGGAAGTCGAGGTACTGTGCGCGCTCGTACATGACCGTGTCACCTTCGAAGCCCTGCTGGCTAAGCTTGCCGCGGAAGTCCTCGACCAGTGCATATTCCTTATTGGTCATCCACTCATCAAGCCCGGAGACCAGCGTTTCGATGTGACCGATACCGTTGCGGAACAGGCAGGATGCGACCTGCACAATCGTGGCACCCGCGAGGATGAATTTCACAACGTCACGGGCCTCCATGACGCCGGTGTTGGCGGCCATGTCTTCCATGACGCGACCATAGAGGAGACCGATCCAACGCAAGGGAACCTTCATCTCCATGGCGGTACTGTAAGTCATCTCGTTCAGGATTTCTTCCTTGTCTGGATCGACATCGGGCTGAAGGAAGCGGTTGAAGAGCACCACGCCGTTGGCGCCGCGCGATTCGAGCTCTCTCACGACATTCCCGACCGAGGTATAATAGGGGCTCAACTTGACTGCAATCGGAAGACTTACTTCTGCGCGGACGGCTTCGAAGGTCTCCATCAGACGGCTCTCAACATCTGCCGCGCTACGCTCAACATCCGCCTCGACGGAGTAGTAGTTCAGCTCCAGGCCATCCACACCCGTCTCAGCCAGCTGTTTGGCATACTCGACCCACTTGCCCGGTGATGCGGCGTTGAGGCTCGCGATGAGAGGCATTTTCGTGGCTTCACGGGCCCGCTCCACCCAGAACAGATGTTCCTTGGCTTCGCCGTGTTCGATCTCCGGGAAGAAACTTGCGGCCTCGGAGTAGGCGTTGCCACCCTGGGCGAGGGCGTCATCAAAATCACCAATTTCATGGCGGATCTGCTCTTCGAAGAGGGAGCGAATCACCAGACCGCCGGCGCCGGCTTCCTCCGCACGACAGATATTATCGACCTTATTCGAAAGCGCGCACGCGGCGACCACGATCGGATTCTTCAGCTTAATACCCATGTAGGTTGTCGAAAGATCTGCCATTGCCATTCTCCCTCAGCGTGTTTCTTGTGCATTCCGTGTCCTGTTCGACACGTCTATATGTAGGGAGATAACACCAACCAGCCCCAAAAGGCCACAAAAAAGAGCTTTAGACGGGGGCACCCGATACGGAGAGAGCCCAACGTAGCCGGATCCGTTAGGATTCGGACGGTCATGAGGAGACAACGCGGATCTGAATTCTCACGAATCCAGCTACAGGGAGAGAGTCCAACGTAGCCGGATCCGTTAGGATTCGGACGGTCCTGTGGAGATAACACGGATCTGAATTCTCACGAATCCAGCTACGGGGAAGATCGCTCTCGTCCCACGCTTTGCGTTGCGATATGCGGCGCCGACTCGTATCGTGTTGGCCATGAACCGGATTCTGTTTGATGAAAACGAGATTGCTCCTGGCGGACGTATCTGTCTGACGGGGCGTCGGGCCGCGCACATTTTCAATGTGCTGAAACCGAAGCCAGGATCAGCGCTGCGAGTGGGCGTTCTGGACGGGCCTTTTGGTACTGGTGACGTCGTATCCGCTACCGGTGACGCGGTGGAACTGCACTGCACGTTTGATGAGTCGCCTCCCGCCCCACCGGATATCGACCTGTTGCTTGCTCTGCCGCGCCCCAAAGTTATGCGGCGCCTATGGGGACCGTTGGCCTCGCTTGGACTCGGGCGCATTATTCTGACCAATGCCGGGAAAGTTGAGCGCAACTATTTCGACACGCACTGGCTTGACGTGGATGTCTATCGTCCGCTTCTCATCGAGGGCCTGGAGCAGAGCGGCGACACCCATATTCCCAATGTGACGATCTGCCGGCAGTTGAAGCCCTTCGTGGAAGATGACCTGGACAGTCAATTTGCAGACACGAGGCGGTTGATCTTTCATCCGCGGGAGGCCACGCCCATTGGCAATATCGATCTGACGGGCACACCCCGCACCCTCGTTGCGGTTGGTCCCGAGGGAGGGTGGTCAGACTATGAGCTCGATCTTTTCGCCCAACAGGGGTTTGATTGCGTCTCGATGGGATGGCGGACGCTGCGGACGGACGTGGCGTGTATCGCACTGATCAGCATGGTTGGGGAACTTGGCCGCAAAAAGGCGCAGAGGGAGCAAGCCTGCTGACAGGCTCTGCCTGGAACAAGAGGAACTACGAAATATGCGAAATACGCGAAAGAATAATGACCGGCAACGGGGTGATAGGGGTAAGCCAAGAGGGGACCACGCCGGAAGCTCCGCAACCAGGCGGGCAGGCCGCGCCGGAAGCTCCGGAAGCAGGCGGGAAGGCCGCGAACTCCTGTACGGGCGGCAGCCGATTCGCGAGCTGTTGCGGGCTGGGCGTCGGCGGGTTGCCGTGCTGCATCTTCTGCGAAGCGCCAGGACATCTCCCGAGCTCGAAGAGATCGTTGCCATCGCCGAAGAGCGGAATGTCCGTATCACCCATTCCGACGGCATGCGTCTTGAGTCCCTCGTCGGCGATGTCAATCACCAGGGCGTTGTGGCGGATGTCTATCCGTTTCGGTATGTCTCCTACAAGAAGATGCTTAGCGACGCCGGGCAGGACAAGAACGCGCTGTTTCTCTTTCTCGACCACCTTGAGGATCCACAGAATGTCGGGTCACTCTTGCGTTCGGCCGAGGCGGCGGGCGTGACCGGCGTTGTGATTCCCGCGCACCGCGCCGTTGGTATTACGCCGGCTGTTGTGCGTGCCTCTGCCGGCGCGGCCGAGCACATGAGTGTCGCCATGGTTCCTAACCTTGTGCGCTGCATGAAGCTGCTCCAGGAACGCAACGTCTGGTTTGCCGGGCTCGAAGCCACGGAAGAGGCGACGCTCATTTCCGAGACTGACCTGACCGGTGCGGTTGGTATCGTGGTCGGCAGCGAGGGCAAAGGGATGCGCCGGCTTACACGCGAGACCTGCGACTTCCTCGTAAAGCTGCCCATGTGTGGCAGTGTCACCTCGCTCAACGCCGGCGTCGCCGGCGCCATTGCCCTGTTCGAGGTGCTGCGACAGCGGGGAGAAAAAAGTAGAGCTGAAATGAGAAAATCTGACAGCTGAAATTGGGAAGAGGTCCTGTGTGACTTGCCTATCGCTGTCTTGATGCAGCAGCTCCCTGCTCATCGCGCATCCAGTTGGAGACAACAGGATGTCCCTCTAGAGGAGAGCCTGTTGTCTCCAACTGGCTCCTCTTTTCCCCCTCGCGGCTGTGTCTCCAGATTGTGTTCAGGATCTTCTGCAAGTATGGCATTTAGCTAATCTACGGTCATTCTCAAATCGGTGTGGTGCCGCCAACACGCTTGTAGGACGCGCTTCCCCGTAGCGAAGCGAAGGGGAGCGAAGGGGAGCGTGTGCTGGCGTCGGTCCTGCACAGGCTCCCTCCCTTCGGTCGGGAAGCCTGTCCTACAACACAACAAACGTCACTCCAATTCCCATTTCAGCATTTCAGTTTTCAGCTTTTCCCCCTCAGTCCCCGCCGCACGAGGTGGATGACGGCGAAGGGGGCAACTGCACCCCAGAGGACAAGGCTGCTGATGCTAATCTCGACATCGGTCCGCGTGGCGTGGCGCGCCAGCTGCCAGAAGACAAGCAGGCAGGAGAGCCAGACAGCACCGAGGTTGGGGAGTGGCTCTCCAGAATGCTGTAGCTTGAGACCGGGTGTCCGCCGGCGTGTCAGCGGCCAGAAGAGGCTGCTGCCCATGTGCCCGAGCTGGTCGAGTGCCACGTGTGCCGAATAGGCGGCAACCACGACGAATGCAGCGAGGGCATCCCATATCAGCCACGCGGGCACCGCCAGCATCATTCCCACGAGTACGCTGTGGCTCCATTGGCGGTGCCACGGAATGAACTCCGGTTTGATGGTCCCGTTTTTTGCCGGGGCCATCTGAAAGATTGGGCCTTCGAAGATGTCAACGTCGGTGGCAGCCAGGTAATCGAGATCTACCGTGGCGGGTAGGGGTGAGCTCGCAATGTTCGGTTTGGACGGCGCGGCTTCGATGGGTGTGCCTCCTGTGTCGACCCTGGGTCCGATCTCTACCTCCACGCGCCTGGCTTGTAGATCAAACCGCACCGTGTAGCGCTGCCACACGTCAGCCCCGACGCGAATAGTGTTGAGCTTGATACGGAAGCGCTTGCCGGTTTCCGCGGCCTGCCCTACGGCATTGGCCAGGGCATCGGCGATGAGCTGTGGGTCAGGCGCCAGGGGGTCGGGAGTCACTTCTACATCATGACGGTAGAAGAAGCGGTAGAACTTGAAATCGATCGTATCCGGCAGTAGCCCGAAGACCCCGCCCAGAATGAAATAGAGCGGATTCCCCCCTTCCGCAGCCACGACGGCCTCGGGAAAACAGGATGCGGCAGCAACACCCGCAGCAAAATGAGCAATGCC
>CAZCDU010000028.1:21049-43288 GCA_964497125.1 uncultured Victivallales bacterium | reverse complement strand
CCGCGTCGGGACGCCACGGTCCACCCCAACGAGGTCAACAATATGAGGAAGTTTCGGGCCAGCCCAACCCCCGAGCACACTCGGATCATTCGGGGGTGAAACGCCGGGAATGAACATCGAACACCGAACATTGAACACTGAACATCGAAGTCTAGAGTTTTCTTCGTTCGATGTTCGACGTTCGATGTTCGATTGTTGGACGTTCGATTCGGGCCCCAACCCCCGCGCCGGCCCCTCACCCCGCGAGTCGGGTGCGGTAGTCGCTGGGGGACATGCCGACGTGTTTGCGGAAGGTGACGTAGAACTGGGTGGCGCTGTTGAAGCCGCTGCGGCGGCCCACCTTCGCCACGGGATCGGTGGTCTCGGCCAGGAGCTGTTTGGCGACGGCGATGCGCTGGCGCAGGATCATCTCCATTGGCGTGCGGCCTGTGACGATGTTGAAGCGATACACGAGTTGGTGTGGTGTGAGGCCGGTCAGCTTCTGCAGGTCGCGCACCCGCACGCCCTCTGCCACATGTGTTCGCAGATGCTCCACGGCCATGTCTACCAGCGGGTCACCACGTTCCGGTGGGCGGACCGACGCGCGCTCGACGACCGTGCTCGGCGGGATCTGCACCAGTCGCCGCCCCGGCTTCCAGTCCTGAATCAGGCGGGCCGCCTCGATGCCAATGCGGCGGTAGGGTAGGTGGATGCTGGCCAGATTGGGCACCAGCGTATGGCAGAAGAGCGGGTCGTCATCGACACCGAGCACCGAGATTTCCTCCGGTACCCGGATCCCGTTTCGCTTGCAGGTCTTAATGACGAAGGCACCGGGCTGGTCCGAATGCGCGAAGATGGCACAGGGCTTGGGCAACTGGCGCAGCCATTCAGCCAGATCCTGCGGATCCCCGTACACGGTGAAGGGGTGGTCGACCGCTTCTACCGGCTGGAGGCGGAACTCGTCGAGTGTCTTCTCCATGCGGCGGATTGCCTGCGAGAAGGCCTCCATCCGCGGGTCAACCGTGCCCCAATCCCAGTAAACCATGCCGAAGTGCTCGAATCGCTGGGCCAGGAGATATTCTGCGGCCATGGTTCCGGCGGCCTCGTCATGGGGGAGTACAACGGATGTGTCCTGCTCGTTATCTCCCTCATAGGCTACGACGACCCAAGGTACAGACAGGCTCTCAAGATACTGGGCCAGTGGCCGCCCCGGGTTCACGACGGCAACGGCATCCGGGCCGATAGCGTCGACGCGCCGTTTCAGCTCCCGGAAGCCGGCAGTCAGAGGCGGCACGTGGAAATCCCAGTCCTCGTGCTGGTGAAGCTCCTCAGACAGACCAAGCACGACCTGTTGGTTAATGCGAATATCCAGATCGGCGATGACGACGGCATTCTTCATGTCAAGGTCCTCAGCATGTACCCATACCTACATTTTCGCCGCAATTTGTGTCATCCCAGTAGCCCCAGGTCTGCCTGCCCTGCACCGTGAGGCGAAGCCTCTCTGGTGCACGGGTCCCGACCTGAGGGCGTGCAAAGCATGAGTCCGAAAAGAGAATGCAAAGACGTTTCGACTCATGATTCTCTATACGTACGCTTCCCTTGCTCTGCGCTGGCCCCGGGAAGGGGCCGCGCTACTGGCGGGACCATCCACCCGGAGATCTGTATAAGGCTCAGGGCGCTGCCCTGGGCTAGTATATCTCGCCCTCCCGACATTCGTCGGGACTCAAGCGTTTCAGGGCATGGATGCTTTTCGGACAGCCCCATACCTAGCGCCCCGGCGCTCCTATGGCAATGGAAAAAACCGTGCAGCCTGTGCGGTTATTGCCGATAGCGGTACCTGTGTGAGTCTGATCGTATAGTAACGGCCACGGCGTTTGAGGAAGTGACAGCGTCTTTTACAAGGACCCAGACGTCCTACACGCTAACCATCGAAGCCGACAACAATGGTGGCGCACTCATTGGTGACCGTACCACCTTCGTCGACAACGTCTGGATCAACCAACTCACCGTCGACTCGGCCCCGTCTGGCACGCTGATCATATTCCGTTAAGCGTGGTGGTCCATCCTTCTTACGGAGGGAAGGTCTTCCTACGCTCTGCTTTTCGTGCCCGAAAGAGGTTTTAGATTCCAGGCTCCAATCGCGACAACATGTCGATTTGGTGCCCGCGCCGAGGATTGACATTTGGGCACCAGACGCGCATATTGATCATTTGGAGCCCGGGTTGACCGCCGTGTGATGGCAGGCAGAGCGTTAACCAAGGAGGAGTTGACCATGTTCTTCGGTCGAGAGCAAGAGCTGGCTGACCTGTCAGCCCTGTTGCGGAAACAGACCGCGTCCCTCGTTACTTGCCGAGGACGCCGCCGCATTGGCAAGAGTACGCTGATTCGCGAGTTCGGGAAGCGGGCGGAACGGTTCATGTCCCTCGAAGGACTTCCCCCACGCCCCGGCTTATCGAACCGGGATCAACTTCAAGAATTCGGTCGTCTGCTTGCCGAACAGACGGAACTTCCGCCACTTACGCCGGACAACTGGCCGCAGGCATTTCAGCTTCTCGCCAGCACCATTCGAGACGAATCAACGGTCGTGCTGTTGGATGAGATCTCCTGGATGGGAGGGTACGATCCTGATTTTGCCGGGCACTTGAAGGCGGCCTGGGACACGGTGTTCAAGGCGCACCCGAAACTCATTCTCGTTCTATGCGGGTCCGTGTCGGCATGGATTGTGGATAACATCCTCGAGAACACCGGCTTCGTGGGGCGCGATTCCTGGGATATCGTTCTTGATGAGCTCCCGCTGCACGACTGCAATCGGTTTTGGGGGGATGCGGGCGAGCGCATCAGTCCAAGGGAGAAATTCAGGTTGCTGTCCGTTACCGGTGGTGTTCCGAAATACCTTGAGGAAGTGGATCCCGGGCTGTCGGCCGAGGAGAACATCCGGCGGCTCTGCTTTCAGCGAGGCGGCATCTTGTTTAGGGATTTCGGACAGATCTTCAGTGATGTCTTTGGCAAACGATCGGAGGGCTACAGGCTAATCCTCGGAACCCTTACCCATGGGAGCCGGACACTTTCAGAGATCAGCGAGGCGCTTGGAAAGGCGCGCAGCGGCCATATGACCGAATACATGCGCGACTTGGTTCTTGCCGGATTCGTAGCAAAGGATGCCATATTCGACCCCGCGACGGGGCGCGTGGGCCGCAAAGAGGTTTATCGCCTGCGTGACAACTACTCCCGCTTCTATCTGCGATACATTGTGCCTCGACGGGAAAGCATCGAAAAGGGGCTCCTGCACGACGTGGCCGTGGAGCAGCTTCCCGAGTGGGAAGCTGCCATGGGACTACAGTTCGAGAACCTCGTGCTGAGCAACGTGTTGCCCGTGGCGAGGTCCCTTGGCCTTGGGCGCACACCGTTGCTCGCCGCCGGCCCCTACATCCAGCGCGCCGCGGCCCGCCGGAAAGCCTGCCAGATCGACTTGTTGATGCGGAGTAAGCACTCGCTCTATGTAGTTGAAGTCAAGAGCCGCAGGAAGATCGGGTTCTCCGTGATCGACGAGGTGCGCGAGAAGGTTCATCGCCTGTCGGTCGCCCGCCACCAATCCGTAAGAACAGCTCTGGTCTACGAGGGCAACCTTGACTCCCGCATCGAGACAGAGGGTTTTTTCGATTTTCTTGTTCCCTTCTCGCGTCTGCTCGAACCGTAGGTCGCGCACCCGCACGCCCTCTGAGACATGTGTTCGCAGATGCTGCGACATAGTCGCTGCAGACGGGTTGAGAGAATCTCTACTCGTAATCCGTCGTCGTCGCCGTAGTCGTCAACCCTCTCCACTCCTCCCCATACCCAACCGCCCCGGCGCTCCTATGGCAATGAAAAAAACCGTACATGCTGTTCGGGTTTTGCCGATAGCAATGCTGATGTCGCGTTTGGTATTATAGTGGGCATTGGAGAGCATAGTCAGAAGCCGTGCCTTCTGTGGTGTTAATCTGTGAGGGATGTCCCATGCGTGCGACATGTGTTGCTGCGCGTGCAATCCGGTCACAACCGGCGCCGTCGCGCGGCTGGGGTGATCTGTTCTTGTGTTTAACTGACATAGCTGGAGGAGTAGCGATGCACCGATATACACGTATGGTCATGGCGGTTTTGTTGGGTGTTGGGTTGTTGGCGGGGACGCAAGCCGTTGCGGCCGAAGCCGTCTTGAACGGGGATTTTGCTTCGAACGCGGCGTTGTATACGACTGCCCCGGGATACAATGGCGGATCCAATCCCGCTGCAATCGACAACTGGACCGGCCCATCCGGTATCAACGGCGTTGGCATCAGTACGCCCTTTGGTCCCGCCGACCAGTCTGCCGCGACCTACTACGCCTTCATCCAGGGCTACCCAAAATCGCTCAGTCAGACCATCACACTGTCGGCTAACACTACCCATAACATCTCTTTCCTGGCAGCCAACCGCAACGGGAACAGCAGTGCGCAGGGGCGCGTTGTGGTCGCTGACAATTCGACCACGTACTACGATTCCGGCGTTACCGTGTGGGGGACGGCCGCTTTCCAACTCGTCACCAACTCTTTCACAACTCCGGCGTCGATCGACGGCACGATCACAATCACGCTCTCCAATGACAGTACCAGCGGCGACAGCACCGTCTGCTACAGTGACGTCTCCATCGAGGACGTCCCGCCGGCTGGTTTCAGCGCCACCGGTGGGAGCACGACGGACCTTGGCGGATACCGCATCCACACGTTCACCGGCAGCGGGACATTCTCTGTAACGGGCAGCACCAACGTCGAGGTCCTGGTCGTGGGCGGCGGTGGCGGTGGTGGCGGAAGCACGGGCGGCGGCGGTGGCGCCGGTGGCTATATCTATACCAATTCGTATGCTGTATCGTCGGGAGACTACACGGTTACGGTCGGAGCAGGCGGCGCCGGTGGCACCATGGACGTGGGTGCAAACGGCAGCAATTCAGTCTTCGGCACGTTGACGGCCATCGGCGGCGGCGCCGGCGGAGCCAATGCCGGCACCGATGAAGGCCAGAACGGTGGCTCCGGCGGTGGCGGGTCGTATGTTGGCGGCTTCGGAATCGCTGGATTAGGCACGGCCGGCCAGGGCAATGACGGCGGCGTTGCGACCTTCTGGGCTAATCCGTATCCTACCGGTGGTGGTGGCGGCGCCGGCGCAGTCGGTGCAGACGGCTCGGCCGGGACGCTCGGGCATGGTGGTGACGGACTGTCGAGCGACATCTCGGGTGCGACAACGTGGTACGCGGGCGGTGGCGGCGGCGGCAACTACGGCGGAGACGGAGGCAGCGGCGGTCAAGGCGGCGGCGGCCAGGGCGCCGGTAGCGTACTGGCGACCGCCGGCAACGGCGTAGCCAATACCGGTGGCGGTGGCGGCGGCATGGGGCAGAATCGGGGCACGCAGGCCGGCTACGGCGGTTCGGGCATCGTGATCGTGCGGTATTCACTTGGTGGGGGCGCACCCGCAGGCCCAACCACCGGATACTCGATGCCGATTACGTTCACGAACTACTCTGGGCGCGCCACGCTTGATAACTTCCCGGTTCTGGTGAAGTTGACGACGGCCAACACGGCCAACTACGCCGGCTTCCTGGATACCACGGATGGATACGATTTGCGTTTCTGGTCCAACAGTGAACTGACCGGGACCGAGCTGGCCTACGAGGTCGAGTCCTTCGACAGCAGCGGTACCTCGTACATCTGGGTGAAGGTGCCTAGCTTCAGCCACAATGGGACCATCTGGGCCAGCTGGGGGGATCCCGACTTCAACAGCCAGCAGGGCTACACCACGGACGGCTCCGTGTGGTCCGAAGGGTTTGCCGGCGTGTGGCATCTCGACGAGGTGTCCGGGGTCGAAGATCTTACCGATGCGACCGCCAACGGCAATGACGCCGATCTGGATGCCGACACCGACAACGTTGTCGGCTTGATCGCCAAGGGGCAGGAGTTTGACGGAGGCGACGACTATATCCGTATCCCGGACTCTCCGAGTGTTTCGGTCACTGGCAGCATCACGCTTGAAGCGTGGGGGAAGCTGCCGTCTTTCTCGGGGGGATCGCAGAACATAATCGCGAAGGACTCGAACGCTGCATATCGCTATCGCATTCAGGGCACTGGCACGGAGCTGTGGTCGCTCGTCAGCGATGGCAGTTACGAGCTGGACAAGGTCTCCTACACGTTTTCGCCCAACACCTGGTATCACATCGTTTGCGTCATGGATATGGCGGCCGACGAGGTGCGGTACTACATCAACGGGCAGCTTGCCGGCACACCGCAGGCCCTGGCCAAGAACAGCATTCAAGACACTGGTGGCGCGTTGCTGCTGGGCAATTACGCAGCGGCGCACACCGGCGAAGACTTCATCGGCATCATGGACGAGGCCCGCATCACCGATGGTGTCCGCTCGGCCGACTGGCTATGGGCCTGCTACATGAACCAGGGCGAGAGTCATGACTCGTTCGTGGAATATGGGGCGGTGTCGGAGGTCGGCGGGGGTGTCGTGTGGTCCGACACGGATACCACCAACATTGTCCAGACCTCCGCGTGGGCCTCGGCCACCGTCAACACCAACCTGACCGATACGGTGCTCGTCTGGCATACGAGTGACCAGGGCACGGACAGCACGAACGACTGGCCCGTGGCGAATCGTCTCAGCCTGGGTGCGCAGAGCGCAGGCATCGTCACCGGTCAGATGACGGGGCTGGTCGCCAGTACGTCATACGTCTGGCGCTTCTATGGCGATGATGGCAACACGAATGGCTGGTCGGCATCAGTTCCGTTCAGCACGCCCGGGCCCCCGGCCGTGGACCTTGCCGGCGGGGTGACAAACGTCGACGTCGGTACAGCTACGCTGCAGGGCCGTGTCGTGGCCACAAACAGCACACCGCTCACGCATGTGCGCATCTATTTCGGGGACAACGACGGCGGGGAGACGCATAGCTGGGATACTAACTATGTCTTCAGTGTGGGGGCGATCACCGAAGGTGTGGCGTTCTCGACCAACCTGACCGGCCTGCTCTACGGCGTGGAATATAGCTATCGCGTTTATGCGTCGAATACCTATGGTGAGGTGTGGTCGGCGGCAACGAACTTCACGACGCTACCGATAGCGGCGGGACCCAGCACCGGGATCAGCTATCATCCCGTTACGGGTGACGGGGATTCGGAGATCACCAACACCACAACCTACACGCACTGTGTCGATTTCGGGTCGGATTCTCCTCGAGCTGAGATCAACGGTGTCCAGTTCCAGAGCGGCGGCACGACATTCGGCTCCAAGGCGGGGACGTCTGCAACGGTAGGAACGGGGACGACGACTATTCCTAGTGCCCATGGCGGCAACGGCAGTGCAGATCCCTATCTGAATGGCGGCTCATTCTGCGACATGGAAGACCTTGTCGAAGACATGAACTACAACGACTCGACCGGCATCATCACGATCGACGGATTGACCCCTGGGCAGAACTACCGCTTTCGGCTCTACAACCGGCAATGGGGCACCGGCGCGGGGAGCAACCGCGGTCAGAACTTCGGGTTCGACACGGATGGCGTGGGTTCGGATATGTCCGGAGCTGAAGACACCGGCTCGTTTGAGGCGGACGATGCCTCTTCGCCGGATCCCAGCTTCGGGACATTCTCGCAGGTCTATGCGCTGTCATACGTCTACCAGCTCGAGCCTGGTGTGAGCACGCTGACCGTCTACATCAACATGAAATCCGGGGACACTGGCTCCTACCACATGTACGGGCTGACGAACGAAGAGATGCCACCGAGCGGCGTAGGGCTTGGTATCTCGAATGCCGTTGCCGCGAGCATTCGCGCAACGACCGCGGACCTGGGCGGCACGCTCAACGCGACCGGGTCGGTTTTTACCGTCTATGCTTACTGGAGCACGACGAGCAATGCCAATGCGGCGGCCTGGGCGGCGGACGGAACCAAGGGCAGCGCGCTGGTCGGAACCTACACTAATGTGGTCGGACAGTCGGTGAGCACGCCGGTGAGCGGCCTGACCCGCGGCGAGACCTACTACTACACGATGATGGCGACCAACGCGACGACCAACATCTGGGCGTCGCCGAATGCAGTCTTCACGACGGACGGCACCGCGCCTGAGCCGGATCAGATGACTTGGGGGATCGCGCCGGCGGCGATGGATACGAGCCGCGTGATCATGACCGCGACGACCGCAGCGGATGCACTGAATGATCCGTGCCAGTATTTCTTCGAGAACACGAACACCAGCGAGAACTCGGGTTGGACCTTGAACACGGTGTGGACCAACACCGGGCTAACGGAGGGCACGACATACGGCTACCAGGTCAAGGCGCGCGATGCGGTCAGCAACGAGACGGCCTGGTCCGTAATCGGTACCGCCACGCCGGCGGGCGACCTGTCACCTCCGAGCCCCAGTCCCATGACATGGGATGTGGCTCCGGCGGCGATTCTCGACAATACGATCGTCATGACGGCCACCACGGCGACTGACCCCAATGGCCCGGTCGAGTACTACTTCGAGAACACGACCAATAGCAATAATTCGGGATGGATCACCTCGACGACGTGGACCAACACGGGGCTCACCATGGGGGCCACCTACGGCTATCGCGTCTGGGCGCGGGACAGTCTCGGGAACACGGGCCAGTGGTCGCCTGTGAGCAATGCGGTGTCGGTGGCACCCGCGATCACCATCTTTTATGACAGCTTCGAGGATCCGGTCGTCGGCAGTGAGACGTCTCAGACTGACCCGACGGGCTGGGCGGATGTCTCACCCTCCGGAAACCGTGCCGGCCTCGGGAATGGGATTTCTGCTTCCAGTTATCTGAACTATGATGGCAACCAGGCGGCGTGGCTCAATGTCTACAACACCGAGCCGCAACTGCAGACCACTGCGTCGATCCTGAACACAAACCTGCAGTCCGGCTTCAAATACACGCTTAGCTTTGACGCGGCCGCCTCGACCACGTCCTACGCGACGTATGCCGATCTACTGGCCGGGACCAACGTGGTGATGACGGCGCAGGTGGGGTCGTTAACCAAGAACTTCGCGAGCCACCAGGCGTCGGAGGAGTTCAGCCCGACGCCCTCTGATCCGGACCTGGGCGAGTCGCTTGCAATCCGGCTGCGGGTTACCGGTGGCTCCTGGAACGCGCAGTCGTATGTGGACAATCTGCGCCTGACGAAGACCGATACCTCCGGTGACTCGACGCCGCCGACGCCGGATCCCCTCACGTGGACGCAGGCGCCAACGGCGGCGGCTGACGGCAGTATCATCATGGTGGCCACGGTGGCAACCGATGCGGTACCGGTTGAGTACTTCTTCACGAACACGGTTAACGGGAACGTGAGTGGCTGGCAGACGAGTTACATCTGGACGGACACTGGCCTGACTGATGGCGTGACATATAGCTACAAGGCCAAGGCTCGCGACACGTCTGCCAACCTGAACGAGACGGGCTGGACGAGCGAGGAGAGTGCCACGGCGGATGATACCGTTATTCTCTACGAGACCTTCGAATTGCCTCAAGTGACGTGGTATGGCGCCACGACCAGCCCCGGCTGGTACACTAGCGGCGGCTCCCTGATGAATGAAGGTGGTGGGCTGATCTCGACTCCTTTCGGTGAGCAGATCGCCCGTTGTGGCTACAATGGCGGCCCAACCGGACGGCGGCTTGAGACGACAAGTATTAGCGACGTCCTGACCGTCGGCACGGCTTACTCGCTGACATTCAACGCGGGTAACATACGCCCGGATGGGGGAACGTCACACAGCGGTGTTCAGTATACAGCCGAACTGATTGCTGGCTCAACCGTTGTCGCCAACAAGATCGCGACGACATCGACCCATGATGCCTCTGAGACCGGCTCGGCCACGTTTACGCCGGCGTCAGACAACCCGAATCTTGGTGGAACGCTCAAGGTCCGCTTCTACATGTCGAGTGGCGACTACCACTGGCAGCCCATGTTCGACAACGTCAAACTGGTCGGAGTCCCCGATGAGACGGCGCCTTCGCCGGATCCGATGGGATTCGTCGTGGCTCCCTTTGGGATCACCTCCACCTCAATCGGCATGACCGCCTCGAATGCGACGGACGCAACCGCACCGGTGGAGTATCTCTTTACGAATGCCACGAGCGGCGCGAGTTCCGGCTGGAGCACAAACACGTTCTGGCGCAACAACGGGCTGACCGGCGGCAACACGTATGGATACAAGGTCAAGGCCCGTGATGCGGCGGGCAACGAGACGGCGTGGTCAGCTGTCTCGACTGCAGGTGCAACCAACGAGACCGCGGCACCACAGCCGGACCCGATGACCTTCTCGGTTGAGCCTGTTGCTGTTGATTCCACGACGATCGCCATGACCGCGACCGTGGCAAGCGATACGTGGAACAACCCGTGTGAGTACTTCTTCAACAACACCTCAAACGCGAATGACTCGGGCTGGATATCCAGTAACTCATGGTCGGACACGGGGCTGAGTGCCGGCATCACGTACGGCTACCAGGTCAAGGCGCGTGACGCCGTTGGTAATGAGACGGCGTACTCTTCCGAGCTCACAGCATCGCCCGAGGCTGATTCCACCCCACCGAATCCCGATCCGATGGGCTTCGAAGTGTTGCCCGATGCGATCGATCCCTACACGATCACGATGACCGCATCGAACGCCACGGACTTCAGCGAACCAGTGGAGTACTACTTCCTGAACACCAACAACAGCGCCAACTCGGGCTGGATCTCGAGCCGTGTCTGGACCAATAGCAGCCTGACGCCCGGCGTCACGTACGGCTTCCAGGTAAAGGCACGTGATGCGGTTTCGAATGAGACGGCCTACTCCGATGTCGCGACGGAAGCCGCCGTGGCACCGGCGATTACGATCTTCTACGATAGCTTTGAGAATCCACCGCATGCGGATGCCTATGGCTTTGTGATCGATACAGGAGATTCCGAGGGCTGGGTTGCCTCAGGCACCGCCGGCCTGCTGGACGAGGAGTCTGGCTACTTCACCACGGACGACGGCACGCAGGCTGCCGCCGTAGACGATAGCGGCACCTTCACAACATCGACAAACCTGACTGCCACCTTGCAACCGACGCTTCGTTACGATCTGTCGTTTAATTTGGCCTCCAAGAATGGCGGTAGCGTGTTCTACCGGGTGGAGCTCTGGGCGGGTGGTGCCCAACTGAACTACAAGCAGGGCACCATTGCGTCCGCCAACATGGCCGCAACCACCCAGACCATCAGCTTCACCGCGGCCCCCAACGACCCGAATCTGGGTGATCAGCTGGAGATCCGGCTGCGGCACCCGAATGCAGGGGGCAACGGCGACGAGCCACAGATCTACTTTGACAACGTGCGGCTCACCACCACCCATACCGGTGGCGACAGTACCCCGCCGACGCCGGGGACGGCGACTTGGTATACGGAGCCGTTCGCCGACATGAACAACCAGATCACGATGCAGGCCAACGTGGCCACCGACACGCACTGGGTTCAGTACTTCTTCACCAACACAGTCAACGGCAACACCAGCGGCTGGCTGGAAGATCCGTGGTGGACCGACACGGGACTCACGCCGGGAGTCGAGTACACCTATATGGCGAAGGCACGCGACAACACGGTGAACTTCAACGAGACCGCGTGGTCCTCAACGGCCAGTGTCACGTGTGATGCGGCGGTGATCTTCTTTGAAGGTTTCGAAGCCCCATCCATCAATCGGGAGAGTACGACGTCGCTCACCGATCCCACGGGGTGGAACGACATCTCACCTGTGGGCAACCGCGCGGGATTGGGCAGTGCCCTTGCAGCGGCTGGCTACTCCAACTTCGATCGAGCCCAGGCCGCCTGGCTGAACGTCTACAACACCACACCGGTCTTGCAGACGACCACTACCGTCTTCAATGCGACGCTCGAGTCCGGCAACAAGTATGAGCTCAGCTTCGATGCGGCGGCTTCGTCGTCCTCCTATACGTTGCATGCGGATCTGCTGGCCGGGACCAACGCGGTCATGACTGCTCAGGTTGGATCGCTGACGAAGAACTTCGCCAGCCATCAGGCCTATGCTGACGTCAGTCCCACAGCGGCGCATCCCGACCTGGGAGAGGAGCTTGCGATTCGGATTCGGGTGACGGGGGGCGACTGGAATGCGCAGAGCTACGTGGACAATCTCCGGCTCACCAAGACTGGTACTGCCGGCGATACGACACCGCCGACACCCGATCCGCTCACGTGGTCGCAGGTGCCCACCCCGGCGGCTGACGGGTCCATCATGATGGTTGCCGATGTCGCAACGGATGACGTGCCGGTTGAGTACTTCTTCACGAATACGGTCAACGGTAACGTCAGCGGCTGGCAGTCGAGCCGTATCTGGACGGATACTAGTCTGGCTGATGGTGTCACCTATAGCTACATGGCAAAGGCGCGGGATACTTCGGCCAACCTGAATGAGACGGGCTGGTCGAGCGCCGAGAGTGCGGTGGCGGACGAGGACATCATCCTCTACGAGACCTTCGAGAACACCGATGTGACGGGGCGTACGAGCACGATGGAATCCGGGTGGCAGGGAAGCGACACGCGCACCGGCTTGTGGGACGAGGACTCGGGGACGATGACGACGCCGTGGGGTGAGCAGGCCATGTACGTCTGGAACAGTCGCTACGTGCAGACAACGGCAGGCCTCCTGAGTGACGTGCTCACGGCGGGCACCGACTACACCCTGACGTTCAACGCAGCGTCCGAGAACGGCAATGGCGGTATCGACTATGACGTTGAGCTAATGGCCGGCACAACCGTGCTGGGCAGTGCGAACGGTGGCCCGATGTCGACCAATAACATGGCCGACTACAGCGATACGATCACGTTCCAGGCGGATTCCTCGCATGCCGATCTCGGTGAACGGCTGGTTGTGCGGCTGCGCTACGTGTCCGGTGACTGGCACTACGTGAACGGCTACGACAACGTGAAACTGCGTGCCGTTCCGGACGAGACGGCACCGTCGCCGGATCCGCTGGGCTTCTCGGTCGCACCGTTTGGCATCAATGCCACCTCGGTCGTCATGACGGCCGGAACCGCTACCGACGCGACGGGCCCCGTGGAGTACCTGTTCACGAACGATACCGCCGGCGTCTCGTCCGGTTGGAGTACCAACAGGTTCTGGCGCAACGACGGTCTGACTGGTGGTCAGAGTTACAACTACCGAGTGAAGGCTCGCGATTTCGTGGCGAACGAGACCGCCTGGTCGGCCGTCTCAACGGCGGGGTCCACTAACGAACTGGTCGCGCCGACTCCCGATCCGATGACGTTTGCCGTGGCCCCAGCTTCGCTCGATACCACGACGATCGGCATGACGGCCACTGTCGCCAGTGACGAATGGAACAACCCGTGCGAGTACTACTTCGTCAATACCTCGAACAGCAACAACTCCGGCTGGATCACCACGAACTACTGGCAGGACACGGGGTTGACGCCCGCGGTGACGAATGGATACCGGGTGAAGGCGCGGGATGCCGTGGGCAACGAGACCGCGTACTCCACCGAAGCGTTTGCGGCTCCCGAGGCGGACACGACGCCGCCGTCGCCGGATCCGATGGCCTTTGAGGTGCCGCCGGCCGCAACAGATCCGTTCACGATGGTCATGACCGCGACCAACGCGACTGATTTCAGCAACCCGGTCGAGTACTACTTCGTGAATGTCAGCAACAGTGCCAATTCGGGCTGGAGCACGAGTCGTGTCTGGACGAACGGCAGCCTGACCGCCGGCGATACGTATGGTTACCGGGTTAAGGCTCGTGATGCTTTCTCGAACGAGACGGCTTACTCAGCCGTGGCGCTTGCCGTGGCCGAGGCACCGGCGGTTGAGATCTTCAGCGACGATTTCGAGAATCCGCCGCATGCCGATGTGACGGGAGCTCCGATTACGACCGGGGATTCTCAAGGCTGGGTGGCATCGGGTACGGCCGGGCTGTTGGACGAGGATTCGACATTCTACAGCACGCACGACGGCTCGCAGGCTGCGGCAATGGACGACAGCGGCAGCTATACGACATCGAGCAACCTGACCAACACGTTGCAGACCGGCGTGCAGTATGACCTGACCTTCACGGTGGCCTCGAAAGATGGCGCAAGCGTGGTATACGAGGTGGATCTCCTGGCCGGTTCGACGGTGCTGGACAGGGCGAGGGGAACCGTGGCCTCGACCGATATGTCCGCCACGACCGGAACGATCAGCTTCACGGCGTCGCCCAGCGACTCGAGTCTCGGCGATACGCTGGCCATCCGCCTGAAGCACCCGAATGCCGGTGGTGGCACGGATGAACCGCACGTCTACTACGATACGGTACGTCTGACGACGACCGACACCCGTGGTGACAGCACACCTCCTGCTGTGCCAACATGGCTGGTCGAGCCCCTGGCCACTGACAACAACGGCCTGACGATGTCGGCAAGTGACGTGTCGGATGCCCGCGGGGTGCAGTACTACTTCGTCAATACGGACAACGGCAATAATAGCGGCTGGCAGGATGAATCCTGGTGGCGTGAAGATGGTCTGACAGCCAATGCCACGTATAACTATCGTGTGAAGGTGCGTGACAATTCGGCGAATCTCAATGAGAGCGCCTGGTCCTCCGTTGCCGGCGGTACCGTTGATCCGTACGTGATTCTCTACGAGACGTTTGAGAGCCCGGTGGTTTACCGAAGTGGTGTGCTGACCACGCCCGGTTGGTTGTCGAACGACGGATCGCTGCGCAACGAGGATGGCGCTCAGATGACAACGCCGTACGGGGCTCAGGTTGCGGCGGCCGGCTACGACGGCGGGCCCAGTGGCCGTAGGATTGAGACCACGACGGCTCTCACCGACGTGCTGCGAACGCGGTGCCGCTATACACTGACCTTCAATGCAGGCAATGTGAATACCAGCACCGGTGATCCGCGCAGTGACAACGAATACACGGTGGAACTCATCGCCGGGAGCACGGTGTTGACAAACGTCGTGGCGTTGACATCGACGAATGACATGTCGGAGACCAACGTGCTCGAGTATGTCACCCTGGGCGAGCACGCGAATGAGGGCGAGACCCTCAAGATCCGCATCTATATGTCGGCCGGTGACAACAGCGCACAGCCGCTGTTCGACAACGTTCGCCTGCGGGACGAACGGTTGCAGGCGCCGGCATCCTTGTTCCTGTTTAAGTAGTGCGAATGCGGGAGTGGGGAGAGTGGGGAGTGGACTGTGGACTGTGGAGAGTGGAGAGTGGGGAGTAGACTGTAGAGTGTAGAGAGTGGGACGTGGGGAGTGGAGAGTGGGAGACCGCCTAAAGGCGGAACAACATGCTGGGGAGGATAGTACGTTGTTCCGCCTTTAGGCGGTCTCTCGTCACCTTCACTCGACCGAGGAGAGAATTGTGCGATTTGGTGGATTCAGAAACGTAGTCGGTGTCAGCCTCGTTGCGGGGATCTGTAGTGTTGCGGGGACGGATCGTGCTCAGGCGGGCACGTTTGTGGTCAACAATTTTGCCGATGGCACCGATGCGGCAACGGGTATCAGCACCGGGACGACCTACACGCACCTGGTGGACATCAACAAGGACGCCGACACGGCGGACATCAACGGCGTGGTCTTTGACAACACCCTCGCGAACTACAGCCTCACAGGAGCTGGGGGCAACTTCACGGGCTGGACTCCCGATGCCAGTGTCACGGGCACCGGAATCAAGCATCTGCTCAACAACTTCTTGTACAACGGAAAACCGGCGGTGTTAACGGTCAGTGGTTTGACGCCGGGGCTCCAGTACAAGCTTCGCATCTATGTCTGCGGCTGGAAGGGCACGCTGGTGACCTTTTCATACGATGATACCGCACCGGCGACGGTCGTCGCCGGTCAGGATCGCGGTGCGGGCCAGAACCTGCCGAGCTCCTTCGACTACACCTACACGCTGGATCCCGGTGACACCGACCTGGCCGTCACCATATCGCCTGATAATGGTACCGACACGATGCATCTGTACGGCTTCAGTAACGAAGAGGCCCTTCAAAGCGGCATCGGTTTCAGCGGCCTTGTCGCGTCCAACATCACGACGACCGCGGCCTCGCTTCACGCCACGGTCAACACGAACCTGACCTCGGCGACGGTGGTATGGGACACGGAAGATAAGGGCGATACGAATCTTCTGGCCTGGGCTGGGTCAGGCAGTGCATCAGGCTCGACGCCCGGGGCCATCAGCGGCAACGCCACAAGTTTGAGTGCGGATACGCTGTACACGTATCGCTTCTACGGTGAGAATGCCACCACCAGCGGCTGGTCGCAGGTTGCTACCTTTGCGACTAGCCTCACGGCGGCGCAGAAGCCGGCGTTTACCAGTAATAGCGCCTCCTTCTACTCCATCACGCTGGAGTGGACTGACAACGCAAACACTGAGACAGGCTATGTACTACGACGTTCAATCAATGATGTTGATTACGCGGTTGTTGCCGAGCTGGATGAGAACACCACAACGCATACTGACCGAGGATTGCTGAGCGGAACCACCTACTACTATCAGTTGGCCGCAACGAACGACGTCAATGAAAGCGGCACCGCTTTCTCCGCGTGTGCCACCAGCGCGACCACACTGCAACTTGCAGCCCCTTGGACCCCAGCCTATACCAACACTGCGTTGTGGCTGGATGCCGCCGATGCATCGACCATCCTGATGAGCGGGAGCTCAGTCACGAACTGGAGTGACAAGAGCGGGAATGGCAGAGATGCAAATCAAAATACAGCGACGAAACAGCCACTATACAGCGCGACTGGTTTCTCAGGAGTACCGACTCTGGTGTTCGCGTCGGGTGATGAAATGACTGCCGGCATCGCGCCAGGTACGTTCTCGTTAGCCATCAATGTGTATATGGTGATCGTGAAACACGGTTACGACCATTACGACTCATATCCATTCTTGAGACTTTCAAGTGGAAAAGCAGCACCGTTCAGAGGGCACTGGAGTAATACTTCAAGTGGCTACTGGAACTACCGATATGTTGGTAATGGTTCGGCTGAAACTGGCTTTGGACGGTTTAATAACTTTCCTGCAGTTGATACCCCACTGCTCCTTTCAGTAGCCATTGACGGGACGACATACACAGAAATGTATAATGCGGTTAATGCGTGGTCTGGTGCCCATGGAGGGACTTACGGTGATACTGCTTCAGATGTAATAGTCGGGAGGAACAAGGCAGGCTATTCCATCAGTGAGGTGGTCATTACAGACTCGATATTGTCTGCTACAGGCCGTCAAACCATGGAGGGCTACCTGGCATGGAAATGGGGCATGGAAGGCAATCTGCCGGGCGGACATCTGTACAAGGATGCGCCACCACTGGCACCCCCGGCCGCCGGAGCAGTGTTTATCGTGAGATAATCAGCGCTCTGCGCGACGTAGGTCAAGAGTGCGGTGGCCGGACGAATGTGGGATGCGGAATGGGGCTGCCTCGCCCCCACCGGGCTTGTCCCGGTGGAGCGAAGGATGGTGCTTGAAAGCGACCGGGCGCTGCCCCTGTTCGTGCCCCGCTTGTGCGAGTTCTGTGCGGCGCGCACCACTCGCGCTCTCCGGGCGCAAGATTGGCGCTTGGAGTTTGGCTTTTTCCGGCCAATCCTCGGCTCCACCGGGGCAAGCCCGGTTGGGGCCGGACGAATGCGGGATAAAGCTGCGCGCGGTAGCTGGTTGAGATGTACAGGAAGCAAGAGAGGAAAAGTTTGTGCGATTCGGAGAGCTTAGAAGAGTAGTCGGAATCGCCCTGATGGCGCTGATGTCCGCGGGAGTAGCGCAGGCGGCGTTGCGGTTGAAGCTGGAGGCGTCCAACTATGATCCGGTCACCGGGATCTGGACGGATACATCCGGCAACAACAACCATGCGACCCAGGGCACGGCGGCAAGCCGCCCGAGCCTGGTTGCCAACCAGACGGCTAACGGGTCGGCGGCGGTCAGCTTCGACGGCGCCGATGACTCGCTCAACCTGCTCTCCGCCATCCCGGTGACATCCGACGCAGCCGGTTACACGGTGTTCGCCTACGTTCGGCCCAGTGACACAAGCGGCGACGCCAAGACCATAGTCTCCGGCACATCCGGCAGCCTGCAGTACCGCATCGTCGCGAAGCAGAACTTTGTAAAAACCGCTGTAACGTCCCTGGGATACAGCGACACGACTCTCTCGACCACCGTCTTTAACAACATCAGTGCGCAGGTCAATGATACGGGTGGACTGTATCGACTGAACGGCAGCCCCGACGGAGCTCCGACCAGCGGCCATACATTCACTCCCGGCATCACAGCGATCGGACGCAATGGTGCGAACGGCGGAGAACAGTTCAGAGGTCAGATTGCCGAGATTCGCGTCTATGACGAGCAGCTTTCTCTGGCCGCGATCCAGGCCGTCGAAGCGGAGTTCACGGAAGCCTACGAAACCGCCACCGACGCCGTCTCGCTGCCGGTCATTGACAATCCGGCGTTTGACGACAATGCCTACTTGTTCACGGCCGCCCCCGGCTATGTGGGTGGGAGCAATCCGGCGGAGATCGCCGACTGGCCCGGCACGGGAGGTCGGGGGATTAACCCGGGCAAAGGCGCGGGAGCGCCATTCCGCAACAACGGCAACAACGCGGGGCAGGTGGCATTCATCCAGGGCGCGGGCTCGGTCAGCAATGCGATTTCCGGCTGGGAGATCGGTAAGAGCTACCGTCTCACTTTCGACTACAACGCGAGAACCGGTGCGGACCCGGGCATGACGGCGACGCTGGGAACGGCTTCGTTCAGCGATGCAACCATCCCGGAGGTCGGCGGCGCCTTTGGCTACTACGCGGCCAACCTGCTGCTGACGCCCACGACATCGACGCAGACGCTTACCATCACCAGCCTGAATAATGCCGGCGACGATAGCTTGTTGTTCGACAACATCCGCGTGTTTCGCACCGGGCCGACCATTGCGGACAACGGGTTTGAGAGCCCGGTGCAGCCGGCAAATGACTTCAAGACGGCAGCCGGCGGCGGGGGCGGCTCCCTGGCGGGATCCGCATGGACGATGACCGGTGCCGCCGGCATTTCGCGCAACCGCAGCGACTTCCACAACACCATGTACGCCTCCGAGGGCGAACAGCTTGGATTGATCCAGAATGCGGGATCCTTCGTGCAGACGGTCAGCGGCTTTGTGCCGGGCGCTGTCTATTCGTTGAGCCTGCTGACCATGAAGCGCACCAATCACGGCGATGGCGGCGGCCGCCTCGAGGTCGTGCTCGATGCCGGGCTGGGCAGCGAAGTCGTGCTGATCGATATAGAGGAAGTCACGCACACAGGATTCACCGAAGAAGCCGCATCCTTCACGGCCGGCAAGAAGTCCTACACGTTGACCATTCGCTGCAGCAATCCGCTCGGCGGCGCCCGCACTACCTTTATCGACAACGTTTGGATCAACAAGCTAACCAAGGACCCGCCCCCGGCCGGCATGTTTATGATAATCCGGTAGTTTGACGTCGTGCCTTTGACCCACGACACAAGGTCGTGGGGGGCACCAATGTGCATGTCTAGCCCTGCGAGGCCGAAACGAGTCCCGAAGGGACGTGACAATGATAGCCTGGGGCAGCGCCCTCGTTGTTCTACACATCTTCGACGAGACCTCCTGACGTCCGGACAAGCCGGAGGCTTGCCAGCGTTAAGCTTGGCCTCTGATGAACATTTCGAAGGGCTTGGCGTGGTGTCGACGTGCGAGAGGAGCCAGTTGGAGACAACAGGCTCTCCTCTAGAGGTACATCCTGTTGTCTCCAACTGGATGCGGGGTGCGCGTTGGGTGCACGAAAACGGTAAGCATTAAGCCTGCCGCTAATCCGGGGAAAACTTGGAGTGCGGTGGCAGAGTCCGAAGCGAGCTTGCGAGCGTAGGACGTCGACACCGCTTTTGCATCGTGCTGGGGTTAATTCCGAGCGCTGGGGAAAAGCGGTGTCGCCGGCTCGTACCTCGCCTCTGCCACCGCACTCCAAGTTGGGACCCCACAAAGATGTGAGGTATAACAAGGGCGTTGCCCCAGGCTATTCCTGTTCTGTGCCTTCGGCACAACGATACGATATCGAAGGCTGGAGAAAAGCGAACTGACTATCCAGTTTTAGCGGATTCCCCTGCTTTCGGTTTTGCGCTATGTTACGCCTTCACCAATCAATGCATGACGAAAGAAGACAGCATGACAGATACAACATTCTCTGCCCCCGAGTTCGCCAATCCCTCCGCTGCGTGGCGGGGAAAGCCGTTCTGGTCCTGGAATGGCAAGCTCGAGCAGGATGAACTGATCCGACAGATCCATGTCCTCAAGGAAATGGGCATGGGCGGCTATTTTATGCACTCCCGCACCGGCCTGGTGACGGAGTACCTGGGCGAGGAGTGGTTCGCGCTGACCAATGCCTGTGCCGAGGAGGGCGAGCGGCTCGGTATGGAGAGCTGGCTCTATGACGAAGACCGCTGGCCCAGCGGCACGGCTGGCGGGATGGTCACGGCCAACCCCGACTTCCAGATGAAGTTCATCCGCCTTGAGAAGGTGACCGGTGCTTCGTTCGATCTCCCGGCCTGGGAACGGAAGCAGGATCGACCGCTCGGTGCCTGGAGCTGCCGGTTGGAGGACGAGGCTGATATCTTCGATGTCGAGCCAGTGACGGAGTCGACCTCCGCCGACGAGCTGGCGGGGAAGACCGTGCTGGCATTCAGCGTCGTGCCGATGGCGGAAGGTTCGTTCTACAACGGCAACACCTATGTCGACACCATGAAGCGGGAGGCGACGGAGGAGTACATTCGCCTCACGCACGAGGCCTACAAGCGGCACTCGGGGCAGTATTTCGGCAATGCGATCAAGGGCATCTTCACCGACGAACCGCATCGCGGCCCGTTCATGAGCGGCTTCGGGTCGGTCGGGACGAATGGCCAGGATCTGACCTGCCTGGTGCCGTGGACGGATGCCATCTTCGATGCGTTTGCGGATGCGCACGGGGCCCGCGTTGAAGCCCATCTGCCGGAGCTCTTCCTGCGGCTCGACGGTGCGAAGGATTCGCGGATCAAGGCGCAGTACGCCGACACGATGCTGTCGCTCTTCCTCGAGAATTTCGCGAGGCCCTACTATGCGTGGTGCGATGCGAACGACCTGCTCGTGACCGGCCACGTGCTGCACGAGAACTCGCTCTCCTGCCAGGTGTCCACCAACGGTTCCGTGCAGCGCTATTACCCGCTGATGCACGTGCCCGGTATCGACTATCTCGGCGAGCACGGTCGCGACTACTGGGTAGCCAAGCAGGTCGACAGCACGGCGCGGCAGTTCGAGCAGACGTGGATCCTGTCAGAGCTTTACGGCTGTACGGGCTGGCAGATGAACTTCGAATCGCACAAGGCCGTCGGCGCCTGGCAGGCACTCTTCGGGGTCAATCTGCGCTGCCATCATCTCTCCTGGTACACCATGGGCGGCGAAGCCAAGCGCGACTACCCGGCCAGCATTCTGCATCAGTCGCCCTGGTACAAGGCGTACGACACCGTCGAGAGCTGGTTCGCCCGCCTGGGCTACTTCCGCTCGCAGGGCGAGCCCTGCTGTGACCTGCTGGTGCTGAATCCGGTCGAGAGTGTCTGGGGCAAGGTCTACCCGCGCGCAATCGACGGCATGGCAGCCCGCGATGAGGGCATCAAGGCGCTCGAGAAGCACTACGCGGAGCTGTTCCATATTCTGGCCGGCAACCAGATTGATTTCGACTACGGCGACGAGGCGTTGTTGGCGGAGCACGGGTCGGTTGACGGCGAGGGTGGTGAGCCCACGCTAACGTTGGGCGCCATGACCTACACGACGGTACTCGTGTCCGGCGCGGAGACAATCCGCAGTACGACGCTTGAACTGCTGAAGCAGTTCGTCGAAGCCGGCGGGCGGGTCATCTTCGCGGGTGACGCCCCGGCCCTTGTCGACACGGTGCCTTCGCAGGCGGCGGCAGAGCTGGCGGATTCGGCGGAGCGGTGCGTGTTCGATGAGACAGCGATTGTTGACGCCCTCGATGGGCATACGCCGGAGCGGGTGCGGATCACCGACGCCGCAACGGGCGAGGTCGCCCGGGATGTCTTCTGCCAGCTTCGCAGGGGAGGGGACGGGTACTTCCTGACGGTGCTGAACATGGACCGGGATGAAGTGCGGGAGGTGAGGATTGAGCTGATTGGTCTTGCCACTGTTGCGGAACCCACCCCTAACCCCTCCGAGGAGGGGAACTTAGATGAGA
>CAZCDU010000028.1:0-20949 GCA_964497125.1 uncultured Victivallales bacterium | reverse complement strand
GAGAAGATCCCCTCCTGGGAGGGGCAGGGGTGGGTTCTTCAGAGCAGCGGATTCGCTGTCGAGGAATGGGATCTGGAGTCCGGCGTGCCCATGCAGATCGAGCCGTCCAGCGGCGAGGATCTTGGCTTTGCGACCACGCTTCAGACCTCGCAGGCGAGGTGTTTTCGGATGATTGGCCAGACGCACGCGTCGTCTCTGCGCGAAGCGCAAGGTGGACCGCGGCGTCCCGACGCGGTCGAGCCTGTAGAGGTGTCTGACTTGGAGACAACGGAGCCCGATGGCCCGAACTGTCACACTCCAGACGCATCTCAGGCACAACGCCGTCCGGAGGCCGGCGTCCACCTTTCCGAGCCAGATACGGGGAGCACCATTCGCCTCGACCAACCCACTAGCTACACCCTTGCCGACAAGAATATTTGTGTGCTCGATCTGCCTGCCTGGTCTCTGGACGGCGGCGAGGAGCAATCGGTTAACGATATCCTGCAGATCGACCGGCAGGTGCGGCAGCAGCTGGGCGTGCCGCTGCGTGGGGGCGATATGGTCCAGCCCTGGTTCCGGGGCAAGGAGGCGTTTCCCGCACTGGGGCAATTGACGCTGCGTTACCCGATCACGGTTGAGCCGGGCGGCCTGGATGCGCTGAACGGTATGCAGCTGGTGATGGAAGCGCCCGGCCGTTTCGAGGTCAGCGTCAACGGAACCACCGTGGACACCTCCTGCGACAGCGGCTGGTGGGTGGATGTTGCCTTCCGGCGCATCACGCTGCCGGACGGCCTGTTCCGGGAAGGCGAGAACGAGATCACGGTGAGTTGCGACTTCAGCGAAGACCTGAATCTTGAAGCCGTGTACCTGCTGGGTGACTTCGCGGTGTCTCTGGCCGGGACGACGCCGTGTCTGGATGCGATGCCGGAACGGCTCGCCCCCTCGTGTATCACGCAACAGGGCTTTCCGTTCTACTCCGACTCCATCACATACCACTTCTCGGTGCCCGAGGAACTGGTTGGCAAGTCGGCGCAGGTGAGCGTCCCCGGGTACGAGGGGGCGTATCTGAAGCTGGGCAGCGGCGACGACACGGTGATGGTGCCCTGGCGCCCAAACGAAGCCTGTCTGGCTCTGGATGAAACGCTGGATGTGGAGATCTGCATCACCCGCAAGAATACGTTCGGCCCGTTGCACCTGTCCGATCCCCGGCCGGGGGCAACCGGTCCGCACAGCTTTGTTCCGGGATCCGGGCAGTTCTCGCTCGAGCCGGTCTTTATTGAATCAGGGCTGCTGGCTCCGGTAGAGCTACAACCTGCTAAGGAAAAAATATGAGCATACAGTCTACGATCTCACGTAGGAATTGGCTGAAGGTGAGTGCGCTGGCGGGCTTGGGGGCGGGGGTTGTGCCGTCCCGGGTGTTCGGTGCGAATGAGCGTCTGAATATCGCGTTTGTGGGTGCGGGTGGTAAGGGCTGGCATGCGATCCAGAGTCTCGCCAACAATGGCATGGTCAATATGGTGGCCTTTGCCGATGTGGATCAGGCACGTGCGTCCACGGCCTACAAGGCGCATCCCGACGTGCCGCAGTTTCAGGATTTCCGCGCGATGCTGGATGAACTCGGCAAGGAGATTGATGGGGTGATCATTTCCACACCCGATCACACCCATCACTACATCGCCCGCTGGTGCCTCAAAGCCGGGAAGCCGGTATACCTGGAAAAACCGCTGACCCACAACATCGCCGAGGCGCGTGACCTGATGGCGCTGGAGCAGGAGACCGGGCTGGCATGCCAGATGGGCAACCAGGGGCACTCCGGCGGCGGCATTCTGATGCTGGACGCCTGGGTACGCGCGGGTGCCCTCGGCACGGTGCAGGATGTCCACGCCTGGTGTGTGCCGAACTGGAGCTTTGATGATGTGCGCCCCGCCTCTGAGCCGGTACCGGCGACCCTTGATTGGGACCAGTGGCTGGGGGCGGCGGCACATGTGCCTTATAGCAGCAAGTACTGTCCAGGCCGTTGGCGGGGCTGGCACGCGTTCGGCGGCGGGGCGCTAGGGGACTGGGCATGCCACAACATGGACGCGCCCTACACAGCGCTTGACCTGGACTGCCCCCGGCTCATTGAGGTCGAGAGTACGGGGCCAAGTACGCTCTCTTTCCCGGACAGCGCTAAACTCACCTTCACCTTTCCGGCTGCAGCCGAGCGAGGCGAGGTTAGAGTTCACTGGTACCAGGGCAAGGCGTACCTGCCTCCCCGTCCGACGGAACTCGAGGAGGGGCGCAGAATGGGCAACAAGGGTGGCGGGACGCTTGTGGTCGGTTCAAAGGCGACCGCGTTGACCGACTCCCACGCAGGGGTTCCGCGTATCATTCCTGAGACGAAGATGCAGGAGATGGCGAGAGGCATGCCGAGACCGAATGTTCGCCGTTCCTCGCACTGGGACAACTGGTTGCTGGCCATAAAGGGCAGTGAGAAGACGCGCTCGAGCTTTGCCTACGGTGGACGGCTGACGGAGACGATGCACTTCGGCAACATTGCCCTGCACGTGAATCGCAACCTGACGATCGACCCCGCCACTCGCACGATTGTGGGCGACGACGAGGCCACGAAACTCATGTCCTGGCCGCCGCCACGCAAGGGGTGGTCATGAAGGGGACGCGTGCAGAGGAGCCAGTTGAAGACAACCGGCTCTCCTCTGGAAGGACATCCTGTTGTCTCCAACTGGATGCACGCGTGGCCTCAGGGAGTCGGGTCGGCACGGCATTTGGAGGGGCTGTAGCCAGCAGCGACGGAAGCAGATCTCGCAGAAAACCAAGGGAGTGAAGACCATGACTAAAACAACGACTGTAGTTGCTTCGCTAGCAACACTGTGTAGTGTCGCCGCAGCCGAGGCGACCGCTCAGGCGCCTGTAGGCAAACCCAACATTATCCTGATCCTGGCCGACGATCTCGGCTGGGTGGATACGAGTCTTACCGGGAGTCGGCTTTACGAGACACCCCATATCGAGCGCTTGGCGAAACGCGGCATGTTCTTCCCGAATGCCTATTCCGCCAGCCCGCTCTGCTCGCCGACGCGCGCGTCGATCATGACCGGGCAGAGCCCGGCGCGGACCGGCTTCACCACACCAGGTGGACACCTCAAACAGGAGGTGCTCAAAGCGAGCGTCAGACCGCACGGGCCACCAACCAGTCGCGGAACGGCGTGTGAGTCCATCACCCGGCTTGATACCACGTACCACACGCTTGCGAACGGTCTGAAAGACGCCGGCTATGTGACCGGGCATTTTGGCAAGTGGCACCTTGGCCACGAACCCTACAGCCCGCTGGAGCACGGCTTTGACGTCGACATCCCGCACCATCCCGGACCCGGGCCGGCGGGGAGTTTCGTTGCCCCCTGGCGATTCAAGCACATCAAGCACCGCACGCCGAAGGAGCACATCGAGGATCGCATGGGCGATGAGGCGGTCGCCTTCATGACCGAACATAAAGACGAACCCTTCTACCTGAACTACTGGCAGTTCTCTGTGCATGCGCCGTTCGACGCCAAGCAGGACTACATCGATGCCTACAAGCCGAAGATCGACCAGGAAGACCCGCAACGCAGCCCCACCTATGCTGCAATGGTGAAATCACTGGATGACAACGTCGGCAAGATGCTGGACGCGCTTGAAGACCTCGGCATCGCCGACAATACGATCGTCATCTTCTATTCCGACAACGGGGGCAACATGTATGACCGCGTGGACGGTACCACGCCGACCAGCAATGCCCCCCTGCGCGGCGGCAAGGCGTCGATCTACGAAGGCGGCATCCGTGTCCCGGCAATCGTGGCCTGGCCGGGCGTTGTCAAGCCGGGGACGCGAAACGAGGCCCTGGTGCAGAGCGAGGATCTGTATCCGACGATCCTGAAAATGGCCGGTGCCAGCGGCAAGGAGGACCAGGCGTGCGACGGGTTCAGTATGCTGCCGGCGCTGCGTGGCGAAGGTCCCGTACGTGAAGCCATCTACTCCTACTTCCCGCACTCGCCGACGGTTCCGGACTGGACGCCGCCATCGGTCTGCGTACGCAAGGGTGACTGGAAACTGATCCGCATCTTCCACGACGCGCCTGACCAGTCCCACCGCTACGAGCTCTACAATCTGGCTGAGGATATCGGCGAGCAGCGCAACCTGGCGGACAAGGAAACGGCCCGGGTCCGCGAGCTGGACGCCCTGCTTGACCGCTTTCTGGCGGACACGGAAGCCGTGCTGCCGAAGCCGAACCCTGCCTACGATCCGAAGGCGATCGACGACGTCGGTGGATGGCGCGTCGGCGACAAAGGCTACGGGACCATCACCTTCAACGGTCGCATGAAGACGCTGCAAGTGCGCGCCTTCGAGGATGATGTGGTCCTGGTGCCCGTTGAGCCGCTCGATCTGCCCGCCGGGACGTACACGTTCCGCGTGCGCATGGAATCGTTTACCCGCGAGGGGGACGGCTACGTGTCGGCAGGTGGCGCACCGGTTTCCATTGCCACCAAGCATGATCGCCATTGGCAGCAGGTTGAGGTGGAACTGCAAGCGGCAGACGGCTTGAAGCAGCTCAGCTTCTGCCCCAGCTCCGGCCCCGGCACTACCCAGGTCGAGTGGATTGAGCTGCTGGATGCTGATGGGAAGGTCGTCCGGACCTGGCGTTTCGCGAAGCCAAGCCAGAAGCCGAAGCAGCCGGGTAAGCCACAGCGGCGGGTGGCTGGCTGGATCGGGGGCGGCAACGGCCATGTGAAGCTGTCCGTGCGCGCGAACGCACTGCACCTGGTCAGTAGCGGCAACGATCCCATACTGATGAGCGAAGCCCCGCCCAAGCTCGGACCCGGCACGTATCGTTTCGTCTTGCGCATGCGCTCGGACTCGGCCGGCGAAGGACAGGTCTTCGGCCGCCCCAACTCACGCGGGTACTTGCCCGGAACGGGGCATAGGTTCGATGTGGAGCACGACGGAGAATGGCACGAGTATCGTGTTGAGATGCCGCTCGACCACGCGTTGCATGAGATTCGTCTGGACCCCTGCTCAGCCAAGGGTAAGCTCGATATTGAGTGGATGCGTTTGGAGACGGAAGATGGAACGGTTGCCCGTGAATGGAAGTTTGGAGGCAGGTAGGCGCTACGGGGAGACGGGGACACATATGAAAGGTACTAGGTTAAGGGCTTCCTGCAGCGACTGAACACCCAATATTCAACAAGGAATTTCCAATTTCCAAGAGAAGAGCATCCAGATTCACCTATGTCAGAGCCTGCCACGTGGGCTGAAAGTGGCATTCTCATCCGGTGTTCGGTTGGATATTCCTTGTTGGCTATTGGATATTGAAAAGGGCGTCGTTTTCGTGCAAAAGCCGCTTAAACTCGGGCCATTCGGGACGCACACAACACGCGGAAAGGTACACATGCGAACAGTGAGAGGGGTAATCCTAGCTATGACACTGACAACACTAGCCAATGCTGCGGAGCAGAGCGCAGATCGCCAACACGGATTGGTCGGCCTGCGCCCGCTGTCGCGGGACGAACGCGATCACAAAGCCAACCACGGCGGCTCGTGGGCCGGTACGCCGACCTACGCCGATCAGAAGGGGAACTATCCCTTTGTTGCCGAGCACCTCGACACGGTCAAAGGTTGGCTCGATGGCGACTTCAAGACGAAGCGAGTATTCTTTGAGCACTATTGGGGGTCAGCCGCCAAGTTTGATGATCTCGACCCAAAGAAGAATCAGCTCGTTAGAAAGATAAAGAGCTGGGAAGAAAAGGGCGGCATCGTCGAGCACATCCTGATCTGCCGCGAATATGATCTGGTCATACACCGGGGATACAAGGATGCGACGCCTGGACCGTTCAAGGAAGATACTCGCATTCTCTACGAGAAGGACGTGGACCACATCAGGGCGATGTTCAAGGCGGCTCACCAGAAGGGCATCCTGAAGCATGACAACTACAAGCTGATCCAGATGGTTCAGGAGCCGTCATTCTTTGCAACCGATAAGCGGTTTCAGCCGATCATGGACAAGGTAGAAGGCATTGCCTATGAGTGCCACCAGTTCAATCGCCACTGGCCGCGCGAAACGGGCTGGGGAAAGCCGGAGAAGATTATCCGGGGAGCGAAATGGACGCTCAAACAGGGAAAGGAATATATCTTCTACTACGGCCCGATAATCTGGAAAGCCGACAGAGAGAAATACTATGACTTCGTAGAGCGCGACTGGCTGATCAAGTTCTGGAAGGAAGGCCTGCCGAAGCATCACCCGAACATGCACTACTACCTGAACATCTTTCCGCATGCGTCCGGCCGAATGCGGCCCGTTGGCCCCGAGACCGACCCGCACTCCAAGCTGGGCTTCACCAAGTGGCTGATTGAAGAGATCAAGATGGGTGGCGAGGAGACGCCATAGATGCCAAAGCAAAGCAGCAACCCCACGATGCAGGACTTAAGCGATCCGGCCTCGCTCATTAGCCAGGCGTTCAAGCAGCTGCGGCCGCCCGAGGGTGCTTTCGATCCGGACGGCAGTTGGTCGCATGAGTACCGGGACGGTTCGTCCCACCACCTGAAGAGCGTCCAGGGCGGCCTGAAGATCCAGCGCCGGCCCGGCGGCAAACTGCACATCGAGAACTACCGGCAGTGCCGGGAGCAGTACCGCAGCTACACCATCGCGACGCTGCAGTGCCGGAGTGACGAGTTGAGCACGCCCACAGCCTGGGATGTCGAATCGAAAGTCGCCAGGTCGGCCGCTGCCCCGGCCTACCTGAACTCCGGATTGAGCAAACGTGCCGTGGTCGAGGGCGGGACGCTTGCGCTGCAGACGGGGAAAGACCGGCGCTCACACGAGTTGAATGGGAAGTATACCTGTAAGTGGTGCCTGCTCGACGCCGTCCAGCGGCTGCCGCAGCTGGGAACGTCCCGGGTCGAGTTCTCACTGCTTGATGAATACGACGAGCTGTGCCCCAACCAGGTGCTCAGCCTGCAAGGGCAAGGCAAGGCCAGGACCAAAGCCGGCGAGATCGAGGTCACCGCCTACCAGCACACGGGCAACGCCACGGTGCCCGGGGTCTTCTACGTTGACGCCAATGGGCGCCTGCTGGTCTACCTGGCCGGCATGCAATTGCTGGTGCTGACCAACGCTGACGGCAAGCCTACGGAGTACATGAGGTGACGATAAACCGAAGGAACTTCATGAAGACTGCAGGTGCGGCTACGGCCGTTGCCTCGACGCGGCCGTTGCCGCTGGTTGCTGACGAGGAGGGGCAGGGGGGACGGCCCAACATTCTGATTGTGGTCTGCGACCAGATGAACCTTGATGCGATTGGGGCCTATAAGAAACACTTCGACCACAACGCCTGGCTGTGCCACTGGGTGGATACGCCGAACCTGGACGAACTGGTTCACAACGGCGTGTCGTTCACTGAGTCACACAGCACCAACCCGGTGTGCTGTCCGGCCCGTTCCAGCATGTTCACGGGGCGCTATTCCATTGAGACCGGTGTCGTCATCAACAACATCGGTATCGACAAGTCCGTGCCAAACATGGGGCAGTGGTTTGAGGCGCATTCCGAGTACGACCGTGTCTACTGCGGCAAGTGGCACGCCGGTGGCCCGTGGAACAACCCCAACGTCAGCGGCCCTCGCAAGATTCCGGGCTTCGATACCATCCCCAATGGCCCCGACACCTGGGGTCGGCACATGGACTATGGCGTGTCTACCGGCATCGAAGCCTATGTTCGCAATCACAAGAGCAAGACCCCGTTCCTGGCGGTTGCCGGCTTCATGGATCCGCACGACATCTGCTTCTGGGCGGGACATCTCGACAACGGCCGGACGCGCAACGAGGACTTCTTCGAGTTGGGCGATGCCCTCCCGACCCTGCCGCCGAACGTTGACTATGACTTCGACGAGATCTGGGGAGGTCGCACTGGCCACAGCACGATGCAGTGGCGGAATTACCGCTACGACTATTGCCGCATGGTCGAACGTCTTGACCGTAACGTGGGACGGCTCCTGCGCGCGGTGCGTGACCGCGGGGATGACACGATCCTCATCTTCACGTCGGACCACGGCGACGGGGTGGGGCGGCACAGTCGCGTGCAGAAATGGCATCCCTATGACGAGTCAGTCAAGGTGCCCTTCATCGTCTATGGACCGAAATTCGGGATCCGGCGCAACGTGATTGACACCGAGCACCTCGTCAGCGGCGTCGATATCATGACGACGGTCTGCGACTATGCCGGCATTTCCGCGCCTCCCCACAGTCGCGGTTTGAGTCTGCGTCCGCTTCTCGAGGGCAAACAGACCGAATGGCGCAAGAGCGTCTTCATCGAACTACAGCAAGTGGGCCGGGTCGTCTGCAGCGACCGCTACAAGTATGTGATGAGTTACGAGCCGGTGCCGAAGCGGATGAAGCACAGCATCAACGAGAACTACCTGACTCGTGACGGCAAGCCCACCATGTTCCTGCCCGAATCCCGGGAGGCGTTGCAGCGTGTCGAGCAGACCATGCTCTTTGACATGCAGAACGACCCCTGGGAGACCCGTAACCTGGTGAACGACCCGACGTTCCGGGAGGTCATCGCCGCGCATGAGACCATGCTACGCGACCACGAAGCCGCACTCATCCCCGGGCGGGAGTTCACGCGCAAGTAGCGAAGGTCCAATCCCTGGCTTCTGAGAACAACACCTTCCGCAATACGTTCTGGGATGCCATTAAGGTCTACACCAACGGCAAGGGGGCCGAAGCGAAAAACATCACCATCACCGGCAACCGGATCACCAATGGTACACCGATCCACGTGCCTCAAAGACGGCATCGGCCATCAGCCTGCGGAATGTAGCCGGCTCGGTCGCCAGGGATAGTGGGATTGGCCCCGGTGCTGCTGACCCGGCTATCTCGAGTCCAATAGCAATCCGTGAATAAAACCGATCGTATGGGTAGGATTCTTTGCATTGATTGATGCGGGCGACACTGGCAACATTGTCGCCACGTGACATAGGGCTGTCCCGGGGAAATGTGCAGGAGATTTGATGACAGATTCGGAACTGATGACAACGCCGAGCGAACCGGACCAGCGCTTTGTGACCTGGCGGGCGATCGGTATTGCCTGTGCGCTGATGCCGGCGCTGGCGATGTGGGTGGTCCAGGCGGAGCTGATTTGGTACACGGGGCATTCGACGGCGATCTCGCTGTTCTTCCACGTCACGACCGTGCTCTTCCTGATCGCGCTGATCAACCTGGCCGTGGGCCGGCGGTGGCCGTCACGAGCGCTGTCGGGCGGCGAGCTGCTGACCATCTACGTGATGCTGTCGGTGGCCGGCACGCTGTGCAGCCACGACATGCTGCAGGTGCTGATCCCCATGCTCTCGCACGTGAGCTACGGCGCGACGGCCCAGAATCGCTGGGCCGAGCTGATCCTGCCGCATCTCCCGGAGTGGGCCATTGTGACCGACGAGACCGCCACCGCGGGGATGGCGGTCGGCAATGCCTCCCTGTACCGGCGAGAGATTCTGATGGCGTGGGCGAAGCCGCTGGCCTTCTGGTCGGTACTGTTGCTGACCCTCATGGCCGGTTTCACGTTCATGATGGCGATCTTCCGGCAAGCCTGGACGGAGAAAGAGCGCCTCAGTTACCCGATCATCCAAATTCCGCTGCTGCTCTCGACCCGTCTACAGGAGCTGCTGCGCAATCGCCTCTTCTGGATTGCGTTCGGGATCGCGGCATCCATTGACATCCTGAACGGTCTGAACTTCCTTTACCCGTCGGTGCCCGGGATCCCGATCGTGCGGGCCTTCGAGTTCCACGAGTACTGCGTCGACCGGCCCTGGACGGCTATCGCGCACACGCACATTAACCTCTATCCCTTTGTGATCGGCCTGGCCTTCTTTCTGCCCACCGACCTGGCGTTCAGTTGCTGGTTCTTCTTCATCCTCTACCAGGTCCAGCTCGTCATTACCTCGGCTCTCGGCATCCGCGAGCTGCCGGGCTTCCCGTTTCCCACCGAGCAGGCCGCCGGTGGCTACCTGGCGCTGGGCCTGCTGAGTATCTGGCTGGCGCGCCGCCACCTCGCGGGGGTGTGGCGTACCGCCCTTGGGCGGCCGGACGGTGCTGACGAGTCGCGCGAACCGATACGCTACCGCACCGCCTTAATCGGGTTTTTCGTCTGCTGGGCGCTGCTGGTTGGCTACGGGGTGGCCCTCGGGGCCGGACCGATCGTCATGACGGTCTTCTTCCTGATCTTCTTCCTGTACGGACTTGCCATTGCCCGCATGCGCGCGGAGCTGGGACCGCCTGCGCATGACCTGCACGCCGCCGGACCCGAAGTGCTGATTAACAACGCCGTCGGCACGGCCAACGTGAATGGGAGCACGCTGGGCGCCTTCTCCCTGTTCTTCGGATTCAACCGCGCCTACCGGGCCCACTACGCCGCGCATTGCGCAGAGGGCTTCAAGCTGGCACAGCTCTCCCGCCTGAGGGCGCGCTCTATGATGGGGGCCATGGCGGTGGCCTTGGTCGTGGGCCTCTTCTCGGCTGTCTGGGCCCTCCTGCACGCGATCTACGTGCACGGCTACAGCGGTAAGCCAGCCGGCTATGCCTTTGCGTCGGAGGCCTGGACCCGGATGGAGAACTGGATGAACTTCCCCGAGACGGCACGTGTGGCGGCCACGGTGGCGGCTTGCATCGGCGCCGCCTTCACGTTCTTCCTGGGTGCCATGCGCACGCGCTTCACCTGGTGGCTGTGGCACCCGGTGGGCTACGCCACCTGCTCGTCGTGGTCGATGAGCAAGCTCTGGGCCTGTATCTTCCTGGCCTGGCTGGCCAAGTCGCTGATTACCCGCTACGGCGGCGCAAAGGCCTACCGTGATGCCATTCCTTTCTTTGTTGGACTTGTGATGGGTGAGTTTGTTGTCGGCAGCATCTGGGGCATCCTGGGCGCGGTGCTGCGGATACCGGTTTATCATTTTTGGGGATAGGGAGGACCTCCGGCCCGGTCGTAGGTTGTTGGTTCCTCGTGGGAGAAGAAGAAAACCATGTCGCGCACCTTGTCGCGCACCATGTCGATCTGGTGCGCGACAAGGTTTACGACGAAGGCCCGGCTTCGCCGGGTCGTGGGAGACAGGCGCAGGGACAGATGAAGACGGAACGTAAATCCATAGCATGGCTTTTCTTTGCCGTTGCCGCCATAGCCGCCACCATCCTGGTGGCGGCCCTGCTGGACCAGCCGCGCGAGGTCGTGCTCGATATTCCGGAGATTGACGAGGGAGGCGCGGCGGTCGACCTGGACATGGTGCGTATCGAAGCCGACGTTCGGTCGTTCGCTTCTGCCGAGTCACGCCTGAGCGGCCATGCCGGCGCGGCCCACGCGTTCGAGCGTATCCGTCGCGAGCTGGCTGCGGCGGGCCTGGGCCGCGTGACGGTACAGGAGTTCCCCGTAGCCGTTCCGACCGGAGAGACGGCTCATCTTGCCATGGGCGGCGTCGACGAGCCCGTGACGGTACCGCTGCACCCGCTCTGGCCGAACCTGGCGCGCACCTGCATGACGCCGCCGGGCGGCCTGCGCGGCACACTCGTGGATGCCGGCGGCGGTACCGAGGCCGATCTGCAGGGCAAGGACTTGAACGGCGCGATCGTCGTTATGGACTGGGATTGCGACCTCGAGTGGCTGAGCGTGCCGGAGTTCGGGGGCAGGGCGCTTGTGTTCCGTGGGGAGCGCCCGGCGGACGGCCGCCTGGCGCGGCGCAAGTTCCTCTCCATGCCGGTCGATATTCCCCGCTTCTACGTCGCTCCCCATGATCTCCCCGCACTCGACCGGGCGCTGGCCGGGAAAACGGCCGCGACCCTGGTCAGCGACGACCGCTGGCAGGAGGTGACGGCGCGCAATATCCTGGTCGAAGTGGCCCCCGGGCCGTCGGGAGCAGACGACGACCCGGATCTCACGCCGATCGTCTTTCACGCGTACTACGACAGCATCAGCGTCGTCCCGGGCCTCGCCCCCGGCGCCGAACAGAGCTGCGGTGCGGCGACGCTGCTTGAGCTGTGCCGGGTCTTCGCGGCCCATCCCGCACCGCGCCCGGTGCACGCGCTGTTCACGGGGGGGCACGGCCAGTCGCTGGCGGGCATGACACACTATGTCACGGCCTTGCGCGAGTCGGGGGAGAACGTCCCCGGCCTGATGGTGGGGCTGGACCTCTCGTCGCGCTCCGACACCCTCGGGGTCTTCTGCCTGGGACACTTCCGCGGGCAGTACGAAAACCTGATCCGGCACAAGTTCAGCACGCTGGGAGCCAAGTTGGACGAGTTCGCGCGGCGCGCCGCAGGCGTGGCGGAGACGGAGTCCACGACGCTGCCGTCCTTTGTTGATGGGATCAACCTGACCAGCGGCCGGGGCTGGTGGAGCTTCTTTCCTTACCTGGCGCCCTTCGAAAGCGAGATTCCGACGCTGGCCGGCATTCCGGGCATTACGCTGGCAACGGTGAACGACGACCGCCGCTTAGTGGATACGCCGGATGACACGGCCGGGAACCTGCGCTTCGATATGCTCGGCCGGCAGCTCCTCGCACGCCGGGGCGAACACGCGGGACTGCTGGCCATCGCGCGGGCCGTGACGCAGTGGAAGGGGCCCTTCGTCAGTTCGCCCCTGGTCGACCGCTGGGCGACCATCAAGGGCCGCGCGGTGTGGCTCGACCAGCGTCGCAACTACACCCCCGACGAGCCACTGCATGGCGCGACGGTGTTCCTCAAGATGGGGCGCGGCGACAAGCACCTGCTGGGGACGCGTGGCATGACTCCCGTGATGACCGGCACCAACGGGCAATACACGATCAGCGGCCTGATCCGAAGCATGGCCAACTGGCAGTTCAACAACTGCGAAATGGAGGTCTACGGAACCGCCGACCCCGGCTTCCTCGAACGCAACCCGGGCGCCATCAAGCAGTACCTGCAGGTGGTCGGCCAGGCCGAATCCCCGGCAACGAACAGCGAATCCCCAAGCCAACCCATTCGCCCCGACGGTTCCGTGATCTACGCCGTGGACATGGCGCGCCCGAGCGACTACCCCTGGGCGGTCGAGGCCGAGAAGGAGGTGCAGCACGTCAACGTCGTGTGCTTCCCCTGTCGCACCTTCTCCCTGCTGGGGTTGACCGATCCACGCGGCTACATCCCCCTGACGGACGTCAAGGTGCTGGACGCCGCGACGACCAGCCCGCCGTTCCAGTTCGGGCTGAGTGCCTCGGACTCCCCGCACGATCAGACCGAGAACCTGGTGACTGTCTGGACCGATCCCACGCTGCGCATCCTGCTCACGCTGGGCGTCGGCTTCCAGGGCAAGCGGCTGATCCTGATCAACAACTCGCCGGAGCTCCCGGAGGGTGAGGGGTTCGTGGTGGAGGAACTCACGACATTGCCCTCGATGATTCTGCAGGGCGCCGAAGACATGTGGACGCTGGACGAGACCCGCATCCAGAAGCTGGAACGAAACGGCGTCAACAACCCGAGACTTCGGGATCTGCACGAGCAATCCGGAACGCTGATCGCGACGGCGCGCGAGGCCCTCGAATCCCGCGACTACCGGGCGTACCGCATGGCCGCCGAGAAAGGGTGGGCGATCGAGGGTAAGGCCTACGGCGAGGCGCTGGGGATGATCAACAATATGATCCACGGCGTGCTGTTCTACCTGGCCCTGCTGCTGCCCCTCTCGTACTGCCTGGAGCGACTGCTCATCGCCTCGGAGACCATCAAGAAGCGCATCATCTGGATCGGCGGGATTTTCGCCGGGAGCTTTCTGCTGCTGGCCCTCGTGCACCCGGCCTTCCGCTTCACGATGACGCCGCTCCTGGTGCTGCTGGCGTTCATCATCGTGACACTCGTCGTAACCGTCAGCGTGATTATCGTCGGCAAGATGGACGCACTGTTGCAGGAGCGCCGGACCGCTGCCATGGGACGGCACGAGGATCAGCAGCGCAAAGGTGGCATCGCCGTACGCGCCCTTGACCTGGGGATGTCCAACATTCGGCGACGGCCGCAGCGGGGGGTGCTGACGGGGCTTTCGGTCGTGATGGTCACCTTCATCCTGCTCTCGTTCACCTCGCTGGTGCCGGTCACGAGCATTTCGCGCCTTGCGCATCCGCGCGGCACGCCAACCTACCGGGGGCTGCTCGCGCGCGACCGGGCCTGGAACCCGTTGCCTGACGCCCTCGAGCAGTCGCTGAGACGCAATTTCGAAGGCACCCAACTTGATGGCGACGGGCGAAGGGAACCCACCCCTGACCCCTCCCAGGAGGGGAACTCCGGAGTGATCCCCTCCTGGGAGGGGTGCCCGAAGGGCGGGGTGGGTTCGACGAATGCTGTTGTGGCGGCGCGCGGGTGGTTCTTCTCGGATGACACAGGGCTGCTGAGCCAGGTTGACCTGGTGGCGGGGCAGGGCGTCGGGGACGCACGGCCCGCGAGCTGCACGGTGCCGGCCCTGGTCGGCATGCAGGCTGCCGAAGCGCAGGTGACGCCCGTGGCGGACTGCCTGGTTGCCGGGAACTGGTTCACCTCTGAAGCGGAGAACGGCATCATCCTGTCCGCCTACGTGGCCGGGCAGCTCGGGTATGACGCGGACGACATCGGGGCACCGGTGCGCATCTTCGGCGAGGAACTCGCCCTGGCCGGTATCGTGGACGGCGAGCGGTTCGATGCCATGCATGACGTCGACGGCGAGCCGCTTACCCCCGTGAATTTCGTCCTCCAGCGGGAGCGGTCCGCGCAGGCCGCCGGCACCGAGGAGGGACAGGGGCAAGCCGATACCCTCGAGGAGTACGTCCACTACTCGGTCGACCAGGTGGCGATCGTGCCGTTCCGCTACGCCAAGCGCCTGGGTGCGCGCGTGCGGAGCGTGGCGGTCCGCGCCCCCGACGGCATGCCGGTGGCCGAGGAGGCCGAGGGTTACGCCAAGCGATCGAACCTGACGATCCTGGGTGCGGACGCCGACGGCGTTACCCTTTACGCGGCGCTGGATACGAGCCAGCTCAGCGCCGCCTGGCAGATCATCGTCCCCATGTTCCTCGGCTTCGTGATGATTCTCGGCACCATGCTGGGATCGGTCTACGAGCGGCAGGGCGAGATCTTCGTTTACAACTCAGTCGGCCTGTCGCCGACGAACGTCTCGTCGCTCTTCCTGGCCGAGTCCACCGTGTATGCCATTGTGGGCGCCGGCTTGGGCTACCTGCTGGGGCAGACGTCCTCGAAGGTGCTGCAAATGACCGGGATGCTATCGGGACTGACACTCAACTACACCGCGGGCAGTACGGTCTTCGTGACGTTGCTGGCGATGCTGATGGTCTTCCTGTCGGCCATCTACCCGGCACGCAAAGCATTCCGTGCCGCGATCCCGGACCTTGAGGAGGAGCAGGATGCCGATGACATCGGTACGGCCGGGGATGCCATTTCCTTCTATCTGCCCTTCGTGGCCACGGCACAGCATGTCGAGGCGATGCAGGCTTACCTGGCGGAGTTCCTGGAGAGCATCCAGGGCGTCACCGTGGGGCAGCTTGCCGTGGACAACCTGCAAGCCGTGCGGGAGGAGGACGAGCACGGGATGGTGCCCATGCTCCGCTTCCGCGCGTGGATGGCTCCGTTCGACCTCGGGGTCAGTCACGATGCCGAGATGCGGATTGTCTACCGCGCCGACCGCGGTGTGCACCAGTACCACCTAACGGCTCGCCGATTCAGCGGCGACCGTCAGAACTGGCACCGCCTCACGCCGCGTTTCATCACCGCCATTCGAAAACAACTGCTGCTCTGGCGCGTCCTCAGCGCCGAGGACTACCAGAAGTACGAGCAGCGAGGAAGAATACTCTTTGGGAGTGGAGAAGGAGAGAGCGGCCAGTGAGTGCAGACGAATATCCAATAGCCAACAAGGGATGTCCAATGATCAAGTGTGCGAGGATAGCGAATGAGCTGCCCCCAGGCCTGCCATTCGCCACGCTCGCGCTCTTGCCTTGTCCGGTTGGATATTCCTTGTTGGCTGTTGGATATTGAAGAGGGCCAGGCCGCAGCGGAGAACTATGGACGACAAACAAGACTTGAAGAATCCGGAACCCACCGACTTCGACTCGCTTGAACGCGGGCCTTATGTTGATGGCTTCAATATGCGGACCGTGCTTGGCGCGCTGTTCGTGGCGTTGGTTATGATGCCCGGGGCCATCTACATGGGGCTGGTGGCCGGGCAGTCTCTCGGCGCCGCTGCCGAGTGGGTCACGATCATCCTCTTTGCCGAGCTGGCACGGCGTAGCTTCACGCAGCTCAAGCGCCAGGAGATCTACATCCTCTTCTACGTGGCTTCCGGTATTGCCGCTGTCACCCTCGCGCACCTGGCCCTTTCGGGTGGGCCCTTCGCGATCACGATCTGGAACCAGTATCTCAAGCAGGCCCCGGAGACGAGCACGATCGCGGCCGAGATCCCCGACTGGGTCGTGCCCCCGGCGGATTCGCCCGCCTTGCAGGACCGCAATCTCTCCCACGCCGACTGGTGGTGGAGCCAATCCAAGGGATTCCTCTCGCCGATCCTGCTGCTGTGTTCCGGCTACGTCCTCGGGCGCATGGCCTTCTTCGGACTGGGCTACCTGCTCTTCCGCCTTACCTCCGACCGCGAACGCCTGCCGTTCCCGCTGGCGCACGTCGGCGCCGAGGGCGCCACGGCCCTGGCGGAGTCAACCGAGCGCCTGGATGCAGACGGCACTCCGAAAGAATCCTGGCGACGCAAGGTGTTCAGCGTGGGGGCTTGCCTGGGAATTCTCTTCGGATGCCTCTACGTGCTGCTGCCCGTGGTCAGCGGCCTGTTCCTCAGCAAGCAGATCATGATCTTCCCGATTCCATTCGTGGATTTCACCTCCAACGTTGAGTCGTTCCTTCCCGGCAGCCTGATCTCCATCAGCTTCGATGCGGTGATCTTCATGATGGGCATGCTGCTGCCGTTCAAGATGGTCCTGGGGACCTTCACGGCCGTCTGCATAACCAACCTGGCGCTGGGGCCAATCCTCGCCAGGCTCGGTGTCTTCCGGCACTGGAAGCCGGGCAACAGCCTCCTGGTGAACCAGATGGTTCTGAGCTTTGATTTCTGGATGAGCGTGTCGATCGGCATGGCCGCCGCTGTCTTGCTCATCGGGCTGTGGACGATCGCCAAGACCTTCATCCGCCACGCGCGCGGCAAGGGGAAACCGGCGGCCGAGTCCGAGCCCGCCCCGGAGCAACTCGCGCCGGGCGAACCGCCGTACCGGCAGGCGTGCAAGGAGCGCGGCGACTTCCCGGTGTGGCTGATGGTGGGCCTCTTCCTGGTTGCCACCCTGTTGATGTGCCTGGTGTGTAAGGCGCTGGTGCCCGATTTCCCCTTCTGGATCATCGTGCTGTTTGGCTTCGTCTGGACGCCGATTCACTCCTATATCTCGGCGCGCATGATCGGACTCACCGGAGCGGGACTGATGACGCCGTTTCTGCGGGAAACCGTGTTCATCACCAGTCGCTACAAGAAGATCGACATCTGGTTCGCGCCGATCCCGCTGGCTGACTACGGCGGCGCCGCGCAACGCTTCCGGGCGCTTGAACTGACGCGCACGAAATTCACCTCGGTCATCAAGGCCGAGTTGCTGATGCTGCCCATCATCTTTGTGTGCAGCTTTCTGTTCTGGTGGTTCTTCTGGCGCCTGAACCAGATTCCCTCAAGCGCCTTTCCTTTTGCTGCCCGGGTCTGGCCCGTGGCGGCCCGCCAGGCCTACCTGATCTTCACCGCGAACAGCAGCGAATCCCCCCTGCTGCTGCAGGCGATCAATCCGAAGATCATCGGCGGTGCATCCGGCATCGGTATGCTGATCTACGGCGGCTTGATGCTCCTGGGGCAGCCGGTGCAGTTCTTCTACGGCATGCTGGGTGGCCTGGGGGTCCCCACGCATGTGGGAATCAACATGATGATTGGTGCCATAGCCGGGCGCTACTACTTCCGGCGGAAATTCGGCGAGAAGCGCTGGAAACGCTATGTGCCCGTCGTCGTCGCCGGGTTCTCGTGCGGTATGGGATTGGCCGGCATGACCGGTGTCGCGATCTCGCTGATTGTGAACTGTGTACAGGAGTTGCCGTTTTGAGCGCGTCGACCAGCAAACGCATTTTCGATGATGGTTCGGGGGAATCCCGGCGGGTGGTCCTGCCATGGGCCAAGACCCTGCTCATGTGCCTGGCCAACGTGCGCCAGCGCATGGGCCGCTCGGCGCTGACGTTCGTCTGCATCGCCGTGGTCGTGGCCTTCTTCGCCTCTGCGCTGGCCTACCAGGGAATCCTGTCCCGGCAGATGCGCAGCACGGACGTGCACGTCCATGCCGTACTCGAGCGGGCGGGTGTGTTCGTGAATGACGCCGAGGCGATGACGCGTCAGCGCGACCAGCGGACCTGGTTGATGACGCTGTCGGCGATCCTCTGTTTGGTCGGCATTACCAATACGATCCTGATGAGCGTCACGGAGCGTTTTCGCGAGATCGGAACGCTCAAATGCCTTGGTGCGTTGAACGTTTTCGTGGTGCGCCTCTTCCTGATCGAGAACGCCTTTATTGGGGCGTTGGCCAGTTTCCTGGGCGGGTTGATTGGTGGCGTCCTGGCGCTGCTGCAGTTTGGGGCCGTCTTCGAGTTCTCGCTCTTGAGCTGGGCCGTGTGTGCCCCGGAACTCCTTTTGGGCATGGTAAAGGCGGTGGTGCTGGGAACGATCCTGACACTGCTGGCCTCGGTTTATCCTACGTACGTGGCCTCACGCATGAGGCCGGTTGATGCAATGCGGGTGGAAGTATGAGAGAGGGGACAGGTGTCAGGCGAAGCGGGGCCTGTGACCCAGTCATTGGTCATTTGGCCCTTCGGGCCGTCAGTTGCGGCTTCGCCGCGTCATTAAGGAAGAGAGGCGGCATCAATCATGAGTGTAACTCCCCATGACGCGCCGGAGGCGCAAATGACCAATGACGGCGGCGGAGCCGCCAATGACGAAACGAGGGAGCAAAGCGACCGAAGGTTCAGGTCGGGCAAGACAATTGACACCGGAAAGACGACACCCGAAACCGGCAGGGGAACATATGGCTAACCAGAGAGAAATCGTAAGAACACAGGATGTGCGCAAGACGTACGTCATGGGCGATGAAACGGTGCATGCGCTGCAGGGCATCAGCCTGACCATCGATGCGGGTGAATACATCAGCATCATGGGCCCCTCGGGGTCGGGCAAGAGCACCTTCTTTAACATGGTGGGCGGGCTGGATCTGCCGACCAGTGGCGAGGTCTACATCGACGAGGTCGACATCGCGCAGCTCGATACCTTCGAGTTGGCGTGGCTGCGTTGCCGGAAGATCGGCTACATCTTCCAGACCTTCAACCTGATCCCCGTGATGACCGCACTGGAGAACGTGACGCTACCGATGGTGTTTGCCGGACTGGACGCGGATGAAGCGCGCGAGAAGGGCGCGTCGCTGCTGGAGCTGGTCGACCTCGGTGGCCGCCTGAACCACAAGCCGGCGCAGATGTCGGGCGGTCAGCAGCAACGCGTAGCGATCGCTCGCTCGCTGGCGAACGATCCCGCTATCATCCTCGCCGATGAACCGACCGGCAACCTGGACCTCAAGACCGGCCGCGATGTGATCGAGCTGCTGACCCGCCTCAAGGAGGAGCGCGGCGTCACGATCATTACCGCCACCCACGACATGAAGATGCTCTCCGCCAGCGACCGGGTCATTTGGATCACCGACGGCCAGGTGTCAAAGATCCAGTCCCGCGACGAGATGGACATCCAGATCGGCTCCATCGACGGGCAGGAAGAAGCGTAGTTCGGAACGAGGCCGCGCTTACGACGCGAGCCGGGTGCGGTAGTCGGAGGGGGACATGCCGACGTGGTTGCGGAAGGTCGTGTAGAACTGGTTGGTGCTGTTGAAGCCGCTCTGGCGGGCGATGTCCTTGACGGGTTCGGTAGTTTCAGCGAGCAGGCGTTTGGCGACATTGATGCGCTGGCGCAGGATCATCTCCATGGGCGTGCGGCCGGTGACGATGTTGAAGCGGTAGACCAGCTGGTGTGAGGTCAGTCCGGTCAGCTCTTGCAAGTCGCGTACCTTCACGCCGTCTGCAACGTTCGCGCGCAGGTGTTCGAGCGCCTGGTCCACAAGAGCGTCGCCGCGCATGGGGGGACGGCAGGAGGCGCGCTCCACGACCGTGGACGGCGGCACCAGCAGGGATCGCATCGGGGTGAGCCCCAGGATCATGCGTGCGGCTTCTGTGCCCATGAGGGCGTAGGGCAGGTGGATGCTGGCCAGGTTAGGCATGACGGTCTTGCAGTAGAGCGGGTCATCATCCACGCCGAGCACCGACACCTCCTCCGGGACGCGGACGCCGTGGCGCGCGCAGGTCCGGATCAGGAAGGCGGCGATCTGGTCCGAGTGGGCGAAGACCGCGCACGGTTTGGGTAGGCCGTCAAGCCACTCGGCGACTCGCTTCCTGTCTGCGCGCACGCCGAAGGGGTGGTCACCCGCTAGTTCCTTCCGAAGCCATAGCGTGTCCAGCGTTCTGTGTTGCTTGCGGACAATCTCGCAGAAGCGTTCAACGCGGGGCTCCGGTCCAGGGCGGTCTTTGTCGACAGCGGCGAAGTGGTCAAACTTCTGCGCCAGCAGGTACTCGGCGGCCATGGTCCCGATGGCTTTCTCGTCGGGCAGGATGGTCGGGGCGAGGTCCCGCGCTGCTCCCGTGACTGAAACCACAACGACCGGGATATGCAGATCCTCAAGATGCGCCGCCAGCCGGGGGGGGAGCGACGACACGACGATGGCGTCGGGCTTGATATCCCGAATCTGCTGCTTCACTTCCGCGACCGGGGCGGAAGTGGGCAGCACGTGGATGTTCCACGTATCGTGCTTCTGCAGTTCCCCGGACAGCCCCACCGCGATTCTCTGCGTGATGCGGATATCCGGGTC
>CAZCDU010000027.1:40627-44563 GCA_964497125.1 uncultured Victivallales bacterium | reverse complement strand
CTACGAGATGCCCTGTGTCGCAGTCATAGATCAAATTGCAGAGCTTTCTGCACGCTACCGCCCCCCCACGAGCTTGCTCGTGGGGGTCTGCGGCGCACTTGTGTATAAAGGGCAGGGCAAGCCGGCAGGGGGCATGAAACAAACTGTGCCACCATTCCCCTAGTAGCCATCCTCTTGATACTCCTCCAAAGCATCGTCAGATGTGGCGACGAATCAGGAACTGCCGGAGGAATGGGTTGTTGAAATAGATCCCGTTCTCGGACTTGACCAGTATCCACTTGTCTTGCAGCGCTGTCACCGATCGGCGAATCGATGAGGAAGATGCACCAATCTCATTCTGGGAGTCGAGCGAGTAGAGGTCTGTCTCCCCCTTTTCCGCAATGACCTTCAAGACGCGAAGCTGCAGCGATGTCAGTGACCCCAATAGTGAACGGAAGCCCTCTATCTCTTGCGACATAACACGATCAAAGGCCTCCTCCAAAACGCCACCTTCTACCGAATCGCCCGAGCTACTGCTTTCCCAGATAGCGGCACAGAGCTGCTGGATATCTCCGGGCACGTCCAGACTGAAGACTTCGTCCCATACCGGCGCGGACAGTACTCTCTTTCCAAGGGAGAACTTCTGCTGGAGGAACGGCTGGAAATCGGTTCGTGGTATCGACGTGACCTCAAGCGGGCGTATCGATTTGTAGAAAGGCGATTGGGGACGGGTGAAAATGCTCTTCAGTCCACTTCGGTCTGATCCTGTGAAGATATACGGGAAAGCATGATACTGGACCTTCGACCGGACCTTGGCGAGGAACACGTCCGGATCCGGGTACTTGAGAACACTCTGGAACTCATCGAAACAGACCACGAGTTCACTCTTGGAGAACGTCTGCCCCAGGAATTCAAAGAAGTCGTCGATGGTATGCAGCACCGAGACATCGTCACGCTTGGCTACACCGACAGCCAAAGCAGGCAGGCCCGTTTGCTCATCTATCTCCAACCGCGGGCGCAGCCTGCGGAGGGCTCGCATGACGCCGTCAAGCAACCCCTTGCGTTGATCCTGAAATGCAAACAGAGCATTGCTGCAATACTCAAGGAACATCGCAGCGTCTTTCGTAAAGAACAGATCGACACAGAACAGCAGTCGCTTGGGGACGTTCGCACCTGTGCGCATAACCAGAGAGCTCTTGCCCACTCTTCGTCGCCCAAAAAGGACCACGTTCTGACCGGATTCAACACAGCCGGTCAATTCTGAAACCAGTTCGTCACGCGGACAGAAGTCCCGTTCCTTTACGATCTTGCCAAATACAAACGGATTCATGGTGCAAAGGTACACCATGGCGCATAGTTGCGCAACGCAGAACTGCGCAACGCAACGTGCGGCCACGTGGGAGCTATCACCGAGGGTGATGCTCCATTGGGGGCGTGGTTGATGGCGGGGGAGATCGGGTGGCCCCAACGGGGCCCTGTCATCGTAGCCCAGGCCAACGGCCTGGGGCTGGGCACCCCCATTCCGTGGCCTGAAAGGTCACATCAACCTATAGGCAGACCGTTGAGGCGCCCCTTCAGGGCGCACTCGGCGTTGCATCGATACCCAGGCCTCCGGCCTGGGCTACGATGAACACGGCCCGTTGGGCCTGTCATGTACCGAGCCGAGGCCTGCCCCGCACCGTGCTGAGGGACGAAGCCCTGGTGCTAGGAACGAGGCTCTGGTTCATGGCAAAGCCCTGGGTAACGTACGTTAGATAGGGTTAGCCCTGAAAGGGCGGGATATAGTGTCCGAGGATAGAGAGCGCTACAGCCTTTCCGCTACAACTACTATCTACCCAGCACCCCGATGCTGATATCACTGAAGGGAAAGCCTTTGACCGCTTTCGCTTTCTCCAGCTTTTGGTGATTAATGCCCTTGTAGCGGTAGAGTATCGGCGCGAAGTCTTCTTTCGACTGCCAGATAACCGACCGGATTCCGCCGTCTTTCTTCCGGATGACGATGTTGTCCATGTAGACGTGGTACGTGCCCGGTTTACCGCTCTGCAGGGCGATGTAGTTGACGGGTATCGGCCCCGGACAGTAGTTACCGATGCCGATCACCTGGCGGGTCCATTTGCCCTTAGGCAGCTCGGCCTTCACGACCTCTACTCCGTCCTGGTTCAGCCCGACGCCCTGTTTATAGAACGGAAGCCAGCCGTTACCCGGCATATAGGTACAACCACTGGTGATATCACTGTCTTCGCATACGTAGATATCAAACTCGATCCGGTCGCCAGCATGGATATAGGCGTCATATTCCTCGCGCCAGCCTTCTCCGTCGGAGAACCTTATGAAGAGTCCATCGGAATAGGGTTTCTTCATGCCCGCGACCAGCTCCGCCTTTATCTCAAGCACATCACCCTCGGGGTTGGGGTCGGGATGCGAGATGTTCGTCTTATCGATCGGCATGAAGGACATGGCATAGTTGTTCTCGTTGATCCAGTCCCGGTAACGGCGGATCAGCTTCTCGCGTATCTCAGGATTCGATGCAGCAAGGTCTGTTGTCTCCTCTACATCCCTCTCCATATCATACAGCTTCACCTGCCGGGCATCCTCAGAGTAATACAGCTTCCATTTCCGGGTCCGCACGGTTCCATGGTCGTACCACATCCAGAAGATGGCATCGTTTATCGGATCAGGACGGCACTCCGCATTGGCCTGCAGCGCTTTCCAACAGTCCTTCCCGTCAAGTTCCCGGGCCGTGCACTTCAGACCCGCCATGCCCATCAGCGTGGGATAGATATCAAGATAACTGATAAACCCGTCATAAGCGCTCTTCTCAAACCGGCCCGGCCACCAGAAAGCAGCAGGCACATGCACCCCACCCTCCCATAACGAATGCTTGCCGCCCCGGAACGGTGCGTTCACACCCTTGGACGTTGCACCATTGTCACTGGCAAAGAAGAAGATAGTGTCATTCAGGAGGCCAAGCGCGGTCACCTTCTCAACAACCGCACCGATGCTCTTGTCGAGCGAGTACAGGAAAGCGGAGTATACCAAGTGCGCGTAGTGCTCTTGGTCCGGATCGATCCGATAGACGTCAAACTCCTCGTCCTGCTCACACCTGATTTCAGCGACATCCCCGATCTTCCTGCCTGTACTCGGGCTCACAACGTTCGAAACAAATTCCCACTGGCCCTTGATACCCAGTTCGCTATCGAGCTTTGCACAAAACTCCTTGAGGTCAGAACGCTTGAGCTGCAGAGGATCATGAACGGCCTCCTGCGGGATATAGCAGAAGAACGGATTCTTCTTACTGCTCTCAATAAACTCGATGGCATACTTCGTGATCAGGTCGGTCGTGTAGCCCTTCTCATCTCCCCTGTACTTGCGGTCATGCCACCAGTCCACGTCATGATGCCAATCCACGTAACGGTTAAAAAAGTCACCGCCGCCATTGTAGTAGCCGACCCATCGATCAAAACCGTAGGCATTAACGCCCTCGCCCCACTTCCAGCCCTTGTGGTTCTCGAAAATATTGTTGGTCAGGTCCAGCGTACGTTCGCCATGCAGCTCATTGAACGTCGCGGCCTTGTTGTAATCCACCCGCTTGCCATTACCATCTTCAGGAAAGTTCGGGTGACTGTTGTGCCATTTTCCGAATGCACCAGTCCGATAGCCTGCCGCCTTAAAATCTTTGGCGATGTTCGGGATGTTGTTGGGCAGCGTGCCGCCTGTGCGAGGCCCGGCGCCGACATTGGCATAGTGCCGGCCGGTCAGCAATCCAGCCCGCGAAGGTGAGCAGACGCTATGCGTCATATAGTTACCGAGCTCTACCCCATCCGTGAAAAGCCGGTCCATATTCGGGGTGTAACGGAAGTGCTCCGGCGCCGTATTGTGATGACGCAGGTCCCCCCACCCCAGGTCATCGGCATAGAAAAGCACGACATTGGGCTTCTGCCCTGCGTGAGCAACTGC
>CAZCDU010000027.1:6869-40527 GCA_964497125.1 uncultured Victivallales bacterium | reverse complement strand
TTCTCTCCCTTGCAGGCATCCTATCTGCCACCGGCACCTCGCCCTTCACCATCTTTGCTGCTTCACCGACCAGCCAGAGATAATGGTCTGACGGCAGGTCGCCGTAGGTCCTGAACGTGCTCTTTCCGGTCGGCGGGTTGTTATCGATCTTGTAGATCTGCGTTCCTTCGTCGAGCTCGTCGAACATGGCCTGGTACACCATAGTTACTCCTGCTTCCTTCAACAATGAGGCGTACTGCTTCCACAGGAACTGACCGTCTTCCCGGTCGATGAACGCGTTCGGATTCTGGTCCGGGTAGCCCTTTTTCAGGTTGGACCAGCAGAACCCGGGGAAGACAACCGGCAGGTAATCCAACCCGTTGCTGTCGCACCATTGCTTGTCAGGCTTGGCGCTCTCCCTGGCATAACTGAGTGCACCGCCCTGCCCGCCAAAACGGCCGACGGTCCAGGGCGATATGATATCGGCCGCCTTGTAGACCGGGCGCCATTCCTCTATCGGACCCGCATCATTGATTCCCTTGCGCCAGAATGTAGATGTTCCAAGGATAACCGTCTGACCTCCGTACTTCGGATCATGCTTAAAGAAGTCTATGATCTCGGCGATTTCCCTGGAGTTGTAACCACGGTGCTTGAAACCGACGCCCCAGATGCCGATAACCGGTTTACCGTTATGATGCTGATAGGCCTTGTCGAACTTATCTCGCGTAATCTTCATCTCATCCACGAGATAACGCCAGTCGGCTTTCACCTCCTCAACATAACCACCCGGCATCCCGGTGAAATCATACATGACGCCATAGGTACGGCCGTACTGGTTGGCACCGTCACGGCAATGTTCCAGAACCTTGTTGGCCGCATACCCGCTAAGGATAGCTTCCTGGTCTCCGTCAATGGTCGTCTCCATGATGAAACGCTGAACAAACGCGCCATCAATCCCGTAGTCCTTCATCCACTTGAAATGGCGTACCGTTGTCTTACGGACATGGGAACTGTACACGTAGGCAGCGGAGTCGTCTTTGTACCTGAAAAGCGTCTTGAACTTCTCGTCTTCATCGAGCTCGCTCATGTCCGGCCAGTATTCTATACCGCACCTGCCCGGCCAGAAGTCACCCGCTTCTCCTATCGACGCCTGGCTCCTGTAATGCACCCAGCTCAGGCCCGACCCGTCGCCGGGGGCACGGTACCAGCCCTGGTAGCCGCACATCACTTTTCCTACAAGCGTTGACTCGTCAACACGGTCGATCTTCAGGACCTGGCGTTTCTCGAAGTTCAAAGCGCTCAGCGCTTCTCTGTAGAGCTTCCTGGCTGGCGGAAACCTGCCTTCACTGCGGATAATCTCACTACATAGATCCAACCATAGCTTGTGCCGATATGGATGCAGCTGTTCGGGCGGGACATAGCCAAAACGGTTCTTGAATTCGGAGCTCGCCATAAAGCGGCGGCGCAGCCCGTCCGCGTTCAGCTTGCGTTCTCGCAAAAGGCCGGCATTTGCTTTCAAGCCTTCCGCATCCGCCTCGCGGCCGAGTATCTCGAGGTAGGCCGCTTTGACAACAGCCTCTAGCTCCGCATCGCCATAGTCGTGCATCTGGTAGCCATGCTCATCCTCCGGTGCATGCTGCGTGCGCAACAGGTGGTCGATATGGCGCTCTGCCTCGACAAAATCGGACTGGAGTTTGCTGCTCAGGACGGTTGCCTTGTCATAAATGAATGCCGTCGGATCATCCGGCGGGTTCCTGTGTTCGCCGAATTCGGCCAGCCCCGAATAGTTGCCTGTACTCTTGTTGCCTGTGATCTTCCAGTCCTTGAGCCCATGCGCCGCAATACCGTACGCACAGGCGCCGCCAGTGATCTCATTTCCTGTTACTTCGCCGCCGACCAGGGATTTGCCTCTGTGTTTCGGCATCCATGGAACCGCGCCTACCGGCAGGCTGATGTGTATGCGCGCGCCGTAAGCATCAATCAGGTTGTTGCGCACCTTAACACCACGGTAGTCCGTATCGATTCCCTCATCATCCATGTAGTAGGGCTTCAGCGGATCGACCAGGTTGATACCGCCCAATGATTCGCGGGAAATACAGGTCGCCACGTTGTTCTCTGCGATCGATCCCGGCGCGCCGTAAAGGACTATGGCTACGTCGGTCGGATCGATAATGAGATTGTTACGTATGATGCTGCCCTTTGAGGCACATGAGATCCCGTCACCCCAAGCAAACGGGACCTCTGCTTCTTCACGTCCGTTCCCGCGGGCATCAACGCCAGCCCCCAGGATGATATTGTTCTCGGCGATGCAGCCGCTTGACCCCTCATGAATCTTGAGGGTCGACCAGGTACGGGTACTCATGAAAACACATTCCCTGACAACGGCATTGTCCCCACCTCTGCCGCCTACCTGGACCAATGGCGGTTGGCCACCTCCGCCAGTGGCAGGTTTGGGAACGGTTGAAAGCTCGTAGCGGTTGCCGTCGCATATCACATGCTCCAGCCGCACACCGTCTACACCACCACCCCATATCAGCTGCATGACATCGGGATTCACCAACTTCAGCCGGGCGTACTGCGCGGGATACGTTGCACCACGGGTATAGATCTTCTGGCCGTCCTTCCGGTAGGACAGCGTCTGCGAGATCGGGTATATCGCGCCCTGCTGCAGGACCAGGTCATCCCCCCTGTCCAACACCGCCTGCAGATCCGCTCCCGGCCGTACAACCTCTGACGCCAATACCCCGCCCGCAAACAACGTTACACCCAGTAATGCCAATACTCGATTCATGTCACCTCTCTCATTCATCCCCAGGCCTCACTACTATCCCAACGCTCCGGAGAGGAGGAGATTCGAGTGTACGAGTACGTGTACGAGTAAGGGGGAGACCCGGCATTCCTCGCTCTCTTCTTCCCGTACTCGTACACGTACTCCTACACGCGTATCTCTTAGGCTTTCCCCTCATACCTCTCCGGCGAACGATAGCGGGCGACGAGAACGGATAACGAGGACAGGACCCCTCACTCGTCCACCGCTATCGTCGTCCGCTTTCGTCAACCGCTTCTCCGTTCACTCGCCACTCGCCACCTCCTACTCATAAAAATTCGTTTCCGGCTGCTTCCGGTACCAGAACCAATACAACCCACCACCGCTCAGCAGGAACAGGATCACCGTTCCCGTAAAGCCTCTCCAATTATGGACTACAAACAGCATCGGGGCGAGGAACATGGTCACCTGCCAGGTGAGCGCGAACGGGATAGCGGCCAGGTCGGTGATGTGCTCCTGCGTCACCTTTTTCTGGTCCTCTTCCGAAAGCTGACTCTTCAGATGCCCCCAGACGCCGAACGGCCGCGTCTTCATGTAGAATTCCTTGAGCACGTCAGGATCGGTTGGCTTGTCACAGAAGGTCGCAATCACGCCGCCGATCATGCCGGCACAGAGCGAATAGCCAAGCTGCATGAACTCGTTCATCTCCGGCCACAGGATCCGTTGTACAATCGCGGCCGTCATGCCGACCAGCGAGCCGACCGCCGTACCCATACCATTGAAGCGCCACCAGTAGAGCCGCAGCAGATTGGGCACCAGGAAGGCACCGCCCAATCCCATCATCAGCCAGCCCCAGATATCCTCAATGCTCTCGGCATTCTGGGCAAACACCACGCCTCCCACAACCAGCAGAGCAACGGTGGCCCAACTGGCGCGGATCAACTCCCTGGTCTGGGCCTTGGGACGGAAGTACTTCCGGTAGAGATCGTTCACAACCAGCCCGGTCGCCATGTTGACGGTACTGTCAAAGGTCGACATGGAAGCGGCAATCAGGGCCAACACCAGGATTCCCCGCATGCCTTGAGCGACCGTCATCAGCAGAACGGAGGGAAGGATCTTCTCCGGATTGACCGTGCCGTTGAAGCTGAGCATCCCGATCTTCTCAACATACTGCTCCGACCCCAGCAGGGACTTGAGTCCTTCTGTCAGCTCCGGCGCATAATCACCCGGGTTGTTCGCCAGCCCGGAGATCACCGCCCCCCAGCCCTGCGGCGTCACGTCGGGATGGTGCTGATGGATCAACTCTCCCGCCTGCGCGAGAACGGCCATATCCGGGAAGAGATCGCGAACCAGGAAGAGCCCCAGCACCGCGATCCCCATCATCATGGGCCAGCGGAAGGTCATCATCATGGTCCACAAGCCGGTCATCTTGGCACATTCACGGTCTGTCTTGGCGCCAAAGTACTTCGGATCGCCGATGTTGCCGATACCATGGAAGACATTGCGGAATAGGTAGAACAGCATCAGCGGAATGAGCGGACGGTAGGCCTCGTAACCCGCGGGCATACTGGCCTGCCACTTGGGCACGCACCCCAGCCAATGCGGGTTGTTGGTAACCTGCAGAGCCACTTCGGCCACTTCCGATGATCCCGAAACGGCCACGAAAGCCTTCACCGTTATGTAGACCACTGCTGCCAGAATGATCCCGCCCTGAAAGAGGTCGGTGAAGATGACGCCATAGAAGCCGGAGAACATCGTGTAAATCGCTGCCAATCCGATAAGACCATAAGCACAGACATCAGGCGACCACGGCAAAAAGGCGGAGAGGAAAATGCCCACGCCCTTGGTCAAGTAGGCCAGCATCCCGATCGTTCCAAGCGCACAGGCCAGCACACCAATGAGCTGTGCAAAGCGCCCACCCCAGCAGTCGCCAAAACGGAAGATATTCCACTGCGCGCCGGTCAGACATCCGGAGCGACGATGCCACTTCCCCGTCCACAGCATCATGAAGACGAGAATCAGGACCGCACCGCCGCGGAACTCGATGAACAGCCCCTGCGGCCCGAGCATGAACAGGAACGACACAATCAACGCCGTCCCGGTCAGGTCGAGGAACTGGGCCATCCCGGAAATCCCCATCGCCCACCATGGGATCTTGTGACCACCGATGATGTAGTCCTCGATACTCTCCGAAGCACGCCCCTTCAGGTAGAACCCGAGTCCAACGAGGACGGCGACATAGATGCCCATGAAGATGTAATCGATGATTCCGAAATAACCCATGTCAGTCCCCCTACCCCAGAATGGCACTTAGATAAGGCCTGTTCTGCATGAACCGTGTCTGTGATACGTGCCATTCAATGCCGAAATACCCAAACACCCAAATACCCAAAGAAATCCGAAATACCCAAGTCCGAAGAGGGAAAGAAGACGCTCTGGCCAAGCTCTTCGTCATTCGGGCTTTGTCATTCCCTGGGTATTTGGGTATTTCGTCATTCGTCATTTATGGCGCGCATTCATCCCGTTCTGTCTGTCCCAAATGCGCTTAACTAAGCGCCATTCCCCCCTACCCCACAAATTCCACCGTTACGATCTTCTTCTTTGTTATATCCAGGTTCACCGCACCATCGCCATCCAGTTCGAGTACATCGATTTCGTTTTCTTCCAGGTCGACGAGCCGCGCGTTGCCCCATTTCTGTCCGGTTGGTGCCGGCAGCGCGAAGCTTGCGGCCTGGCGTTCGACCGGCGACTGCGCTGTAGGCGGCACCATACCACCGTTGAGCCGGATCGTTCCAGACTGCGTGCTGTTGGTCGGGTTGAAGAGGCGGACAACCCACCCTTCGCCCTGCTCGCTCTTCTTGACGGCGCTCACGTGCAAAGCGCTGTTCTCGATTTCGAGGAACGAATGCGCAAGCGGCGACGTGCCGGCGGTCGAGGGCCCAATCTGTGCCACACGCACCGTATGGTTGAAGCGCTCGGCCGCCTGCCAAATTCCGGCAGTCTTGACCGTGCCGGCGTAGGGCATGAACGCATACTTGAAGGTATGCGTTCCGAGACACTGCGATCCCTTGTCCTGCTTGCTGTAATCGGTCATCTCCAGGTTGGTGATGCAGATACGCAGCGGGAAGCAGCGCAGCAATGTCAGACTGAGCGTCTGCTCATCGTCATCGTGCGGCTCATAGGCCTTGAGCCCCTCATTGAGCAGCGCAACCCCGTTGCGGCCATCTTCGATGGCCACGAAACGGTCCATCGGATGCTCGGTCTGAATATCCTCGTCGTATTCACTCGGATCGGGAAGCGTGATGCTGCGCTCAACGACGTCGAACGGCACCGAGGCAATCGAGGAAGCGGAATCGACCTGGGTCGGGAAGGATACCTGCAGATAGTGGTCTTCGGCATTGTTCTCAACCGTGCTCTCAATCTCCACCCAGGGCTGCCCCTTGCGAAGCGTCACCACGTTCGTAATCTTGTATGGCACGCGGCTACTGGACCGGCTCCGTTCATCCGCCGAGCGGCTCCGCGGCAACTCCCAGTCCAATTCAACCTTGTAGGTCGTCACCAGGTCGCCGGCCACGATGCGCGAAATGCGCGCCTGCTCGCCGAGCGTCGTCAGGACTTCGTCAAACGGCACACTCACGTGCTCCCACGGGTTGCCCATCTCGGAGCAATCCCGGAAGTAGCCCAGATCGCTCCAGTTCCGGCCCGTCGCCTTGTCGGTAACCGACAAGGCACCGTTGGGTTGAATCAGAACCGAAAGAAACTCGTTCTCCATGCCGTTGACCTGGCCGATAATCGTGCGGGTCAGCGTCCGTTCTTTGGGTGACATCTTTGACCACTTCTCACGCGGCTTGGCGAAGAAGGTCCGGTAGCCGGTTCCCGGAAGATCGGGAAGCTCAGTGTAGAAACGATAGCGGGTCATCGCCATCATGTCCGCAGCATCGTTCGGGTTCTGGATGACCGTGAAGCGATCGTTGGACTCAATAAGCTGGAACGGCAATTCTGTGCCGGTCTCATCAACAATCCGAACATCCTCAGCCTCCAGGTCCTGCGGCACGTCCACCACCATCTCGGTCACCTCGCAACGGGGTTGCGGCAGGCTGTTCCAGGCCACGACCGCGACCTCATCCTTCGCACGGTCCGAAAGATCGACGGCACCCGCGATGTCCGCAAACGCCTGCTCCATCACGCACGTGCTGATTTCATTGGCCTGGCGATAGCGGAAGCACATGTCCTCCGGAACCACATCCCGGCTGCAGCAACCGATTGAATCGTGCCCGTGATTCTGCAGAAGCTGGTTCCACGCTTCGTCCAGGAACGACTGCGGATACGCCGCACCCAGCATGGCCGCACATCCCGCCATCGGCTCGGCGTAGTCGCCGAGCAGGCGCTCGGTACAGTAATTGATCTTCTTGATGTCCATGCGGGCAGACGTAATCCAGCCGTAAAGCACCGAAGATGACCCGTCTGTGTAGTAGTAGCGCATCTCCCCGACGGTCAGAGGCAGGTCGGGCGAGGCATTCTCCACGACGCCCTTCTGAAAATCGGCGAAGGTGCTGTGGAAGACATCCGCCTTCTCCTCCAGTGCAGCAGCGCACTCCTTAATCATGCGTACTTCACGAATGTCGGGGCAGGATGAATCATGCCCACAGGACCAGAAGCGGTGTTGGGTGGTCCACTCATCGTCCTGCTCTTTCAACGCCTGGACCGCGCGCGCGGTCACCTCTTCCTGGTGATAGTTGAATTCAGGCCGGGCATAGCGCATATCGATCGCGTTGAACTCACCGTCAGCCAGGCGGAACGGGCTACCGCCGTTACCCCAGTGCGCCAGTCGATTGTTTTCGTCTTCACGGCCAAAGAACACCGGTCGCTGGAGAATGTACCAAACGTTGTAGCGCGGACGGCACGCCAATCGCGAACCGACAATCTCGGTCCCGTCCGGCGACTGCCAGCGAAACTCCGAATTGGGCGCCACCTTGGTGTTGACGCCGCGATAGAACGAGGCAAACGGGATACCAAACCCCTTGTAGAGCTGCGGCATCTGTGAAAGCTGCCCCCAGCCAAACGGCGAATAGCCCGTCTTGCTGACTCCGCCAAGCGCCTTCGCCTGGCGGTGCCCCAACAACAGGTTGCGCACGAGCGATTCGCCACCGACGCAGAACTCGTCCGGCAACACAAACCACGGGCCGACAAGAAGACGCCCCTCTTCGATATACTTGACGACCTGCTCACGCTTCTCCGGGCGAATCTCGAGATAGTCCTGCAGCGGAATCGTTTGCGAGTCCATGTGAAACGATTTGAACTCCGGCTCCTTCTCCAGGATATCCAGCAACATATCGATCATGTAGACCAGCATGTGCCGGGTACGCTGCATGGAATAGCGCCATTCCCGGTCCCAGTGCGTATTCGATATCCAATGGCATTGCGCCCTGTCATTATTCTTACTCATCTTTAACTCCCTTGTAGGTCTCAGGTTTCGGGTTTCAGGTGTCAGGTTTCGGGTGTCAGTGTTCAGTGTTCAGTGTTCGGGTGTCAGGGGAGATGGATGGCCAGCCGGATGGACACGGCTCGGTATCTGAACCGTACGTTTCGTGATCTTCGGCCACTTGCCAGCGGCGGTCCTTGCTCGGCAACTTCTTCTCCAATGTCCTTTCCAGACCATTCAGCATCCGAATGCACTCCTTGTAGCGTGCGCGGTAGCTATCAAAGGTATTCTGCGACATGTACTTCTTCAGCAGGGCCATGTACAAGTGATGGTTCGTCTCGGCGGCCTCGCCTCTGCTTCGGTTGACCCCTTCGATCTTATTACGCACATGGCGGTCGTCGTTCTTCTCTGCCAACTGCGCCGGCGCACTGTTAGATGATCGACGAACCTGGCTGCCCAGCTCGTAGCGCTCCTCGGCTGGCCACTGGTGAGAAACGTCGCAGACCTCCAAGTGTAGCTGGCACAGCTTCCGATACACGTCCAGATCCTCAACCGCCAAGTAAGCCTTATCTGTCACCGTCCCCTCCTGACCTCTCCCCCTGAAACCTGACCCCCGACACCTGACACCTCCACCTCTTCTCCTGAAACCTGACACCCGACACCTGACACCCCAACTACCGTATCACCTTCAGTATCTCTTCAAACGTCTCGCAGTAGTGGTCGCACAGGCCGCGTGTGCCGCTTTCGTCGATATTGCCACCACCAAAGCCTATGGTTGAGAAGCCGGCCAATCGGATCGAGCAGACCCCGGCTCCGCTGTCCTCGATACCGACGACGTGGTGACGGTCCGCGAATTCGAGTCCCAGGCCAACTCGTGCGACTTCCGCGTACAGCCACGGATGCGGCTTCGGTGAAAGCTCGCCCAGCGTCCCGGGCTCCGACCCTCCGGAACTACGCCCAGGCAAGCCCGCCCCTTGTCCCTTCTGCATGGCGAAGCCGGCCGTAATGATCGCGTCGTAAAACTCCTTCGGATCCCCCATCCCGAGCGTGCGGAACGCAGAGAGAATCTCAGGCCACGCTTTCTCGTAGAGACCCGAGGTCACCAGACCAATCTTGACGCCCATATCCTTGAGCTCGTAGAGAAACTCCTTGAGTCCCGGTGACGGCACAAAGGCCCCCTCGCGCCCCCTGCCCTCCATGATCTCATTCATCTCGCGGCGGGTATGCTCGAAGTAGTATGTACGGGCCTCTTCCACCGTCTTGTCGGGACAGTACTTCTTGATGCAGTGCTGCAGATGCTCCGAAACACTGTGACCGGAGACAAACGGTATGTCCGACTCCTCGAGTTCGAACTTAGGATCTCCAAGCAGACTAGCGGTCGACATCTGGATGATCCAGATCCAGAACTCCTCGCTGCGTACGCTCGTACCGTCAAGATCCATCAGTACCGCCTTGATCGGCTTCTCCATCCTGACCGGATGTACCGGGTAGTACGCAGGGTAGTCCATCGCCGACGTCACGTGAGCCAGCGTCTGATCCGCAAACCCGACAAACTCCACCTTGCCGTCGCCGGTCGCCGTTACCGACTCGACGCCACCAACGCCAACGCTGAACACCCCGTCCGTCGTACCGGCAAGCGCTACAAAACCTTCTCCTTCGTCAACTTGTCCCAGGTGCGGTATATCAATCACTGCTTCCATCCCCTCGTTCGCCACATGTCCTATCTCAACGATTCAATTCGAACCGACCGTCATATACAGCTTTTGTACATTAACAGCCGGTATCCCTCTCGTCAAGGTGGGTGTACATATTTTGTTCGCTTTTCTTCTATACAATTCACGTCCTCGATGTATAGTTACAGTTATTATTTGTGAGGCCGGGAAGGATGCAACCCCTCCCTTGGAAGACACCGCCCCACGAACGCGGCAACCGGAACGGATCAGGAGTTGATATGCAGCATCGAGCAAACAAGTTCAGAGGCATCGCACGCATGCTCAGGCAGCGTGTTGAGCGCGGCGATTATGCCTTAAAGAAGCTCCCGAGCGAAATGGAGCTGGCCGATGAGACCGGCGTCAGCCGGATGACAGCGCGCAAGGCGCTCACCCACCTGATTGATGCCGGCGTGTTCAAGCGCACGATGCACGGCAGGCTTGAGCTCGGTCCGGTGAGTCACGCCGGCAAGGTGCACCAGTTCGCTTTTCTCATGCCGCCGGTCATCTCCGAGGACATCCAGGCATGGCAATGGGCCGTTGAGATTGCCATCATGTCCGTTAAAGGTGTCTTGCGCCCCATTGTCTATACCGACTGGAACGATGTTTTGATTGGCGATGCGCTCAAGGGCTTTGACGGCAGCTTCTTGATGCAGGCCGGCGCGGACATCCCTGATGATGTTGTCGCCCTGTTCAGGACCAGCCCCAATCCCGTCGTCTCTCTTGATCTCGACCTGTCTAAGCGAGGCATTCCTTCGGTGCTCCTGTTCCCGAAGCAAGCCATCTGGCGCCTCCTCGATCATGTCCATCGGCTTGGCCACAGGAATATCGCCTGCCTGCATACCTGTAAGTCGAACGTGGTGTTCCGGCAGCGTATCGAATACTGGCAACTCTGGAAGGATAAGCACGGCGTGGCCGGGAACCTATACGATTGTCCCGGCCAGAAAGACGCCATCGACTACGGCGCCGAAAAGGCGGAGCAGGAGTTGTATGACCGCCTGCAGGCGGGAACATTCAAGGCAACGGCCATCATCTGCACGAACATCTGGACGGCGCTCGGTGCCAAGCGGGCAATTGAGCGGCACGGGATGACCGTCGGCAAAGAGATCTCGGTCTGCGCGATCAACGACGAGATGCTCGCGCCCTGGCTAACCCCCACCCTGACGTCCCTGCGGATACCCGACCCAACATCACTCCTCGGTAAGTGCGTCAAATGGATGACAGACGGCGGCGTCGGCTGGACCGGCAGCAAGCTGCTCACCCCGAAGACCGTACCGCTCTTCAAAGGCGATTCCACCGGCCCGAATCTGTAGGCAGACTCTCCCTGGCCCGGCCTGCCCGAAAAGCCCCAACGGGGCGCTTGAGGCGGCTGAAGCCCCTAAACTAGAGTGCCATTCAGGCGTGTCCCTTGCGGTTAAGCTCTGGTGTGCGTGATGGGAGGCAGGAACGGAGCTTTCCGAGATAGGGGCCAGAATGGGACCGCGAGACGTTCAACGAGAACGGATTTTCAGTCACTATCGTTGGGCCGTCAGTTTGGGTGACCTCTCCTTGAGTGTTCTGAGTAATAGGAAAGCCGCGAAGGATTGGGAAGAGCCGCGATCTATCAGCCGAATTCTTGACCTCAGCCCCTGCCTTGGCGTATCGTGCGGCCAGCAATCGAGGCCTGCACGTGGCGCAGCAAGCGTGTTCTCGGGCGGTCTCGAAGGGGGACGTTCTTGTTGGCGGGAGAGCGCCTCGCGCGAAATGGGGATTATCAAAACAGTCACCATCACGCGTTGGTATTACACCTGTTCTGAATAATGAGTAAGCGGTGATGCTCAATTGAATGCAGTTGTGCATGGCCTATCACGAACGACGGAGGATAAGTTATGTGGAAAGACATCGAAGCCGCTCCGGCCGATGCAATTCTTGGCCTTACGGAGGCCTTCAAGAAGGATTCCAACCCGAACAAGGTCAACCTGGGCGTCGGTGTATTCAAGGATAACGACGGCACGACGCCGATCCTGAAGTGCATCAAGTCCGCCGAGGAGAAGCTCCTCGAAACCGAGTCCACCAAGGGCTACCTGCCGATTTCCGGTAACCCCGTCTACGCCGCGAACGTGCAGAAGCTGATTTTCGGGGCTGACAGCGAGGTCATCAGCTCCGGCCGTGCAGCTACCATCCACTCCCCGGGTGGAACTGGCGCGTTGCGTGTGGGCGGCGATCTGCTGAAGCAGTTCAACCCAGACGCCACCCTCTGGGTCAGTTCCCCGACCTGGGCGAACCACAAGGGCATCTTCACGGCCGCTGGTTTCGATATTAAGGATTACCCCTATTACAATCCTGAAACCAAGGGCGTTGATTTCGACAGCATGATCGCCACCCTTGAGAGCATCCCGGCCAGTGATATTGTGCTGATTCACGTGTGCTGCCACAACCCGACCGGCGTTGATCTCGTTGGTGATCAGTGGGACCGCGTGGTGGAGGTGGCCAAGGCCAAGGGCTGGACGCCGTTCCTCGACTTCGCCTACCAGGGCTTCGGCGATGGGATCGAACAGGACCGTGCCGCTATCGAGAAGTTTGCAGCTGCGGGTATCGATATCTTCATCGCCAGTTCTTTCTCCAAGAACTTCGGACTCTACAACGAGCGCACCGGCGCGCTGACCATCGTCAGTCCGACCGCCGAGGAATCCAAGGTGGCCATGAGTTACGTGAAGAAGACGATTCGCGTCAACTACTCCAACCCGCCGGCACACGGCGGTCTCGCCGCCCTCGGCGTGCTTGAGGATGCCGCACTCTACGACCAGTGGGTTGCCGAAGTGGCCGAGATGCGCGATCGCATCAAGGATATGCGCGCGGCCCTGGTGGATGGCCTGGCGGCCCGCGGCGTCGAACAGGATTTCTCGTTCATCAAGCAGCAGCGCGGCATGTTCTCGTTCAGCGGGCTTTCTGACGATGTCGTCAACTGGCTCAGCGACAACAAGAGCATCTACATCGTCAAGGGCGGGCGCATCAACCTTGCCGGGCTCACCACCGGCAACATTGACTATGTCTGCGATGCGATTGCGGAAGCGCTGAAAGCCTAACGCGTTCTGCCATTTGAAATGCAAAAGCCCGGCCGTTACGGTCGGGCTTTTCTGTTTCATAGCATTGCATTATGCCCCCCCAAGGTCTGTTGTATGCCGACGGTGAGCTTTACTCCTGATGGCAAACGCATCGAACGGGCCTGGGACGGGGAAAAGGGCACACAGTCGACTGAGCTCTGGGCACTAGTGTGATGTCATACGTCAAACGTTGTAGGACGAGCTTCTCCGCGTGAGCGGAGAGCTTGTGCAGGGCAACACGGCACAAGCTCCCCGGAATACCGGGGAAGCTCGTCCTACAACGTTACAAGGTTGACATGCCACTAGGGCGTCTTACCCAGTACGTCATTGATCGCCTTCTCGATAGTGGCGACTTCCTTGTCGGACATCCCGAGTGCGTCGCCTTGCGGAGATGCAGAAACACTCATGAGTGCCTTCATGAACGTAGCCGCGGCCAGGTAGGAGCCCTTTTCAGAGGCATGTGACCCGTCTTTTGAATGTAGTGCGTTTCCGAGCTGAATGTCAGCATGCCGAACCGCCTGCCATACCTGTCCAACGGGAACCACCATGGCATCGGTTTCACGCCCTGCATCGGCATAGGCGCGGGTCAGATGCGCCTGCATCGCATCAAAATCGGGGCTTCGTTTGGGTGCACCGCGATCACCATCGCGACGCCCCCAGGTCTGGAAGAGCACAGGAGTCGCTCCCGCCGCACGAATCCACGTCACAAGCTGTCGGATCGCACGACGGTGCTCCTTGTACATGCCGCTTTCTGTATCGAAAGTCGGGAGGCGGCTCTGCTCCTGGAGAACGACGTAATCCCAGTCCCGTGATGCAATGGACTCCTTTGTGCGAGGATCGCCTACGTGGCGACTCAACGTCCAGCCACCACCTGTCTTGTATGCCACCTGAGTTTCTGGCGAAACCGCCGCTATCAACGGATTGAACTTGCTCCGCACATTGCCAGTATAACTGTTACCGATAAACAACACCGCCATCGCTCCATCCTCCTCCGCCATCGCTCGCGTGCCTGATGAGCCCATCAACGCGACCACCGTCAAACAAGAAAACAAGAATAGTCGTAAGGTCATGCAAGCATCATGAGCCGACATGAGTTCCTGTCAAGAGCAGGCTTGATGAGACAGGAAGGCATTGCTCACGGTTTGCGGGATCATCCGCCGGGGCAAGACTATAGCGGCAGGTAGAACTGAGCGTTGTAGCCGGCGGAACTCAAGTTATCCGTCCGGAATGATATGTTGAGCGTAATGGTCGCACCATTATCGAAAGCGATCTCCAACGGCAACGCAACCTTGCCCTCTATGCTCTCGACATCCCAGAGCCGATCCGGGTCGGCCGGAAACGAATCTTGAAGATCGATGCTATTCAAGTACAGGCCAGGCCAGAAAAAGTAACGGTCGCCAAAACGACGTTTGATGCCCGCGTGCAGCATGTTTTCATTTCTTTCAATCTTGCCGGTTCCTTCTGGATTCTGCTGATCCGTGTACAACTCTCGAAGCGCAAAAAACCGATAGCCACACCACATTCGGGTGGTATGCGTGAGATCCCATTCCGCTTCCACGTTCACGTTCATGTGTGAGCGGTCAAGCTCCCGTGTGCCAATCCCAGACGGCCCCATCTCTCGCCATAGTCGCGATCCCGACTCAGAGCCAAGCTCTGCCAGGATATGGGCTGTGTGGCCGACAGGGAATAGCCCGTGTGCGCCAAAGTTCACTTGCTCATACTGGAACACCAGGTCCCCCTCACCCACATGCAGTTCCAATGGTGAGTTCCAGTTCACCCAAGCTCCGCATTCAATATCGCCCTGCAGGACGGCCAAGTACTCCGTGAAGATCGTGAACGGATCCTGCGCGTACTCCTCCATGACCTTCTTCTGATCGTGCAGTGCATCAGCTGCCACGAGCGCGAGCCTGAACCGGGAATCCTTGCCACGCCGCCACGCGACCTCACCACTGATGTCGATGTCACCCTTCTCCGGTGTCATGTCCCCCAACATGCTGAACGTCCACTCATCATTGAGGACGGCTCCGATGCCGGTCAGCGTGCGCGCATACTCGCCATCGAAATCCTCATCGGCCTTGTGACGGAATACGGCAAAGAGCGTCTCATTCAGATGGATCTGCGTTTGAAACTCTTCATAGAAGTAGAGTCTATTTGCATTAATACTCCCCGCGGTTCCGAAGAAGCCCTCACGATTACGATTCCATTCACGCCTGCGCTCGAGCCGCGGTCGATACGTAAACCAGTGCATGAACACGTTTCTTCGATAGGCCGTGTCGCGTCCCGCAATGGCGTCTTCACGCCGAAAGGGATCTGGATCCTGGTTCCAGCCCAAAGCTGCAAGTGTGGACAAGAACACAACCATCACGCCCCCTGTCACCAGCTGGCGTGTGTACTGTGGCATCAACATTAGGTTCCCTCAATCTAACTTCAAAACTCGCTTGATCCTTCGATTTGATCTTATACAACCAGACGATAGAGAGCAATGTGATTGAGGAGGGATTCTGGACCGATCATTCCTGCCCTACAATTGGCGCCTTGCATCAAGAAAGTCCGTATTGATCATGCAGTACCCAACTGTAGGGCGGGAACGGTTGACTCCGCGAAACCTTCCCGCCGTCCCCCAATGCAACCACGCCCACCTCAAGACCGTGGCGTGCGGAAAGTTCTGCAATTTCATTGATGGCTCAGACTCAAGGTGCTTTCGCGGTCATTTCAATAGCCAACAGCCAACAAGGAATGTCCAATTCCCAAGTGGGCGGGTGCAGAGAATAGGCAGCCCTTTGTCATTTCATTCACTTGACTCGCACTCTTGCCTTGTTCGGTTGGATATTCCTTGTTCAATATTGGATATTCTCTTTAGGAACCCTAGATTCACCCTAGCCCCGGAAATTGCAGAAGATTCAGGACACAACCCTCAAGACCGGCGGGAAGGACTCGGAGACTCGACCATTCCCGCCCTACAATCTCGCCCATGTGGGGGGGGCGGAGAGCGTGGAACCACCGCATACCTGGCAGCTTGGACAGATGTGTGTGCTGCGTTGCCCCACGACGAGGCGCTCAAGAATGTCACCGCAGCGCGGGCAGGGCGAGCCATGCCGCCGGAAGACACGCAGCCCATCCTGGTTGCGTCCTCGACGGCCGGCGACACTGTAGAAATTGCCTTTGCCGGTTCCGAGTGACGTCCCCATGGATCGGATGCCGCAGCGCAGCACCTCGCGGATGGCACGGTAGAGCCTGACGGCAGCATCTGGGGTGACCACATCGCTCTGCGTGCACGGGTGCAACCCGGCGCGCCAGAGCGCTTCGTCGACATAGATGTTGCCCAGCCCGGCTATCACGTGCTGGTCCAGCAGCAGAGGCTTAAGCATACGACGATGCGACTTGAGAATCTCCTGAAGGTGGCGCCCTTTGAACGTTGGCGCAAGAGGCTCAGGCCCGAGGTCTCCCAGTTTTGAGTCCAGCTCCGGCGTCAACGCCCAGCGACCGAACTTGCGTGTATCGATGAAACGAATCTCGCGGCCATCATCAAGGAGAAGCGCCATGCGCTCATGAGTATCCCGAGGAGATGCCGAATCCTTTACGGCAAGACGGCCGGTCATACGGAGGTGGCCCACAAGCCACTGCTGTCCAGAAAGCGACACAACGATGTACTTGGCCCGTCGATGGACTTCGAGAATTCTGCCACCGGTGATTCTGGAGCTGAAGGTCCGCGGCGAAAGCCCTTCGACGGTACGCGGCCAGGAGATCCGCGCCCCCGCGATCGTGCGACCGATGACACCCGCCGCCTGCAGGTCGCGGACGACGGTCTCTACCTCAGGCAGTTCCGGCATCCTAGTCCTTGGTGTCTTCTGAGGGGATGAAATTCAGCGAAGCTGAATTGATGCAATAACGCAGCCCCGTCGGTTTTGGTCCATCCTCAAACACATGCCCAAGATGGGCATCGCATTTCGGGCACACGACCTCTATCCGAACCATGCCTAAACTCTCATCGCGCTTCTCACCAACGGCCTTCTCCGATGCTGCCTTCCAGAAACTCGGCCACCCCGAGCCTGAGTCATACTTGGTTTCGGAAGTGAACAGTTTGTGCCCACAGGCGACGCAGGTATACGTCCCCTTTGCCTTGTTATGCAGATAAGCGCCCGTTCCCGGCCTCTCGGTGCCACACTGCCTGGTAACCCGATACTGCTCGGGTGTCAGTTGTTGCTTCCACTCCTTCTCAGACTTCACGACCTTATCTCCTTCCGGCGATACTGGAGCTTTGGACGACTCATCACCATCCGCGACGGGTGTGCACCCAAGTGCGAGAACCGAAATGAGAAGCCCACCTACATACGCTTTGAGTTTCCGTTTCATGGGATAAATGATACTGGGGCGGTGTCGGTTATACCAGCCCATTCTTGCCGGATTCATCCTGCTTGCCATTCCGAAGTCGGTGTTTCTCCTCGCACCGTTCATAGCGGATCCCGTGATCGCCTGTGTACGGCCGGTCATGAACCCTATCCAGGTATAGGAAGATAGACGGAATGCCCTCGGGAAAGGCATCACATGTACGCTCATCAGCGTGAAGATGCTTGCAGGTGAAGCAGTTCTCCTCCGTATCCATGTCATAGATACGTTCGTTGCGCTCGTCCAAGTCTTCATCATGAGCGAGTATGGAGCATATCGTACCCATCCTCTCCTCCTTCACCACAACGATACCAAAATGACATCGAAAAGGCGAGCAAGAGCGACGATGTTAAGACAGCTCAGTGCTCTTTGCTGCGGTGGCGATCCCCCACCCCAATACGGCGACCATACCGAGAATTGCGAGCGTTAGGACTGTCTGCCCTCCGATTCGAAGCGGCCACCAGGAGCGACCATAGTCATCATTCTCCTGCTCGCCGCCGAGTCGGAACGTGGCCATTTCGGCATTACCTGAGCGCGACATGATTGCCGGCATATCGTAGCGCGGTCGCTGCGTCTCATCACCGCCATACAGAACACGGTAGCGGCTTGGTTGCATGTTGACGAAAACGGCCTCATGGATGCGCTCTATCAGTTCAACCCCGGTTATGGGTAACGCAGGGTTGTCGTGGTTCTCAATCGTAACGCGCCACTCGGAACACCGTGTTGTATGCGGTAACCGCAGCACCCGATCATCGCGACCGGCGCCTCCCGTAGCCACGTGGCTAACGGTGCCGCGAAAAACGGTTCGAAAGCCGGCATGCCCAACGCCCGACTTGCCTTCGATGACCACCGGGCGACTGAAGCTCGCCCCGGACGTGAGGATACGAATCCCCGTGACCGGCTGACGGTCAGACGTGAATTCGATTCTCGTTTTCGAGTCATCGTTGTGCACGTCATAACTCACCTCATGGCTTGAGATGCCGCTCCCATCTGCACGCCCCCTGGCACGCACGAGATAAGGAATCTCCGTGTCGGAGTCATCCACAATCCGCAGGTTGGCAAAATCCTCATGCGTGACCGCCATGATCTCCGCATCCAGCGCAAACGCCCCCAGCGAATCCTCTGACTCACCTTCCGTAATGAGATTCTTGACGAAAGGAAAGGCCTCTACCTTCGCCGGTTTCGCGTATGCGCCCCCACCCCAGCTCACCATGAACACCGCCGCCAGGGTCAGCCTGAATCCAAGCCGAAAACGCGTCAAGGTCACGACTCCTCTCCCGTACTTTTGTCTTCAATCTCGAATTTCTTGTTGGCAAACACGTAAGCGAAAGAACCCAGCAGTAGTGCGATACCAACCACGAGAAAGGCTATCACACGGAATATCATAGGCATGTCACTGAGGTCATAGAGAAAGACCTTTACAGCCACGATAATGAACAGGCCAAGGCCAAGATAGCGTAGTCCGCGGATATTGCGCCATATGCCTGAGCTCGTGAACGCAATGGCATAGAGAGCCCATAGCGCCGTCACGCCGCCATCACGGAATGCCGGTAACCGCCAGTGGAGCAGGCTACGCAGCTCGAGCGTCGTGTAGAGCATCAATACGGCCAACCCCGCGTAACCGAACAACGCCCGGGTGGGCTTCGGGTAGCGTGACGGCAACCACGTCCAGACAAGTCCGAGCAGGAGAAGGATACTTCCGAAATCGAGCAATCGCGCCAGCGCGTCGGTGCCGCAGTATTCCCTGTTGTAGATCCAGCTCTCGCAGACATCCCAGCCAGCGAGATCGAATGTCAGGATCTTCAGGATCCCACCAAACGCAAAGGCCGCCACGGCCACCAGCATCACGGTGCTCTGTGATTCGCGCGTGCAAACCATGTAGAGGAAGTAAGCAGCCATAGCCACCCAGACAACGGTCAGCATCGGCAGACGGAACGCGTCCCACATGCCGAACATAGCGTTGAACTCGAGCTGCAGGAACAAGAACACGAAAGCCACAGTCGCCCAGAAGAACACCTGGCTGCCTGTTTTCGGGGGAAGAGCACGACCCGTATCACTATCGGGAACGACAAGGGCCGCCTTACGCGCGTTTTGCCGCTCAAGCAGGAAGGCAACCGCAATAGAGCCAATAGAAGCGCCAAACGTCCACAGTCGGTCCAACATCCCGGCCCAGTAGACGGCCCCACTGCCGGCGTTGCCCGAAAAGCCCCGGTCCATCTCCGCAAACAGGCGCACGAACACAATGAGATATACTGCATGCGCAAGGTTCTCCATGAACTTGCTGCCTATCCGCTTTCCGATCCAAAGCATGGTTGCGGCGAGCAGTGCAAAGCAGATGGTCAGAGTCTCCTTGGCGAAGAGCAAGGGAAGGGTCCAGGCAGTGAAGGCTGCCGCGAGTGCGATCAAGGCCACAAGCAAAGCTCGATCGTTGAGCTTGCGCCGAATGAACACGGCCACGTGCCCAATGTAGAAGCACGCCAGCGATACCGACATGATGGACGGATAGGGACGACCGTGCGCATCCCGAATAAGAAAGTAAGCCGTCACGCTGTACGCGCAGGCATTCGCAACAAGATGGATGATCTCAATAGCGCTTGAGGGCCGCTTCTGCCTGATGCTGTAGAGATAGACAATTACGGAATGCACGACAAAGAACGCGCTCAGGAAACTGATCGTCAGTGGGAAGTCAGCAACTGTATAGGCGCTCATGGAGCCAAAGAAGATGGTGTAGGTCAGCACAAACCCCAGGTAGTTCAACAGTGGCCAATGCCTGGAACGCGCCACGGCGAGTATGCCAACATTGAGCAGGAGCATGTAACTATAGAGCACAGGCAGGTTCGCGGAGCCCGTACTGAGCAGCACGGGGGTCATGAATCCTCCCGCCATCCCAAGAATAGCAACCAGCATGGAGTTGACCCGAATGGCAATGAGCCAGGCCGCCGTCGTCACAAGAATCATAAGTCCGAAGGCCACGGGAGTCGCAATCAGGTGATACAGAGGTCCTGCGGCATAGACACTGAAATAGAGGATCAGAATGCCACCGCCGAGCAACCCCTGCCCCATCAGATGGTACTTCTTGCCGAGAAGCCGCATGCCGGAGAAGACCATGCCGGCGCCAACAAAAAGGCTGATAGCCACACGGGCGGTTGGTCCCATCAGGTTCTTATCAATGGACCACTTCAAGAAATAGGCCATGCAGGCAACGATCGCCACAATTCCCAGCCGCAGTAGCCAGGTGCTGGCTATCGCATATTCAATCGACATGCCCTTCGGGCGGTGCTCATCCCCAACCAGGATCCAATTCCACGTGCGCGCAAGGATCTCGCGGGCATTCGTTACGACTTGCGGTGTTTCCTTCGCAGGTTTCTTCAGGGCACCCGTAGTCGTGACAGGCTTCGAAACAGGGGCTGTACCTGTGGCCGGTATAGGTGGTGGCTGTGCTGCTTTCGGCTTTACCGGAAGGTCGATCTTTACATCAGCCGCCATGGCAGGAGCCGGCTTTGTTGCTGTCGTCTTCTGAGGCGGTGAAACCGCGGGCTCTTCCGAGGCAGGCTCCGCCGGTGTTTCGATCGTTGATCCCTGCATGAGATCGAACAGGCGATTGCGCTGCTTCCGGGCCGTCTCCTGGTTCTCCTCCAGTCGCCAAATCGCCCTACGCATTCCAGACAACATGGCCAAAACGGCGATGAGCAGTCCAAGCAGAACAACGAGAATCAACGCTTCCATTACAATGCCTCCTTCAGATCAATCCTACAGGTGCTCCGTCACAAACGCGGCAAGAGCTGCCTGGTAGCGAGGGTTGGAATCCAGGCCTCCATCATTGTGCCCACCTTGCATGTCGACAAACAGCTTGGGTTCCAGTGCTGCTGAGTAGACTCGCTCGCCCTGCTCATATGGACAGGTTTTATCAACGCGACTGTGCGCCACCAGAACGGGGCACCCGACCTTCTTAACGTTGGCCACGTTGTCGTACTTGATCCTGCAAAACAGTCGTACTGGCAGATAGGGGAACATCAGCGCTGCCATATCGGGGACGGACGAAAAGGCGGCCTCGAGAACAAGAGCCCCCGGATTGGCACGCACCGCCAGCCAGCTGGCGATGCCACCACCCAGGGAGCGACCAAACACAACAATGGACTCAGGACGAATACCACGCTGATCCACAAGATAGTCCCAGCAGGCCAGGGCTGCTTCGTATGTGCCCTTCTCTGTCGGCTCACCGGTACTTTCGCCGTAGCCCGGATAGTCGAAGATCAGTGAGTTGTAGCCAAGGCGATTGAAAGTGAGCAGCGATCCGACTCGCCCTCCCATATTCCCGCCGTTTCCGTGACAGAAAAGGACCGTAGGCTTCGCTGCATCCTCACCGCCCTGGCACGGCACGAACCACGCGTGAATGGTCTCTTCGTCTTCAGCCTGGAGACGCAACTCCTCGAACGCCAGCCCCACATCCCCGGGAGTCATTTCGACCTCACGAGTGGGATGATAGACATACCGGGATTGAGCGAAAGCCACGTAAATGCCGACAGAAGCAAAGAAGAGAAAGACGGTTACCAGGGCCGTTATTAACAGGTGCATCAATTTGCCAACCTTCACGGTTTGGGGTCCACAGGCTTACTTAAGAACTCAAGAATGGGAAGGTCATCGATATAGAGGTCCTCGATCACCGCCATGCCCGATCTGAGCCTTACGAGAGCATAGGCAGATCGTTTCTCGCTTCGGCCTGCACGGGCATACTGGATCTCGGCCTGTGGTGCATCATCCTCATTCATGTAGAAGCGATCGAATGGGAGTCGGACACGGACACGGCCGTCTTTCACTCTCGGATAGTGTACCTTCGTTCGCAGGTAGTCCCCTTCACGTGGACGCGTCGGTGAAACCGTTGAGAGTTCTGCAAACCCGTTTGTGCCAACCGTTACGCCCACATAGACCGTCTGTCCCCGTGAGAACTTCTGGGCATTCGTTGCTGTACCCTCATTGCTCTCGAAGCCCAGGGCGACATAGCGCCCTCTGAAGGCGTCGTAGGGATCGACGGGCCTCGTACGGAACTTGTAGGCCGCTCCCTTTCGAAGGGTTGCCTCACGGCGTGCAATCATCGATAGCGGGACCCAAACTTGTAGAGCCGCGACGGCGAGGAAGATCCAGAGTATGTAAGGATGTCTCTGTTTGCTCATGCTGACACCTCCTTCTTCAGGCGACGGGCAAGAATGATATTGGTCACCAGAAAACCGACACCTAGAACAATGAAGGTGCAGCCTTTCGTCAAAAGCGAGAAATCCTCATCGAAGAAGCGTAGAACAATCAGCGCAGAGATGATTCCCATTCCTCCGTTCACCGTACCGATCCGTGCATTTCGGATTCCGTAAATCATTGTCACCAACCCCAGCCCAAAGGCGTAGAGATTGCAGAGCAGGACACAGACCATCTCGTCAGCCGTGGTCGCCGCAATCGCAAAACCAAGCACACCGATAACAGCCGCCAAGCCGTAGGAGAGTCGCCACAACTCTCGTCGACGCACGGCAGTCACCATCAACCCCACAGCCGCCGTCGGGGCGATGCCTGCCAGCAGAAAGTCCATCCACACAGCATGCTGATGGTAGCGATAACCGTAGTGCCAGTAACGCCACCCAACGTCGTCCCATGCCCATTCGTAGGTGAACATCAACGTTAGAATGGCTACACCTGCCGCGCCTACAAGCTGCAGAGGCTTCTGCCAACCCGTAGGAGCATCATCAAACCAGTACGCGCCGGCCAGGTAGAAGGTAGAGAACATCCCCGTGTAGACGATAATCCACAACCCGGGAACCGCCCTCTCCAGGACAACACCTATCCAGAGCGCTTGCAGGCATAACCCCCATCCCAGCACACCGCTGGGAATGGAGAAACGATCTTTAGCCATCGTGAGGTAGATATGGGGAATAATCGCGGCATAGAGAACCCAGAAGAGAAGCGTATGCCCGCCATCGTATTGGGACGACCCCGCCCATCCGATGATACCGGCAAGGTAGATCAGGGCGGGAACCACGGCTCGGTATAGATAGATGAGCGGTAGCGTGAGCAACATCCACACAAACAGAAATTGGGTTAGGTTACCCGGAATATGGTAGGTCTGGCCGATCAGGGCAATCGAACTACCAATCATCAGGGTGATGAAAGTGCTAACGCTCTCCCGCCAACCCGCGGAGTCCTTTCCCTTGTAAAGACACCACCCACCGGCAGCCTGCGCCGCCACGAGAGGCAGAATAGAGAGAATGGTCCGAGTCGGACGAGAGAGTTCCTTCCAGTTGTGGCCGAAGAGCAGAATGATGCCGGCGCCGATCAGTATGGCGCCAAGGATACTGCATATCGTCAACGCCACGGAGCGCCCCGACCGCTCCTTTACCTCTCCGTAGTGGTCTTGAAGCGCATGGGCATACGCCTCAGATATGACGCCCTTCTTCACCAGGGCGGGAAGCTCACTGTATAACCATCTGATATGCTTCTTCATGGATTCTCTCTCCTCATTATTGGCACAAACAACACATCCATCTTCTTGCCTTTCGGCCCCTTCTCGTAGCGGAAGAACCGCCAGAGGAACGACACCTTGCGGAACCCGTCCTTCTTGCTGTCATAAGTAATAGCCGGGAACACATCCACACTGACATCACCATTCACGCGCTCGTAGTGCCACAGTCGCCACAGCACACGAGCACGCGTATAGTCGCTGTCCTCCCGCGCAGGCTCAGCATTTCGTACTTTGCGTTGGTAGTCATACAGCAGCAGCAGGAGCGAGCCATCAACATCCTTGCGGCTCGTCTCATCCCACTCGGACCTCCTGTAACGCCACAGCGGAAAGAACCCGTGCTTCTTAACGTGATGCTGTACGCGGGAAGGCTCCGACTCTCCCGGCTGTCGAATGCGCTGCAAGGTTGTCTCGTTACGATACCAGCATGCCGGCAATGACCAGAAACGCTTCCCGTATCGCCGGAACGGGTGTTTTCCTTCAGAGATCTGCTCAGGCGCGGGACCGTAGTTCTTGTAGCCGTAGAACGGAATAATGCCGGAACCACTGCGTTCATCATGTCGCCAGTAACGCCCCCACAGAAACGTCCCGTCAACATATCCCGATTCGTGGTGCTTCTTCCGTGACCACAGCGGAAAGAGCCATCCCCCACTGTAGTCGCCGCGGTATAAGCCGATGAGAGGCGTTAGCGGATACATGAAGCCGTTCGCCCCCTCTTTGTGACCGTAGAGCGGCGTGATCAAGTAGTCGTCTTCACGATAACCATAGAGCGGGAACAGGTGCCCTTTGCGCCTGACGCCCTTGCCCCACTGCTGGTGGAAGAGGCCTAACAGCGCGTAAAGATCCCTTTCCTCGCGTTCCTTCGTATAGAGAGACAGCAGCGGCGGCACCAAGTGGTAACTGGTGCCATATTGCTTCCAGCTGGCGACGAGTGGCGACACAAACGTGTCGGTCTTCGCGTTCCGGTAATAGAGCGGGAAGATGTGGCTGGTGGTTGCCTCTTCGCCCCAACTGAAATGGGCAAGCGGCCCCACCATCCACAGATCACTACGCTTCTCTCGTTCCGTCATCCAGGAGAGCGCGGGTGGGATCAATGTCGTGGTAGCCTCCCCTCGCTTCCACCGGGCAACCGGCGGGGAGATCAGTGTTCGAGACCAACCGTTCCAGTAGTAGAATGGCAAAACATGGTGGGAGGAATTCTCCTCATCCCAACGTGCATGCACGAGGGGGGCGACGCCCCAGAACGAGCCTCCGTTGTCCGTGAGTTTCCCACCAGACAGCAGTGGATAAGCGAGCCACGATAGCGACTTCTCTCGTCGCCGGAAACCACCAAGCAGTGTCGCCACCAGGTGATCATCTTGCGTCTTTCGATTGTAGAGCAGAGGCACAATGCTTCGCCAGCGCGTCTCGCCGCCGTCAGCCGTGCCCTGCGCGTAGAGCGGCGTGATCAAGGTCTTGCTGTCCTCGTCTTCATGGCGGTACATGAACGGGGTCAGAAGCTGCCAGTTGCTTCCATCGCTATCCTCCCCGGACGACCACAGCAGAGAATAGAATCGTTTACCTTGCTCGCTACGCGACCGGTAGTAGAACGGGAAGACATGATGCGAGCCATCGTCACCGTCCCACCCCACGTGCGCCAGCGGACCACCCACCCAGACGTCGCCACTGTTCTCAGATGACCGCCCTCCCGATAGCAGCGGCACAGCCATCCACCGTTTCTCCTCACCATCACGCCAGTAGCCGCCGGCCAGCGTTGCCACGAGGCGCTCATCCGGTGCAGTTTTGGAGTACCAGAGCGGGACCGTCAGATTCCATTTCTCGTCGTCAACCGTATTCTCGCCAGCACTGTAAAGCAGCGAGTAGAAGCCCTTGGATGTCGCCGACTTCCGCCGATGATAGAGCGGCAGCACGGTTTCCCAGGACCGGTCGTCATAATCCCCCCGGGAATAGGGCAACGACAAGAAGAGAGAATCATTGCCATGCGTGTTCTGGTAATACAGCGGCACGAAGCAAGACCCCTTGCGAGTACCACTCCTCGAAGACCACTGGTGCCCCAACGGCCAGGCCGCGAAACGGTAGCGATCCCCTCGCTTGTTGTAGCTTCCAGCCAAGGGCCAAACTCTCCATCCGGTGTTGCGTTCAGACCAGTTCTTGACGTGAAAGAAGGGCCACAGGAGATGTGTACTATGGTGCCCATTGCCGCGAGACCGATACGACCAGAGCGGCAAGAGACCGTCGTATCCTCGCTTGCCACCGTAGGGTCGCCCAAAATGCCAATAAAGCGGAAACCCGACGAAGTACTCCTCTCCCCAGAAGAACGGGAAGATGCGGTGATCGTGGCTACCCGTGTCAAAGCGTGCCAGGGGCCAGAGCACATTATAGATCGGGTCCTCCTCCTGACGGTCATAGATTGACATCAGCGGCCGCACGGCAAAGTGGTCCTCCGTCAACTCCATGATGGGCCACAGCACAGACAGGGCAGGCTCACGGTAGTACAACAGAGGCCAGAGATTGACGCGATCCTCAACAGGCCCTTGCCTGACAGCGTACTCCCCCGTGTAGAAAGGAGTTCCCTTCATCTGGGTCGATGCGCACCCCCCACCGATGCCCACAACAACAGCACCCAGAGCTAGCAATCTTGCCAAGTGTTTCACAACGCCTCCCGCAGTTTCGATACCGCCCGCCCAACGGGGCCCGGCCGCGTTTCCACGAACTCGCGGGCAATCCCCTTAACAGCCTTGAGGTCCAATTTGCCACTCCCCAGTGTCGGCAGTTCCTTGATCGGCACGTAGTTCTCCTTCTTCGGCTTCCATAGATTAGGAAGCGCGCTCTCTTTGATAATGCCGGCGAGCTTGGCAGCATCGCCGGCCAGGGGCGTGTAGCAAACCACGAGCTGCTCGCCTTTCCGTTCGTCAGGAGCCGCGCTGACAACAACGCACGGATCGACGATCCCCAGCCCCTCCATCAACGTTTCTTCTACCGCAAGATGCGGGACCATCTCGCCGCCGATCTTGCTGTATCGTGATAGTCGGTCCACGAGGAATACGAACCCATCGGCATCAATACGCGCGATATCACCCGTAGAATACCACCCGTCCTGCAGCACGTCGGCCGTCTCGTCCGGTCGATCGAGATAGCCAAGCATCACGTTCGGTCCCTTAATCTGGAGCAATCCTTCCTTCTCATCGGGCAGGACCTCTAACGTGTCGGGGTCAACGATGCGGGCCGCCACGCCGGGCACCGGATGCCCAACGCTACCCTCCTTGGTGCCTGTCTGCCGGGCACCACCAATGCAGACATCCGGCACATTCATGGCGCCGACGGGCGACAGTTCCGTGGCGCCATACCCCTCAATGGGGCGGATGCCGAACTTCTTCTCGAATGCGTCAGCGATCCGGGTCTTCAACTTCTCGGCGCCCGTCATGACAGCACGTACGCTACGGAAGTCCTCATCGCCGGCACGCCGGATGTAGGAGAGCAGGAAGGTCGGAGTCGCCACCATAGCCGTCAGCTTGTTCTCTCGCACCAGTTCACCAATCACGGCGCCATCCAGCGGGTTCGGGTGATAGTAGGCGGAGAATCCGCAGACCAGGGGTGTCCATAGCGTTGCCGTGAGTCCGAACGAGTGGAAGAACGGCAAGACCGCGCAGAAGCGGTCCTGCGGTTCGAACCCGAACGCCAGCCGGATGGACTCGACGTTGGATATGACATTGTGGTGGCTCAGCAGAACGCCCTTCGGATCCCCCGTGCTACCCGAAGAGAAGATGATCGTCGCGACGTCGTCTGGCCCCACCTTACGGCCTCCCGCGAGCCGCCTCGGGGTGAGGAACAGAGCCTTCAGCATGGCAGACAGCCTGTTTCCTGCAGTCATCCCCTTCACGATATCTTCAATATAGACAGTGCCCTCAGGAGGCTCGAAGCTAGTCAGTTTCTCAGCGACTTTGCGTGACGTGATGACCGTCTTGATCTTGCACTGCTCAATAGCTGACGCAATGGCAGCCGTTGACGCGGTGAAGTTCAAATTCACAGGAACTTTGCCCATCAGCGTAACGGCAACATTCGCCAGCGCCCCACCAACGCATGCCGGCATCACGATTCCTACCATTTCCTGGTCCCGCGTCTGCTTCTTCAGTGCCGATGCAAGCGCAATGGACCCCACGAGGGTGCGGCCGAATGTCAACTGCTTGCCGGAGGTATCGGACATAGCGTGCCGGAACCAATAGCGCCTGGCAGTCCGAACAAAGCGCGAGTTCAGTGTACGGCCCGGCTTCTTCTGCTCCTCAACCGCGGCACAGGAGAGCTCGCAGACAGCATTGCGGACCTCAAGCGGTGTTGCCGTAACGGGAAGATGGTCACCAAAGCTGATCGAAACCGGGTAGGGAATCTTCCGAGGGAAGGACGACAGAAGCCGCCCCTTGTAATGGCTGAACGCACTTCCCCAGGCGCCACCAATATGGACCGGGATAATGGGGCATGACGCGCCTTTGACGATACGTTCATAGCCAGAACGGAAGGCGCGCATGTTGCCCGTTCGCGTCAGCGCCCCTTCGGCAAAAATGCAGACCATGTAGCCATCATCGATTGCCGCCCGGGCCGCCTTTAGCGATGCAATCACCTCTCGAGGAGAATCCTTGGGCGAGATTGGGATAACCCCCATAAGACGCCACAGCGGCTTGATCCACCATGTTTCATAGATACTGCGCAACATCATGAACCTAATGCGGCGCTGCTGCGTGGCGGCAATCAACAGCGCATCCACCCATGTGACGTGATTCGGAATCAACAGAGCGCCGCCATGCACAGGGATGTTCTCTTCACCATAGACCCGGATCCGGTAGAAGAACCGCGTGATGCTAACCACACCAAGCCGAACGAGGAAGTCAGGCAGAAGCCAAACCGTTGTGACGCCGAGAATGGCTGTCAGGAATCCCACGAGAACGAAACATACCTGGGGAGAGCACGACAGACCACGCGTCAACCCCAGAAAGGCCCCAGCAGAAAGGGCTGCACCCAGGAAGCTCATGAAGTTGCAGCAGGCGAGAATCTCCCCGCGACGTTCACGAGGCGCACGTTGTTGAATGAACGCATTGAGCGGCACGATATAGAGACCAGAAGAGAAGCCAATCAGAAAGACAACAGGCAGAAGCGCACGTGGGGTTGCCGGAATACCTCCCAGGGCAATACAGCATAGCGAGAGACCTATCGCTCCGATCGGCACGACCCCGAGTTCAATATTGCGGCCAGACAGTTTGCCGGCGCACAGGGCCCCTATCCCAATACCGAGGGCCGCCATGGGAAAGAAGTAGCCGCTTCTCACCACGCTCAACCCAAGAGCTTCCATTCCGTAGTAGAGCAAGGCCTGCTGGATGAAGGCACCAAGAAAGAGAAAATAGGCCGCGCCCAGAACCGCCAGTAGCAAGTAGCGGTCACGGCGCAGACCGAAGAGCGTCTTGAAGATATCGACAACAAACCATGGTGTGAATCGATGACGAGCCCCCACGGCCGGCGTCACTTCAATGCGCTGACTGGTAAGCACCCCGATCATGGCAACGACAACGCAGAATCCCGCTAGCGCAGGGAAGTTGCCCTTGAACAGAACATCGACGAAGAAAGATGGCAGGAAGGAGCCAATAATAATGGCGAGATAGGAGAGAGAGACAAGGAAACTGTTGGCCTGCGACAGGCGATGCTCACCAACAAGTTCAGGAATAATGCCGTACTTGGAAGGACCAAAGAAGGCGCTCTGCGTGCACATCACAAACAGCAGCGCGTAGAGCATGACCGAACTCCCGGCGAGCAAGGCAACAAACCCGAGAGCCATGACGCCCAACTCCGCGAACTTTGCGGCCACCACAATATGTCGCTTGCTGAAGCGGTCAGCCAGCACACCAGCCGCATGCGAGAAGATCAGGAAAGGGACGACGAATAGCGCAGTGGCCAAAGCCTGCGTGGTATTGGCCTCCTGCTTGAGCTGGTTCACAAGAAAGAAGATCACCAGGAACTTGAAAACATTGTCATTCAGGGCGCCAAGAAACTGCGTAACATTAAGCCACCCGAAAGACGATAGCGTTCGCCTCTTCACATCCATCACGACCCCTTTTCCAATCAACTTTGCCTATCACGCTTCGTATCCGAAGCATGCTAGCTTCGCAGTGCACCCCGGTCAAGATTGCAGCAACCGTGCCAACACTGGAAATGATCAGAGATGCGAGCGCTCAGCGAGGGAATCGAGACGTAAGGTTGACAAGAGCACCAAGCCGCTATACATCATATGCACACAGGCCATACACAGAACGTTCTCCAGGGGAGAAAACATGAGTGCGCGAAAACTAACGAGTGCCGAGAGGCAGTTTCTTGCGACGGTCCACGAAGCAGCCTTCGCAAACCCATTCGGTGCTGACCGCACGGAGCTCGACCTCAGCATTGCCGGGCTGGATCGCGAGACAAGACCCGACGAGCGCTTGGCCGCCGCCATCTCCCAAGTTAGTGCGTTTCTTACCGAACTTGATTCATCCGCTCCTGTTCGACTCAGCCAATTCTCCGGCGACGACCAGCGCCTCGTGAAGTACGCGGAACTGTTCTCGCTCTTCCATCACTACGTTGAGGAGTTTGATCAGCTGATCGCCCGCCAGATCGAAGTACGCGGCGGCTCATGCCCCGTCCCATTTGCACGGGAGTGCCTCGCCAGCATGCGGAGCCGCGGTCTGAGCGAAGAGGAGTCTCTCCGCTATTTCGCTCTGTTCTACCAGCTACGCCGCGGCTACTACTTCATCCGCCACTCCCTTGCCGGTGAATGCGCATCCATGCAACGACTACGTATGGTTCTTTGGAACAACGTCTTCACCTGTGATGCCCGCATGTATGTTGAGTCGCTCTGGAATCGCATGGAGGATTTCTCAACACTGATCCTCGGCGAGACCGGTTCAGGCAAGGGCGCCGCGGCGGCGGCGATCGGTCGTTCCGGACTCATCCCTTTCGACCCCAAGCAGAACTGCTTCAGCGAGAGCTTCATGTCGTCTTTCGTTGAACTGAACCTCTCGCAATTCCCGGAATCCCTGATCGAGTCCGAACTCTTCGGACACCGCAAAGGCGCTTTCACAGGCGCCGTGGAGGCTCATCCGGGCGCCTTTTCGCTCTGCAGCCCCCATGGCTCCATCTTTCTCGACGAGATTGGTGACGTCAGCATACCGGTGCAGATCAAGCTTCTCCGCGTCATCCAGGATCGAACCTTCTCCGCTGTTGGCAGCCACAAGGACGAGCGCTTCCATGGTCGCGTCGTTGCCGCGACGAATAAGCCACTGGATGCCCTCCGCCAGGAAGGGAAGTTCCGCGATGACTTCTACTACCGTCTCTGCTCCGACGTCATTCAAGTCCCCCCCCTGCGGCAACGTATTCAAGAGAACACGAATGAGCTGGATGAGCTTCTACAGGTCGTCATTGGACGTATTACCGGAGAGGACGCCGGCGCCATGCTCCCGGTTGTGCGTTCTACCATCGTGGAATCCGTTGGCCTTGACTACGCCTGGCCCGGGAACGTTCGCGAGCTTGAGCAAAGCGTACGCCGCGTCCTCCTTTGCGGAAGCTACACGGGACAGCGACCGACCTCCGAGTCCGTTCTCGATCGACTCCACGCCAGCCTCGATGCCGGAAACTACGATGCGCAAACGCTGCTATCCGACTACTGCAAGCACCTCCATGCCGTCCACGGCACCTACGAGGCCGTCGCACGCATCACCGACCTTGACCGCCGAACCGTCAAGAAGCATGTCCAGGCGTAGGAAGCGAAGCTCAACGCTTGGTGAGCAGGACAGGTAGGGCGAGGCGTCCCGCCGAGCCGGAGCAGGGTGAGAGCATTCTGTGTGCTTGGTGTGGAATTTTGTTCAATTCAAGCTCGATTCATGCCTGGTCCTTGCTCACGGCTCGACAGGGACGTCTCGCCCTACCCTCGGATCACAGCGCCTCTGCTGCCCCCCCCGACCTCTCGGGTGGGTCGGCGCTATCGAGCAATGGAGCTTGAAAGCGAGAAGATGGGCAGCAGAACGGAGAGCGCAATCAAGAGGACAAAACCGCCCACGAGCAGCAACAGGGCAGGTTCGAGCAGGGCCAGCGATCGGGTAAGGTATCGGTCAAAGTGCGACTGACAACGGTCGGCCGCCCGATCGAGGAGCCCGTCCAGATTCCCGCTGGCTTCCCCCACCTCCACCCAGCCAGGCAGCAGCACGGCAAGCGGCGGAATTCGGCGCAAGACCGTAGCGAGCGTGTCGCCATGCCGCAGGGCTTCGGCCTCGGTCTCCGCGAGGCTCTCCAGCCACGTACTACCCGTGGCTCGACCTGCCAGAGGAACGCTGTCAACCAGCGGCACACCCGCACGCACCAGGATCGCGAGCGTTCGCGAGAAGCGAATCGCAACCAACAGGGCATAGCCGCGCCCCATTATCGGCAACCGAAAGCGGCGGCGGTCACTCCCGAGACAGAGCTCCGGGGTCGCGCTGACGTGCCTACGCCAAGCCGCGACGGCAAGAATCACGAATCCCGCCCCCACGATTCCCCATGGCCAGAGTCCATTGCCAATCGCCATGACCACACGCGTCAGGAGAGGTGCCTCCCCAGCCATGCTGCCCATCATGCGTTGCGTCCTCGGCAGCAACACACCCAGCATGACGATGGCCACCCCGATACCAAGTACCAGGACAAGCGTGGGGTAAATCAGCGCCTGCTGGATGCGACCACGCATCTGTTCATGCATATCGATGAAGTCTGCCAACTGCACCAGAACCGTCTCCAACGATGCGGCCCGCTCCGCAACCGCGATCGCAGCATGTTCGAAATGGGAGGCGGACGCCCGTGACGTCGCCAGTGCGGCGGCGAGCGTAGCCCCTTCGCGAATCTGATCACGCATGGTACCAAGAATGCCTTCGATGCCCTGCATTTCTGGCGTTGCAATCAAAGTTTCAAGCGCCGATACCAGCGGAGAGCCGGCGGCAAGGAGAGCTGCAAGCTCACGATAGAAGATGCCGCGCGTCTCGGTCGTCATCCGCTTTGCCCGAGCCCCGGAAGGTGCCAGTCGTTCGACAAGAATGCCATCGCGGGCGAGTTGCTCGCGCGCGGCCTTGGGGTGCATGGCTTCAACCAGGCCGCGCTGTACGGCCCCCGAAACCGTGTATCCCTTGTACTCAAAGGTCTTCATATCGACGCTGCACTGAGTATCTCATCAATGGTCGTCGTACCGGCCAGGACCTTTTCCAGGCCATCCTCAATAAGCGAGGTGAACGGAGTAGAACTCGCGGCCTCACGGATCTCCGACAGACTACTGGAGCCCTCTCGAATCCGGTCACGCAGTACTGGCGTAACCGTCAGCAGCTCGAAGAGACCAACACGTCCGCAGTATCCGCCCGTACACTTCTCACAACCGACTGCATTCCAAACGGTCTTTCCAACCAATGCCGCGAGCGGCTCACAGGTCGACACATCATCCGCCATTACCAGATGGGGCTCACGGCAATGCATGCAGAGCTTGCGCACGAGTCGCTGAGCCAGAATCCCGCGCAGACAGGAGGCGATCAGGTAGGACTCCACCCCCATATCCATTAGGCGAACGATGGCGCTTGCTGCATCGTTAGTATGCAGCGTTGTAAACACCAGGTGTCCAGTCAACGCGGCTCGCATCGCAATCTCGGCCGTCTCCGTATCGCGCGTCTCACCCACTAGGACCACGTCGGGGTCCTGGCGCAGAATATGGCGAAGGCCTCGCGAGAAGGTGAGCCCAATCTTCGATTTGACCTGGATCTGTCCAATGTTGTCGATCTTGTACTC
>CAZCDU010000027.1:0-6769 GCA_964497125.1 uncultured Victivallales bacterium | reverse complement strand
TGAGCCCAATCTTCGATTTGACCTGGATCTGTCCAATGTTGTCGATCTTGTACTCAATAGGATCTTCGATGGTAAGGATATTCTGCTTCGTTGCATCTAACGATCCCAGGGCCGCATAGAGCGTCGTGGTTTTGCCGGATCCGGTAGGGCCACAAACGACGACAATACCATTTGGGTCGTGCATCAACGTGTCAAAACGGTCATGTGTTGGTCCAGACATGCCGAGCGCGGATAGCGGAAGCAGCGTACTGTCCTTGTCGAGAAGCCTGAGAACAACGCGTTCACCCTCGGCGACGGGCACCGTCGACACTCGAATATCGACCTCCCGCTCCCCCACCCTCACGCGCGCCATCCCGTCCTGCGGAAGCCGCCGTTCAGCAATATCCATGTGCGCCATCACTTTCAAGCGAGAGACCAGCGCCTGGACCATGTTGGCGGGTGGTGACGACTGTTCATAGAGAACGCCATCAATCCGATAACGAATGCGCAAACGTCGCTCGAACGGCTCCACATGGATATCGGATGCACGCTGCTTGAAGGCGTCCAGCAGGATCAGGTTAATGAGCTGCGTGACGGGAGCCGTGTTCGCGACCTCCAGCAGATCGTCAACTCTGCGGCGATCCATGGCGTGTTCGGAGGCATCGAGATCATCAATGAAATCGGCTGGAGAGTTGTCCTTTTGAAAGTAGGCACGCTCAATACAGGAAAGGACCAGTTCGGGCGTCGTGAGCACGGGAGCCAACTCCTGCCCGACAAGCACGGCAACATACTCCTGCTTATTGACATCCGCTGGATCGGTAACCAGGAGGCTGGGCCTGCCATGCAGGTGCACGGGCAGCATCGTATTTTCCCGGGCCCATTCAACGGGGAGATCGGCCAGCAGTATCGGGTCCAGAGATGCGTCATCAAGTGAGTCCGTCCACTCGATGCCGAACTCGGCAGCCTTTACGGCCAGGGACGACTGCCTGCCAGCCGGCTGTTCGCCTATTGCGTTAGTTGCCATCCTTCTCAAGACCTGTTTTGTCTTCCCAGAGCTCTCGTACAGCATCGGCCGCAGCCATCTCGCTGACCACTGTGGGCGTTACGAAGATCAGCACATCCCTGCGCTCCATGTTCGTTTCGGTCCTTCGGAAGAGCCAGCCCAGTAACGGAATGGACCCCAGAATGGGGACGCGCTTGACGCTCTCCAGTTCATCCTGCCGCGTCAGCCCGGCAATGACGATCGTCTTTCCGTCTTGAACCGTTACGGTGCTTTCCACCTGGCGACGGGCGATCGTGGGAGTGAACTGAGTGTCCTCAGACCCCGAGTCGATAACCGCCTCAATGCTGGGATTCAGTTCCATCCGGATGTGCCCGCCCGGAATGACATGCGGCGTGATTTTCAGCGTTACGCCCACGTCCATACGCTCGATGTTCTTAATGATATCGCGCGACGAACCTGTGCCTCCCGAAATCTCTGACTTCAACACGGGGATCTCGTTGACAACGCTGACGTTAGCTTCCTTGTTGTTCAGTGACTGCAGAGACGTCTCAGACACAACCTTGAAGCGGCCGTTCTGTTTCACGGCATCAATGTTGAAGAGCCCCGGATACCCCACCTGGAGCGTGCCATCGCTGGCCCGTGACGAACCGTGAGCCACTCCCACGCTCAGCCCACGAGGAAACACACCAGACTGAATAGCGCTCAAGAGACCACCTGCGCTGTCGCCAAGACTGAATCCGCCCTGCACAACGCTATCCCCGACACCAGAGGGCATATCGACCGCAGCGAGGTCCACGCCCAGTTCAAGCCCCTCGGATGTGCTGACCTCAAGAATCAGGACGTTGATATGGACCTGGTCCGGCGTCTGGTCCAACTGCTCAATCAGCCGGCGAACCACGTCAAAGTCCCCAGGGCTGGCATCCACAAGCAAAGCATTACTGGAAGGACTTGCCTGGATCGCAATACGTCGCGATGCTGTGGCTTCCTTTCCCCCGTCGCGCTTGGCCAACAGCGCGCTGATGTTCTCAGCGGCCTCTTCTGCGGAAAGGTGCCGCAGGAAGATGGCGTTCAGGCGCCCCCGCCCTGATGGCACATCGACATCCATCTTGGCTATCAGTTCACGTAGTGCCTCGATCTGAGACATGGTTCCCACAACAAGAAGGCTGTTCGAGTGTGGCGCTGCCACCACAGAAGCGGCACGAGCTTCAGAAATAGACGTCGTTCCTGCGAGACGCTTACGCAGCTGTTCGGCCCGCGTGGCACTTTCGAGAAGCGCATCACTGAGCTGTGCAGCCGTATCATCCGCACTTGCGTAGGATAGCGGAATGACTTCCGTTACACGCGCCAGTCCCGGCAGATCGATTTCACTCACCAGGGCCTGAATGCGGCGGATATTGGCGGCTGTATCGGTTACGATGAGATGGTTTGTCTCTTCGATGGCACCGACGCCCCCCATCTTGCCACTGCCGACCTTGGTCTCGAGGACCTTCCGAAGCTCCACTGCGGATACATGCTCCAGCCGAATGACCTTTGTTACCACGCCTTCCCCAGGCGTTTCATCTCCGGGGCCTACGACGGGTGCAAGCGGGGTCGGGCGGGCGGACAGCGCAACAACACGTAGAAACTCGCCCTCCTTCATCACGGAACAGCCCACGGACTCAAGAATGGACAAGAAGAGCGGATAGATCTGCGAGCGCTGCACCTTGGGGGACACAACCGTTATCTTGCCTTCAATGCCATCCCCCACGACAAAACGTTTCCCCGTCATCTCTCCCACGAGTTTGACGAAAGTCCTGACGTCAACCTGGTCAAATGTGAAGTTCACCACCCCCGTATCCGTAGCCGCCGCGGTCTCTGCAATCGAAGGCAGAACCAATGCACCCATCAGAATTAGAGCGGTAGCAAAGCGCATCACACGTCTCATTTAGTGATTCCTCGTTCTGAGTCCTCGATAAAGGCCACAAGATGCTCCATCTCGGGACACATCTCACCGGCATCGCGAATCTCTGCAAGGGCCTGCTGCGTCGAAAACCCCTTTCGGAAAAGTGTTCGGTAGCCCTTCTTAAGCGCATCGCGAACCGAGTTGTCGATTCCTCGGCGTTCCATGCCGATGACGTTCACGCCGCGCATCTGCGCGGGGCTACCATCTACGATCATGAACGGGGCACAATCCTTAACGATCTTCGAGCAGCCACCGACCATGCAAAGGCGTCCAATTCGTGTGAACTGGTGCACGCCCGTCAACCCACCAATAATGGCCTGGTCTTCGACGATAACATCCCCTGCAAGCGTGGCGCCGTTCGACATGATGACCTCGTTTCCCACCTTACAGGCATGAGCAACGTGGCAGTACGCCAGGATCGTGCAGTCCGACCCGACACGGGTGATCTCGCCCTCGTTTGTGCCGGAGTTGACCGTCACGTACTCGCGCAACGTTGTGCGGTCGCCAATCTCAACGAATGTGTCTCCTCCGCTGAACTTCAGGTCTTGCGTCTGGGTTCCCACGCAGGAAAAGGGGAAGAAGTTACACCCTTCTCCTATCGTCGTCTTTCCGTCTACGACAACATGGGGCTGGATGCGCGTTCCGGCACCGATCGTCACGGTGGGGCCAATGATGCTGTAGGCGCCAATTTCGACGCCATCACCGAGTTCTGCACCGTCTTCAACAATGGCAGTGGGGTGAACGTTCGTCATTTAGGCCCATCCTGAGCACCGATCATACACATCATCTCAGCTTCGGAAGCCACTTTGTCGTCAACAAGAACACTAGCCTTGAATCGAGCCAACTTGGAGCGGACCTTCGTGATCTCCACTTCGATTCGCAACTGGTCGCCCGGCTTAACGACTTTCCGGAACCTCGCGCCATCGATTCCCATGAAGAATGGGACGCCATCCGGATTCCCCGCGATTCGGTTCAGCAGAATCCCTGCTGTCTGCGCCATCGCCTCTAGTTGTAGCACGCCCGGCATCACTGGGAGCCCAGGAAAATGTCCCTGGAAGAACGGCTCATTCACCGTAACGTTCTTAATGCCTACAATACGCTTCTCGTCATCACACTCGATGATCCGGTCCACAAGCAGGAACGGATACCGGTGTGGAAGCAGATTCATAATCTCTTCGATTTCCATGATTGCCATAGTTCATCTTCCTTTCGTTCTCAACGCAACGTAAATAGCACAGTCAGGGCGACTTGGAAAGGCGGTGTTTCGTTTAACTCATGCGCTGGACAAGGATCGATCCGATAACCAGCGAGAGTATGACGGGCATCCAGGTGAGTGCGTCCGGATGCATGGCTGGATGCTTCGCAAGTTGTTCCGCAACAATGATGAAAAGATAGAAGCTGAACACAAGCAGCAGACTGAGCGCGACACCAATTGACGACTCCTTGCGATGGGAGCGTATACCGAGGGGTACCCCAAGAAACACGAAGGCAATGCATGAGCACGACAGCGAGAAACGCTTGTGCATCTCCACGGACATAACCATGCGTCGTTTGGCGACGGCGACCTCATCCTCCACCTTGTCGGCGACCATGGTCCGAATCCCATTAAAGAGCTCTGCCAGGGACATGTCCTTGACCTTCTTGCGATAGGTGCGTTTGCGGCTCGTATTCCGAATGCGTTCCGTCCACTTGCCGCAGTAAGCCGCCACGGGGCGCTCGAACGAGAACGGATCAATCGTGACTTCCTCAAGCGCCAGCACAATATCGGTGGAGTTGGTCTCGATCGTGACAACGCCGCGCTTTGCCTTGATCTCACGCTTCTGACCTTCCGTGCGGAGATCATAAATACGGACACCCTCGAGCAGGTTTCCCTTCTTGCGCTCCACGTAGACAGTCAGCCCCTCGAATTCCCGAATCGGGCGCCCTTCCTCAATCAGGTCGATCGGGTTCGCTGTACTTATGCGCGCCAGCGTGCTTCGCCGCGCATAGTGACTGCTGGGAACAAGCTCGTTGTTAATGTAGAGACAGATGACGGCCATCAGGAATGCGACTGGCAACATCCATCGCATGACCATCCACAAGCTGATACCACAGGCCTTCATGGCCGTGATCTCACTGTCAGCGGACAGCCGACCAAACACAAGCAAGGTGGCGGTGAGCGCACTTATCGGGATGGCAAAAGCCAGCGCCGAAGGCATCCCGCAGGCAAACATCGTAACGATGGGCCGCCAGGGAATGCCTTTCGAAACCAGATCGGTGAGCTTAAACAACCCACCAATAGACAGAACAAACGTAAAGACGGTAACGGTTGCCAGAAAGGTAACCAGGAAGCTCTTGCTAATATAGGAGTTGAGCGTCCTCACAACCGCCTTCGTTTGGCGTCTAGCCGATAGAGGTCCTACTTCTCTTCAGGGCTGTCGACGGGTTCATCTGGCATTTCGCTTGCCGTGGACGTGTCGATGACTTGGCCTTCACCAGCGCGGATGTAGACCTCAACACGACGATGCTCGGGATTGCCGGCGACAAGGTCCACCGGGCCCTTCGGGCGACTGAACCCGAAACCTTTAGCCTTAAGCCTGCCTGCCCCGATGTCGCACTTCTCCACGAGGTAGTTCAGAACCGATTTGGCGCGGCGTTCAGAAAGCTCCAGGTTGTATGCCTCATCAGAGAGCTTCTTGCGGTCAGCGTGCCCTTCGATCACGGCCGTAGCCCCGGCATCACGCGTGAGCACTTTGCCGATCACGTCGAGCTCAGGGAAATAGACCGACTTGATGACAGCCTTGTCATAGTCGAACTGGATGTAGAGTTCAAAGAGCTGAAGGTCATCCGAGGGATCAAGCGGATCCGTATTGTCGTCGATCACCTCATGCCCATCAGCTACACCACCGTCATCGGTATCACGATCCTTCGGGTCTGTCTTGTGCTGCAGCACTTCTTCACCGTCCTGCAAACCATCCCAGTCCGTATCAGGCTCAAGCGGATCCGTGTCATAATCCAACACTTCTTCGCCGTCCGTGAGCTTGTCGTTGTCCGTGTCAGGGTCATAGGGGTCTGTGCCGATCTGGCCTTCCTGGACGTCAGGCAAGCGGTCACCGTCACTGTCGAGAGGCCCGTCAATGGCAACAATATTGGGAGGCACGCCGGCGCCCCATGTCCAAACAACACCGGCATCGACAATGGCGTTTGCCTCGGTGTCATTCCCTGCAAGGAACGTTCGCCCATCAGCTCGCACGGCCCACTCATCGTTGAAGTGATACATGACACCGCCACCAACGCGCGCGGCAGCATCGAACATCTCGCCATCGATTTCATCGCCATAGACGATGGCACCAATGCCACCGGTCAGGTAGGGATCCAAGCGGTCCCAACGTGTGAAGTGGAAAAGAATATCAAAGAAGGTACTGACGGCGAACGTGTCGTTGACACCGGCGGCCTCTTCAAGCCGTGAGACCTTCGTCTGAGTTGGAATATCGAATCGGAAGTTCTCTTCGAGCTTTGGCGCCAGGGCAAAGCCACCCTCGAAGCTCCACCACTCGCTGTAGTCATAGCCAAGGCGGATCGTACCAAGGAAGCCATCCTCAAGTTCCTCATCGCCTTCATAACCGATGGATCCCAGACCGGCACTGACGTACCACTTGGCCTCGATTGACTCTTCCTGGGCTACACCATGCGTGATACCCAGCACCACCATCGTACCTGAAAGAAATGTGACCATCGCCTTGCGAGACCAAAAGCTCAAACTCATCTTGAAACGCCCTCCCTAGTGCATAAAAAAACTTCTAAACCGATATATTTCGAGAAATCTACCCGATGCAGGCGGGAACATCAACCCACAATGTGCCTAA
>CAZCDU010000026.1:0-45486 GCA_964497125.1 uncultured Victivallales bacterium | reverse complement strand
TCAAGTTTCCCCCCTGCACGATCCGAGCTCACTCGGGGGTACCACTAGCCCGCGGCCTGGGGGCTGGTCGTTGGTTTCCTGAAGATGAACACGTCTTTCCCTAGAACCGATAGCTCTGCGTCCAGCCGTTTTGAGATCCATGCCAATGTCTCGTGTGAGTAAAAGCAGACGTGTGTTTCGTCGTCCTTGTAGTGCCAGTGTGAGAATGCCTGACGGTCGATGACGAGTTTGGTCATGATTCCCAGCAGTCCTCCTGGCTTCACGCAACTCCAGAGCTGGTCCCAGTCTTCTCCTGGATTATGAAAGTGTTCTACGACCTCTGTTGCTGTGACGAAATCATATTGGCGATTCAACACCGAGCGGTCGGGGGCGAAGTATGGATCATAGCGTTCCATGGGGTAACCCCGCTCTCCAAGCATCACTGGGAGCGCAGGCCCCGGTCCACACCCGAAGTCTAGTCCCTGGCTGCCGGGGGCAAGTCGTGCCGTCAGTGGGTCGCACAGCCGTGAAAGAAATTTGCGATATCCAACGTCATCAGGCGAGTTCTCGTGCAGGTCATAGATGGCCCGTTCCTCATCGGGGGAGGGGAAGTCCTGTTCTTGCACGAACACGAGTTGACAGCGGCTGCAGCGATAGTAATGACGACGGCGATCTTCCAGGAAACCGGAGGCCTCATTGTCACAGAGGGGGCAGTATGCGTGGTCGGACATGGGCCAAGGGTATGTCCAGCAGAGCAATCTGTAAATAGCGGGCGCGCGTAGCTGCTCGTTTCATTGACTTTGATAGTGCTTCCTGTAACCTGAACACCTTCAAACAATAGTGGGATATTTCGGCAGCATGGCTGCGAGTTTCCGTCAGTTTTCAAGGACAGTATTACGATGTACGAAGCGGTTTCGAATAGAGTTGATTTCGCGAAACTTGAGCAGGATATACTCAGTTTCTGGGAAGCAAACGATACCTTTAAGAAGAGCGTAGAGCACCGCAAGGATGCTTCAGAGTATGTATTCTACGATGGCCCTCCTTTTGCAACGGGATTGCCGCACTACGGTCATCTTCTTGCGGGGACCATCAAAGATATCGTGCCTCGCTACCAGACCATGCGTGGCTACCGCGTCGAGCGTCGTTTTGGATGGGACTGCCATGGGCTGCCGATTGAAGCGTTGGCCCAGGAAGCCCTTGGGCTTGCCGGTGCCCCGGCCATCGTGGATGCCGGTGTCGATGTTTTCAATGAGCAGTGCCGCTCCATGGTCTCTACCTACGTTGAGGAGTGGGAGAAGACCGTCACACGCATGGGCCGATGGGTCGACTTCAAGAACGACTATAAGACCATGGACAAGGACTTCATGGAAACGATCTGGTGGGTCTTCTCTCAGCTCTGGAAGCAGGGGCGTATCTACCGGGCACACCGCATCATGCCGTACAGCTGGAAACTCAATACCCCGTTGTCGAATTTCGAGGCGGGGCGGAATTATCAGGATGTGCAGGATCCCTCGATAACGGTCCGGGTCAAGCTGCGCGATTTTGAGATCGAAGACGCCTCGGCGCTCGTCTGGACCACGACACCATGGACGCTGCCATCAAACCTGGCCATCTGTGCAGGCCCCGACATCGACTACGTCGTTGTCCGTGACACCGATAGCGGGGATGTCTATGTTCTCGCCGAAGCGCGGCTGAGTACGTACTACCAGAAGGAAGAACAGTACGAGATTCTGAAGCGCATGAAGGGCACGGACCTTGAGGGGGTGTCGTATGAGCCTCTCTTCGACTTCTTCGCTGACAACCCGAATTCATTCCGGGTACTTATCGATCCGTTCGTGAGCACCGAAGACGGTTCAGGAATCGTGCATATGGCACCGGCGTATGGCGAAGATGACTACCGGGTCTGTAGCGCGGCCGAGATTCCCCTTGTAGAGCCGCTTGACGTGGACTGCAAGTTCACCGCCGAGGTGCCCGACTACGAGGGGCAGTTCTGCAAAGATGCCGACAAGCAGATCATCAAGGATCTGAAGACATCCGGGAAGCTGATCCATCAGTCAACGATTCAGCATAGCTATCCGTTCTGCGAACGCACGGATACTCCGCTTATCTACCGCGCTATCGACGCGTGGTACGTCCGTGTTGAGGATCTGCGTGACGACATGCTGGCGAATAACGCCCAGGTTCACTGGATGCCGGCGCACGTTGGGGAGAAACGGTTTGCTAACTGGTTGGCCGATGCGAAGGATTGGAACATAAGCCGAAACCGGTTCTGGGGCTCCTGCATTCCTGTGTGGGTCAACGTCGACGATCCTGAGGACACGATCTGCGTATCGTCAGCGGCAGAGCTGGCGACGCTGTCCGGCCAGGAGGTCACGGACCTGCACAAGCACATTCTTGATGAGATTGTCATTGAGCAAGACGGGAAGACGTATCGACGTACACCCGAGGTCCTGGATTGCTGGTTCGAGTCGGGATCCATGCCCTATGCTCAGCAGCATTACCCGTTTGAGAACAAGGAGCATTTTGACGCGAACTTCCCGGCGCACTTCATTGCAGAGGGACTCGACCAGACCCGTGGGTGGTTCTATACGCTGATGGTGCTCTCCACGGCGCTCTTTGAGAAACCGGCGTTCCAGAACGTGGTCGTCAATGGGCTCGTGCTTGCGGAAGATGGTCTCAAGATGAGTAAGCGCCTTAAGAACTATCCGGACCCACTGCACGTTGTGCATGAGTATGGGGCGGATGCGCTTCGACTTTACATGATCAATTCGCCGGTTGTGAGAGCGGAGGGTCTGCGCTTCTCCGAGGAAGGCGTGAAGCATGCGTTACGTCATCTCTTGATTCCGCTGTGGAACTCGTACAGCTTTTTTGTGACGTACGCGAACATTGATGGCTGGACGACCGAGCAGATGGAAGGCGAGGCAAGCCAGAATCAACTCGACCGCTGGATTCGCAGCTCGCTTGAGAGCCTTGCTGCCGATGTGGCTGCTGCCATGGATAACTACGATTTGCAGCGTGCCGTGCGGCCGTTCGTCAGATTCATAGAGGACCTGACCAACTGGTATATCCGCAGGAGTCGGCGACGGTTCTGGAAGTCGCAGGATGATGACGACAAGCGACAGGCGTATCAGACGCTGAATTACGCCCTGTTGCAGCTGTCGAAGATCGCGGCTCCGTTCGTTCCCTTTATCAGTGAACGCATCTACCAGAACCTGAAGACGTCAGACATGCCGGAATCGGTGCATCTCTGTGACTTCCCGGTGGCGGACGGCACGAATCGTGACCCCGAGCTTGAGCAGGAAATGGAGACCGTGATGACGATCGTCCGGATGGGACGTTTGCTACGAACGGATCATAACCTGAAAGTCCGTCAGCCGCTGGCAAAGCTGCATGTGGTATCGAGTAACGCCGGGTTACTCGGTAAGCTGGGTGAATACGTGGCCATCATGGAAGACGAACTCAACGTCAAAGAGATTGCCTTTGGCAGCAACGAAACCGAGCTGGCCGATCTCAAGGCCAAGGCTGACTTCAGGAAGCTTGGGCCACGCTTTGGACCAAAGATGAAGCTGGTCGCGAAAGCCATTGCAGCCCTGGATCATGAGACCCTTGTGTCTCTGGCCGGGGGAGGGGACACGTCTATCGATCTCGATGGTGAGACTGTTGTGCTAACGGGCGAAGACATCGTCATTGAACGCATCCCGCGTTCCGGGCTTGTCGTGGCTTCGGAGGGGCAGCTCGTGGTGGCCCTTGAAACTGAGCTTACTGCGGCGCTCGTCCAGGAAGGTCTTGCCCGTGAGTTTGTGAGCAAGGTCCAGAATCTCCGCAAAGCTGCGGACCTCGAAGTGACGCAGCGCATTCGGATCACGTTTGAATCTGACAGCGATCTTCAGGATGCTGTGGCGGCATACGCCGAGTACGTGGCGGCCGAAGTGTTGGCGACCGATTGTTCTGCCGCCGCGTCTGTACAGGACGGCGAGCAACTGGACATCAATGGCCATGCGTGCAAGATTGAAATTGTGCCAGAGAGGGTGGGGGAGTAGTCCATGAGCAAAACGCAACTCGTCGAGCATCCATTGATCTCGCATTCCCTGACGATCCTCAGGGACCAGGAGACTGGGACGGCAGCATTTCGTCAGCACGCGAAGATTGTTTCAACGATCCTTGTCGTTGAGGCTGCGAAGTCCATCGCAACACGAGAGCGCGAAATCGAGACGCCGTTGGCGAAGATGACGGGACACGAGCTTAGCGACAAGGTCGTGGTCGTGCCTGTGCTTCGTGCTGGTCTGGCGATGCTCTTTGCGGCGCAGGATCTGCTCCTGGACGTTCCCGTCGGGTTCCTCGGTTTGGAGCGTGATGAGGAGACGGCGGTGGCACGAGAATACTATCAGAAATTCCCTGGTCGTCTTGACGGTTACCGTGCGCTGATTCTGGATCCCATGCTCGCCACGGGTGGATCTCTTGACGATACCGTGAAGGCTGTCAAGCAGCGTGGCTGCGAGGACATATCCTTGGTCTGTGTTGTTGCAGCCCCCGAGGGGATTGAGCGTGTGTTCAATGAGCACCCAAGCGTAGAGCTGTTTACGGCCGCTGTGGATGCACATCTCGATGAGCGTCGGTACATCGTTCCCGGCCTTGGCGACTTTGGTGACCGCTACTTTGGCACTTGAGTTGTTTTAGTGCCGATTCCAGGCCTTGTTTTACTTCTACCCCAAGATATTGTGGGTTTCTGGTGCATAGGACTAGACATAAGATATATTATGCGACGTGCATGGTGTGGCTTGGAAATCCTTCGGAATCGTCTGATTGACTACTGGATACGGATCCTCGACGCCGTCATCTCTAGATACGAACGCCCGCTTGATCACCGCCTGCCCATGATGCACACCCACACCGCTCAGGCGACGCTACTGCTTGTTGGCGCGTCCCCAGCGTTTTGAGAGCGGCCAGTAAACGATGGCTGCCGGTCCGACAAGATTCAATTCCGGTACGGGACCCCAGTATCGACTGTCGCGACTGTTGAGCGTGTTGTCGCCCATGGCGAAATACTGCCCTTCCGTGAGCGGCCACTCAAGGGTTGGTGAAATCAACTGTCCCTCAAGAGCAAAACCATCGTAGCCCGGATCCTTGCGCGCGATTCTGGCAATGGATTCCGGCTCATGAACTTCCTGACCATTGATGACAAGCTGAGGCGGTCGGATTGATACTCGCTCCGTTGGCAGCCCGCACATGCGCTTAATGTAGTGTGTGCCCGGAGGCAGCCCCTGGATGTCACGCGTGCTGAAGACCATGATCTCGCCGCGCGTCGGTTTACGGAAATTCCAGATCAATTTGTTCACGAAGACATGGTCGCCTCTTGTGATGGATCCGGACCACAGGAGATCGCCTTTCTTGACGGCCGCACCGGGAGAGAACTTAAGTTCCATTCGGCCGAGTCGTGAATCCAGGGCGTCTTTTGGAATCTTGTGCCACTGGTCTGCAATCATGAAGTACTCAACCGATGGGTCAAAGGGATCGAACCAGTCACCGGTAACAAGAAGCTTTACGAGCTTCAGCGGGAGAACGCGATCCCACGCCGGGAGACGCTCCGGCATACCACGCCGCATCACGCCGTCCGTTTTTGCACGCCGCTCCACATATAGTTCTCCGGTAGTGGCAAACTTCAGAAGCTTCAGCGGGAAACGGTCAAGCGTCTTAGGTGCCTCCTGTTCAACGGAGTGAATCCCGTAGAGTGTCGGCTGCATCGAGCCTGTCGGAATCTTGAAGGGCTGAATGAAGTAGGCTCTCAGTCCCATGGCAACAGCAATGGCAACAACGAGGATCTCAAAGTTCTCCCGTAGTCCCCCACCCTTCCCCGCAGGTGCAACGCGGTTTAGCGCTTCAGAGAGTGCGTTGGTTGCCGATTCAATTTGCTCGTGGTCCTTCGTCGCAAAAGAATCACGCAGCGCGCTTTCGGCACTGGCCAACGAGGCTAGCTGCTCGGAATCCAGAATGTCCTCTCGCATGTTGCGCACATGGTGCGTATGACGGAGCAGCTCGTGCGCTGCCTTCTTTGCTTTCCGCTGTTTAGAGAAGATCACGTCAATCCTTTCACTAGCCTGAACTTATTCGCCTAGGTGTTGTTGACCTTAAGTACTGAAATGAAGGCAGTCTGAGGCACACTGACTTTGCCAAACTGTTTCATGCGTTTCTTTCCCGCCTTCTGCTTCTCGAGCAACTTTCGTTTTCGCGTGACATCGCCCCCGTAGAGCTTCGCGGTCACGTCCTTCCGGAAAGCCCGAATCGTCTCTCGTGCAATGATTGTGCGACCCAGTGCCGCTTGTACCGGCACGGAGAACATATGCGACGGAATCGCCTCCTTGAGTGCCTTGCAGATCTGGCGCCCACGCTCAACTGCCTTATCGCGATGGACGAGGGCTGAGAAGGCATCAACGGGTTCGCTGTTCAGTAAGATCTCAAGCTTCACGATGTCACTCACCGCGAACCCGGCGTGTTCATAGTCCATTGACGCATAGCCTTTGCTGGCGCTCTTGAGGCTATCGTGGAAGTCGGTCAGGATCTCGTTCAATGGCATATTGCAGGTCAGCATGACGCGTGCTGTATCGATTGAGTCGGTCTTGGTGACCTCCCCTCGCCTATCCATAATCAAACGCATGATGTCGCCAATGTGCTCGTTCATGCAGATGATGAACGCGTGAATCATGGGTTCCTCGATGGAATCGATATTCGTGGGGTCCGGCAGGAACACAGGGTTGTCGATCTCCTGGAGCTCGCCTGAGCGTAGCCTGACCTTGTAGACCACCGCGGGGTGCGTGCTAATAATATCGAGGCCAAACTCCCGTCGCAAACGTTCCTGGATGACTTCCATGTGAAGCAGCCCGAGGAATCCGCAACGGAAACCGAAACCGAGGGCGGTTGAGCTTTCCGGGTGATACGTAAACGAGGAATCGTTGAGTGCAAGCTTGTCGAGGCTCTGGCGGCATTTTTCATAGTCGGCCGTGTCGACGGGATAGAGACCACTGAATACCATCGGCTTGATGGGCTCAAATCCTGGAAGTGCGTCAGTTGCCGAATTGCGGCTGGAGGTGATGGTATCGCCAATCTGGATATCCGCCGGGTTCTTCAAGGTGCCAATGAGATAGCCCACTTGCCCGGGGTGAAGATGGTCCACGGCCTTCATCTGAGGTTCAAAGACCCCGACCTCCTTGAGTTGTGTCGTCACGCCCGTGCCCATGAGGCGGACCTGGTCGCCTGCCCGAAGCTCGCCATCAACAATGCGTACATAAGTGACAACGCCACGGTAGGCATCATAGACGGAATCAAAAACGAGAGCCCTTGGTGGCGATTCATCATTCGTTATGGGGGGCGCTATCCGTTTCACCACGGCTTCCATAACGGGCTCGATGCCGCTACCCGTTTTGGCGCTGATCTGCAGATCGGGATCTACCTCGAGCGCCAGGATATCCTCAATCTGGGTGCTGACGGCGTCTACGTCCGCATTGGGTAGATCAATCTTGTTGAGGACCGGTATGACCTCGAGGTCACGATCGAGCGCCAGGTACGTGTTCGCGACGGTCTGTGCCTCAACGCCTTGAGCGGCATCGACTACCAGGATGGCGCCTTCACAGGCCGCCATACTGCGCGACACTTCGTAGGTGAAGTCGACGTGACCGGGAGTGTCAATCAGGTTGAACTCGTAGACCTCGCCATCCTTGGCCTCGTAGCTCATGGTGACGGGGTGAGACTTGATTGTGATCCCGCGCTCCCGCTCCAGGTCCATGTCATCCAGAACCTGGTCTCGCATTTGCCGGTCATCAACCGTGTGCGTGAGCTGAAGCATACGATCAGCAAGCGTAGATTTGCCGTGATCGATGTGAGCAATGATACAGAAGTTACGAATGCGGGAAAGCTCGGGCATGGGATGGTCCACGGACTAGAGGTTCGGAAGAGCGCGCGTTGTTGCGTCACGAAGTTTGGTGATCTCGGTTGCCATGTCCGCAGCCCCGAACAAGAAGGTGCCGGCTACAAAAGCATTTGCGCCGAGTTCAGCGCATTGAATTCCTGTCTTCCGGTTGATTCCCCCATCGACCATGATTGTGAGGTCTGGTTTGCTGATGCGCTTGGCTTCTTCCCAGATGGCCGCAATGGACGGCAGCACCTCCGGCATAAAGGACTGACCGCCATAGCCTGGCCTCACCGTCATACATAGGACTTCATCGACGTCGGCCAGAACGGGAAACACCATTTTCGGCACCGTGTCGGGGTTGATGGTGATTCCGCAACGGGCTCCGAGCTCTCTGATGCGTACCAGCGATTCTTTGACATCGCACTCGGCTTCAATGTGAATCAATACCGTGTCAGCACCAGCTTCGATGAAAGTCTTGAGATACGCATCGGGGCGGGAGAGCATGAGATGCACATTGAGTGGGATACGAACATGCTTTCGGACCATCTCTACGACGGCCGGGCCCATGCTGATGTTGGGTACGAAGTGGCCATCCATGATGTCGAGATGAAGGGCATCGGCTCCTGCATCCTCGGCGCGCTTGGCTTCCTCGGCCAGTCGCCCCATGTCAGCAGCCAGAATAGACGGAAGTATTTGTGATTTCATAGCGGGGTACTATGCCAGAAAGGTATGCCGCATGCAAGTTGCCGAATTGTCTAGCGATACCATACCCGCCAGAGAAAGAGCCCCTCGGGGGGAGCGGTAGGCACGCGGGCGGTGCGGACCCTGGATTCAAGGATGGCAGCCGTATCGCCGGGAGCGACCTCCCCCTTCCCCACCCGCAGCAGCCAGCCCGCGAGACTCCGGACCATCTTGTAGAGAAACCCTTCCCCGCGCGCCACCAAGACGACCTCGCCGCCACGCTTGCGCACGGTGAGTTCGAATAGCTCCCGGACGGTGCTCTCTACGACACGGTTCGGGTTTGCGGTGAATGCTGCAAAGTCATGTCTTCCAACCAGGACGTCGGCCGCTTCTTGCATTGCAGCCACATCAAGGGGTTGCGTCTCGTGCACGTGGTAGAGCCGTTCGGTCGGTGGCATAACATCGGCATTCCAAACGAAGTAGCGGTACTCTTTGCCGGTCGCCTGTTTACGGGCATGGAAATCGGGTCTGGTCCGTTTCGCGCTAAGAACCCGGATGTCCCTCGGCAGGATGGCGTTCATCGCTCGCCGGAGGGATGCGGCTTCGAACGGTTTCTCGAGGTCGAAATGGGCCACTTGGGCACGGGCGTGCACCCCTTGATCGGTACGACCGCTTCCATGCACCTTGACCGGGGTCCCTTCCAGACGGGCAAGCGTTGTTTCAAGGACCTCCTGGACTGTCAGCCCGTTTGGCTGGACCTGCCAGCCTGAGTAGCCACTGCCGTCATAGCCAACCGTGATCTTGAAGCGCTTCATGGGTAGTCGTCGATATCCGGCTCGCAGTTGAAGCCTTCGCGGTCCAAGTAGCCCTGCAGAATGACCTGGGCGGCGAGCATGTCCCGGACGCCTTTTCGCTTACCGCGGCTCATGTCCGCATCCAGAAGTGTGCGCTCGACCATGGCTGAGCTTAGGCGTTCATCATATGTCACGACAGGGATACCCACCGCATCCGCGAGTTCTGCCACGAAGCGCTCGACACGCTCAACCATCGGACCCCGCGTCCCGTTCATGTTCAGCGGAAGACCGACAACAACGGTCGAAGCCTCCTTCTCGCGGCAGATTTCGGATACCTTGGTGACGGCATCGCGCAGACTCGTGACCGTAACAGTCTCCAGTCCAAGTGCAATGCTGCCGAGAGGGTCGCTGATGGCCACCCCAACCCGTCGCTCGCCATAGTCGATTCCGAGAGTTCGCATTACAGAACGCTTTCGTACCCGCCGGCTTCGTTCAGCTTCTGCACCATGGCTTTGACATCCTGCGCACGATCTTTGGCGCAGACCAGCGTGACGTTCGCCGCCTGCACGACAACGAGATTCTCGACGCCAATCAGGGCTGTCAGATGGTCATCCGAAACCACGATGTTGCCGGCACCATCCAGCACCTGGCAGTTACCAACGAGGACGTTTGCCGCATCATCAGGAGCAAAGTGATCTTCGAGTGCCGGCCATGATCCCACGTCGAACCACCCGAATGATCCCGCGGCTGTGATGATGTTGTCAGCTTTCTCCATGACGGCGTAATCGATGGAGATCTTTTCAAGCTTTCCGTACTCCTCGGCAAGTTGGGCATCGAACTGTTCGGTGTCGACGACGGTGCGCATGGCATCAGCCATCGCGAGCAGGGGCGGTTCAAATGTGCCGACCGCCTTCAATAGAGCATCGGCAGACCAGATGAACATGCCGGAGTTCCAGAAGAAGTTCCCCGCGTCCAAGTACCCCTGGGCTGTCACGGCGTCCGGTTTTTCGACGAAACGATTGGCGCGGAAGAAGGGGATATCCCCCTCCCCCGCCACTGTGTCGCCGCATTCGATATAGCCGAAGCCCGTACTGGGGAACTGGGGGCGGATACCGATTGTCACGAGTGTGTCTCCCGCTTCAGCTGCTTCGAATCCTTCATGCAGCGTCTTCTGAAACAGATCGACATCCTTGATGACATGATCGGCCGTAAGAATGCAGAAGCTTCCATTCTCGCAACGCGCCTTGACGATGGCTGCACCCAGGGCACACGCCGCAGCTGTGTCACGGCCGAAGGGCTCACCTATGATGTTCTCCGGGGGCAGCTCGGGAGCGGCCTCTCGCGAGACGTCTACCAGGGAAGCATTCGTTATCACGATCACACGCTCGGGTGGGATGAATCCCGTGAGGCGCTCCACGGCCTGCGCGAGCATGGGGCGACCACCCACCAGTGACAGCACTTGCTTGGGTCGCTTGGATGTACTCAGCGGCCAAAAGCGTTCGCCCTTGCCTCCTGCCATAATCACGGCATAACGATTCTCTTGCATCATCTATCCTCTCTTAGTTTCCCCGTGGGAAGAAGCCGGGGAGCAGTTCAATTCAAAAATGCGTCCGAGCCCGCGCAACGTCAGGTTGGGATCGACGGAAAACGGCATCCCCGCATCCCGTAGAATCCACTCTGCAAAGCCACCCGTTGCGCAGAGCGCGGCCTGTTTCTCGGGAAGTCCGGATACGAGATGATCGACGATCTCACGTACCATTCCACGGTACCCGATGTGCGCGCCAATACGCATGGCGCCTTCCGTGCTGCGTCCCACGCGGTCACAACGACCTTTCAGGCGGATCAGCGGAAGCAACGCGGTACGGTCCGCGAGGTAATCGGTCATGAGCGGCAAGCCAGGGGCAATCACGCCTCCGATGTAGGTCGGGCCTGTGGCCACGACATCGAACGTGAGGGCCGTGCCGAAATCGGCGACAATGACGGGGGCACCGTACCGCACCACGGCGGCTGCCGCATTGGCCAGGCGGTCGGCACCGATCGTTGCAGGCTTCGGATAATCGATGGTGACACCCAACGTAGCCTTGTGATCCACGATGAAAGGAAACGCGCCCGTGTGTGCTTTGATGAGCTTCGACCAGCGACGGTTGTCTTCCGGCACGACCGAGGCAAGAACGGCGCCATCGATTTCTGATTTGGATAGAATCCGGCGCAGAGCCTTGTCTGCTGCATCGGCACTGCCGATGCCTCCACGGATGTGCTCAACGCACCGGACATTCTTGCCGCCCGTCACGCCAAGGGAAGTGCTCGTGTTACCCACGTCAACAGCAAGACATCTCATCAGTCGCTAATCTCCAGTGAGAGATCAACCGACGGCGCCGAGTGTGTCAGGCAGCCCAGTGAGATGGCATCAACGCCGCTCTCGGCAGCCGCCACCACGTTTGCCAGCGTGATTCCGCCGGACGCTTCGAGCTTGCTGCGACCCGCCGTGATGGCAACACATTCCGCCATCGTAGCCGGATCCATGTTATCCAGAAGGATCCACTCAGGTTCTCCCTCGAGTGCATTCTTCAACTCGTCAACGCTCTCTACTTCAATCTCAATTTCGAGCTCGGGGAACTGTCGCCGTGCTTCACGTACAGCGGCAGCCAGGTCACCGCCGTCGCCATCTTTCCAGAGGCGTCGGTGATTGTCCTTGATCATGACCTTGTCAAACAAGCCGATACGATGGTTGGTGCCGCCGCCGCACAACACGGCGTACTTCTCGAACGCGCGCAGCCCCGGCGTTGTCTTGCGCGTATCCAGGATCGCGCAACCATACGTCGAGACCTGCTCGGTGAAGGTTGCCGTTAGAGACGCGATACCCGTCATCCGTTGCATGAAATTGAGTGCAGTCCGTTCGCCGGTCAGGATGGTTCGCGCCAGACCGCGAATTGCGAGAATTGTATCGCCGGCCTTGGCGTGCTCCCCATCTGCAATGACAGAGTCTATAGCGATCGTGTCATCGAGAGCAGTGAAGACCGCTGCAGCAACGGGGCCGCCTGATACAACACACGCCTCCTTTGCCAGAATGTGCGCATCGACGACATAATCCGCCGGAACAAGGGAGAGCGTTGTGGCGTCACCCGAGGCGATATCCTCATCCAGCGACAAACGAATCATCTGTTGGACCGCGGTATCGGCGGCGATGTCAGGTAGCACAGATGTCATGTTCCTTCCTTCCAGCTAGACTGCATATAGGTGTATCCTTCGAAGGACTTGCTGGATTCAATAGCAATCGGGAAGCAGTTGTCCAGGCGGTGGTAGTTCTTCTTGTGATCGCTTGAATGAACCGAGAACGAGAACATGTAGCTGCCTGCCGCCATGGGGATGTCCTTGAGATGCAGAACCAGGCTTCCTTCGCCTTCAATAGCGGGCAGCGTGAAACCTTCGACTTGTGTGTTGCTCCCATGCACGATGCGTCCATTGCTGTCGCTGATGGCGAATCCGAACACCGCATTCTCGATACGTTCTTCGCTCTTGTACGATACGGTCGCGGTCAGCTCGCCACCCCAGTGGAATACATCCGTTTCTGTCCCCGTCGAATCGCTGAATGTCACGCCCGTGATGCGGACTTCGCCTGTACCCCACTCGCGCTGGTAGACCTCGGCGTGTCGTTTGCGTGTCAGGCCCTGGTAGTTGGCTACGATGGTTTCCGGGTCGCCCAACCATAAGACGTTCCCATGGTCCAGAAGCAGAATGCGATCACTCACCTTCTGTATGGTCTGCAGGTCATGCGAGATGATGAGCATCGTTTTCTGCTGCTCGCGGAATTCCTTCATCTTGTCGAGGCACTTCTTCTGAAAGGTCGCATCGCCGACAGCAAGGACTTCATCAATCAACAGGATGTCTGGATTCACTTCGACGGCAACGGCAAACCCCAGTCTGACGTACATGCCCGACGAGTAGTGTTTGACCGGCTGATCAATGAAGTCCTCCAGCTCAGCAAACTTGACGATGGCATCAAAGCGTTCCTGCATTTGGCTGCGCGAAAGCCCCATGATGGCCCCGTAGAGGAAGACGTTCTCGCGGCCACTGAGATCGGGATGAAAGCCTGCACCCAACTCGAGTAACGATGAGATCTGGCCCTCGGTCCTGATGGAACCTGAAGTGGGTTGGATCGTGCCGGTGAGAAGCGCCAACAGCGTGCTCTTCCCCGCGCCATTGGCCCCGATGATGCCAAGCGTTTCGCCGCGGTTTACGGAGAAGCTCACCTCGTCGAGGGCGCGCAGTGTTTTGACGTCACGCCCCCGCTTGATGAATTCCAGGACAGCAGCCTTCAGACTGTGGGTTCCTCCCGTCAGCCGATAGTGCTTACTGACGTCCTTCACTTCAATGACAGGCTGCGTATCCATATGGGGTTGCTCTTGCACTAGAGTTCATCTCCAAATCGCGATTGGAGCTTCTGAAAGACAGCCAGTCCAATACCAAGCACGACTAAACATACTGTAGCCGAAACGGCAGGAAAGGACAGCGGAACGGCTGCATCAGGAAGCCTGTCAGCCATCAATACCGTGCGATATCCCCACGTGATTCCTGTCATCGGGTTCAGGAACGCCAGCCAGGCGAGATGCTCGGGCAGGAATGCCAACTGGTCCATGAGCGGGTAGAAAATCGGGGTGAGGAAGAACCATGCCAGCGTCCCAACGCCCAGGATGTGCTCCGTATCGCGGAAGAACACGTTGCAGGCGGAGAGAAACAGCGCCAGGCCCAGGCAGAGCGCAGTTTGCGCCAAGAGGATTACAGCAAGGAACTCAAGGTGTTGGAACCGCATTCCCGACAACAGGAGATAGAGTAGCAGCACTATCCAAGTCAGAAGGAAGTTCGCGAGATTGGCCAGAACCATGGCAAGCGGAAGAATGATGCGTGGAAACGCCGTCTTCTTAATCAGGTTTGCGCTCCCCATGACGGTGTTCAGGGAATCGTTCAGGCACATGGAGAGAAACTGCCACACGACGATGCCGATCACGAGGAACTGAAGGTAGTTGGGACGCCCCACATTGAACCGGAGAATGGCGGCGAAAGTCGCGTAGATCAGGATCAGGAGCAGAGGCCCGAGCAGCGACCAGAAGAACCCCAGGACAGAGTGCTTGTACCGGAGCTTAAGATTACGAACGACGAGAATCCCCAGCAGCTCTCGCCGTAGCCAAACATCTCTCAGTAGTTTGCTCATAGGAGGTTTCCAGGGAGTGGGAATCGCCATCTATCCGCGAATGCGTGAAAATGCTAACGACGGTTACTGTGTCTCGGCCACCATCCGGGGTAGATCAACACTCGCGATCGCGCCACCATCGGCAGCGTTCGTGATGGAAATGGTCCCAGCGTGGTTTTCAATCACCTTCCTGGTGATGAAAAGCCCTATTCCCATTCCGCCGGAGCCTTCTTTCGTCGTGAAGTAAGGGTTAAAAATAGTTTCGAGCTTGTCTGGCGGAATTCCGCATCCGTTATCGCGCACTTCTATCAGCACTCGGTCGCCCGGGCAGTCCCAGCTCACCTTTACCACTCCCCCGCTATCGGGGAATGCCTGAATGGCATTGCTTACCAGGTTCTGTATGGCACGGAAAATTTGCAGGCTGTCCCCGCGGACCATGCAGTCTGCGGGGCCACGCACCATTTCGACGCGTCCGTCGACATCGCTGGCAATGGCGGTGGCGGTTTCTGAGACCTCTTCGATGATCTCCATGATGGAGCACGCTTCCATCCGCATTTCGTCCTTCTGCCCGAGGGACTTCCACATTTTCGCCATCTCCTGGCAGCGGAAGACACTCTTCTCGACGCGCGCCAGGTATTCACGTGCGGTCCCGGCCTGGAGACTTTCCGTGCTATTGGCGTCCTGGAGCTGGTCCATGAGCAGCTGGACATAGCCGCAAATCACCGAGAGCGGATTCTTGATGTCATGCACAAACTCGGAGGACGCCTGCCCCAGCTGCGCCAGGTGCTCCTTGTTGGCCAGCTCGCTCTGTAGCTGCTGGTTCAGTGCTTCGAGTTCGCTGAATGCGCCGAGTCGCCCCCGGGACATACGCGTCTTGTCGACATACTTGCGGACAATCTCACGCATTTCATTGGCGTCAAATGGCTTCTTGACGTAGTCATTCGCCCCATGGCGGATGGCCTCCTGGGCCGTCTCCAGGGATCCAAACCCTGTGAGCATGATAACGGAGATATCACTGTCAATGTCGCGGATTTCTTTGAGTCCCTCGATGCCGCTTTTCTTGGGCATCTTGATGTCCATGATGATGACATCGGGTTTCTGCTTCTTCAGCTCGGCGACGCCGGCATCTACCGAATCAGCGCAAACGACGTCATACTCGTCCTTGAAAAGGAACCTCAGGCTCTCGCGCGGCCCAAGCTCGTCGTCAATCACCAGAATTCTGTCTTGTCCATCTTGCGACATCATAGGTTGCTCTCCTACGCACCGACTTCAGCAGTGTCCCGCTTTGTTGCGGCATCTCCCTCAGGTAGGCTATCCCGGCGTACGATCGGGTATAGCACATGGAACGTGGTGCCTACGCCTTCCTCGCTCTCCACATCAATCATGCCGCCGTGCTCTTGAATGATGCTATGTACGACCGAAAGCCCCAGTCCTGTCCCCGTACTCTTCGTCGTGAAGAAGGGGTCGAAAACATGTGGCAAATCCTCTTCCTTAATGCCCACACCTGAGTCTTGAATGCTAACACTCAGGTATCGGTCGGGCAAGACATCTTCACGATCTTCGGCGCTCGGCAAGGGATCCCTGACCAGCCGTAGAATCACCCTCAGTTCGCCTCCCCCTTCCATGGCGTCGATGGCGTTGAGGAAGAAGTTAACGAAGGCCTGCTCCAGCAACCTGGGGTCCCCGGCCGTTACGCTCGAGCTCACATGCCAGTCCACTTTCAGGTCGACGTTCTTCTTGCTCATAGGGACACCCACGAGCTGCAGCGACTGCTCGACGACCTCCTGGAGCGAGATCTCGGCCAGCTGCGCTTTGGCCGGCCGGCCGAACTTCAGGAGCTGGTTAACGATCCTGTCGATGCGATTGACCTCTTTCCCTACCAGTTCTGAGAAGGTTTGGCGGAACTCGGGATCCTCGTATTGCTCCTCAAGAAGCTGCGAGAAGGTCTTCAGCGTTACCAGCGGGTTCTTGATCTCATGCGCCATACCGGCGGAAAGCGTTCCGACGCTGGCGAGGTGTGCGGTGCGGCGCACCTGCGTTTCCAGTCGCTTTACAACGGACAGATCGCTGAAGACCGCCAGCGCGCCGGAGACAGCGCCCTCATGACCATAGAATACGCTGCTACCAACCTGGATGGGGACGGCTTCACCATCCGAAAGCCGCAACCGGACGTCCCGGTTGCGGACGCTCTCCCCCGTTGTCAACGTATGGTTGAACACTCTCACCAGCGCCTGGGGCAGACTTGTCATGGGCTCGCCAATAACCGAATCCGACCGCAGCCCCGTAATGCGCTCTGCTTCGTTGTTGAAGACCGTGACCCTCTGGTCGCTGTCTGTAGCGACGACGCCGCTGACCAGGCTATCCAGCAGAATGTCATTGTACATCTTCCCGTCCTGAAGCTGCGTATAGAGACGCGCGTTCTCCACCGCGGTGGCGAGCTGATCGCCCACGATCTGAAGGGCCCGCTGTTCCGGCAGACCGTAAACACGACCCGAAAGGCGTGGCCCCAGCAGCATGACGCCCTGCACATCACCCTTGGATCGAATACCGACGGCCGCGGCCGCTCCCAGGCTGTCGAGTTCGTCACCGGCGGCCGCAAGCAGAGCGGTCGGCTGCCGACGGTGCAGGACGTCAACAATCAACGGCTGACCCGACAGGGCAAGGGTTCGGATCGTGGGCGAATTCGCCTGCATAATTCCCCCTGGCAGCCGTGAGTCATCCCGCCCTTGAGGATAGACCTGCTTGAAACGTCCCTTCTCCTCAAGCAGAATAGTGACATCACCAGCTCCCACTGACTCCCGCACAACGTTCGAGAAGCGCTCGAGAAGGGCATCCAGCGTGCCGATCGCCTGGAGAATGGCGTTAGAACGCTGAACGGTGCGACTGACATCGGTGGTTCCCGACCCGACGAAGAGTTTGCTGGCCACCAACTGCATCCGTCCGTGTGCCGGCGTCAGGGTGAATGCCATAACGAGCGCTGCGACGAAGTGCGGCGCCGTGGGGGTGTCCACGCCGGCAGCCCCAAAGACAAAACGGGAGATGATGAGCGTCAGGCCGTAGAGCAGGGAGAGATAGAGAACAAGCAGCGTGTAGGCTGTGATGAGTCGCAGAACCGTGCCCACTTCCATGATTCGTCGAGTTGCGATGCCGTACGCGATAATGCCAATGAACAGCAGTGCAGCTACAGGCGCAAGGCTGACGATCTGCGAGCTCTTCAGGATGATGGGCAGTACCGAGGTAACCGTGACTGCCGTGAAGATGCCAATTGCAGAAGCCAACAGGACAAACTGCAGCTCGATCTTCGCGATGCCCTTTTCGCGACGGAGGTCACCGATAAAGCGTGTGACGAATAGCAGTAGAAAAGAGACTTGGTAGGCTGAGTAGATGAGAATGCCGGGGCCGTAGACAGGCTCAGGAATCCCGCCATCCTGGCCGACGATGACTTCCCTTAGAAAGAAGCGTGTGAGGCACATGATGCTGATCGCGATGGCAGGCAACAGCCATCCCAGGGAGCGCCTTAGAATGTGGCGTCTCTGCCGGGGGCGGTGAACGATGGCAAGGCGCAGGGCGTTGAACGTGAACGGCATGAAAGCGCCAACTGCGTTGGAGGCGCGCACGGCGAAAGAAGCGACTGTGAACGTTCCCACGTAAAAGGCGGCACCGAGGCATCCCAGCCACGCGACGAGGACCAGGGACAGGAACAGGAAGACCAGGTTCGTCGCGCGCTTCCAGTTGGTTAGGAAAACCAGGATTCCCAGGATAAGGGTAGCAAGTGCAATTCCTGCGTGCAGAACAGCAAAGAAATCCATTATGGGTCAACCCTCTGTACGACCATGCTCGTATTGCCGCCCCCGAGTCCATGTGTGTTGATTAGCACGGTCTTGGGGGCCGTCTTTCGGCATGAGCCCGATACATAATCAAGGTCGCATCCGGGGGCGGGATTCTCATGGTTGGCAATGGGAGGGATTACGCCGGACTGAAGGGCCAGCGCCGCTGAAACGAGTTGCATCGGTCCTGCAGCCGCAAGTGGGTTTCCGACGTTCCCTTTCACAGACGTCACAGGAACGCGATAGGCCATGTCGCCGAATACCTGTTTGATCATATCGGTCTCAGCCCGGTCAATGACCGGATGGCCCGGACCATGCGCGCAGATATAGTCCATATCCGCCGCGCGCTTATGCGCATTTGCCAAGGCGATTTCCATGGAGTCCACCATCCCGGCCATGGGCTCTTCCGGTGACGGATCCGCACTGGACCCATATCCGAGTATCTCAAGATAGATGGTTGCGCCACGTGCCATTGCCTGCTCGTAGTTCTCAAGGAAGATGATGGCTGCGCCTTCTGATATGACACCGGAATCACAGTCACGATCAAACGGGCGGGCCGCCTTCTCGGGTTCATCGTTTCGGCAGGAGGCAAGCCCCGCACGATCGAAACACGCGAACGACAGTTTTGTAATGGGAGCGTCGGCGCCGCCTGTAATAACAAGATCCGATTTTCCAGAGAGCACGACATCAGCTGCCGTTCCTGACGCCTCCAGTCCTGCCGCACAGGCAGAGGCTACGGTGTGTGTCCGGGTTGGAAACCCCAGCTCTTCGCCTATGGTGCTGGCGGCCTGCTGGGGAGAGCTCGCCTCAACGACGCTTGTTGACACGCGCGTAGCGCCACGCTGCTCCATTCGCTCAATGCCCCTCTCCACCACCTCGATCGCACTGCTGCTGACTCCCAGGTAGATCGGGACTGGGCCTGATTTGGCCAACGCTGCAAAGGAAAGCCCGGCATCCTTCTCTGCCAGGGCTGCGGCAGCAAGGGCGAGTTGCGTCTGACGTGACATGCGGGATATCTTCCCTTTCGGCTTCACGTAGTTGCGCAAATCGAAATTGCCGACCTCGCCCGCGATTTGAGACCTGTATGCCGAGGCATCAAAGAGCGTGATCCGTTTCGTGCCGCTGTGGCCTCGCAGGAGGGACTCCCAGAAAGGGCCCTTGCCGCTCGCATTCGCAGCGACGATTCCGAGCCCCGTCACGACTACCCGCGTATCTGGGAGAAATCCCATGTCAAAGTCCTTTCCTGTACACATGCCCGCACAGCAGCAAGCCCTCGTCCAGCACGGGGCTAGACACGCTTTCAGCAGGCCTCGCGGGCTGTGCTCTAAGCACGCTATCGGCGATGGTTGGTGAAGTCCAGATCAAAGACGCTGGCCGTGAGGATATCCCTACGTTGACATCGGGTCAATTACCTATGAAAAGGACCCCGTATCGGAACTTGCCTAAAAGACCATAAGTATCTATAACCATAGCAGTAGCGCGTGTTGATAGTCTGGTGGTCCTGCTCGATTGTAGCAGGCGGGCACGTGGAAATGGGTTGGCAGCGAAGAGGAGACACAGATGAGTAAGCGTAGTCGCCGGTGGTCGAGTGTAGTGGTCCCAGCACCTCCAGTCGTTGGTGCGGCATGCACAGGATCACCTCAAGCTCGTTAAAGAGAACCGCATGCTCCGTTCCGAGGTGCCCCAGCCGACAGGCCCTGAGGAACCCGATCCAATACAGTCCGCCCCACCCTCGTTGCACCATCTTTCCAAGGCATTCCAGCATTTTGACGATGCTGACAAGATGCTGGAAAGCATGGTGCAGGGCATTGCCTCCTGTGCCAGGGTCTCGCGTGTCGGCATTTTTGCCTTCGACCGGGAAGCCGGCGCATACGCTTACCGAGCCGGCACCAAGTGTATGGAAGATTCCTGCAACCTTCACGTATCGAAGCAGGACCCTCTCGTCCGCTGGATGCATCTCCATGCGCATCTCATCTGCCGCACACGCCTGAATGTTATTGAGAGCCCGGCCGAGCGCGCCGTACTCCAGAATTCACTGGAGGTCATGGGGGCAGAGGTCATTATCCCGCTGCACGGCCGCAGTGGAATCATCGGCTGGCTCTTCCTGGGGCATCGCATTACGGGGATGCCCTTCTCGCAGGCGGATCTCGAAGAACTGATGCTACTGGGCGAACACGTTGCCATTTCGCTGGAGAATCAGCAGCTCTACGAAAAGGTTGCTGTGCAGAAAGCCCTGGCCGACACGGTATTCGACTCCATGCCCGTGGGCATTGTGGCTGTGGGATCCGACTGTCGCGTGCGCTGGCTCAACACGGCCGCGCAGGAAATTCTCGAGATCGACGCCGAGGACGTCGTGAAGCAGCCGGCTGCAATTCTATCCAGTAGGATGGCGGACATGCTCGGGCAGCGGATTGGCGATGCCACGCCTCCGGAGCCCTATGAATGGGAAGAGCCGCGCACAAAACGGTCTCTTTCTGTGCTAACGCGCAAGCTTGAGGCCGACTCCAAGTGCATCGGCGCACTCGCCATCGTCCGTGACCTGACCCAGGAGCGCATCCTCCGCGAGAAGGAAGAAGAAGTCGAACGCGCCTCCTTCTGGACCGAGCTGGCTGCAGCGATGTCCCATGAGGTACGCAACCCTCTTGTGGCCATCAGTACGTTTGCCCAGCTCCTGCCAGAACGCTATGCCGACCCCGACTTCCGGGACAAGTTCAGCGAATTGGTCAGTTCCGAAATCTCGCGTCTCAACGGCATGGTCGATCAGATCAGTGACTTCGCTGAAACACCGCCACTGAACTTCGAAATGGCCGGGATCGCTGAGCTCCTCCACCTCGCCATTGCGGGTGTTAGCGAGTCCTCACCGGACACTGGAGCCCTGGTAGAGGCCTCAATAGATGAGAATCTTCCTGATGTGCGCTGTGACCGCGATGCGCTCACCGACTGTTTCAGTCACCTCGTGCGTAATGCAGTTGAAGCCGTGGCTGATGTTCAATATCCGAGCGTTCATGTCACCGCGACCCTTGTTGACGGTGCGGAGGGGCGTAAGAATATTCGCATGAACGTCATGGACAACGGTAATGGCGTGCCGGGGGAGATTGAAGAGAAGCTCTTCTCGCCGTTCTGTACCACCAAGGCACGCGGAATCGGGCTTGGATTGCCAATCGCGCGTCGCACCGTCATCGACCATGCTGGTCAGATCAAGGTTGGCACGAGCCAGAAGGGAACCAGTGTTGAAATCACACTTCCGGTTCCTGAGGATGCCGTGCTGTCCACGCCGCTCGAGCCAACGGGCGTTGGAATCGGCGCGCACCTGGGTTAGACCAGGTTGTAGCGACGCGGTGAGATGATGTGATTCGGGTCCACCGCTGACTTGAGATCACGCACGGTTCGCCAGAATGGGTCTGTTTCGTCGACACGACGCGACATATCCTGAACACCAACCCGGTATGGGATCATTCCAACCGCCAGGTAGCGTTCCAGCATCTCGTCCACGCACTTCTGAGCCTGTTGCGTCCGTTCCGCGTCATCCCGGTCAAAGGCAATGTTAATCACGGCCTCAAGGCAACGCGGATTCACCGTGTTGAGCGTGATGTATGGCTCAAACTGGTAGGCATCACAGATCTCGTTTGCATGCCGGACCATCTCAATCACGTCAGCAGGTTCCAGCGGACAGAATGGAACCACATACAGCATGCCACTACGCGTGTGATCCGGCTCATAGGGCCATGGGTACGTGCGCTTCTCCACAGGCCAGCAGACGCTCTGCATGGCGGCAGATGAAGGGATGCAGCTCGAGAAGTCATGCAAGGCCTCAACCGCTGCCAGAATTGCCCGTTTGCGCCGCATGCCCGGTAAGAAGCTAAGTGCAGAAAGCACAGCCTTACCTGTACGAATGACCGATTCCGTCAGAAAGATCACGTTCCCCATACCACGCACGGCGGCCCGCACCCGTTGCTTGGCCAACTTAACTTGCTGGCGCGTGCCCATAACACCGGCCAGGGCGCTCCAGGGGCCAAACCCCTCCTCCTTGATATAGCGCTCTGCCGCCTCCCTGGCTTCCTCCTCGGGCATTCCCCGCTCCACCAGGTAGTTGAAAATCAATGGTCCCATGGCAATTCGGGAGCGCGGCTGGTTGCCAACATGAATGACAGAATCCGTGATGCCGCTGCGCAGAAGATCAGAGAGCGCTTCAACAAGCTGTCCCAGCTTCTCCTCTTTGTCGATTCGGATCACGAAAACAGTCTGCGCCTCAGGCTCCGGCATCAGTTCAACACCGGCCGCAGTCACAATGCCGAAATTGGATTGCGCGAACAGGCCATCCAGGCTGGGCCCTACTCCATGGTGGTAGTGGTATGTTCCCCGGCTGTTGGCGAAATGGGCGAAGCCCGTCTTGATCAACTCCCCGTTCCCCAGGACCACCTCCATGCCGGATAGAGCGTCAGCACGTGACGCGAAGTAACCGATCCCGCGCTCAAGAGCGTTGCCTATGATGCTGGTTTCGGCGGCGGAGCCTGTCACGTTCAGCTTCAATGGAATGTCATGCTTCTGCAGGTAGTCGTACAACTGTTGCTGCGTGACTCCCGGCTCAATGACGGCATACTGGCCCTCCGCATTGACCTCAATGATTCGGTTCATGCGCCCCAAATCAAGCACGGCACAGTCATCGCTGCTTGGTAGGCGGGAACCGAAGCCCCAGTTCTTGCCTGTGCTGATCGGGTAGAGAGGTGTTTGGAAGCGATTCGCTTCCTTGACGACGGCCACGACCTCCTCGGTCGATCCGGGGCGGAGGATTACCGGGATGGTGCGCTCCAGGCCACTTGCGTTGCGTTCGTATGCTGCGCGCTGGGCGTCATCCACCAGGACGTGTGGACTTCCCAGCACTTGCGTCCAAGCCTCTATTGCACCTGCCCAGTCTGCATGCTTCATTCGATAAGCATCGCAAATCCGGTGCGGAAGTCGAGTCTAAGTTCCCGCCGCGAAGTCTGTCAAAGGCAGGCGCGTTGAAGCACCACAGGCATCCACCCGCGAACGGAGTTAATCAGCCATAGTGCATCTGCCTGGTCCAGCATGCGTGGCGTAATGACGCGCTCATGAATCTCGCCTTTCGCCAGCAGTTCCTCTCGAAAAGTCCCCGCAAGCAGCCCGGACGTGATGGGTGGCGTGAGGCGTTCTCCGTCAATATCGACCACCAGGTTGGCTATTGTTGACTCCGTAATCTCCCCGCGCTCATTCACCAACAACACATCATCACAATCCGGGCGCTGAGCCCGGGCGCGTTCATAGACGTCGCGATGTGTCGTCTTGTGATACAGGAAGACATCAGTCGAGTCACAAGCGTCTTGAACGATGCCCACTCGCCTGGCTTTGTCACCTTCCGGCTCAATCGGAAACGTCTCCGCTTTGAGGGAACCGTCGAAGGACAGTAGGCACCGGACACGGTGGTCGCCATCGAGGCCTTCAACGGCCTTCCTCAGAACGTCACGCAGCTCTCGTTCCTCGAAAACGCAGCCAAACCGCTGCGCCGCACGCTTGGCGCGCGCCACATGGCGATCGAGTAGAAAGAAGCCCTCGCCGGCAGACCAGCGCAGAGTTTCGAGGATTTCGAAGCTGTTCCCATGCGCATTCAGTACCGCGGCCTTCGTTTCGCACTCAGCCAGCTCATGACTGTCGATGGAGTCCCAGACGATACCCCCCCCCACCCCATAGGTTGCAGAAGCAGCGGCATGATCGACAACCACGGTTCGAATCGCGACATTGAAGCGGGCCTGGCGTCCGGGAAGCCAATAGCCAATGCTGCCGGTGTAGATTCCCCGCGGAGATGCCTCCAGCTCACGGATAATCTGCATCGTTCTGACTTTGGGTGCTCCCGTAATGGAGGCGCACGGGAACAATGCCCGCATGAGCTGACCAAAGGACGCCTGCGTTTCACCTTCAACGGTCGATGTCATCTGGCTCACGGTCGGGTAACGTTCAACATCAAATAGACTTGTTACGTGTACGGTGCCTGCTTTGGCAATGCGACCGAGGTCATTGCGTATCATGTCAACGATCATGACATTCTCGGCCCGGTTCTTCGGCGATTCGAAGAGCTCCCTCGCTTGCTTGTTGTCGTCGACAATAGTTGTCCCACGGGATGTCGTCCCCTTCATGGGGCGCGACAGGATCGTATCCCCATCAAGGCAGAAGAACAGCTCAGGGGATGCGGAGCATATCGAGATGTCGCCCAAATCCACGAAAGCCGCGTGGGCGGAGCGCTGCGACGCCTGGAGACGATAGAATAGAGGATACGCACCACCTTTGAACGGGGCGTGCATGCGAAGAGTGAAATTCACCTGGTAGGTATCGCCGGCAACGATATAGGACTTGATCCGTGAAATGGCGGCGGCGTACATCTCATCGGAGACAGAGATCTCCCAGGAGAACTCCTCGGCCTCAGACGTAGGGAGAGGGAGTTGTTCCAGTCGTTCCGGAGCCGCGTATTCACCAAACCAGGCAAGAGGACACGACTGCCCCTCGGAGACAGGCTTCGTCTCGAGAACCGGATCAATGCCGGCGGCGGCTTCATAGCAAAGGAAGCCTGCAACAGGTGTTCCGGCTTCAATTGCGGCATCCACCGCCTTGAGCAGAGCGGGTATCTCGGCCGGAAGCTTGGCGACATGTATGCGTGTGGGACGGCTGAAATGCAGCCACTGACCGCAGCCGTCCTGCATCAGTATATCGCCGTTTGCCGTCACACCATTTTCTCCCGGACAAGAGTGGACCGGGGGCCTTGTTTAGGCCTTGGCTGCGGCGACAGCGACTTCGCGGAGTTTCTCGCGAATCTCTTTGGTGTTGAGCTTACGGACCGTTTCTTCGTCCATTCCGCTCGCAACCAGGCGTTTCCGCTGAGTGGCGACACGACGTGCGCGCTCGCCCGGACTCTTCTTCGGACGCGAAATCGGTGCTTTGTTAAATGTTCTGCCAGTACCCATCTTTAGTACCTCGATTGTTTGGCTTCTCTCACAAAAGGCGCACAGTCTCGGACAACTGCCCTACGGGGTCAAGCCCTTTCTGTAACTACGCAACGGTGAAAGTGAGTTTGCGGGCATCCATGTCGACCTCGGTGACCCGCACATTCAGTCTGTCGCCAATTCCGTATCGAACACGTCTGTTACGCAGTTCGGAGCGTTTGCGATTGAACCGTAGGAACTCGCCGGATAGCTCAGAGATATGGACCAGCCCCTGCAGGCGCAGAGAATCGAGCTCAACGAAAAGCCCGTAATTGGTTACAGCCACCACGACGGCCTCAAAGGAGGTGTCAGCTCCCGCGGCCAATTCAGATTCCAGGAAACGGTACTTCATGATCTCGGTAAGATCACGTTCTGCCGTATCGCTCACTTCCTCCCGCTCCGTAGCATGGAGCGCCATGGCCGCAAGAGCCGGCTTGTCGTATTTCGCGCCTCCGGGAGCCTGCAGGCAATTGGCAAGCTGACGGTGCACAATCAGGTCAGGATAGCGCCGGATTGGGGACGTGAAGTGCGAGTAGTACGTCTTCGCAAGTCCATAGTGCCCGGTACGTGTCGAGGAGTAGATCGCGCGGTTCATGCTCTTCAGGATTGCGACATGCACATGCGGGGCCAGCGGGTCACCCTCGAGGCTGCGCACAAACGTTGCCATCGCGCGCTGTTTCCTCAGGTCACCCGGGCTATAGCCCATTCCCATCAGCAGGTCGGTCAGCTCTTCGATCTTGGTCAGTTTTGGCTCATCATGGAAGCGTGCGATACTGGCAATGTGGCGGCTGGCCAGCTCCGCCGCCACCGATTCGTTCGCTGCCACCATGCACTCTTCAACGAGCTGGTGTGAAATGTCATTGTCAACCGGAGCAAACCCGGTCATGCGGCCCTCGCCATCTGTGACCATTTCGACCTCAGGGACATTGAGATCAAGCGCGTTGGCAGCAAAACGACGGCTGCGGAACTGCTGCGCCATGCTGTGCAGCTCCCGAAGCAAACCAACCACGTCCGGGGTTATGCTGGGGTTCTTTGATTTTCGTTTCCCCTCGAGTACGGCCAGCGCTTTTTCGTAGGTGAGGCGTGCTGATGAGCGGATAATCGTTTTGGCGAACCAGCGCGCCACAACCTTGCCCTCTGTGTCAACCTTCATCATTACGGAGAATGCGAGTCGTTCCCGCCCCGGGTTGAGACTGCAGATGCCATTCGACAGCTGCTCGGGAAGCATGGGTAGCACCTTGTCCGGCAGATAGACACTTGTGCCGCGTTGACGCGCCTCTTCATCTAGCGCGCTGCCTGGCGGTACGAAGTGGCTGACATCCGCGATATGCACGCCCAGGATACGGAATTCACCTTCCTTGTGCATCGATAGCGCATCGTCAAAGTCCCTCGAACGCTCGGGATCAATCGTGATTATCAGGTCGTCACGCAGATCCACTCGCTTGCCGGGAAGCTCCATCCGCGCGGACGCCGCTTCAGCTTCACGCAGGACTTCCTCAGGAAATGCATCGCTCAGGCCATGATGGCGGATAATCGAAAGCGTATCTACAGAGGGCGAGTCTGCCGGGCCCAGCACTTCAATCACTTCGCCTTCGGGGCTGACATGCTTGTTATCCCAACTGGTGAACCGAATCAGGACGCGATCACCGACGTTCCCGCCGGCGGCATCTGCAACATAGAAGTTCTGAGTATAGATTGGATCGATTGGCACAACATGCAGAAAGCGGCCCGTTGAACGTAGCGTTCCCACAATGTCATGCCGACCGCGTTCAACGATCCGGATGATCTTGCCCGATGGACCGCGCGTATCTCCCTTGACCTCCGGGTAGAGTCGAACCAGCACCGTATCCCCGGTAAGCGCTGTCCCCATGTCGCGGGACGCGACAAAGACAGACTCTTCCTCCTGCGTCAGGGCATCCACAAACCCGTTCCCCGACCGGACGCCCGACAGCCGTCCTGTAAAGAGATCAGCTTCCTCTCCCAGTGAGTAGCGCCCTTTTCTGATTCGTACGATGCGGCCCTGGACCGTGAGATGGTTCAGGTGCTTCTGGAGTTGTTTGCGCAGCTTTCCGCGCAGCTTCAGTGAATCGGCGATCTCGTTCGCTGTCAGCGCCCGCTGATGCTCTCGTCCGAGAAGCTCGATGATTCGTTTCTCAATCGTTGTTGTCTTCATCTCGGTTCCATCCTTTGCAGCTGTTCTGCATGTCCTTGTATCGCCATGCTGTCGGGAACTGCCGGCACTGACGTGGTTTTGCCGCTTCGATGCGGCATCTGTTGTCGTCGCTCAGGAAGACGCAGGACCCATCCTTCTGTTCTTTCAGGCTGAGTCCCGCCCGACCCCTGGTCAAGCGGGTGTAACGATCCGTGAACGCCACCACATCCAATTGCAGGAGTTCTGCAATTGCATCAATATCGCCCGGCAGGAGGTGGACATAGCCCGTCGTGCGACAGCACTCGCCGCATCGCTGACAGCTGAAGTGATCTTGGTCTATTGTTGCCATCCTGGGGTCACAATCGGTTTCCCGGGGCCTGATCAAGAGACGTGTTTTTCGATATAGGCGCTCAACTCGTCCACATCCGCGCCAATGTCATCGCAACGGGTTGGCAGGGAGCTGAGAGCATCCAGGCGCGGGTGGTGCGCAATATCCTGACCCGTGGCCTGGGTGATTGCATCCCCGAATTTCGCCGGGTGTGCCGTGGCCAGGCAGATCATTGGCTCGTCTGCATCCAAATGTTGACTGGCCAGGTGGTAACCGACCGCGGTGTGCGGATCCAACAGGTATCCGTGCGTCTCATAGCAGGATCTGATCGCATCCAGCGTCATCTGCGTGGTACCGGTGCCCGCGGCAAAGAGCGGGTCCACGCGCCCATCTTCCAGGGGCACCCGTAGTGACTGCCCCGCAGCAAAAGCCTGCATTCTTGCCTGTACCTCGGAACTGTCTTCTCCCAGCCGATAGTAGAGATAGCGCTCAAAATTGCTCGCCACCTGGATGTCCATCGATGGGCTAAGCGTCGGCACGACGTGGCCTAAGCTGTATTCCCCAGTCGTGAAGAACCTCGCCAGGATATCGTTCTCGTTCGTTGCCAGGACGAGTTTGCCAATCGGAACTCCCATCCGGAATGCCACGTACCCCGCGAATATGTCGCCGAAGTTGCCTGTCGGGACACTGAATCGGACCCGCCCTGCTCCCTCAAGCTTCTGTAGCTGTAGCGTGGCATAGACGTAATAAACGACCTGCGCCAGGACCCGCGCCCAATTGATGGAGTTAACGGCTCCCAGGTTGTAGCGGTCACGGAACGGCAGATCATTGAAAAGCGACTTGAGGACCCCTTGGCAGTCGTCGAATGTACCGCGCACTGCGAGATTCGAAACGTTGTCATCCAGCACCGTGGTCATCTGGCGCTCCTGGATCTCGCTCGTACGCCCCTTCGGGTGCATCACGAAAATCCGGATGCGCTCCTTGCCCCGCACTCCGTAGATTGCAGCACTTCCCGTATCCCCACTGGTGGCTGCTACGATGTTCAGTCGTTGTCCCGTACGCTCAAGTTGGTATTCAAACAGGTTTCCGAGAAACTGAAGCGCCACATCCTTGAAAGCCAACGTTGGCCCGTGAAACAGCTCCAGAACGTAGACATCCCCTACTCGCTTGAGCGGTGTCACGTCCGGGGCGTCGAATGTCGCGTAGCTGCGGGTGACAATATCCCGTAGGTCCGCATCGGGAAGATCGCAGAACAGCCGCATGACCTCGAACGCAAGCTCCGCGTATGACAGATCACGCCAACGTGCCAATTCCCCGCTAACGTCAGGGAACGACTCAGGGAGTAGCAGTCCGCCATCCCTGGCAAGGCCTGTCATGACCGCCTCTGAGAATGACAGGGGTTCTGTTTGCCCGCGTGTACTTACATAGTTCATAGTCGTGACCTTACTGGCATCCCAAAACCGGCGCAAGCGTCAAACGGACTTGCAGCGCGTCGATCGGGGCTCTACGATTTCTTCAGTTCTAACGCAACGATCCCTGGAGGTGTTCGCATGCCCAAAGTTCTCGTCCCCCTTGCAGACGGTAGCGAAGAGATGGAAGCCGTCATCATTATCGATACACTTCGACGGGCGGGGTTCTCCGTCACGTCGGCGTCCCTGGGCATGTCACGCACTCTCACGGCTTCTCGCGGCGTTGTGCTCGTAGCTGACGAGCTGTGGGAGTCCGTCGACCCCGAGACGTTTGACGCCATTGTCTTGCCTGGCGGCGCAGATGGAACGGCTGCCATGATCGCCTGTCCGGGACTCTTGAATGCCATCCAGTCGTTCGTCAAAGCAGGAAAGCTCATGGGTGCGATCTGTGCTGCTCCATTGGCACTGCAGGCTGCCGGCGTTCTCGAAGGACGACGTGTAACCTGCCACCCTGCCGTGGGAGAATCACTCACCATGACAGAGCGAAGCTCGGAACGCGTCGTGAAGGACGGCAACCTGATTACAAGCCAGGGACCGGGCACGGCATTTGAGTTCGCTCTCGCCGTGATCTCGAAGCTTGAAGGACAGCCCGTCGCCAACAACGTGGAGGCAGGATTGATTCTGCCCTCACGCGTGACGTGATTAAGGTAAAGCGCTGCGTATTAGCTAGTCGCGTGACCGTGAGCGGGCCTCGTTTACGACCAACTTACGTCCCTCCAGCTCCTTGCCATGCATGGCCTTCACGGCCTTGTCTGCGCCTGCGGACGTGGCCATTTCGACAAAGCCATAGCCCTTCGAGCGGTTGTTGAATTTGTTCTTGATGATCCGGGCTGAAAGCGTTTTGCCATGCGGCGCGAATGCTTTCATGAGGCCCTTGTCATCGATGTCGTAAGACAGGTTGCCGACGTAGAGCTCAACACCGTCGCCCACGTCGACATCGCTGCCATCATCAGCAGCGCCTTCGCCTCCGCCTGTACTCAGGCGGCCTGCGATAAAACCGATAACGAGACCGGCAATGCCGGCACCAGCGGTAATGATTAGTTGTTTGGGGTCCATTTGGGGTTCTCCTTCTCTTGGATGCGGGGTAGCGTGGTACTTCACGTGTTCGGGATCAAGTACCGGTACCTACTTCATTTCGAGGAAGCCTTCGAGCTTCCGAATACGGGTGGGATGACGCAGCTTGCGGAGTGCCTTCGCCTCGATCTGGCGAATTCGCTCACGGGTCACGGTGAACTTCTTGCCCACTTCTTCAAGCGTCCTTGAGTAGCCGTCGGTCAACCCGAAGCGGTAATCAAGAACCTGGCGTTCACGGTCGGTCAGCGTATCGAGGACATCCTGCAGTCGCTCCTTGAGCATGCTATAGGCCGTCATTTCCGACGGATTCTCTGCTGATTTGTCCTCAATGAAATCGCCGAAGTGAGCATCGTCTCCATCACCAACGGGGCTCTGAAGCGAAATGGGCTGCTGCGCCATTTTGTAGACCGCGCGAACGCGTTCCACCGGCATGTCCATCTCTTCAGCGGCCTCTTCAGGCGTTGGCTCACGACCAAACTGCTGCACGAGCTTCTTCTGAACGCGCAACAGCTTATTGATGGTCTCAATCATGTGGACGGGGATTCGAATGGTCCGTGCCTGGTCCGCGATCGCACGTGTGGCCGCCTGGCGGATCCACCAGGTCGCATACGTGCTGAACTTGTAACCACGACGATACTCGAATTTCTCGACCGCTTTCATGAGACCGGTGTTGCCCTCCTGGATCAGATCCAGGAAGGACAAACCACGATTCATATACTTCTTCACGATACTGATAACGAGACGCAGGTTGGCTTCGACCATTTCGGTCCGCGCCTGCTGACCGCGGCGCATGGCATCGCGCAACCCCTCGAAACGCTCGATACAATCCTCAACAGGAACGCACAGGTCGCGCTGCTTCTCGACGATGGCTTTGCGCGTTTCCTTGATCTGCTCGTCGCGCTTCTTGCTCTTGCGCGCCTTCTCAAGCCGGGCCAGGCGTGTCACGGCATTCCGATACGCCATGAATGACTTCTCCGCCTCGGACGCCATCGTCTCGATGACTTTCTGCTTGAAATGAAGCTCGACGAGACAGTTTGCCTGTTTGTCCTTCAGCTTCTCACAGGATTTCAGAAGCTTCTCTCGGTCGGCCTTGCTCGTCCGGCTCTTCACCGCATTCGCAAAAGTCGTGCGCAGTTTCTCCTGGGCTTTCTGAATACGGCGGCGGATCTTGGGCAGGGAGTTGAGATAGTCTTCGCGGCTGTCCACAAACTTATCGACCACGATTCGATCAAAACGCTCTTTACCGTTCTCGAGCCTGTCGGCCAGCGCGAGGTACATGTCCCCCGCTATACCGACGCAATTGAACATCTCGCGAGTGGTGATCTCGGCTTCTTCAATCCGCTTGCAGATCTCGACTTCCTGCTCTCGGGTCAGTAGTGGCACTTGCCCCATCTGGTGCAGGTACATGCGAATCGGATCATCAAAGAAGTCAAGACGGCCGCCCTTGGCAGCTTTGCCCTTCTTCTTTGTTACCTTGATCTTGTCAATGTCCTGGGCCTGGACGATGTCGATGTCCATCCCGCGCAAAAGGGCGAGGTACGATTCCAGCTCTTCCGGATCAATGACGCTATCAGGGATGGCCTCGTTGACGTCCTCGAATGTCAAGTAGCCCTGATCTTCAGCCAGCGCGATCAGTTCCTTGATCTTCTGATTCCTGGCCTCGCGGTGTTCCTTCTCGTCCTTCTTGGCCGCGGTTTCGCTTTCGGCCTTGATCTGGGCTTCGATGTCTTCCTGGCGAACGGTTTCGGACTCAAAGAGCTTCTGAGCTTTCTCCTCGGGAGTCAGCTCGACTTCTTCTTCCTGCTCCTCACCCTCTTCGCCCGCAGCGGCATCCTCAGCCTTACGCTGTGCATCCTTGGCCTTTGCGGAATCCTGCTTCCCCTTGGCTGGGGCAGAAGGCGCCGCGCTCTTTGTCGCTTGCTTCGCCTTGGAAGCCGGCTTCTTCTTTGCAGCAGCCGCCTTCTTTGCAGCGGGTTTCTTGCTTGCTGCAGGTTTCTTGGCTGCGGTGGTCTTCTTCTTCGGAGTAGCCTTTTTCGCTGGTGCTTTTGCTGCCTTCTTTGGTGTTGAAGTCTTCTTTTTCGCGGACGAAGCCTTGGTTGCCTTCGATGCGACGGTTTTGGATTTGGTCTTAGGTTTTGCAGCCTTGGAGCGTGATGTGGTCTTGGTCGTCTTGCCCTTGGTAGCTGTTTTCTTCCCTGATTTCGACGTTGCCATTCAGTTAAACCCCGCCCTGGATTGGTTCTAGATACTATTGTGCTTGGTGTGCGTTGTAAACAATCTCAGGAACGCAATGCAAGTACAATCGACCGATTGGCAAAAAGAGCGCGAGGGCTCTCTCTATTCGGATCTTTCCTGGAGCTGTCCAATGCGTTGGACAAGGAGTGAATCACCCGCCGCCTGGGCGGCTGGTTGCGCGAGGGCGAGGAGCTCGTCTGCGTGTTCGGGGTCGCCCTGAGCCAGAAGACTGCTTGCCGCACGATAGTAGTATTCAGCGGCAGATGCCGACTCCTGCAAGTTGCTGTAGACGTCCCCGGCCTGGCGCAGGGCCATCACCATGCTCGACAGTGCGCCGGCTTCACGCAGGTGGCCCGCCTGGGCAGCAAATGCTGCCGCTGCTGCGGCTTCATCACCACGCCGAAGTGCAAGGCGTGCCTCCAGGCCTGCGATAGCTGATGCGTACTGAGGTAACGCCAGCTTACGGTTGAGTCTCTCGGCACGGCTCAAGGCGGCTTCCGCCCGCTCGGTACCGTTCGCGTCAACGTGGATCGTCGCCAGGAGGATCTGGGCCTCCACTTCCGTCTCTTTGTCCGCATCCTTCTTCAGCACATCAAGAGCCTGCTTCACTTGCGTAATAGCGGCATCAAATTCCCGGGCCAAGCGTGAGAGCTCCGCCTCCAGAAGGTAGGTACCTGCATCCGGAATGCCCGCCGACCTGTAGGCAAGCCGCGCTTCCGTGTTGAGCGACACGGCAGCCTCCGTGTCGCCGTCGGCCAGTTGGCAGACAGCCAGGTTGTAGGCATTCCTGGCAATGTCATCGGTTTGATCAGCAGCTCGAGCCGCATCCAGCGATTCGCCCAAGGCCTGTCTCACCGCGGCATCTTTCACAACGCAAAGCGTGGCGGGAACCAATGCCACGGTCTCGGAGTCATGCTTGACGTGTTTGCGGAACAGCCAGTGGCGCTGGATGGCCGTAATCAGGCGACGACTCTCTCTGATCGTTCGCGTTGCTTCGTCCTGAAGGCCGTGCATGCCGGACGTGAGCCTTGAAATGTCATTGGTTAGCATCGTTCTGGCGTGATCCGTCATGGCAGTCACGTCGCCGATCACGGCATCCACTTCGTTTGTCAGGAGCGTCCCGACCTGTTCAACTGCCACTTCTGCATCGGCCGTGATACCTTCCAAGTGCGCTACGATATGGGTCAGGTCATCCCGCAAATCAGAGTCGCCCACAACGGCACCGGCAATCCCCTCCCCCTCTTCCACTCGGGACATGATGCTCGCCACGCTGGCCACGATTTTCTCGACCTCCTCGAACATGGGCAGCATGGACTTCTCCAGCTCCGCCAGCATCTTCTGGGCCGTCTCCATCAACTCTTCATCTTTGACACACTCAATGGTGTCCTCGTCCTCGACAGTAGCCCCCGTGCCACGATCGATCTCAACGAAGGCGTCACCGGCGACACCAAACTTCTTCTTGATCTTGGCGACCGAGTCCTTGGTTATGAACGGACGGAATCGCTCCTTTAGAATGAGCGTGGTTCCCATATGGCCGCTCTCGGTGGGCATGATCTTCCCGACGCGGCCTGCGACAGTGTTGCGGACCTGGACAATGGCGCCTTCCTGCAGTCCGAACGAGCCTTCCGCCGTCTTGAACTCCACGTTGAGCGTGAATCGCCCCTCAAACCAGCCTTGTGACCGCCCCGCGAGCACCACACCAAAGACAAACAGCGTCACGGCACAGATCACAAAGGTGCCGGCAATCTCATCGGCATGGCGAAACTTGAATTTCTGCTTCATCGTTATTCCATCTCCCCAAGCGACTTCCATCGCTCGTGTTCTATCGCACATCGTCGCATATCACTCAGACGTCCATGATTCCAAACCGTATCCGAAGCGGTCAGCCATAACACCGAGGACCCTCGTGATATGGCCCTCTCCACGAGATCAATCAGGTGCGGCAGCGCATGCGACGCGGCGTCCTTCTCCGGCGACACCAGGACAAGCAGTGCCGGGTCGCCCATGCACGCACGCACCCACTCCCACACTCTCAATTCGTGCCGACGAACCACATCCGGACGCTCGTCGCACATCGCGGCCAGCCCGGCCAGCTTCGCCAGTTCCTCTGCTTCCCGGCACAACTCCGCTTCGCCACGCTTGCTGTGGTGTCGCTCTCTCAGCATGACGTTTTGCGCCACGCTCAGGCTGCTGACCCAACCCGGCATTTCGAACACGCACCCGATGCGTCCGCGATTCGCCGCCGCTTCGAACGCATCCATGTCGTCCCAGCTCTTATCCATGTAGCGTACGCTTCCCGAGGCTGGAGACAGAAGCCCCAGTGCCAGGTCGAGGATGGGCGCATGTTCGCTGTCACCATCAATGCGGACCAGTACGGCTTCTTCGCCGGCTAACTCAAATGACACGTCATTGAGCGATGAGTCATGATCGGAGGAAGCCGTATAGCTTACAGACTCGAATCTCAGTACGTTGTCGACCTTATTGGACACGACACTACTCCGTTAAAGATAAGTCAGAACCGAAACGATTGCCGAAATGGTCAGCAGACCGGCTATGGATCGTACCACCGCCCGTGTTGCAGCTTGCGGCACCTCTGTTACTGAACCACCAATCGTTAAGCCCTCCATGCAGCATATGACGCCTGTTAACAGCCCGGGCAGGATGGTCTTTGCCATGAGGTTGAGGATGTCCGCCACGCGGATGGGCTTGAGAATGCTCTCGATGAATAGCCCGGGGTCGTGCGTTCCGATCTCGAGAAACAGGCCCACGACGAAACCGGCGAAAAGTGAGCAGGCGATGAAGAAGATCGTCAGGCAGAGAATGGATACGGCCATTCCCACGACGCGGGGCATAATCAGGAAGATCATCGGATCAAGACCCTGCGCGTCCATAACGCGTACTTGGCCGTGCACCCGCATCGTGGCCAGTTCTGTCACCACGGCCGTCCCGCTTCGCCCGATAACGAGGAAGTTGACCAACATCGGGCCGGCTTCACGTACGATCACAGCAATCAGGAGCGGGCCCAACATCTCGGACTGTCCGAACCGGCCCAGCCAGAGCTGAGCCTGGGCCACGACCGAGACGCCCGCCAAAACAGCAATTAGGATGGTAAGGCCAAGGGCTTCGTATCCCGTGAAGAGGATTTGCTTGCCGATCTGCTCGCGGACGGTGCGTGGCCAGGCTCGTGGGGTGAAAACCAGCACAAGGCTCCCCCACATCACGGCAGCGGCACTGCGCGCGATATGCCAACGCGCTCGCGTCTCCGCTCCAATTCTAGCGACGATACTCATACCCGACTTCCGATAGCTTCGGCCTACCGGACCCCATCATCTACTTGCCCTCTTGAGCTATGGCGGTCCGGCCATTTCGAACAGCATATGCCTCAAAGCCGCGCTGGCGGAGCACAAAGGCCGCGGTTGCGCTCTCTTTGGTATCCTTGCAGCAGCAGTAGTACTTGTGTTCCCGATCAAAGGAGACGAGGCGTTCGCGGAGTTGGTTCAGCTGCAAGGAGACGGCGCCGGGGCGGTTGATCCGCTGGCGTCCATTGGGGCCGAACCATAGCCAATTCGCGTTGTTGCCGGCGCTCTCCAGGGCATCGCGTTCCACCCACTCGACCGCCTGCTTGCCAACGAAGGCGGCAAAGGTATCCCGCTTGACGCGAAGAAGAGTTCCGTCCGTCTCCATCGTAACCGATACGGATCGCGACCCCGCCCCCAGGAGAGCTTCTTCGCCCAGTCCAGTGGGTTCTGAAAGTGTGGCCAGAATACGGGTCTCCTCCCCTTCCGGCGTGTACGTCACGATCGCATTACCGGCAGCCAGGACAAGATAGGTGTCGCTCCGCTCTCCCTGGCGCATGATTGTCGCACCGGCGCGGACCTGGGTGACCTCCATGGCCTCAAGCAGTTCGTGAATGAGGCTTTCCTCCAAGTTGCAGAACAGTTCTGAACGCCCTACGCGAGCCGCCACGGTCCGGGGATCGACCCCGGCGTCCTCGAGCGAGGTGTCATATCGCAACGCACGCAATCGCAGCAAGGAACCAACTCGATCAATCAAGCCCACAACTCAGACTCCTCATCCATTCCGTACCAACATAGTTTCAACCCGAAATCCTAGCGACACTCTTGCTAAAGCCCAACCTCAAGTCAAGCTAGTGTACTGACGGGCAAGATGCCCGTGCTACTTCCCAACCACTATCGTTCCCGGGACGGCACCGCTCGTCGCATCGTCCGGCTGTCCGCCGCCGACGCTGATGCCGTAGTCGCCGGTGGCAACGAAGGGGGTTCCCTTGCTGTCATACGCGGCCAGCTGTTTGCGTTTGATGGAGAAACTGACGGTCTTGGTCTTGCCGGCCTTGACGTGCACTCGCTTGAACCCAACGAGCTGCCTGTTTGGGGTTGGCACCTTTGCCGGGTTGCTCGTGAGGTACACCTGCACGACTTCATCCCCATCGCGCTTACCCGTGTTTCTCACGTCCACGCTTACTTTCAGACCCTTCACTTTCAGCTTGGTGTACTTGAACGTGGTGTAGCTCAGACCGTATCCGAATCGATACAGCGGCTTCTTCTTCATGAAGCGATATGTACGCCCCTTCATCCGGTAGTCGCAGAAATCCGGCAGTTGGCTCATGGACTTCACGAAGGTGACGGGCAGACGCCCTGCGGGGTTGTAGTCGCCGAACAGTACATCCGCTATGGCGTTGCCGCCCTGCTCACCCGGATACCACGCAAACACGATAGCGTCGCAGTAGGGCTCCACTTCGGCCAGGTCAATGGCGCTGCCACTCAGAAGCACCAGTACCACTGGCTTTCCGTTGGCGTGCAGTGCTTTGAGCAGATCAAGCTGCCGCCCCGGAAGCCCGATGTTGACGCGGTCCCCGCCGCCATCAGACAGGGCCACGCCGCCCTCCTCGCCTTCCAGCTCGGTTGTGTTGCCCAGCACCGCGATCACGACATCCGTCTTGGGTTTGACTCTGCCCTTGACCGGTCCGTCCTGCCAGAGATGACAGCCCTCGCGGGTGGCAATCTGCGAGCCGATCGACAGCTTTCCGACTATGCCATCCAGGGGAGTGACCATCTGGGGTGACATGCCGCAGTAGTTGGCATACAGCGCCACATCGTTACTGGCATTGGGCCCGATCACGGCGACCTCGTTCAGTGTCTTGGACAGGGGCAGCACGCCATCGTTCTTAAGGAGCACCATGGACTCGCGAGCCATCTGAAGCGCGACGTCGATATGCTTCTGGCTGCGGACAACATCGGCTGGGATAGCGGCGTAGGGCACCTCATTATCCGGATCGAACATCCCGAGCCGAATTCGGGCCTCAAAGAGCCTTCGCACGGAGACGTCAATCTCTTCCTCCGTAATCAGGCCTTCCTTCACGGCATCCAGCAGGGATGGGTACATGTCGCCACAGTTCAGGTCACACCCGTTCTTAACTGCCATAGCTGCAGATTCCGCAGGCGATTTCGTGATCTTGTGATGCTGGTGGAAGTCGCGGATTGCCCAGCAATCAGAGACGACGTATCCCTTGAAGCCCCATTCATCACGCAGGATGTCCTGCAGTAGCCGCTTGCTCCCGCAGCACGGCTCCCCAAGCGTGCGGTTATAGGCCCCCATCACGGACCATGCTCCCGCTTCCTGAATGCAGGCCTTGAAGTGCGGCAGATAGGTCTCGTGCAGGTCGCGCTGGCTCACGACCGCGTCGAACTCGTGCCGCAGCGGTTCAGGCCCACTGTGTACGGCATAGTGCTTGGGGGTTGCCACGAGCTTCAGGTACTTGGGGTCGTTCCCCTGTAGCCCCTTGCAGAACGCCACACCAAGTCTTGCGGTCAGGTACGGACACTCCCCGTAAGTCTCCTGGCCGCGGCCCCAGCGGGGATCGCGAAAGATGTTGATGTTAGGTGTCCAGTAAGTCAGTCCAAAGTATATCTTGCGGTTCTCCTGCTTGACTGCCTGGTGGTACTTGGCGCGGGCCTCGTCGGAGATGGCCGTCGCTGTTTTGAGCATCAACTTGTCATTGAATGTTGCCGCCATGCCAATCGCCTGCGGGAAGACGGTTGCATGCCCCGCCCGTGCAACGCCGTGCAGGCATTCATTCCACCAGTTGTAGGCCGGCACACCCAGGCGCGGGATGGGAGGCGCCTCGTGCAGCATCTGCGCGATCTTCTCTCGTAGCGTCATAGCGCCTACCAGCGCATCCACCCGTTCATCGGTATCCAGCGTTGAATCATACCAACTGTGATCGATTCTCATCTTCGGCATTGAAAGTCCTCCCGGCTTCTGTTCTCGAGCTTCCCGAATCTACTCGGTTACCCCCATGGCTGCAAGCTGCGCTTTGGCTCTACGCTCGGAAGCAGGTACTCCACAACGAGCCAGCGAAAACGCAACTGGCTAAACACGGGGAAAGAGGCTAAAAACGTGGCGCATTCTGTGGAGAACTATGGGAATGAAGAAGAACCTGGCTGTAGACATTCAGCTTGAGCGACATGAAGCCAAGTACGTTGTGCCGCATGCCGTTGCCCGAGAAGCCATCAAGTTTGCCACCCCATTCTGCACGCCCGATCCACATGGGTCCGGCACCCCTCGTGAGTACGTCGTGACGACTCTCCAGCTTGATAATCGCGCGCTGAGCTTGCATCGGGCCAAGGAGTTAGAGGCCTACAATCGGTTCAAGCTCAGAGTCAGGACCTATGGCGAGGAGCCGGGAGACGCTCCGGTGTTCATGGAAGTGAAGCAGAAGATCGGTGCCAACATCGTAAAATCCAGATCTCGCGTTCCGTTTGATCAGTGGGGCGAGCACCTGATTCGCAACCCGGAGCTGGTCATGGATAGCTTTACGACCGACGACGAGCGTAACGCCTTCCTCAAGTTCGTGCGCCTGTCTCGCGAGATCGGCGCCATGCCGCTTGTATTGGTGCGGTACACCCGGGAGTCGTACTTTGGGTGGAACGATCACTATGCTCGCATTAGCGTGGATCGGAAACTACAGTATCAGCCAACTCGCCTATGGGATGATTGGGGACGAAGCGGCAAGTGGCGGACCATGGACACCACAATAGCGCAACGGAAGGACTTTTCCTACTCTGGCGTCGTCCTGGAGCTCAAGACGCTGGGCAATGCCCCCGTTTGGATGATAGATCTGGTGCAACAGTTAGGGCTGGAGCGGATGGGAAACTGCAAGTACTCAACCGCCATATGGAAAGAACTCGCGTTTCGGGGTATTGACGACCGCGCGGTTGCCAGTTAGAGAAGGGATCAGGATGGAAGAAGTCATCAATGCGTTCAGTGCTGCGCGTATCCTCAATGCCGAGCAGATCGTATGCTCGCTGCTGATGAGTTTCGTGCTCTGCTCCGTCTATGCGTTCATCTACCGCATCACGTTCCAGGGCCTCTCCTACTCCCGCGCCTTCATTCACGCCATGATCCTGGGGGGCATGATCGTCGCTATGATGATTATGGCCATTGGCAACAACCTCGCCCGCGGCCTCGGCATTCTGGGAACCCTGGCGATCGTGCGTTTCAGGACACCCATCCGGGACTCGAGGGATATGATATTCCTTTTCGTTTGCCTGGGTACCGGCATCGCGTGTGGCGCCGGCACCTATGGTGTCGCTGTCATCAGCACGGTCATGATCAGCGCTGCTGCCCTGCTACTCAACTTCTCTCCCTATGCCTCACGGCGTGACTACGAAGGCATGCTTACGTTCACGGTTCCGTCAGAACGGGAAACCGATCATGACATCACGGATGCCATGCAGCTGTGTTGCTCGAACTTCCATATGATTGCCATGCGGGAAGCTGTCCAGGGCGATGCCGTTGAGTACTCCTACCAGGTACGCTTGCTGGATCCGTCCTATCAGAAGGAGCTGATCGAGAAGCTCTCAGCCGTTGAGGGTGTCGGTGACGCGCAACTGATGATGCAGCGCACAACGGTGGAGCTATAGTCATGAAGCAAGCTTACCAACGTCGCAACCTATCCAGGCATCCGCGCGTGATGTTCAGTCGCGTGAAGCAGTCCTGGCCCGTCCTGATTTGGCTGCTCGCCGTGGCCGGCGTTGGCTACCTCTATCTCCGTGCCGATCAGTTCAGTGATATGAGCGGCGTTGTCGTTGCGGTCGTGGAACCTGTCGCCCCCCTTCAGACCGGTCGACTGCTGTCGCTCGAGGTCTCTCTTGGGCAACGCGTCAAGGCCGGCGACACGCTTGCCGTCATGGATGCCTCACTCCTGAATGCAAGACTGTCGATTGAGGAAGCACGCATTATCGAAGCTGACCAAACGGTCTCCGGGTTCGAACAAGGCATGATGCGACTCGCCCTGGATGCCGATGCCGCTCGTCGAGAAGCCGAGCTCGACCTGCAGAAGGTCAAGATTGCCCATGAAGTGCAGCTTGCCGAGCTGGCTGAAATGAAGCGCGAGTTTGAACGGCGCAAAGACCTGCTGGCGGCCGGTATGGATGATGCCAGTAGCGTTGCGGCGCTGCGGCCGCCTATTGCCGCCCTTGAGAAGGAAATCGAGCTCCATCCGAGCATGAAGGAAGCAGCCCAAAGCCGTATTGATGGCGCTCGAGGACAGCTCGACGCCTTGAAGGCGTCGCTTGAGATTACCGGCGAGACGTCTGTCCTGGAAACAATCAAGATGCGCGCCAAAGCTCAGCGTGAAGTCCTGAGGGCATCGCTGGACAAACGACTACTGGAGAAGAACACCTATGTATTGAAGGCCAGGAGGGATGGTGTGGTGTCCCGGATCTTCTCACGCCCCGGCGATGTCATTGGCGCCGGCGATGCGATCCTGCGGCTGGTTTCGGAGGAGTCCGATTCCGTGGAGGGGTTCCTGCCGGAACATAGTGTGGCTTCGCTCCACATCGGGCAGTCCGTGAAGATCGTGCGACCGGCCGGTGCCGAGAGCGTAGTGGCAAAGGTCACGGCCATCGCTCCTGAGATCCAGACACTTCCGGGGCGGGTCAGCCCGATTAGGAATCAACCTATCAGAGGTCGACGCATCATGTTTGCGCTTGATGGTGAGCACTCCCTCATTCCCGGTGAGACCGTGAGGATACTGGCACGATGAAGCGTGGAGGGACCTACTACGCCCCGGTTGCGCTGACGTTTCTGTTCAGCGTGTGCCTGTGCCCTCGCTTGCTGCTCTCCGCGCCGCAATCGGCGTCAGTATCTGCATCGAATGATAAGATCTCCTTCGAGGTGCTCACGGCTCTTGTCCTTAACCACGACCCATCCCTCGAAGCGCTACGTGGGGCCATTGCGGATGCCGACTTCAGGTTGGCAACCGTAGCCCGTAGCCGCGATCCTGAGATCCGGGTCCGGTACGGTGCCCTCGATGGATGGTCTGTGCCGGGAGCCTACACGGAGCGCTCAACGCAAACGGGGGCCGGGGGCGGCATTAGGGACACGACCACCACGGTGATACCCGCTACAGGCGGTGAGACCGTGACGGAAACCGTGATGGAAAACGGAAGCGTGGTAGAGGAATCCACAACACAGACAGATTTCGGGCGTGACCTCTATGCCGGCCGCAATAGCTACTCCGTTCAATTGCGTCTTTTCCCGCGTAATCCTTTCCTCAGCTCGGCTGCGCGAGACAGAGAACTCGCCGCGCAGGAACACACCAAACGCGCGCTCGAAACGGCTCTACATCGAGCAGCATTGTCCGTGGCCCGCGACTACCGTGAGATCCAATTCATGCGCGCAGAGGAGAAGCTCATGCAGCAGAGATCCGAGTTGCTGCGTGCGGATCTGGCTCGGCTTGCGGAGCTTAACACCGCACAGGGAATCAACCCCGCCGACTACCACCGGCAACGGACCGAAGCGCTGATTCATTTTACGCGCCTCGACGAGCTCAAGGCACGACTCGGCGTTGCATCCAGCAAACTGAAAGCGAGGGCATCACTCGGTCGTTATGATCACATCAACTATGATGGTGAGTTGATGCCTGCAGCTATCGATTTCAGTGCGCTCGATCAAGTGAAGCTGAAGACGCTTGCGTCGGAGCGCAATCCTGACCTCGGTGCCGTGCAGTCGACTGAAGACGCTGTCGAGAATGCGCTGGAGACGCTCCAGGCTGAAAGCCTTCCATGGTTCTCGGCTGTGTCCGTCAACTATGGCATTGATGACGCGGATAACGGCCAGACCCGTGATGAATGGGGTGTTTTTGCCGGCGTCACCCTCCCCGTCGGCTCATGGCTTGATGACGCACCCAGAGCAGCCTTGAAAGGGCGACTCGGCAGCATCAGAAGGCAGGAGCTGCTAACGCGTCGCCAGCTCGATCTGGCTGTTGAATCGCTCTGTCACTCTCTTGGCGCGGTGCAAGCAGCCTGGCTCCGTTTCAGTGCCGATTCCAGGGAGATCGAGCAGGGCATCACTCAGCAGAGGGATAAGATCGTCGGGAATGACCTAAACGCTCGCCAAACTCACATGTCCTTGAACGAATCCCTGAACCGAATCGCGATGCAGCGTCTTGGTCTGGCGCAGGCAGTAGACGCTCTGCTCTTCAATCTGTGCGACACAGTCGGGTGTGATTTCGCCACGCTCCTCGCGGTTGGCATGCCGCCCGCTGCTGACGCAAGCAGGTAGCCGGCTGCGCTCGAGTTCCACGTGCAAGTCCATTCGTGCTCCATTCCCCTATCCCCGGGCCCGCATGGCGACGTGGCGCTTTCGGAATGCGCTCGGTGATACCCCTTCGCGTGCTTTGAACTGTCGGCTGAAGCAGAAGGAGTCGGCATAACCGAGCTGTGCGGCAATCTGTTTGATGGAGAAATCCGACGCCATCAGCAGGTTGTGTGCAGTCGCCATGCGCGCTCGGATCAGGAATTCAACGGGCGTGATTCCGTGGTGCTCCCGGAACAAGCGAATGAGGTGATCCTTTGAGTAGGGGTAGTCACGCAGCATGTCATCCAGGCCGTGGTAGCGGCCGGGAGCCGCATGAATCCGCTCCCCCAGCTCGCGCATCCGCTTTCCGGACGTCGAGTGGCCCTGCTGCGCGCACTGTCGTCTTACCTCATCAAGCACGGCTCGCAGCCATGTTCCCCGCATGGCGGGTAGCGCTGTCCGGAGGCGCCCCATGAGTAGCTCAACGAAAGGAAGGTCCGCGAGCTCCGTGTGAAACGGAATGCCCGCTACGCCATCCAACACCCCCAAGCCGTGGCGGGTTCTGAAGAAGAGCCAGGTGACATCGAAACGTGGCTCCTCGGTGTGCCGCCCAAGGTACTCAACGCCCCGCGAGGGCATCAGTAGAAAGTCGCCTTGCCGGACAATGAGGTCTCCTCTGCTCGTCCTCAAGTCGGCCTCGCCACCATGCACCAGCCATACCAGTATCGATGATGGCCGGTCCTCCCAATTGAGAGGCCTGTGATTCCACTCCCAGTGCGCGTCACACTCCTCACGTATGGCGATGTCAACGTCCAACTGCAGCTCTGGATCGTCAATGTCGATATTTACTAGTTCTTTGTCGACATTATGCATCGATGTGCCCTTGTTTGTGTCTAGTTACGTTGTCATGCTTAGTCACGTTATAGCGATATTAGACATCTATCAACTGCTATTCCAGGGGGAAGCTCATGACATCTCGCGAGATCATCAAAAGCCTGCTGGCGAAGGAAATTCCGGAGCGCGCAGGAATCAACGAAGCATTCTGGCCCCACATCATTGACAACGCCTGGGGCGATCAGGGCATTGAGCCGGGCACCAATTTTGGTCAACGCTTCAACTTGGATCTGCAAAGTATCTCGTGGTTCGGCTCCCCTGCCCCACGTCCCGACTTGGCCTGCGTTGTCGAGGAGTCGGATGAGTGGATTGTCAACAAGGATGGGTGGGGCGCTTCTTTCAAGCACTGGAAACACAAGGCGGGAACGCCCGAGCATGTGGCGTTCTCGGTGAACTCGCCGGATATATGGAAGAATGAGTTCCGAGATGCTTTCGACGCAATCGATGTGCGTGATTGCGTTGATTTGCCTGCTTTGAAGGAGAGGTATGCCAAGGCGATGGCTGACGATAAGTTTGTCACGTACTCAGGACTCTTCGTTTTCGAAGAGCTTCGCAGGGTTCTTGGCGATGTGACCATGCTTGAGTCGCTCCTGCTTGAACCTGAGTGGATCCATGACTTCTGCTCACTGGTAACGAAGAAGAACCTCGAACACTTCGAGTTGCTGTTCAGCGAAGTGGGGCTTCCGGATGGCCTGCACATCTACGAGGATCTTGGCTACACGGCGGCACCGTTTGCCTCGCCTGCGTGCCATCGCGAAATGATCCTTCCCTACCACAAGCAGCTCTTCGGGATGTTCAAGGACCACGGTCTTCCCGTCATCATGCATACATGCGGCGACTTCAGACCGCACATCGACTGCATCGTCGAGGCAGGCGTTGACTGCATCCAGGCCATGGAAGCCAAGACCGGCATGAACGTGGTCACGCTGGCAGAGCAGTACAAAGACAAGCTGTGTTTCATGGGGAATATTGATATCCGCGCCCTCGAAACTGGCGATCGTGACCAAATCAAGGAGGAGTGTCTCGGAAAGCTCAATGGCATGAAGGCCCTGCGAGCCCCCTATGTCTACATGTCAGACCACTCCATCCCACCCAGCGTCACGGTCGAGTCCTACGAGTACATGCAGGAACTGTTCTGGCAGAATTGTAAGTACTGACCCGGAACTTCCCTGTCAGAAGATACGGCCTGAAGGCCGAACGACAAACGACTGTTTCATGGTGCAGCCTGTTCGTAGTTCGGCCTTTAGGCCGTAAATACCGGAGGGCCTCACTCCTGTATAATCCCAGTGCACTCGGGGCACCCACTTGCCTGATACATCCCCCCGCGAGGAGCCAGTTGGCGACAACTGGCTCTCCTCTAGAGGTACATCC
>CAZCDU010000025.1:0-45531 GCA_964497125.1 uncultured Victivallales bacterium | reverse complement strand
CAAGGCGAACCACCACATGTAGTACCAGCTTGAGCGAACGATATACCCCCATTGTGCGCAACATAAAGTGCCATTCGGGGGTGTCCCTGTGTGGCCTAGTCGGCGCAGCCGTCCCCGGCAAGCAGACTCCAGACACACAGGGACACCATTGCCTCACACATCAAGCGGAGGAACGGGGCTCCCTCCGAAGGCCTAGTCGGCGCAGCCGTCCCCGGCAAGGCGACTCCAGCCGAGGAGGGAGCCCCGTTCCGGAGCGCCCTGGTACACCCGGAGGGGTTCGAACCCCCAACATCCTGATCCGAAGTCAGGTGCTCTGTCCAATTGAGCTACGGGTGCGCGGTGCGAGCTGTTGAAATACCAAGTCATTATCCCGTAGGCAAGCAGGGAGTCACCAATTGCGCTATTGAACCAGAAACAGGGAACAGGTCAAACAGACAATCCCCGAACGCTGGCGACTTCAGGCGCCCTATCAACTGTGTCCGTGAGAAATCGGGAAATCCACGGCGCATGGCATTGACACTTCTGGTGCGGCGTGGCAGCTTGATCTGATCCGTCCAATATGGGCACTGGCAACTCTACTTACACCATCAGTCATGCCGGTACTCTGAGTAAGCAGAAATGGATGACAGCATGGCAGTACGCAAGAAGACCGCACATAAGAAGAGGGCGGTAAATACCGCACCTCGAAAGGTGAAGCTGGAAGGTTTTCCCTCTGATGCAGAGAGCATCGCACTACGGCAGCAAAGCGCGTACGACGAGAAAGCAAAGGTCAAGCGGCTGGCGAGCGGTGATGGATTCTACGGCGGTTTCTCCGTCTCCTCGGCACAGTGGGAGCATCTCTATGTTGTCGAGATCCGTAGTCTTACAGAGGCGCTTAACACCTGTTCGTGCCAGGACCACCGCATGAACGGCCTTGGCACCTGCAAACATATCGAACGTGTTTTGCAGTATCTCGCACATCGCCGTAAACGGCGTTTCCTGGCTGCCGCCAATACAGGAAACCCAACGTACGACATCTTCTATGATGCGCGTGAGCATCCGCCGCAGCTCCGTCTGTTACGACCAGTATCGCCCGTTGCTGACATCGAGAAGAACATCGCCCCCTTCTTCAGTTCTGATGGTATTCTCCTCGGCCACGCCGCTGACACTTGGTCCTCACTCGAGAGTGAAATCGCGGCGCTCCCCTCGCGGCGGCGCGCACACATTCGAGTCTCCCAGCATTGCGATTACTGGCTTGCCCGCGAGCGCCGGATGGCGGAGCTCCAACACCTCCGGCAGGTCTACGAGGCTGATGTGGCGGCGGGCAAGCGCACGGACAACCCTGTCAATCTTCCGCTCTACCCGTATCAGAGACAAGGCATGCTGCACCTGGCGTTTCATGGTCGTGCCTTGCTGGCGGATGAGATGGGATTGGGAAAGACAGTTCAGGCCATTGCGGCGTCCGAGTTGCTCCGCCAGCTCGATAAGGCTCAGCGCATTCTCGTGGTTTCACCTGCATCACTGAAATCAGAGTGGGAAGAACAGATTGCGCATTTCACGGGCATTCAATCAGCGCCCGTATATGGGTCCCGCTCTGACCGCCTGCGGATCTATACCCAGGCGCACCACTACACGCTGTGCAACTACGAACAGGTACGTGTCGATGTTGATGATATCAACCGCCTGCTCATGCCCGATATCATCATCCTCGACGAAGCCCAGCGCATCAAGAACTGGCCAACGAAGACCGCCAAGACCATCAAGCGCCTCAGCAGCCCCTATGCCTTTGTGCTTACGGGCACGCCACTGGAGAACCGGATTGAAGAGCTCTACTCACTTGTAGAATTCATCGATCCGCGTGTTTTCGGCTCCCTGTTCCGCTTCCAGCGTGACTACATGGAGATCCTACCCACGAAAGAGATTCAACCAAAGAATCTGGATGAGCTACATCGTCAAGCATCGACCGTAATGCTGCGCAGGCGCAAGAGTGATGTCGAGGACTCCCTGCCGGAACGAACAGACAAGCACTTCTTCGTAGACATGACGTCCGAGCAGAAGGCTCGATACGGCGAATACGAGTATGAAGTTGCAAAGCTTGTTTCCATTATGAAACGTAGGCCGCTGACCAAGCGAGAACACGACTGGCTTCAGAAGTCATTGGCATGCATGCGCATGACGTGCGACACACCGTACATCCTCGACGAAGATTGCCGAGACTGCCCGAAATTGGATGAGCTGGATGCGGTTCTCGACGATCTGTTTGCTGACGATGCGACCAAAGTAATCGTGTTCTCGGAATGGGTGCGCATGCTCGAACTGGTGAAGGGACTCCTCGACGACCGTGGAATCGCATACGCGGAACATACCGGGAAAATACCGCAGAAGAAGCGTCGCGAGCAAATCAAGCGCTTCAAGGGTGATCCCGAATGTCGCGTGTTTCTCTCATCGGAATCGGGCGGTGCCGGGCTCAACCTCCAAGCCGCCAACGTTGTAATCAACCTGGATCTGCCGTGGAATCCAGCGAAGCTGGAACAGCGTATTGCCCGAGCTTGGCGAAAACACCAGAAGCGGTCCGTCCGTGTCATCAACCTCGTCGCCAAAGACTCAATCGAGGAAGCCATGCTCGGCAAGCTGGCATACAAGACCGCCCTGGCCGATTCCGTCCTAGACGGAGCTGCGTTCAAGGAATCGCCGCGCGGCGAACGCGGCCGACAGGCCTTCGCCGCCCGCGTCGGCGAGCTGCTGGGGGCAGAACCGACGGCGACAGCAATTGAGAAACCGGGGACAGCACAGCACGAAGCACAGACCCTAAGGGACGTTCTGGCCAAACAGTTCTCCGACAGTGTCGTGGGGATCGAGCGGCAGGCAAAGACGGGGGCCTCCATCGTCGTAGCCCGCCCTGGTTCCAGCATGGAAGATCTGCGCCATACCACCCTCGCGGCAACAGAGGGCAATGCCGTGGTGATCACGCCCGAGACGAAAGCGTTGCTCCTGAAGCTCCAGGACATGGGCATGCTGACACTCTCCTCGGAAATCGAAGCCATACATGCACCAGAAGGCTACACCGCACTCGCCGACACCCCGAAGCCCAAGCGCGAGCTCGACTATGCCTCGGCGCTCACCGAGTGGGACAAAGTGCAGAGCGAACGCAAAGCGGCACACGCGCTCAACGACATCGGATTGCACGAACAGGCAATACCCCATGCCGAAAGACTTGCACAGCAGGCGCGCACGTCGGTTGCCGCCCTTTACGGCAGTAGCCCCGATACGATGCCAAGCGATGCAGCCCCCATCCACACCAGCCTGATCGACCAGCTAACTGACGTTGCATCCGGACTGCCCGACTCACCGGACCATGTGCAACGTATCCTGGCATTGGCCAATGACATCGACACTCAACTCCGTTCTGAACCGTAACCCGCTCGGCCAGCCCTGTTGATCCTGTTTGTATTCCGCCCCGCTTGGCCGTATGTTTTTCGGCATGGTGAACGAGCTAAGAGAGAACGCTGGGATTGATGCATTCAGATATGTAAACGCCGAGAAGGCAGCGCTCTATCGCTCTATTATGCTGCTCTTTGTCGAAGCAAAGCAGCGTTTCGCTCTTCATATGAAGCCGGAAGAGGTGGTGACGGGCCTGCGAGACGAAAGTGCAGCGCCCGGCTTGGAGTGTGTTGAGCAGGTCGAGGTGGAAGCGGCGCTTGCGCAGCTCAAAGAGTGGGGCAACCTGAAGGCGCATGCTGACAGCGCAGAGGTCCGCACGGTTCAGGATTTTATGCGGGCCCATTTGCTGTATCAGCTCAGCGCGGAGGGCGAGGCGGCGGAGGACGCCCTCGCGTTCTATCGGGAACAGATTGAGCAGCCTGGCGAGCTACAGCGCGCGGCTCTGGACGATATCAGCGCTCTGCTTTCTGAACTCCTCGGGCTGCTCGGCCAGCCGACACTGGACATACAGAAGGTCCACACCTCATGCACTGCACTCTTTGCCCGGTTCGACGGGTTGGCCGCACGCGCTCGTCAATTCATGGGCAGTGTCCAGCGGGCGATCGACCTGCAGGAGGGAGATGTGCAAGCATTTCTGGTCTATAAGGGCAAACTCATCGAGTATCTGGAGCGGTTCATTGGCGAACTGATCGTTAAGAGCCCTCTCATCGCCTCACGTATTGTTGCGGTTGATGGGGCGGGTATGTCGCGGGCTCTCGAATCCATGGTCGCCCGCGATGTTTCGGATGCGCTGGATGCTAAGGCCGTGACAGAGGAGCGCATCCGACGCGAATGGACAATGAAATGGGAAGGGTTGCGGGCGTGGTTCTTTGGTGAAGGCGTCGAGCCGTCTCAGTCCGAACGTCTCCGCAGCCGTGCCCGTAGTGCGATCCCTGACCTTCTGGCCGTGGTTGCCGATCTCAATGCGCGACGGGTGCGTCGCAGTGACCGTGCCGAAGATTTCCGTACGCTGGCGCGCTGGTTTGCCGAATGCGAGACGGATGCGCAGGCCCATGTTCTCTGGCGCTCTGCTTTCTGTCTTACGCCAGCTCGCCATCTGACGATTGATGCAGATACGCTGGCACGCCGGGATGAAGCCCCTGTCTCTCCACGCACGAGCTGGCTGGATGCCGATGCCTTGCTGATCTCACCCCATCTGCGTGCTGTAGGCCGCGTCCGTCGCTTTGGACGTCAACCTTCTATTGTCGATGACTCCGAAGGAAAGAGGCTTCTCGGGCAGAAGCTCGCCGAGGAGCATCGCCAGTTGGAAGAAGCGCGTCGACTTATTGCTACGGGATGTTTGACCCATCTTTCTGATTTTGCTGTGTTGCCGCGTGGCTCTTTTGATCTGTTTCTGGACTGCCTGGGCACGGCACTGTCGGCTCAAGGAGATCCTGCTGATCCTGTTGAAACCACATCAAGCGATGGATCGTTGCTCGTCTGTCTTGAGCCTGTTCCTGATGCGCCATGGGTCAGTCTGAATACGCATGATGGGGCCTTCCGTGGCCGGGACTGTCGTATTCGGATCGAGGAGGCGTTCAGGGACGCCGAGGCGGAAGTGGACACGGAGATGGATGTTGTATGAGCAGTATCGATCAAATCCAGGAACGTGAGGCACGCGGCGAGCGCCAGATATGTGTGCGGGCCCTGCTCCAGAACCCCCTACTGCAAGCCCGTGGTCCGCACAGTGCCGTATACCGACTGATACGGCGTCATGCCGAGTGGCTACGCACCTGGTTCGCCGCTGAGCCTGCCTGGCCGTTGGTCATTGAGCGCGAGTACGCACGGCTAAGCAAGATCCCCGCACGCCTCAATGATTCATCATTCGCCGCCCGCGATCACCGGGGTATTGCGTTCAGTCGCCGACGCTACGCCTTGCTCTGCATGGTGTTGGCCGTTCTTGAGAAAGCTGAGCGCCAGACCATCCTGGGGCACATAGCAGAACAGGTGGCGATGAAGGCTCGTGGCGATGACGTGCTCGAACATGCGGGGATGGATCTTCGCTTCGAGCGACGGGCCGAACGGTTGGACTTGATTGCCGTCATTCGGGTCCTCGTTGCGCGCGGTGTCCTGACCCGTATTCATGGCGATGAGGAGGGCTATGTGCAGCATAGCGGAGAAGTTCTGTATACGATCAATCGATCGGTATTGGCTCGCATTGCGGTTATGCAGAGTGGCCCCTCGACTCTGACGGACTTGCCGCCTGATGCACGAGCGGCCAGACTTCACCCGTCCGAGCTATTCTCAGAGGGGGACGCGGCACGGCGACGGCGTTCTCGTACCACGCTGACACGCCTTCTACTTGACCATCCGGTGATCTACTATACGGATCTGTCTGAAGAAGAGCTGGCTTACCTCAATTCACAACGTGCCCGCTTAACGCATGAGATCGAGGAGGCCAGTGGGCTTATCGCCGAGATTCGTGCCGAGGGCGTTGCGATGGTCGACCCCTTGAGAAGATTGACTGACCATGCCATGCCTGATGAGGGGACAATGGGGCATGCGGCCCTCTTGTTGGCCGAATTTCTGATCCCGTACATCGTGACTGATGAAACGGCTAGGGCACCGCGTCGAGGCCCGGGGGTTTCGAAACTGCGGTTGGAGCAATACCTTGCGGTGCAGGCAACTGAACACAAGAGCCGCTGGCGGCGTGATTCACAGGAACCTGCAGGGCTACACAAACTACTCGAGGATGTGCTCTCTCGGCTTGAGGCGCTCTGCCTGATTCGTCGCGACGATGACACAGTCGTCCCTCTGCCGGCCCTTGCCCGTTATCGGCTTGATTCAGGAGCTGCCCATGGACAAGGATGAGCCCATGACCGATGTTGACAACAACACAGGATACCAACTCCCTCGCGCCGATCGCCGTGATCGGTGGCAGCCGCTTCGTAGCGGAGTTCTTAATCTCTACCGCTATACACGACAGGAGTTCTGGTACGAGCACGGACACTTGTTGCTGCGCGGCAACAACGGCACAGGTAAGTCGCGTGTTCTTGCTCTGCAACTGCCTTTCCTTTTGGATGGCGAAATTGCGTCTCGCCGCGTCGAACCGGATGCCGACCCCGCCAAGCGCATGGAGTGGAATGTCCTCATGGACATCCACGAAAACCGCACAGGATACACGTGGGTTGAATTCGGACAGCAGACCGATGAAGGGGATCGATTCACTACACTCGGCTGCGGCCTGCACGCTACAAAGGGCGGGGACCTCAAGCGCTGGTTTTTCGTCACGAGTCAGCGTATTGGTGAAGATCTGTTTCTCGAGACCGATGCCGGTACCCCACTCACACGAGATGCCTGCCGTGATGCGCTGGGCGACAGAGGCACGCTCTACACGAAAGTAGGCGAATACCGCCATGCTGTAGATGACCGCCTCTTCCATCTTGGCGAAGAACGCTATGGGGCCTTGATCGATCTTCTTATTCAGTTGCGCCAACCCCAGCTCTCGCGCCAACTCGACGAACGGCGCCTTTCCAACGCGCTCAGCAATAGCCTGCCACCACTCGCTCCGAGTGTACTGCACGATGTAGCCGAGTCCTTCCGATCCCTCGAAGAAGACCGGCAATCGCTCGAAAACTACAGATCGGCTGTTGAAGCCGTATCATCTTTTCGGAAAACCTACCGGCGCTATGCACGCATGGTCTCAGGGGCACGATCCGAAGCCCTGCGCAAGACCCACAGCCACTACGAGCAAACCCAGAGAGATGTGCGCGAGGCCGAACAGAGGCGTGTCGCTGCCGAGGCCGGCCGGCAGAGCGCCCACGCTGATACAGGCAAGTTGGTGCTTGAGCTTGAGGCGCATCGCGCCGAATCCGACGCATTGCGTGCTAGTCCGGCGATGAAGCAGGCTGAACAACTGGACCGTCTGGACGGTGATCGCCGTACGGCTCAGCAACGCTTGAGCCGCGCCCGCACAACGCTTGAGGAACAGTCTCAGGAGTATGATACCCGTCGCATCGAGAATACCGAGGCCCAGCGGTTAGCTGATGCTGATAAGTGCAAGGTGGATCTGGAGCTCTCTCATGCACGCGATGCGGCTGAAGTGGTTGGAATGGCCGCTCGGTTCCAGAGCATCGTGGGGGACGATTCTCAAGGGGACACGATCCGTGGCCCGCTTGAAGCGCTGTCCGAGCACATTGAGGAGAGCCTTCGTCACTTGCGTAGCATGCAGAAGCAGATCGACGAAGCCGAAGCCAATGAGCGCCGGGCTGCCGACCTCGAGCAGCAACAGCGCGAACGGTTTGACCGCGTACAAGGCGAGGCCGCGGAATGCCATCGTCAGCGGCAGGCGGCTGTTGAGGGATACCTCGCCGCCATCTCTGAGTGGGCTGGGAAGCTCAAGCTGCTGACCTTCCCCGACCTCGATAGCGTTCTTGAGCAGACCGCAATCTGGAGCGAAGCGCTCACGCCGCCCCAACCGATTGAGGTCGCTGCGCAGGAAGCCTATAGTGCAGGCGCACGCGACCTTGAGCGCCGCCGCCTTGCCGTTGAAGAGGAGCGGAAGTCTATCCGCGAATTGGACACCGAACTTGCGGCAGAGACAGAACGTATTGCCGCCGGGGTTGACCGTATGCCCCCCGCGCCTCATACACGAAGTGACTCCGCCCGCACCGAGCGTCTCGGCGCGCCGCTATGGAAGCTGTGCGACTTTCGTCCAGATGTTCCCGCCGAACAGCGCGCCCTGCTCGAAGCTGCACTTGAGGCCGCCGGATTGCTCGATGCGTGGGTCACCCCGACCGGGGAGCTCCTTGACATCCGGGCTCTTGACTCAGATGGGGATGCCCTTCTGGTTCCGGAGTCCCCATCCTGTGAAACGGGAGACACCCTTCTTTCTCTGCTCTTTGCCGACATCGATCCAGAGGATCGTGCTTCTGCCGGTATTCAGCCGGCCACCATTGAGGACATTTTGGGGCAAATCGCCATTGAGCCCGGTGACCATCACACCGTTGTCACCACCGATGGCTATTGGAAACAGGGTCTCCTGCGGGGGCGGTGGAGGAAAGCGACTGCCGAGTATATTGGGGCCTCGGCCCGGGAGCAAGCCCGTCGCCGTCGGCTCAAAGAGATCGAGACTGAGCGCGCCTTTCTGCATAAAGAGGATGCGCGCTGTTTACAGGGATTGCAGGAGCTTGCCGAAGAAGAAGCTGCTCGACGGGTCGAGTACAAAGCGCTTCCCAACTCACACCCCATCCTGGCTGCCGATCAGGACAGTCGGCGTGCCGATGCGGGTGTCGTCCGTGAGCGTGATGAGCTTCTTCAACTCACAGACCGACTGCATGAGCTTCGGCAACAGCTCGAAACGGCCAGAAGCACGTATCTGCAAGCAGCGGCGGACCTACAGCTTGATGCATGGGTGGGCAATCTCGACGGACTGGCAGATGCTTCTCGTTCCTTCAGCGCAGCACTCAACTCACTCTGGCTGGCTCTGGGGCAGTACCAAGCCGCGCAGCAGCGTACCGCGGCTGCCGCCGCCGAACTGCGGCAGGCCGAAAAACGATTCAAGGAGTGTCAGCGCAGTCACGATGATGCAGAGATCGAGAGCGCACGGCGTGAGCGGGAGTTCGAGACGCTTAGTCAGACAGCCGGCAAGGCGGCGCATGAGATCAAGGTGAGGCTCGATGCGGTGGCACAGCGTATCGGCGACACCAACCAGAAACTGGAAGCCGCCCGCGAGAGCGAAGCCGTGGCCAGGGAGGCGTGGGCGCGATGTGATGCGGGTGAGACAGCGGCCCGAGAACGACTCACAGAAGCGGGTGAAGAGCGATCAAATCAGCACCAGCTGTTCTGTAATTTCATCGCCACGACTATCGTTGATGAAGCCGATCTCGTACTGGAATCACTGCCTGATCCCACGAGGACGAATGAGCTGGCGGTGAATCCTGCTGTGGAATTTGCACGTGAACTGGATCGTCAGCTCCCCGAAAATGTCTCATGGAGCGACGATGCGCGCGACCGAATCCATAATGAGCTTCAGCAACGCTTTCAGGATCTGCAAACTACACTCACAGCCCACCACTACTCTCCCGTCAGTGAGAGCCATCATGATATCACAATCGTCACCTGCCCCTATCAAGGGCAAATCCGTTCCATGCGGGAACTGGGGCGCTGCCTTGATGATGAAGTGAATCAGCGCAAGCAGCTCCTTGATGCAAGCGAGCGTGAGTTCATCGAGAACTACCTCATTGGCGAGGTCGCGCATCATCTCCACCACCAGATTCGCGATGCCGACAAGTTTGTGGCCAATATGAATGCCGAACTCGATAAGCACCCGATGAGCACGGGCATGCGACTCCGTTTCGTATGGACGCCGCGCACGGATGGCCCTGCTGGTCTTGTCGAGGCCCGCAAGCTGCTTGCGCAATCCCAGGAGATTCTCTCGCCGGACGACCGCGATATGCTCGCCCGCTTCCTACAGGCCCGCATTCGGGAAGTCGATGAGGAAACGGAAGCCATGGGGTGGGGTGAACGGCTCGAACAGGCTGTTGATTACCGCCGCTGGCACTCTTTCGGGGTTGAACGTTACCAGGCAGAGCGCTGGCAGCGTCTCACCAAGCGGACACACGGTACTGGGTCGGGCGGCGAAAAAGCCATTGCCCTCACCATCCCGCAATTTGCTGCCGCGGCGGCCCATTATCACAACATCCCCCACGCCCCCCGGCTCATCATGCTCGACGAAGCCTTCGTCGGCATTGACTCCGACATGCGCGGCAAATGCATGGACCTGTTGCACCAGTTCGACCTTGATCTCGTGATGACTTCCGAACGCGAGTGGGGCTGCTATCCCAGCGTACGCGGCCTCGCGATCTACCAGCTTGCCACCCGCCCCGGCATCGACGCCATCGCCGTCACCCGCTGGGTCTGGAACGGTAAGGAAAAACAGCACCGAAACACCCCCGCCCCCGCCCGCCCCCGGCAACCCATCGCCAACACAGATGCCGATCAACCGAGCCTTTTCAACTAAGGAAGACCGCATGTGGTTCAGGAAGAAGAAACAAGACAATGGCGCAGGGAGCCGGGCAAGCGATCGCGCTGACCGTGAGGACAGCCCGGATTTCGACCTGATCGAATCCCTGCAGCATGCCGCAACGGAGGGTGGGCTGGGGCCGGAAGATCTGTTTCTCAGCATCCTGTTCGATCCGGTGGGAACCGAGGCGGCAAAGGATCGCAGTAATGTGCTGGTTGGAAATGGGCGAATCGTTACGGACTGGCATGTGGCGTCGCTGCGTTCGCTTTTCCGAGGAGATCGCCGGCCGCCCCCGGACAGCGAGATGGAACACTATCCCGCAGCGTATGCACCCTTCTTCCATCGGATCGAGTACAACGTGTATCGCTATTGCCGGACGATGGACTTGAACCCGATAGATGCCGAGTTTGTGGATCTGTACTCGCAGATGCGGCGGCGGCCCGACGGCAGGTCTCTGGGGGCTCTGCACGACGTCATCTGGCAGAGCGCGGCCCTGGCTCTCGGCAGGCGGCCTTGGAGCGAGGCGGAATACACCGCCATCTTCGGACAGTTGGCCCGATCCGCAAGGCACTTCAAGATCGGGCCGGTGTCGCGGAACTACATTGCATATGTCCGAGGCGAAATGAGCAGCTTCGAATGATTGTCGAGATCTGAGCAAAGCCATGCGGGTGCGGATATGAGCAGAAGCACAGGACGACTACGTGTGATTGTGGACGCCGGCGTAGGGCGGGAGAGCGCGCTCATGCGTCAGGCCTCAAGCTGGCTTGAGGGACGCGGCAGCGAGTTCCTCTGGCTTGACGATGTGCACCACGGCATTCCCGATGTGGAGATCCTCGACAAGGTGTTGGGCAACGATACCGTCCTGGTGACCAAGGACTGCGTGCTGCACAACCGTGCGCGCAGGAAGGGATTCCTGTCGCTTACGCTCAATCAGCACGGACAGCTTACCAGACGGCCACTGCCGGGCATCCGGTTGCCGAAACGGGAGGCCGCGAGCACGACAACGGAGCTGCGCGCCGACTATGTTCGTGAGCCCTCGCCGATCACGTTAAGGCTGAGGCAGGAACTGACCGAAAAGCAGCTCAAAAAACGCCGCACACGAAGACGGCGTATCCGGAGTCATTTCGGATCCGCGGACAGCATCGCCAAATCTTCGGTCACGCTCTCATGCCGTACCGGGCGCAAAGGCCCCCTATTCGGATACATGCTCAATGTTGCGGGGCACTCAGGTGTAAAGGGCTTGAAGGCGAGCGAAGGATATTGCAGACCCGCCGATGGACAAGCCGACCCAGCCTACTGCGTACTACACGCACTTGCCGACATCTACTTCCTCGAACTGGATCACGCGCCGGTGGAGCTGTTCGTGATTCCCGGTGATACGCTGAATCTTCTGCGGCGACTGCACACCGACTCGAACCAACAGAATCTGGCTGCAAGCGCCCGCGCCCTCCAAACACTGCTGGACGGTCTCTCGGAGTATTCCGTAACCGCCTGCACCAAGGGCCGCTTCCACGACATGGCAGAAAACAAGCTGAATCAACTGACACGCTCCAAGACCAATGAAATCGTAACCATAGACTTCGCCACAATGATTCAGCGCGTCGTTTCAAGCGGGGAAGTAGAAACGCGTTACCGAATTTCTTAAGACTGTCCTGTAGAGCTCGTTCCCTGGATAGATCGTCTTGAGGCGACCCTCAACACCCGCTCCGTGCTTGCAACCAGTTGAACATGGTGACAGGTTCTACATAGTGTTGTCGTTGGTGGCTGACTATTGGCTCTGACAGTACACGGAAGGGCGGCACGACCTAGATCATGAACGAAGAACCAGACCAGTCCTTTGCTGAAGTTGTCAACCTGATCCAGGGCTCCCGTCACCGTGTCTACAAGGCTGTCAACACCGCTCTTGTCGAGTTGTACTGGCAGGTGGGCGAATACGTCAGCCGAAGGATTGACTCCGGAACTTGGGGTGAGGGCACAGTGCGGCAACTGGCGGCCTATATCGCGGAGCAACATCCCGATATCAGGGGCTTCACGCGCGCAAGCCTGTTTCGTATGCGCCAGTTCTACGAGACCTATCGGCATGATGAGAAAGTCGCACCACTGGTGCGACAATTGCCGTGGAGCCACAATCTCGTTATTCTTGGTCGATGCAAGCGACCGGAAGAGAGGGAGTTCTACCTCAGACTTGCAATCGAGCGGCACTGGTCCCGAAGGTCGCTTAAGGCCGAAATAGACCGCTGTCCGTTTGAACAGGTCGTGCTATTACCGCCAATTCCAGATCAATATGCCTCTAAGCGCCATGACACAAACTGACAGAGAGCAGAATCCTCCCGATTCGCGCCAGTCTCGCCTGAATCTCGCTTTCGGCACACCTGCCTGGGAATGGCTGCGGGTCCGTTTGCGTCGTGCTCTTACGCATGGGAAACCGCTGCCGGGCGTGTGCAACCTGCGGAATCCCGGCCCGGCTGAATGGGATGCGGCGACCGCACTTTTGGGGCGGCCTGCTTCCCGTCCCGGAAAGACGCTTCGCGTTTCGATCTCGGATCTGGAGGCACGCTTGGTGCGTGCCGGATTATGCACCTCTCTCCGGGAAGCGCTCGAACGCATTGACGGTCCGATTCGATCCCGTCCCGCGGAGGTGGAACGCGAGAATGCCGTATGGGACGCGCTTGTTGCAGAGCTACATTGCAAGGTCTCCGGCTGGCGCGAGCTACTAACTGAACGCCGGCCGGATCTCGACACGCTTATAGCCTCTCTTGCCGACATTCTGAATGATCGGCGGAGAGTCGACCGTTCTGCATTGCGGTCGCTCTGTCAGCGGGATGTCGCCGCCGCCGAATCGCTGCTTGCAGATCTCGCGGCCATCTTCAAAGCCCTTGCGGATGCGGGGCCCACGGATGTGCCCCGATCCCATCTCGCCGCTTGCGCCTTGGGCGACAGCCACGCTCTGGACAGTGACACGCTTCTATTCCGGGCGCTCGCCCGCATCGCGCAACAGCCTGACGCAGCCCCACGAGAGGCATGGAAGACCTATCGTGTTCTGCCGGATGAAGTCAGCAGCTCAGTACTGGTTCTGAATCTTCGCTTTCGTGGCACGCCGTTATCCGAGGCCATCAACCGTTTTGCCGATGCAGGGGAGCCCTGCCGCCTATTGTTGCGCCAGTGCAACCAATTGATGCCGGACCCGCACCAGAATAGCACCGTCCATGTCTGCGAGAACCCGTCAGTACTAGAGGCTGCCGCCATCAGACTTGGTGCCAACTGCGCTCCCATGATCTGTACCGAAGGTCAACCTTCACTCGCCTGCCAGAACCTGCTGGTCGCCTGCGGCGCACAGTCCCTGCAAATGTGCTACCATGGAGACTTCGATTGGGGAGGCATCCGCATCGCCAACTACATTCATCGCATCGTGCCTACCATCATGCCCTGGCGCTACCGGACAAGCGACTATGAAGCGCTCACCAAAGGCTCCCCGCTTGAAGGCAGCCCCGTCGATGCATGCTGGGATCCACAGCTCCGTCCCGCCATGACGACGCGAGACCAGGCCTATCATGAAGAGCAACTCCTCCCATCTCTGATTTCCGACTTGATCAGTTGATTGGTCCTTCAGTCCCCACAGTTGAACTCGGCGGGGCGCTCTGCTATATAGACGACGTTACTTTCCAGATGAACAGAGGAGTTTGTGATGCTTGATATGAAACGCGTACGGGAGCGCCCGGATGATATCCGCGCCGGATTGAAAGCACGCGGTTCCGAGACGGATGTAGTCGATGGCGTGCTGGAGCTCGATCGCGAGCGCCGTGAGCTTCTAACAGAAGTGGAATCGAAGAAGAGCGAGCGTAACCGTGTTTCCAAGGATATTGGCCGTCTGAAGAAGAGCGGCGAAGATACGTCTGAGGTGCAACTTGCCATGCGCGAGCTGGGTGCCAAGATCGCGGCTCTTGACGAGGATGTTCGCGCGGTTGATGGCCGCCTGCATGAGCTGGTACTGACAATTCCCAATGTGCCGAGCCCCTCCACTCCGGTTGGACTTGATGAATCGGCGAATCGCCTCGTTCGTACAGAAGGCGAGAAGAAGACCTTTGATTTTGAACCGAAGGGTCACGTTGAGCTGGGCGAAGCCCTGGGCATCCTCGATTTCCATCGTGCCACCCGCATGACCGGTGCCGGATTCCCGCTCCTGGTTGGCCTCGGATCCAGGCTCCAGCGTGCCTTGATCCAGTTCATGCTGGATATGCATGTGGACAAACACGGCTACACCGAAATGCTGACGCCTATCCTCGTCAACAGCAAGAGCATGACCGGAACGGGTCAACTGCCAAAAATGGCGGACGACATGTATCATTTGCCGGCGGATGACCTCTGGATGATCCCTACCGCCGAGGTACCGGTCACGAACTACTTCCGCGAAGAAATTATCGATCGGCCGCTGCCGGTCTATATGACAGCGTTCACGCCCTGTTTCCGGCGCGAAGCCGGGGCTGCCGGTAAAGACACGCGCGGCATGATCCGTGTCCATCAGTTCGACAAGGTCGAAATGGTGAAATTCGTCGACCCGGCTACCTCCTATGATGAGCTGGAGAAGCTTCTGGATAATGCAGAGGATGTTCTCAAGGCTCTCGGCTTGAACTACCGCGTCCTGGAGCTCTGCAGCGGAGACATCAGCTTCGCGGCAGCCAAATGCTATGATATCGAACTCTGGGCCCCGGGTCAGGACGATTGGCTTGAGGTCTCGTCCTGCAGCAACTTCGAAGACTTCCAGGCCCGCCGCGCCGGCATTCGCTATCGCGACGAGAACGGCAAGACGAAATACGTTCATACCCTGAACGGTTCCGGCGTTGCACTGCCACGACTGGTGGTTGCCATTCTCGAGAATGGCCAGCAGGCTGATGGTTCCGTGGTGCTGCCAGAGGCCATTGTGCCCTACATGGGTGGAATTGACCGCATTGCGCCGCCGTCGTAGGCAACGCCAGTCATACAATCCTCCACAGGCTCCCTCGGGGACTCGGGAAGCCTGTCCTACAACCACTAGTCCTACTGTCCACCTTGTAGGACGGGCTTCCCCGATTCCCATCGGGGAGCCTGTGCTTCTTAAACACCAATAAACTTTGCATTGCAAAGCTCTTTGCGCTGTGATACAACATTCCTGAAGTCACAGGAGAAACCGATGATTGCGAACCACATTCATGACGCGCTTGACCAGGTCCGGCGGATGCAGGAGCTGGTACACGAGAAGCGCCACTTCCACGGCTATTCGGGGCTGGCCCGGTTGATCTCAGGCACAACGGCCTGTGTCGCGACCATTGTACTTTGCTCATCACACATGCCGCAGGAACCGTTTCTACATCTGGCCGTATGGGGCATGGTGCTTACCATCAGCCTGGTTGCCAATTACGCCGGCGTCGCTTACTGGTTCTGTACAGATCATGATGTCCGCCGCAATCCGGTCATGCTGAAGCCCGCGCTCGACGCTGTACCTGCGCTTGCGGCGGGCGCCATCATGTCGATCGCCCTGATCTCACGCGGGCATTACGACCTGCTGATGGGATGCTGGATGATCTTCTACGGCCTGGCACAGGTGGCGTACCGCCTGTCGCTTCCCAAAGGGATCTATCAGGGCGGAGTCTGGTATCTCGGCTGGGGTGCCATCTGCCTACTACTACCGAACATACATTTCGTGAACCCGTGGCCAATGGGCGTCGCCTTTCTCATTGGAGAGGGCTACGGCGGATACACGCTTCTGAAACTGAAAAAGGAGACCACATCATGAGTGACACAACACCAACAGCAGCCCTGGAGAAGATATTTCACGAGCCCAATCGGCTTGCCATTATGTCAGCGCTCTGCGCCGCCGAATCGGGCCTGAGTTTTCCGGAGCTGAAACAGACCTGCAATCTAACCGACGGCAACCTGAACCGACACCTCAAGGTCCTCTCCGAGAATGCAGCGGTCCGCATCAAGAAGAAGTTCGTCGATGACCGTCCGCGAACAACCGTCTCTCTCTCGCCGAGTGGACTGAAGCGCTTCCAGGAGTATCTTGCAGCCCTGGAGACGGTACTGGCAAACGCACGCACGGCACTGGAACCATCAAGTGAGACGGCGGCCGCGCCAGCAGGCGCCACGGCAACCGCCCGCGTAACAGCATGAAACTCCGGTCATCCGATATTGGGGCCCTGATCGCAATCCCCCCAATGGTGGGACTGCCGCTCCTGGGGCTATGGGCAACAGGCCGACTGGCACCGCACTACTTCGAGTTCCCGCCGGTGACCCGCTACGTCGAACACGCTCCCTTCTCCTGGGTCGCGTTCATCCTCATGGCGGTTGCAATCATCGCCTGCTGCCTGCCGGTAATAGTGCGAATCGCGAGAACGAGGTGCGAACGCCCAACATCCAACGTCCAACATCCAACATCCAAGGGGAAGAGTCCCTTCCCCCTCTGGGGCTGGGCCGGGGTGGTTTTCACGGCCATTGTGTGGGTCCTTGCCTGGACCCGATTTCCATGGGCGGCCCCGATCCAGGGACACACGTTCTTTCCTCTTTGGATAGGGTACATCGTCGTCATCAGTGCTCTCACGCAGCGCCGCAAAGGCAGCTGTCTGCTAACAGCCCGCCCATGGGCCACGTTCATGCTGTTCGTCCTCAGCGCCGTGTTCTGGTGGTACTTTGAGTACCTGAACCGCTTCGTTCAGAACTGGTTCTACTTTGGGGTCAACCATTTCTCAGCGCCGCGCTACTTCTGGTTTGCAACGCTGCCCTTTGCCACCGTGCTGCCGGCCGTACTTGGCACGGCGGAGTGGCTCGAGACATTCCCGCGACTGAGCGGCAGCCTCCAGCAGTGGCATCCCATCGCTCTGCCACAGCGAAAGCGCTTCGCCGTGGCATGGCTCGGGGCAGGGCTGCTAAGCCTGTTTGCTATCGGACTTGTACCCAGCCTGCTCTACCCCATGCTATGGCTGTCACCGCTGATCCTCATTGTGGCGCTACAGACACTGCTGGGTTCAACGACCCTGTTCACCCCACTGCGTGAGGGAAACTGGCAACGGCTCATCCACATGGCGCTTGCCGCTCTAATCTGCGGGTTCTTCTGGGAGATGTGGAATTGCCGTAGCACGGCAGGATGGATCTACGCCGTTCCCTTTGTGGGCCGCTTTAAGCTGTTCGAAATGCCCATCCTCGGCTTCGCCGGCTATCTGCCATTCGGATGGGAGTGTGCGGTAATTGCCGATTTGGTCCTTAGAGGAAAAGAGAACGCGGCATCTGGCGCATCTGAATTCTAACGAATCCAGCTACAAGAAGAGAACCGACGCAAGAAGAACAGCAGGCGCTGAAGAATGCGATGAGATCTCAGCTAAAACTAGGACTCGCCAAACCACTGCAGAGGGTCCTGATCTGTCTGCTCGTCTTCGTTATCGTGACGAAGACCATCCCGTGGCGGTGGTCATCACGGCACGCGGCGAAATGGTATGCGGATGACCCCGCTCTCCAAACCGAACTCGCCCGGGGGGTCGCCCATTGGATAACAGGAACGGCGCTGACTCGCGACAACTTCACGACCGGCTCAGATCTGTTTGATGGGGAGTGGCTGTTTGGCTCTTATGTCATGGCCGGCATCGGGTTTGGGCAGCTCATATCGGAGCAGCCCGAAATGGCGAGCATGGCCCTGCCCCTCATGGAGCGGTGTATCACCCGTATTCTGGATGACGACGTTCGCTGTTTTGACAGTGCGTCGTGGAAGAACGATCCTATCGAAACACTGGATTCCCTCGATGACCACCACGCCGCCTACCTGGGCTACCTTAACGTGCTGCTCGGCCTGTACCGATACCATGCCCCCCATAACCGCTACGCCGAGCTCCATGATCGCATCACCGCTTCGCTGGTACGGCGATTGAAGGCCAGCGATATTCTCCTCCTGCAGACCTATCCTGCCGAAGTCTACCCGGTCGACAACTGCGCCGTTGTAGGGTCAATCGGACTTCATGCGCGTTCAACGCAGTCGGACCACGATGCACTGCTTAAGGAATGGGTCGCCTCCTGCCGCAAGCACTACATTGACCCCGACACCGGTCTGCTGATCCAGGCCATCAGCTATCCCGGAGGCGGCCCCGTTGACTACGGTCGGGGTTCAGGCACGGCGCTGGGGAGCTTCTTCATCAATTTCGCAGATGCCCGGCTCTCTGCAGATCTGTCCAAAGCGATGCACGACCATCTTTTTGGAACGGTACTCGGGTTCGGTGGCATGCGGGAATACATACCCGAAGTGGAATTTCCGCGCGTGGACATTGACTCAGGCCCCATCATTCTGGATTACGGTCTGTCGGCGACGGGCTTCGCGCTAAGCGGGGCCAAGACGCATGGGGACTACGCAACGTTCAGGCGTCTCTTCGCCACGGCCTGGGGAGCCGGGGCCCCGATGCGCAAAGGCGACCGGTTGAACTTCGTAACCGGCGCGTCCCTTGGCGATGCCATTCTCTTCGCGATGCTAACCGCTCAGCCGGCGGAATCTCTGGTACCCCTAACGGAAAGGCCCGAATGAAGAAACCGGTCACATTCCGGCGAGAGCTGCTGAGGCAACTGGCAACACCCATCGCAATCGTCGTTCTGGATCGCATTCTGCATCACGTGGCCGCTCATACGGGCGCCGTTGCGTCAGTCTTTGCCGCCGGCCCGCATGTACCACCGGGAACGCTGCTGCTGACCGTCGGTTTCCTTGGTGTGCGATTCGTTGTGGTGGCCTTCATCCCAGGCTTCGTGGTCGCACGCATCGTCTACACGGCCTTGAAGACTACCCGTCGCTCTGAGATTGCAGCTTGAGCTTCGGGATGTGAGGGACGTCGATGGCGGGGTTGCTCAGCGGCTTCTTGTTCTGGGCAAGTGCCCAGGAGATAGCATCCATGAGATCCTCATCGTTCTGAGACAAACGGCGTGCCAGCTCTTCAGCAATGCCTCGATAGGCTTTCATGCCAATTGTTGGATGGACTTCGATCAGACGTGTGAACGCATCACGGTCAAATTCCATGACCTCCACATCGTCGATTGCCACCACGCTGGCCGTTCTGTTCTGTACGCCGAGAAACCCGATCTCCCCGATCAGGTCACAGGCCCCCAGCTCGACCAGGCGCTTGTACTTGCCGCCACGCAAGCCTTTGCGCACCTCAACAGCGCCGGTAAGGATCAGGATAAACGACGTCCCCGTCGCGCCCTCTTCGATCAGATGAAATCCCGCCGGGTACTTCTTCACGACCCCGATGCTCTCAATCAGCGCGATCTCTTCGGGACTGAGACAATTCAGAAACATAGTATTCCATCGGTTGACATTGGCGACGCGTTGAGAAAACATTAACCAAGTCTCGACCAAAATTGTCAATCCGGAAGTTTACGATGTCAACGCTCGTCCAGCAGGTCCAGTTAGCTATTGAGAAGCACGCGCTTCTCCCAGCTGGTGCGACCGTCCTGGTTGGCGTCTCCGGAGGCGCGGATTCAGTCGCATTGCTTCACATCCTGGCCGAACTTGCGGGACAGGGGCAGCTATCACTTGCGGTTGCACACCTGAATCATGGAATTCGGACCGAAGCTGCCGAGGACAGAAAGTTCGTCGAGGCGCTTTGCGAAGAGCTGGGCGTTCCCTTTCGTTCTGCGGAGGTCGATGTACCCGCACTGTCGACCGCGCATGGGATATCGCTTGAGATGGCGGCGCGGGATGCGCGCTACGCCTTCTTTGCATCAACAGCCGCCGAGCTGGGCGCCGCTGCCGTTGCCACAGCCCATACGCAGGACGACCAGGCTGAGACGGTACTGCTGAAGCTGTGCCGTGGGGCGGGGGGTTCGGGGCTGCGGGGTGTTGCCCGCTGCACAACCATTCAGGGGCTACAGGTTATTCGCCCGCTGCTGGACGTTTCGCGTAGTACCATCGAGGGTTTTCTGCGCGAAAATGGGCATACGTGGCGCGAGGACGCGACGAATAGTGACACGCGGATCAAGCGGAACTTTGTCCGCCACGAGGTGATTCCCCTGCTTGAACAGGGACTCAATCCCCGCGTGAAGGAGGCCCTGTCAAGAGCGGCCGGGATTATTGCAGAGGATGAAACCGCCCTGGACCAGCTGACAGAACTGGCACTTGCAGAGGCGCAAAACGAGGAGGGCGCTCTCCAGACGAATTCGCTCGCCGACTTGGCGCCGTCGGTGCGTCGCCGGGCTCTGCAGGCCTGGCTGATCCGCATGGGGGTCGCCGTGGCGGATTTGTCCTTCGAAACCGTGGAGCGTTTGAGTGTCATGGCCGAATCGTCCAGCGGCTCTCAATCCCTAGCCTTGGCCGGCGGTCATGCTGTAACAAGGGAGTACGACCTGTTGCGGTTCGTGGAAGCAGAGGATGACACCATTTCGATTCCCGAGGTAGCGGTATCGGTACCGGGAGAAACCGTACTCCCATCCGTGGGTCTGAGCATTACGACCTCCCTGGTGACGGGGTTTGAGCGCAAACCAACCGGCCCCATCGGCAGAATCCCCTCCGAGGCCTTCATCCGCTGGGATGGGGATGCCCCCCCTCCCCTCATGGTCCGCTCATGGCGTGCCGGAGATCGCATTCAACCAACCGGTTCGGAGGACTCTCGAAAGCTCCAGGATCTGTTCGTTGACGCCAAAATCCCCCGTGGCAGACGGTCCACCATTCCTGTCTTTACCTGCCATGATGAAATCGTGTGGGTGCCAGGCTACCGAATTGCCCGAAATTGGGCAGTTTTGCACCCAAAACAGCGCTCATTGCTGTTGCGCGTCACGCTAGTGTGAGCTAGTATGAGCCCACTTAGAGCGTACACGATTATGTAATATGCCCAGTGCGCCTACCCAACCTGTGATCACATCACCGTGACATGGGGTTAGGTGGGGTGTATCTGGTTTGTTTGGAAAGGACCCCGTAGACATGGCAGAACAATCCCCCGGCCAATCCCGGCCACAACCTAAACCGTCCGTACCCCGGGGCCCCCAGAACATGAAAGCGCTCCTTCCATGGGCCATCATGTTCATCGTCCTGGCAACAACGGTTTACATCATGAGCCGTTCGGCAGAGGCACCGGAAATCATCCCCTACACGTCTCCCGACAACATCAACTTCGCCCAGCTTGTCGAAGAGGGCAAGATCGAGCGATGCAAGATCATCAAGGACATGTCGGGTCCGCTGTTTGCGGAAGCCACGGTCAAGGAGAGTGCGGTCTCGGAACCCGACATTCCGAAACGCGTCAAGACCTACCTGGTTGCCGCGGACCAGAAGACGCTCGACTGGCTGAAGCAGAATGGCGTCGAGACCGATGTCCCGCCACAGAATCCCATCCTGTGGCATATTGCGACGAGCGTCCTACCCATTGTGATTATCTTTGGTCTGCTCTACTTCCTGTTCATTCGACAGGTACGGCAGGCGGGCCACGGCGCGATGAGCTTCGGAAAGAGCCGCGCGCGTCTGCTGAACCGTGAGAAGAACAAGGTCACGTTCAAGGATGTCGCGGGCATCGACGAGGCTGAGGAAGAGGTCCAGGAGATCATCGAGTTCCTGAAAGACCCCAAGAAGTTCCAGAAACTCGGCGGGCGTATTCCCAAGGGCGTCATGTTGATGGGCCCTCCCGGAACGGGCAAAACCCTTCTGGCCAAGGCCATTGCCGGTGAAGCTGATGTGCCGTTCTTCAGCATCAGTGGATCCGATTTCGTTGAGATGTTTGTTGGCGTTGGCGCCTCCCGTGTGCGCGACATGTTCGAACAGGGCAAGAAGAACGCGCCCTGCATCATCTTTGTCGACGAAATCGATGCGGTAGGTCGCAGCCGCTTTACCGGAATCGGCGGCGGTCACGATGAGCGTGAACAGACCCTGAACGCACTCCTGGTGGAGATGGACGGTTTTGAGACCCAGGAGGGCGTTATCATCCTGGCCGCTACGAACCGACCCGATGTGCTGGATCCCGCGCTACTGCGGCGTGGTCGCTTCGACCGGCAGATCGTGATCGACCTCCCGATGATCGATGGGCGTGAGGCGATTCTTAAGATCCATGCACGCGGAATCAAGCTGGATGAAGATGCGAGCCTGCGTCGCATCGCTCGCGGTACGCCCGGATTCTCCGGTGCCGACCTGGAAAACCTGCTGAACGAAGCCGCGCTTCTAGCCGCGCGAGCCAACAAATCCGCGGTGGGCCTGAAGGACTTGGAAGAAGCCCGCGACAAGGTTATGTGGGGCAGCGAACGGCGTAGCCGTGCGATCGATGACAAAGAGAAGAAGCTGACAGCCTACCACGAATCCGGGCATGCCCTGGTTCAGCAGCTTGTCAAGGAATCCGAGCCCGTCCACAAAGTGACGATCATTCCGCGCGGCGTGGCCTACCTTGGGGCGACCATGTCACTTCCCGAAAAGGACAGCCACACCCAGACCCGGACGAAGCTCATTGGCGAGCTGGCGATCTGCATGGGTGGACGTGCAGCCGAGGAGATGATCTTCGGGGACATCACCAATGGTGCTTCCCAGGACATCAAGCACTCCACGGAAATTGCGCGACTCATGGTCTGCAACTGGGGCATGAGTGACGAGCTGGGCATGCAGCGCTTCGGACAGAACCAGGAGCTGATGTTCCTGGGACGGGAAGTCTCGCGCCAGCAGGATTACAGCGAAGAAACCGCTCGCCTGATTGATAGAGAAGTGGCTCGTCTTCTGCGTGAAGCCCACGAGCAAGCCCACCAGATCCTGGCCGATCACCGGGACAAGCTCGAGATGATAGCCGAACGCTTGCTCGAGCATGAGACCATTGACGGACGGGATGTTGAGGAGATCGTGAACGAGGGGCGTATATTCTCCGCTGAAGAGCGGGATGAGATTGACAAGAAGAAGGAGGCCGAGGAGGCAGCGAAGAATCCAACACCTCCACCGCCCCCGGCCCCGGAAGCTGAGACGGAAACAGAAGCAGAGAAGTCAGAAGATGAAGCAGAGGGCTCGGATGGTTACGAGCTGAAGCTGACAGAGAACGATTAATGGATTGGCAGTGCCGAGACCGTAAACTGGTTTGTGACGTTCGTCCCCTGGTGATGGGGATCTTGAACGTAACGCCGGATTCGTTCTCGGACGGTGGGCGGTTCGCAGATGTTGCCGCAGCGGTGGCTGCCGCGAAACGTATGGTTGCCGAAGGCGCCGATATCATCGACGTGGGAGGCGAATCCACGCGCCCGGGGGCGGAAGCCGTTGGGGCCGATGAGGAGCTCAGGCGTGTCGCCCCCGTGATCGAGGCCCTGGCGGGCGAAACGGATGTCACAATCTCGATTGACACGATGAAAGCCCAGGTTGCGCGCGAAGCCATACGTCATGGTGCACATATCATCAACGACGTATCAGCCCTGACTCACGACGAGGCTATGCCGGATGTCGCAGGAGAATCGGGCGCTGGCGCGGTCTTGATGCATATGCGGGGCGACCCGCGGACGATGCAGCATGACCCGCAGTACGAGGATGTTGTCGGATATATTCGAGAGTATCTCGAGGCGCGCATCGCGGCGGCCATGGCGGCTGGACTGACGAAGGGAACGCTGGCTGTCGACCCTGGAATTGGATTTGGGAAGACCGCGCAGCACAACGTGTTGCTGGTCGCACAACTGGAACGGCTGACAAGCCTGGAGCGCCCTGTGCTGGTGGGACTGTCACGCAAGCGCTTTCTAGGCATGCTTACGGGATGCGACGTGACTGACCGGGTGACGGCAAGTGTGGCAGGTGCAGTTGCATCCGTGCTGAACGGGGCACATATTGTACGCGTCCATGATGTCGCCGAGACGGTACAGGCCATGCGGGTGGTGGCGGCGATTCGGTGCCCCGAAAAGACAGATGAACTGGTGGAGTCGGTAGCATGTTAGATGCGGTACTATCAATAGGTTGGGGGGGATTGTTCGAGATCCTTGTTCTGGCCTGCGTCTTCTACTACATCTTCCTCTTTCTGCATGGAACACGAGGCGCACAGGTACTGGTTGGGACGGTCGTCCTGATCGTGATTCTTCTCGGCGCCACCTACATTCTCAATCTGACCGAACTGAACTGGCTGCTGCGGGGGTTCTCAGTGTATATCGGTATCGCTTTGCTGGTGATTTTTCAGCCGGAAATCAGGCGAGCACTGGCCGAGCTCGGCCGCCAGCCGGTATTCACGGTCAGCGTTGATAAGCGAACCATTATCGACCACGTTGTCCAAGCCGTGGTGCACCTGGCTGACCACAAGGTTGGCGGTCTCATCGCCATTGAGCGGGAGATCGGAACGCGCGCAATCCAGGAAACCGGAACGAAGATCGACTCGCCGGTTGTGCCCGAACTACTGGGAAGCATCTTCTTCCCTCATACCCCCCTGCACGACGGCGGCGTTATCATCCGCGGCAACCGAATTATGGCGGCCGGGTGCGTCTTTCCTCTGTCACAGCGCGTTGAGCTGCATAAAAGCCTCGGCACCCGGCACCGGGCGGCCATTGGCCTGAGCGAAGAGACAGACGCCGTTGTCATTGCTGTCTCCGAAGAAACGGGCACGATTTCCGTTAGCTATCGGGGACGCCTCAGCAGAGGGTTGGATGGCGATCGCCTGAAGCGTTTCCTCACAGCCCTCCTGAAGGGCCAGAAGCCGGAGAGCGCCTGGAAACGGATGCAGGAACAGCTCGACCTCACACCGGGCGGCATTGCCAAGTCGGAAGACCGGGCCGAACAGGAGGCGTCAGGTGCCAGCTAAGTTTACATGGATAAAATCCCTGGTCCTCGAGAACGGCATCACAAAGCTACTCGCGCTGCTCTTGGCGACAATTACGATCTACGCCATCCAGAGCGTCACGAACCAGCTTGATGAGTTTGAGATCCCCATCGTCGTCAAGGTCGACAAAGGCGTCGCGGTGCTCAAACAGGATGCCAAAACGGCCTACATCACCTGTCGGGGATCCATTGAAGACCTTCGACGACTTGACGTGGGGCAGCTCAAGATCATCGCAGCGCCAAAGACAACGGGAATCGCCGGCGGCGAACGGGTGCCGATTGGGCCACGCAATGTTGAGGGATGGACGCGGGGCGTACAGATCGTCAAGGTCCGACCGGACATTGTCACCGTCAACTTCGGCCGTGAGATTGAGAAGCAGGTCGGGATCGCAAAGCCTGAGACTGTGGGGACGCCACTACTCGGCAAGGTCGAGATCGATTACGAGCCCAAACTCGCGACGATCCGCGGCCCCAAAAGCAAGCTGGTGGACCGGAAGATTCTGCGAACGGAACCGATCGATGTGGATGGTGCGGTTGACTCATTCAGCGAAGAGGTCCGCATCCTATCCGAAGATGCCACCGGCGTCTGGGATGTGGAGCCGGCGGAAGTCACGGTGCACGTCAGCATCGTAACGGAAGCGACCAGCAAAGAGCTGAAGGATTTGCGAGTAGTCGGCATGATGGATGTCAACTGTGGCCGTGACGTCACCTTCTCCCCGAAGACCGTTGACGTCAGCCTGCTGGGTAGCCCACAGGCCGTGAACCGCATTTCGGCAACAGACATTAGCGTTTTCGTTGACTGCATTGGTGTCTCTGCGGGAACGCACAAGATCCCTGCGGCTGTTCATCTACCACCAGGCGTCACGCTCAGCGCTGCCGTTCAACCGCCGGTAATCGAAGTCACCGTAGTGGACCGGCCGGCGGACGACGCCTCCGGGGATGAGAACGCAGAGGAAAAAGACGGCAAGACAGAAACACCTGGCGGCGAGGTCGCACAGGAGTAGATAGAGATCTAGACGGGACAGACAACAAACATGGCAACAAAGAAAACACCGGAAGCACCATCGGGGGTGCAAATCCTTCTCGGCGCACTACTACTCCCCATTGCGCTGTTCACACTTCTCAGCCTTGCATCCTATGACTGGCACGACATTTCGTTTCTCTACCGCGAAGCCCCGTCAATGCACTCGCCCAATAACTGGGTAGGGCCTGTCGGCGCGTGGCTCTCCTGCGTACTGTTTATGTCATCGGGTATCGGTGCGTATGGGGTACCCGTGTGGCTGGCGGCAACAGGAATCCTGATGATTCTCTACCGGGGGCGCGTGTGGGTGAAATCGCTTTGGGTCGCGCTGGCCCTGATTGGACTGGCCTCGGTGTTCGATCTTCATGGCGCGTTTCAGGTGCAGCAGCGACTGAACATCACCGACAATGGCGGCATCATGGGTTGGCTAATCACGCATGGTCTTCTGATCCGCTGGCTGAGCCCTATCGGTGCCGGCATTCTGATCTGGTCATTCTTCCTGTTCACGACAGTCATGGCGATTGGGATCTCGAACTTTGTCCGGGCCTATCACTACACACTGGCCGCTTGCGGTCTCGTAACCGAGCAGATCGCGGAACGGCGCTCCGCGACTCATGATCGTAAACAGCTGATTGAGCGCGAAGAACGGCGGATAGAGAAGCAGCGGCGTAAACTTGAGAAAGCCATGCAGAAAGATGAGCTGAAGGAACAGCTCCGCCAGAAGGCCGATGCCATTGCCTCGCGCGTGACGGAAAAACCAGAGAAGCCAGAGAAACCGAAGAAGCCCAAGAAGCCTCGCAAGCCGAAAGCCCCGAAGCCGGCACCGCCTCCCGAGCCCCTCCCTGCACCGGTCATTGACCCCGACCAGGCTCAGTTCCCTGACTACATGTTGCCATCCATGAGTCTCCTTGATGAGCTACCGGTGGGACACGGCCGACGAGCCGGCGATACCAGTGCAACCGCACAGGCGCTGGTCGATACCCTTAACGACTTCAACATTTCGACCGAGGTCACCAACGTCAAGCAGGGACCCGTTGTAACGCGCTATGAGCTGCTGCCGGCTCCCGGCATCCGCGTGGAGAAGATCGCTGGACTTGCGAACAACCTGGCGCTGGCACTCAAAGCGACGAGCCTTCGGGTGCAGGCACCGGTCCCCGGCAAGGGCGTGGTGGGGATAGAGGTGCCCAACGATGTCGCCAACATGGTTGTGATACGCGAGATCTTGGAGTGCAGCGACTGGCGCAGTGGAGCCTGCCGCCTACCGATGGCCCTCGGAAAAGACGTGGGAGGCAAGGACATCGTCGCCGACCTGGCCAAGATGCCGCATATCCTCATTGCGGGCGCGACGGGTTCGGGTAAATCGGTCTGTATTAACTCCATCCTGGCCGGCCTGCTGATGTGCAAGACACCGGATGAACTGCGCCTCATTCTCGTCGACCCCAAGATCGTTGAGTTCTCGGTCTTCAACAACCTGCCGCACCTGGTTGTTCCCGTGATTACCGACCCCAAGAAGGTCGCGCTGAGTCTGCGTTGGGCTATCACCGAGATGGAGAAACGCTATAAGCTCTTTGCCAAGGCGAAAGTGCGCAACATTGAGAGCTTCAACAACCGCGTGATCACCAAGCAAGGCGACCTGTTTGGCGAAGATCAACCGCCAAAACCAAAGGATAGCCTACCGTCATCCGTGCCCTATATCGTGATCGTGATCGATGAACTGGCGGACCTGATGTTGGCAGCAGGGGCAGAGATTGAGAATAGTATCGCTCGCCTCGCGCAGCTATCCCGGGCTGTCGGGATCCACATGATTCTCGCGACACAGCGTCCTTCTGTGAACGTGATTACCGGTACCATCAAAGCGAACTTCCCGGCCCGTATCGCATTCCAGGTGGCTCAGAAAGTTGACAGCCGGACCATTCTGGACCAATCCGGGGCCGATCAGCTCCTCGGGCGCGGAGATATGCTCTATCTGCCGCCCAGCAGCAGCAAGCTCGTCCGTTCACAGGGAGCCATGGTCACCGACGATGAGATTCACCGAATTGTCGACCACGTCAAGGCACAGGCAGAACCTAGCTTTGAAATGGAGATCAAGAACAAGCTCGATAAGCCGGCATCGGCATCCATGGATGATGGTGGGGACGATGAAATTCTGACCCAGGCGGTTGAAATCATCCGCGAAACCCACCGCTGCTCGACATCATCACTGCAGCGTCGACTGAGAATCGGCTACACCCGGGCTGCCCGCCTGGTGGACATCCTTGAGGAGCGCGGTATTGTCGGGCCACCTCGCGGTTCTGAACCACGGGAAATCCTTATTGATTTGGATGTGGATATGGCAAATAATGCCGATGACAGCGACGTGGAAGCAGATGACGAAGAAGTCGTAGAGAGGGTAGTATAGCTCATGGCCATTGGTCCCACACTCCAGGAAGCAAGACTGAAGAAGCAGATGACGCCCTCCCAGGTGGCAGAGATCACGCGGATGAAAGTCCAGCTTGTTGAAGACCTGGAAAGAGATGATTTTCACCGCATTGCGGCCACCATCTATGGCAAAGGATTCATCAAGCTTTTTGCCGAATGCGTCGGTCTCGATCCGAAACCCCTGATTGCTGATTATGTCCGCAGCGTCGAAGGCGACAAACCGTCGCTGATTCCCGATGGGGCGTCCTCTCCCGAGCCTGCCCCAAAACCGGCTGAGCCTGCCCCACCAGAGGAGCCACCCGAACCGGAGGAGCCCGAAGAACCCGAAGAGCCCGAGCCGGTAATGCCCGAGCCCGAAGACGAGGAAGAGGCCGACGACGAACAGGATAACGATCTATTTGCTTATGCGAGCTCGAAGCGCAAACGCATCGTGCAGGAACGCCCTTCCCCACGGTCTTCGCACGTCAAGAAGGCCATTGCGGAGAAGGCCACCGCTGCCGGGGCCGCGGTAAAAGGCCGTAGTGCCGGATTCGCCGACACATGTCGCCAAGCCGCAGAAACACTATCCAATCGCGTTGCGGACATTCGTTGGGGCGACGCGCCCTTGAAGGTCATTGGCATCGTGATTGGCATTCTGGTGGTCCTGCTATTCGTGGTATCCGGGGTCAGCAACTGTATCGGGCGACACGATACCGGCACCGTTGCCGATAACTCACTGGAGCTCGCCATCGATCCGCCGGAGCCCTATTTTGACTGACCCGCAGCCCGCCCCTCTCTCCGTAGGCTTCATTAGCCTCGGATGCGCCAAGAATCTCGTCGATTCCCAAACGATGGCGGGAAACCTCGTGGCGGATGAGATCACATTGGCCCCCTCTCCCGAAGAGGCCGATGTCGTCATCGTCAACACCTGTTCCTTTATCGAGGATGCGCGCGAGGAGTCGATCGAGATGATCCTCTCGGCTTGCCGGTTGAAGCAGGAAGGCAAATGCCGAGCCGTACTGGTCGCCGGCTGCATGCCACAACGCTATCGCGATCGTATTCAAGATGCCGTGCCCGAGGTCGACGCCCTGATCGGACTCGACGAGCTGGACCGTGTCCCCGAGATCGTGCGGGCGCTCGGTGATGGCAGAAGGGATATTGTCGCCATATCGGAACGTGCTCGGAAGCTCTTCGAGCCACTCGTTCCCGTTGTCTTCACCGGTGGCGCGCATGCCTACCTCAAGATTGCGGAAGGGTGCAACCATCAATGCGCCTTCTGCGCCATCCCGGGAATTCGCGGGCAACATCGCTCACGGACGCTGGACCAGGTTGCAGGCGAGGCCGAAAGCCTTCTCACCCAGGGATTCCGGGAACTCGATATTATCTCCCAGGACATCATGTCCTACGGGCGGGACCTCAAAGACGGCAGCTCATTGTCAGCCCTGCTGCGAAGACTGGGCGATATCGATGAGCATTTCTGGATTCGCCTGCTCTACGGTTATCCGTCACTCGTTTCCGATGAGCTCCTTGATGCCATGGCCACAACGCCGCAGGTCTGCCACTACCTCGATATCCCGATTCAACACAGCCATCCGGATATTCTGCAGGGCATGCGCAGGGGCGGCACCATCAAACATGTGGGCGAAATGGTCGCACGCATACGCGCAGCTCTACCGAACGCCGCACTTCGGACGACATGTCTGCTCGGCTTCCCGGGAGAGACCGACGAGCACTTTGAACACCTGCTTGAATTCTGCCAGGAGATGCGCTTCGACCACCTCGGTGCATTCGTCTACTCACCCGAAGAGGACACACCTGCCTTTGATATGGATGATGTCCCCCCTGTGGAAGTGGCCGAAGAACGCTATGGTCGCCTGATGGAGCAGCAGAAAGCGACTGTGGACGAACGGAATCTTGCTTTTGTTGGTCAGACGGCGGAGATTCTGCTCGAGCGGATCGAGGACCCTAACGATGGCGTTTGGCGGGGGCGCAGCTCTCGACAGGCACCAGATGTGGACGGAATCACGTTCGTCAGCGGACTCCCCGATGACGTCGGGGTAGGAACATTCGTGACAGCGACGTATACCGAGCCGTACGATTACGACATGCGGGCAGAATTCGTGAGAATTTAGACTCTTAGATATAAAGACGGACACCAGAAACGGAATCAAACCATGGCGCAAGACTGGGACATCAGACCTCGCAGTACTCTCTGTTCAGCCTGCGAGAAGACATTTGAGAACATGGAGTCCTACTACTCGGCTCTCGTGTTCGGTGAGGAGGGCTATGAGCGCGGCGACTTCTGTGTCGCGTGCTGGGTTGGCAAGGAAGCTGAGCTACAACCTTTCAGTTCCTGGAAAGGCACCTTCATTCTGCCGCCGGAAGTTCCCGACAACGACCCGCTGAAGAAAGAAACCGCCGAATCGCTTCTGCGTCGCCTGATCGAGGATGAGAACGACGTCAATGCCCCCGTTATCTACATCCTGGCCATTATGCTCGAGCGCAAGAAGACGCTCGTGGAGAAGGACGTCAAGATCGATGAAGACGGCACCGTGCACCGCGTGTATGAGCATCGCGAAAGCGGCGAAACCTTCCTCATCCTGGACCCCCAGCTCAAACTCGACAAGCTCCAGGAGGTCCAAATCCAAGTAGCCGATATGCTTGGGGCCTCCGACCGAAAAACGGATGCAGAAAACGAGGAGCCAAAGGCGGAAGACGGAGAGCAGAAGTCGGAGGGCGAAGAGCAGCAGACAGAAGCCTCTGCCGGCGAACCTGAATCCTAACAGTTCCATTGTAGCTGGATTCATGAGAATTCAGTTCTTCCGTAACTGGATTCGTGAGAATTCAGACTCGTCAAAACAACGACAGTCTCAAGAAAGCAGGAAGACCTCAGACAGGCCCCATTTCAGTTTTCAGCCTTTCAGTTCTTTTCTTCATCATGTTTTCACTAAAGATAATCAACGGCTCTCTGATCGACGGTTCGGGCGCCGACCCGCAGCAGGCCGATATTGGGATTGAAGGCGACAGCATCACCGCAATCGGCGATCTAGCCCAGGCCGAGGCACGGGAGACCATTGATGCCGAAGGATCCGTGGTCTGCCCCGGGTTCATCGACACCCACACCCACTCGGACACCTACGTTCTGATCGAACCCACGGCACCGAGCAAACTCCACCAGGGCATCACCACCGAGGTGTGTGGCAACTGTGGGGCCTCCGCCGCTCCCGTCTCCTCCTTCGAGCATCTTCCCTCCGACTGGGCCGACAAGACCTACCCCAGGATCTGGTCCACCATGGCCGAATACCGGGGTCTGGTGGAAGAACGGGGCGTCGGCATCAACATCGTCAACCTCGTGGGTCACAACACGCTGCGTCGCAGTACAATTGGTTACGAAAACCGTCCGGCGACGGCGGATGAACTTGCCCGCATGACGTGCGAACTGGAAGAAAGCATGGAGGCGGGGGCTCGGGGCTTCACGACCGGCCTCGTCTACGCGCCGGGCATGTTTGCCCCACGCGAGGAGCTGGTGACGCTTGCCAGGGCCGCAGCGAAGCACGACGGCATCTACGGTAGTCACATGCGCAGCGAGGGAGACGCACTCCTCGAGGCCATCGAAGAAACCATGGCTATCGGGCGCGCGGCGGACATGCGAGTCCAGGTATCGCATCTCAAAGTGTCAGGACGGGCAAACTGGGACAAAGTAGACGATGCGCTCACGCTGATTCGTGATGCGCGGGACAGAGGCGAACCCGTTGCGGCTGATCGCTATCCTTACACGGCCGGAGCTACCGATCTGGATGTGGTATTCCCGGAGTGGGCGGCAGAGGGCGGCCGGGAAGCCATTCTGGCGCGACTGGAAGATGACGCGTCTTATGATCGACTGCGCTCTGAACTCATCGACAGCCGGGATGAGGAGGAGTGGGGCGGCGTCCTCGTCGGATCAACAACAGCGACCGACAACGAACGTTTCCGGGGACTCAGCCTGGTTGATGTGGCGGTCTTGCTTGAGCTCCCCCACCCCGTCGATGCCATTCTGCATCTCTGCCGCACCGACGAGCTCAAGACCGGTGCATTCTTCGCCGGCATGAGCGAAGACAACATGCGGCGAATTCTCCAGGAGCCCTACGTGATGTTTGGCAGCGACGCCTCGCTGCGGGCGCTGAGGGGTCCTCTGAGTCATGACTACCCGCATCCCCGTGCCTATGGCAGCACCGCTCGTTTCCTACGTATGGCTCTCGATGAGAATCTGGTTTCGCTCCCCGAAGCCATCCGCAAAATGACCTCACTCCCCGCCGATCACTTTGGCCTGACTCGCCGAGGTCAGCTCAAGAAGGACTACACTGCTGATATCGTTGTCTTTGACCCCCAGACCATCAAGGACCACGCGACCTACGGAGCCCCCCACCAACTCACATCCGGCATTCAACACGTCATCGTCAACGGCACCGCAACGCTCAAGAATACCCACTCAACGGGAGCCCTCCCCGGCCGCTTCCTCTGATCCTAATCTCCCCTCTCTTTTCCTTCCCTTGTCCCGGCGTAGTTTCTTGACGAAGCCGGATGTTCAGACTCTCCAGCAGTCGACGAGCTCTCCTCCGCTACCTCCGCTTCCTCCTTGTTCAAACTCTCCTCCCCTTCCCCTGATCCCGATTGGGCACTCGTTTCAGCTTTTCTGCTTTTCTACTTTCTGTTTTACTCCATCTCATGTTCTGCACAGCAATCAACTGTATGGATGGAAGAACGCAGCTACCGGTTATCAGCTACATGCAGAAGCGTTTTGATGCAATCAACGTGGACATGATTACCGAGCCGGGGCCGAACAAGATTCTTGCGGAGGGATCAGCCACGGCAGCGGTCCGATCGATCAAACGCCGCATCGCCATCTCGATCAAGCTACACTGTACCGTTGGCATGGCAATCGTGGGTCATGACAACTGCGGTGGCAACCCTGTTGACAAAACCCAACAGCTCAAACAACTCAGGGCCGCCCGCAAGTTCCTACGCAACACCTACCCCGATATCGAGTCCATCGCCCTCTGGGTCGACCTAAAAGGCAACGTCGAAGAACTCGCCTAGCGCCAGAGCTGAGACTTCGCCGTTACGCCACCTGCCATCAAGCCCTACCACTCGGAGAGTGGGGGCTACTTTAGTACGCGCCACTCTCCGAGTGGCAAGCGCCCTCTCGCCAAGTTTCAGTCCCGTATGCTCCAGCGAAGGCACGACGCCGGGGGCGGAGCTGACCTGAAACTAGACCTGTTTACTGACATTTACGCCTCTCACGTAGTGCGGGAAATCTTCCCGCATTCCACTCTCGTCGTCTGCCGCCGGGAAGATTTCCCGGCCTACGAAAAGAGTTTCACCCCCTGATTAGTCCGAGCTCACTTGGAGGCCCCTAGGCTGCATACTTCACAAGTGGCGAAACGTCCGGGCTAGCGCCCTGGTAACCGGGAATCTGCTCGAATTTCTCCATCTGTTTGCTCTTGTATATGCGGGTGAATTTGCGGATCATTCCTATGCAGACGCAGCGTTCATGCTGTTTGTATCTTGCCGGAGAGGATCAATGCGCTAGAAAACCGAATGAACACGGCACGGGGTAGACGAACATCCGACAGCGGGTGTGTGTCATGTGCACGTGTAGACATTCGGTATGCGCGAACCGGCTCCTCCTCTCCCTGGAGCACTCCCCCTGTGTAGCGCCGACTCCCGCATCTGAATTGTCACTCCTCGTGTATGGCCTTGCGCCCGTGTCCCGTAGACTTCTCTGACACACTTCTCCACAACATCGAGGACACCATGAAACAACAGAACAAACAGAAACCGATTTCGAAATGCTATTCGTGCGAGTTGAACCTGGGAGATCACTGCTGGCTGCATGAGAGCCCTCGTGATCAATGGGACCGCTACAACCAGTGCCCCTCCTTCGAAGACCCGGAGCAGTACCGCGCGTTCCAAAAGTGGCTGAAACAGCCCTCAGTCCCGGCGCGCCACCAGCGTAAGAAACGCGGTTCGCGGGCCAACCCTTCGGCTTTCCAACCGCAGCGCGCCGAAGACATCCGGAAACTCAACCGTCCTGAGCGGGAACGGCTCGACCGTATGCGCCCGGAAAAGGCCGTCCTGGTGCAGATGATCCTGCCCGGGATGTCCACCCGCGAGATGTCGGAATCTCTCAGGGAACTTGCCCGCCTGACCGATACGGCCGGAGCGAAGGTAGTCGGATCAATCGTTCAGCGACGGTCGACGCCTGGTCTGTCTCGGCCAAGACTGGCGAAGGACTGCGTGACCTGAAGCTGGCGATACGTGCCTGCCTGACACGTCACGAAGCCGCCTCGCTCTGCCGCGCAGGCTCAAGGTACTAGACGTGGTCCACGTACATAACCACGACGGAACAGACAGCGGACGAGTTGCGGGGACAGGTCTGAATGGCGAGCTGATGAGTTGCTGGCTGATATCCACATGCCATTGTCGGCAGCTCGTGTACGGAGTTGGGCAAGGATCAGATCATCCAGACTGTTTGTCTGAAGGCGCACCTTCAGACAACTATCCCATCAGATGAAGGTGGACTCAGCCCTTCCCGCAGGTGAGGAGGCGTCCTTCAAACACATAGATGAGTATGGCGTGCATAGCGTCGGGTGTCGAGGGCAGCAGACAGAACACATGAGGCCGGCATCGCTCAGTGTCGCTAATGCTCCAAGTGACTAATTGAGAACGCTGAATTCACGCTTCCCATGGCGCGACAGCGGCATGGGATAGTGTGCAATGTGATGTTCTGCTCTTCAGATTCTCTCGGACCAGTATCCCGGTCGTCGTTTGCAGTGAGCAAACGCGAGAATCCAGACATGGTCGGCTTGAGTGGTGTACACGACAAGAAACGGAAAACGGTGGGTGAGATACCTCCGAGTGCCGTCCTGGCGCAATGGCCACCGCTCAGGGGATTCGCAGATGGCTTGCAGGGAGCGTTCTACTTCGGTCTCGAAATCCAGCCCAAGGCCTTCCGCCCTGTCTTCGTAGTATGCAACGGCCTCCCAAAGCTCCACCTCAGCCTCACGCAAGATGGTGACTTCGGTCATGAATACTTGGCCTTGATGTCAGCGAACACCTCGGAGGCTGGGCGACCGCTCGCCGTTCCCTCTCGTACCATCGTGAGGCGGCGTTGAATCTCGGACTCTTGTGCTGGGCTGAGCTCGTAGTCCGCCGGATCGTCGAGACTCAGAATGAGATCGTGCGCAAGGCTGGCGCGTTCGCTTGCTGACAAGGCCATGACTTCACTACGGACTTCTTGTACTGTGCTCATATAGAAATGCTAGCCCCCGCATCGGCACATGTCAATCTTCCGAGCAGAACGCTAGTCTTCCCCAACTCCATTTCGTTAATGCAGCCGCTCGATGTCTTGACGAAATGGGGGACGTGCACGACATCCTTACAGTATCAGAAGCGAGGAGATTGGCAATTGCGGGTTGATTCCCACATTTGCGCAATGAACAGGCCAGCATCCTTGTCGATTCGCATCGGACCCTCAGTGCGGATCTGGTCATGGATTGCCTTACCAATCTCGCCGGACTGCTGCTCGGTCGCATCGGCCAGGCTACCCATAGAGCGGACGTAGGCCGACAGCGCATCAGCATCTGGGACGACGAGGCTGTCATGCTACGTCGCCTGACCAGCCACTACAAGCCGCCAGAGCCCTCTCCAGTTCCTCGTTCACAAAGATGCGCCACCGTCTTTTCTCGTCCACTCAATTCGGCCAGTTGAAGCGGAGTCATGCCATTGTAGTCCCTGGCGTTGGCATCACAGCCATGGCTCAGCAGTAGGTCCACAACTCTGTTGGCGGCGGCATCGGAGGCGTCGTGGCCTTGCTCATAGATGAATTGCACCATCTTCCTGATCTTCTCTTCAGCCTCAGAGGGAACCGGCCATTTGTGCACAGCCGCATGCAAGGGAGTTTCCCCTTTGGCGGTTACCGCGCTGACATCGGCGCCCGCATTGAGCAGCAACCCGACCGCTTCCGCATTGCCCGACATGGCCGCGTTGAACAGTACCGACTGGCGGTCAAGCCCACTGTACTGTGCATTGACGTTTGCATCATTGGCGATCAGGACAGCAATGGCGGCGGCGTTTCCATACCATGCAGCGGCATGGAGTGGCGTGGCACCATCATGATTGACCGCATTCACATCACACCCCGCATCGATCAATGATTGCACGGTTTCGGCATCGCCAAACATTGAGGCATGGTGGATTGCGCCGAGGCCATCCTTGTCTACTTCAGTTGCACTCGCACCACGCTTCAGTGTCTCTCTAACTGCCTCGGAATTGCCTGACAGCGATGCGATGTGCAGGTCGGTGTAGTTCTCTCGCAGCTGGCGTGTCTCCGCATCCCATCGCCATCTCGCCTCGCCTCTTGCCGCCGCACTCTGCAGATGAACGCCGCCATACCAGCGGTCAATTCCGTTGGCCTCCACGAAGTCCTTCTTGCCGGCGAGGAGCGCCTCCCCAAACGTGGTGAGGCCCACGCGCCATTTCTTGAGGCCCCCTTCGGGCAGCGGCTCGGAGTCGACTTTCGATATCGAGGTGAGCGCCTGCGGCCCCTCAACTCGCAGAGCGGGCACCACCGAAGTGGCCAGGAAGTCGATCTCTTCCCACAGCATCGTATCACCAAAGAACGCCTGCTCTTCTGCGTCTGACACCTTCGCAAATATGGGACCGAGCTCCGCAGCGCCGGATGCCACCGCTTCAAGAATCTCATGCTGCAATCTGGACAGGCCACTCCTGGTGGACGGGTACTCCTCCAGAAAGCGAATGAGCGCGTCCTTCAGATAGGGAAGCGCGGAGCAATCACCCTCGACAACGGCCTCCAGATCTCGTGGGTCATTCGACCTGAAGGCTCTCCACGCCTTTTGGGCCAGAGCTATCTCCGCGGAAGTGACGTCGTGCCGGGTCTCAAACAAGGAGGCCATCTGGTCAGGGCTGAGCTGGCCAAGCCCCACGAAACGCTTGAAGCCGGGAAACTCCCCGATACAGATCAGCGACAGTTTCGTGCTCTCTGTCAGCACCGTCGGGAGGTAATCGAGCTGGTGAATCAGATGGGTCTGGTCGAAGAGGCACGCATCGTACCAGAGGACGACCTCGCTGTAGTCTCTCGACAAGTCCAGTCTCGGGTACCTCTGTGCCGCCCGCTCCCGCAACTCCTCCGCCGTGGCCTGCTTGTGGAAACATGTGGCAAGCACGTTCGCACGGATCAGGCTGAACTCTTCATAGGTCACGTTGCCGGGCGCCGGTCCCTTGATATAGACCTCGGGCCATACGAAAACATCGCCAGGCACCGTGCTGTCACGAAGCGACCCGCCGCAGCTGTCCCCGCAGAGGATGTGCCGGATGTCGGCCTTCCCGGCCTTCCCGAGTACCGACAGCTTCATCGCCGCCCACGTTTCGAACCCATACTCCCGGGCGAGCGCATGCTGGACTCCAGTCAGTGACAGTTTGGTCCCAAGCACTTCCGCGTCAGGCTTGTCTCGGAGTTCTTTGAGATTCCGCAACACATCACAGCACGAGGGATCGCCCTTCCGATGTGCCTTGAGAAGCGATTTTGCCTGCATCTTGAGATTGATGAGGCTGGGGTTGGACGGCAGAGATGTGCCCTGCCCTGAGCCAGTCGGTGTGGTCATTGAGACCTCCTTCCATGCATACGTCCGGCACCTGCTGACTCGGACAGAAAGAAGGTTCAATCTGTCATCGTACAAATGAAGGTGGACTTAGTTCTTTCCGCAGGTGAGGAGGCGTCCTTCAAACACCATCGTTAGTATGGCGGATCGGGCCTCGGATGTCGAGAGGGTGTTCCCTCTAATAACGCCCCCGGGTGCGCCCGGATTATACAGAGGTGAAACTCTCTTCGTAGGCCGGGAAATCTTCCCGGACGTTCGACAGAAGGGAGTGGGCGGGAAGATTTCCCGCCCTACGGAAGAGTCTAGAACACTAGGAAACAGGTTAAGTTTCAGGCTAGCCCTTAGGCAAGCGTGCTCGCGTCTCAGGCCACCACCGACCTTGTGTCGGTGGAGCCATGGTTGTGCGCTGCTGCTTGCAAGCCAACGAATCCCAAATACCTCTGGCTAGAACTTGCCCTCAAGATCCATGATCTGGATCGAAATGTCTTCCATTTGGTCTGCAGCCATTGGCCCAAGGCTCTGCTGCATGGGCTGCTGCCGGGATTGTCTGAGGAGAATCTCGCGGGGATATTCGATCGTGTACTCGACGCGGCAAGTCTGCTTGCCGTTCGGCTTAAGCGGCACGGTCCATTTGAGTAGGCCTCTCTTATCGGGCTGCACCTCTGGCTCAATATCGACCCTGAACACTTCGATTGCATCGTTGTCCGAGACAGGGATCCGATCGCTCAATTCCACACTGATCGGTCTGTTGGACAGGTTCTCCACCACGATGTCAAACGCTACCTGCATGCGGGTGCTCTTGCGGCCACGGTCAAGCCGGCTCTTACTTCGATCCATCGTTTTCGACAGCTTAACCTGGTCGGCAATGGCGAAAAGCACATCAAATACCTCTCCCGAGGACACAAAATCAATGTCGGTCTGCCCGAGGAACGCACCACCGTGGAAGAGGGCCGTCTCGCCAGGCAGCAGAGGCTGATCACCCGTATTCTTGAGGGTCACAATACGGGCCGCACTGAGAGACACCTCCGGGGCCGCGACAATCTTGTGGGAGGCCGGAAGCTCAGCCCGGCCGATCGGGACCCGGACGAGATTACCATCTGACCGCACGGTAGGCATGCCCTCCCCCACGAAGTGAGCGGTTGTACCCCTCTCCCGCAATTCCTGGAACGTGACGATGTTGCGCGCCTGTGCGGCTTCCTGGGCTTTGCTGTTGCCGATGAAATCCCGGATATTCGCATTCGGGTTGTTGAACTGGAACCAGGCTCCATTCTGACCTTCAAACACCTGTGTTGCTTTTTGGAAGCTGGACATCTTCCCGGCACGGGTCTGGGCGACCACCTGCCTGCCCCCCAATAGAAGCGCATCGACTTCAGGTATCTGAATACTCTCTCCCGCGGATTGCGTGGAGAAGGAGATTGTGGCCCCGCTCCAATCCTCTCCCGTCGTTTGACGAAGAATGGCATATGACGTTAAGGCCAAAGCGCCCGGTGCCTCCCCCTTCGCGCGCAGCTCGTGTGCTGATTCCCACGTGGCGCCAGGAAGCATATAGGTAAGTGTGAGGGTCGCATCACGCGGTTTCCCGGTCTCAATCGTCAGCAGCACCGTCGTCTGCTCCAGTTGAGTGAGTTGCTTCAGTTCGGCAAGAGTGCGGCGCATGGCTAAGAGATCGGGTTCCAGCTCGCGCCGCTCCCGGGCGATGCGACGGCGCTCCGACTTGATCGTGCGGATTTCGTCCGCAACGAAATCCACGACGGCGCGATACTCGTCCACCTTAACTTGGCGGACAGCGGTATCCCTGGGGAGTTTCTCCAGCGAGAACGCGCGAACATTTTCTACCTGTTTTGACCGTGCCTCAAGCACACTGAGCTGATCATCAAGTTCAGCAATCTGGTCTTCGATTTCACGCACGTCCTCTTCTGCTGCGACAATCTTCTCGTCACTGGCCCGTGCAAGGTATTCGCGCCGTGCACGAACATCCAGAATGCTCCCGCCGTTGGCGGGTGACAGGGCCGCCCGAATCGATGACTCGTCGATCCATCCGGGTAGCTTCTCGAACGCAAGAATGGTAACCCCCTTAGGCGCCTGGATTGTAGCTTCACGCATCACACGGGCGCGATCGGAGTAGACGGTCACCTCGACAATGCGTGAGTCTACGCGGGTCGGTTCCCGCGCTTCGACGTAATCGCGGGTGGTGATCAATAGGACGGATACGAAGAAAAGGATTCGTGTTGTTGTTCTCATCTGTCTATGCCCTCCTTGTTGGCGCAATTCTGGACCATCCCAATCCCGTGCGTCAAGGGACTTGCGGCAGTATAGCGTTCGCGCGGAATTCTCGGGTTTGCTTCTGACAGGGGCCTCAGTTAAGATTAGCGCCATGGATACGAATGGACCATCCTCGCCGTCAACACGTGCGGTAAACAGATCGCCCTCGGTACCAATGGCCGTGATTCTGGCAGGCTACATGGCGGCAGTTGTGATTACAGCCGCGATTGTCTTTGCCTTTCTCTTCTACCGCACGGCACGCAAACAACTGATGCAAGAGTTGGATGCTCGACTCTACGCGGCGGCGTACATGACAAGGGACGCACTGCCTCACGATTTTCACGACCGGCTACAGGATAGCGGCTCCCTTTCACGCGATGCATATAACCAGATCATAGATCGTCACAACGGCCTCTGCCGGGAGCTGGGGCTGCAGTACGTGTGGAGTTGCCTGCTCGTGGACGGGAATATTGTTTTCACCACGGCCACGTCACCAAGCCACAACCTGAGCAAGGGAGACCACGCACGTTTCTTCGACTTGCACCGAGATCCCAAAGCGTTTGACGGTGTCTTTGGCACGATGCAGGTCGATTACCGCTCGTTCCAGAACGAGTGGGGTCACGGCCGAATGGTCCTGATACCATTCCGTGACAGCCATGATAGGCCGTATTGCTTCGGCGCATCGATGAGCATCGATCACGTACGGGCGGCCCAGCATGCGCTTCTCCTGCGAACCGCCGGTCGGGCGGCGTGGGTAACCGGCCTCGCCATACTGGGGGCACTGCTGCTTTCGCGACGCATCACGCGACGCATTCGCTCGCTCACCAGAAGCGCGGACGAGATTCGCGAAGGCAGCCTGGATGGCCCAATACCGGCCCAGGGACCGGCGGAGATTCGCCAGCTTGCAAATGCTCTGAATGCCATGCACCGACAGATCACGGAGAATATTGCAGCCCTGACCGCTGCGCGGGATGAGCACCAGCAACTGCTTACCAACCTTGGGGCAGGAGTCGTCATTCATTCCCCGGACACCCATATCACCTACTGCAATCCGGAGGCAACCAGACTGCTTGGACTGACCAGTGACCAGATGCTTGGTAGAAAAGCCATTGATCCTGCCTGGTCTTTCTTGCGCGAGGACGACAATCCTATGGAACAGGCCGACTACCCGGTCAATCGCGTCGTGGCTTCACGGGAACCTCTAAAGGATTACGTCGTCGGAATCAATCATCCGGACAGACCCAATCGGACTTGGGTGTTGGTCAATGCCTTCCCGGAATTCGAAGCTGATGAGAGCCTGCACCAGATCGTGGTGACTTTTATTGACATCACAGCCATCAGGCGTCTTGAAAGCCAACTTCTGATGGCCCAGAAGATGGAAGCCGTCGGTCAGCTTGCCGGTGGTGTAGCACATGACTTCAACAACATTCTCCAGGCTATCGGGGGCTACGCTCAGCTAGCCCGGGAAGACACGAGCAAGGAGCATCCCGCTCACGAGGCCCTTGCTGAGATCATCACAGCCGCGGACCGGGCCGCCAATGTCGTGAAACAGCTACTGGCCTTTAGTCGCCGTCAGCTACTTGAACCAACCTGCATCCAGATGAACGACGTGATCAGGGATCTGGTCGGCATGCTCCACCGCGTCATCGGCGAACACATCGAGCTGGACTTTGTTCCCGGACACCATCTCGGAGTTATCGAGGCTGACCGCACCATGATTGAACAGGTACTCCTCAATCTCAGCGTGAACGCCCGTGACGCCATGCCACAGGGCGGGCGCCTCTCGATCGAAACCGAGAACGTCTTCTTGGACCAGGCATACTGCGAGCACAACCTATGGGCACGCACCGGGCGGTATGTGCTGATCAGTGTTACCGACACGGGTAGCGGCATGGAAGCCGCCACCCTCGATCACATCTTTGAGCCGTTCTTCACGACCAAGGGAGAGGGCGAAGGAACTGGGCTGGGGCTTGCCACGGTATACGGTGTGGTCCGGCAGCATGACGGTATGGTTCGGGTCTACAGCGAGGTTGGCAGGGGTACGTCCTTCAAGGTCTACCTGCCCGTCGTCGAGCGCCCCGTCGATGCTGTGGGATCCAAGATTGAGGGCCCCCTCCCACAGGGCACGGAGACCATTCTGGTTGCTGAAGACGATAAAAGCATACGCAGACTGGTGAAGCGTATGTTGGAACGCGGCGGGTACACCGTCCTGACTGCGGCCAATGGGCAAGAGGCCCTGGATGTATATAGGGAGCAGCGGGGCAGCATCGACCTCTTGCTGCTGGACGTCGTCATGCCGGTCATGGGTGGTCGTGAGGTGTTTAACCGCGTCCGAGAGGAAGACAGCCAAGTGCCCATCATCTTCGCCAGCGGCTACAGCCAGAACGCCATACATACGAACTTCATCCTGCAATCCGGCATGCAGCTCCTCCACAAGCCTTACAATACCCTCGACCTCCTGCGTCGCGTCCGCGATGTCCTGGATCACGAGTGACGATCGTAGAGTTCCTCTTTCACTTGCCACTCGCCATCATGTTCTGCGCTGGTACAGCACAGAATGCTCCCGACGAGTTATAATCTCGGAATCCCTTTATAATTGCGGAATCTGTAGGCTCTGTGGAGAATGCGGGGAGTATGACCTTGGCAGAAACAACACGAACGATAGCCGCCGGGCTGATTGCCATCAGTCTTGCCGGCGTTGCCGGATGCTATGAGAGCAAGCACGAGTTCACGCTGAATCCCGATGGCTCGGGAAAGGTTGGCCTGGAGGTACTCGTCACGGGCGGAATCCCATTTATGGACGATAAGCCCGCGGCCGGGCAGAAGAACCTGGGAAAGGACACAATTGGAAAGCTGCTGGGACAGTCAAAGGGCATCGACGTCTGGAAAGATGTCGGATACGAACTCAACGAGGACGGCACAGGCCTAATCAGGGGCACCGCCTATTTTAAAGACGTATCGGCTGTTGAGCTCGGAAAATACAGCGCCGCTCGCGTCCTCTGGAGGCGAACGGGCAGCAACACCTACGTCTTGTCGCTCGAAAACGCCTCACCGTGGAACCGCGAGGCGACCCCTCCCCCGGATGCTGAAGAATCGGCAGCTGAGCGCAAGGAACGGCTCGACAAGGAGCGGAAAGGGTGGCACCGCGGCCGTCCCTTCTTTGCTGCGATCTTCTCACTATTCAGGAACGAAACGACGGTCCACGTGCCGGGATCGCCGGCCACGGTATCAGGCCTGACGAACATCGCGCCCAACACCGTTCGCTTGACCCTCGATAGTGAGACGGCTATGGAAGCCCTTGACACCATTATCGCCGACGAAGAGCTGTATGAGGCGTACTCTTCCCGGCACACCGGTCCCACCGGTGACGACGCCGATAGCCTGTATGGGTTCATTTACGAGCTGCACGGCCCATTCAGCGCGGTTGTCACCAATGTGGCTCGCCCCTGTTTCGACTATGCGCTTGAAGTGCGTGAAGCCAAGGCGGCCTATCCGGTTCTGCTGGGTGAACTGGCTGCGGAGCACATTGTGCCCCTTCCCCCTCCCGCGGGAGCAGACCTGAAACGTGTGACGGTCACAGGAATCCGGATGGTGTCCGAATGGGACGCACCACGTTTCTCCAGGCCTTTCAACGCGAATCCGGGCCTGGCGCTATGCGTGGTGGCCGAGTTCACGGGTGCAGCCAAACGTGTCGACGCTGTCGTGTTGGATATGGTGGAAGGCGACAACGGTCGTAGTCTGCGCCGGGCAAAGAAATCCCGTTCGTCGATGTCACGCCGCCTTATCCGTGATAATACAGCCGTGATGATGACCTTTGACCTGGCGCTACCCGGGCCCGGTGTACGCACCATTCGTGAGCTGGCCGGCAGCGTGCGTTACACAACGGACGGCATCAACCGCGATCTTGACCTGGGGATCACAGAACTGAGGGCCGGTGCAAAGGGTACGCAGTACGGCGCCGAGATATCCTCGATGGTCAGGAGCATATGGAAAGAGGGCAAGGGTCAGAGAATGACGCTGAGAATGGAATCCCCACCGCGCCCGATTGTGAGTATCGCGGTCTATGACGGTGCCGGCACGAAACTGAAATGCCTGCAGGAAAAGCACCAGGCAAACCGGGGGGCACTGCGCTACGAATTCCGCCATGCAGGGGGCTTCCCACCCGAGGGCCGAATTGTTGTGGAGCTTGAGGAACCGGAGAAGACCTACGATGCGCCCTTCCACCTCAAGGACATCCCTATCGCTCCCGCCTTTGCTCAACACTAGCTCTTAGCAAGATCGCCTGGCATGACACCCACCCCTGCCCCTCCCTGGAGGGGATCTCTCATAGGGTGTTCACTGACACATAGTTCCCCTCCTCGGAGGGGTTAGGGGTGGGTTCGGTTGATGAAAAGCCTTAAACTAGAGCGCCATTCGGGGCAGATCTCTATGCGGCCCTTCCTATTCCTCATTCAAGCCGAACGCTAATCCTGCAATGCGCTCGTACCAGACGACGAATGTTCTGCCGTCGAGGATGATGCGGTCATTTCCCGGGTAGGCATCCGTCCACGTGTTACAGCCACGCATATCTGCTTGAGCAGGCAGGCAGTGGTTTTCCTCGTACCGACGATGGAGAATAGTGCGCCCTTTCCGTGTAATGAACGCAACATCCAATACATCCGGCATACCGTCATCGACCTCCATCACGCGCAGGCAGGTGAACGCTCGCTCACCAACTGTGACGCGGTAGATTCCCGCGCCGATCCCCTTGGCGCACTGGTAACGTTTTCCCTTCCGCTCCCTATACGATCCGTCCGACTGCACCGCGTATCTACCGACATCTTCCAGGTGGCGGGGGGTCTGTGCGTTCTCGAGTCGTTCCTGAAAGGTGAACGGCGAGGTCCAATCCTCATCGTCGGGGTCGAGGAACGTGTGTAGAGCCTGGGCTCCCGGGCCAAAACATGAGCATTCGGTGGTAACCCGTCTTTCCCCGTTCGCAGGCTAAGACTCATAGTTTCCTAGGAAACTGCCTGCACTTCGTTTAAAGGTC
>CAZCDU010000024.1:36752-46793 GCA_964497125.1 uncultured Victivallales bacterium | reverse complement strand
GACGGTATATCCTGCAACTGGCGTCTGTTGATTAAAGTCCGACAGGCTGCTAGCGCGGACAGAAACATCGCCCACTCCCCACGCTTTTCGAAGCGGCTCCCCACGTATTGAGGCAATCTCAGCGCTCCGCGTTCTTGACTTGGTTCCGACGCTCTTCCATAGTCCTGATTTGCACGTTTACTCCTTTTAATATAGCAAGCGCGAGGACTCATGGTGAGACACCCCGCGAAGTGAGGTATGTGGCATGTCGAAGACTCATGGAAAGCTGGCGCGAGCTGGTGCGTCAAAGCAGTGGTTTCTGAAAATTGCGGAGGACCAGGTTTTTGGGCCGGCCGACACCGCAACGCTGATCAACTGGGCCCGCCAGGGCCGCGTTACTCCCGGCAACGAGATTTCTGAAGACAAGAAGGGCTGGGTTGCAGCCGAACGTATTCCCGAGCTCGAAATGGTGTGGATGGTTGAACTGGGCGACGGTTCCTTCTACGGCCCGCTCAACATTCGCGCTCTCGGCGACCTGATCGACGACCAGACCGTCGCGCCCGACGCCAAGCTCATCAACCAGGTTACGAACGAGACGGCCTCGGCAGCCGAGAAGAAAGCAGACATCTACGATACCACGCCTGTACCGGCGGAAACTCCGGTCAAACCCATTTCCGCGGCCCAGCGAACACTCTCCGCCCGCAAACCCGTGGAGTCAAAGAAGGCCAAGCCCGCAGCAAAACCTGCCCCTGCCGAGAAGAAGGCAGCCAAGAAGCAGGCAGTCAAGGCCAAGCCTGCCGCGCCCAAGACCGAAGCCCCCAAGCGCGACGACAGCTCGGACAAGCTGCGCGAGGAGTTCGCGAAACTCAAGAAGCAGTCTGCCCAGGAAAAAGACGCCTTCGAAATGGCGCAACAACAGAGCGCAACGGTCGAAAAGTCGCTTCGTGAGCGGATCGATGCCCTTGAGACCGAGAAACAGAAGATTGCACAGGACCTCAAGAAAGCCGACGGCGAACTGAAGAAGGCAAAGGCCTCCCCCACCGGCCAGATGGATTGGACGGGCGAGAAGAAGGCTGCAGAGAAGACGGCAGCCGAAGTGTCGATGCAGGAAAGCAAGGCGCGTGAGGCAGGACTCAAGAAGAACATCGAAGAGTTGAAGACCGAATCGGGTGTTGTCGCCGCCAAACTCAAGCAGACCGAGGCCCAGCTCAAGAAGCAGTCCGAAAAGAACACGGCGCTCAAGGACGAAACCGAGAAGCGCGAAGCTGATCTGAAAAAGCAGATTACCGAGCTCAAGCAGACGACCGAGGCCACCGGCGAGCGACTGAAGAAGGCAGAAACCGGGCTTTCGGATGAAAAGGCGCAGCGAGCCAACCTTACCAAGCAGGCCGAGAAGCGTGCAGCTGAACTGAACAAGCGCGTAGAATCCCTGCAGGGCGATGCCAAGGGCGCCGCCGATCGACTCAAGACCGCTGAAGAGCAACTCAAGGAACTGACCGCAAGCAACAAGGCCCTGATGCAGGAAAGCGGCAACCGCGAAGAGACGCTGAAGCAGGATATTGCCAAGCTCACGGCCAATTCGACGGCGGCAGCCAAAGACCTTGATGAGACCCAGCAGGCGTTGGCAGCCGAGCGCGAACGGCTCAAAGAAACCAAGGCCAAGACCAGCAAGAAGGAAGCTGAGCTGAACAAGAAGCTCGAAGGTCTTCAGAAGACGGCTGGCGACGCCTCACAGCAGCTAACCGACGCCCAGGCAAGTCTGGATAAACTCGCCAAGGAGAAGCAGACGCTCGAGCAGCAGAGCCGCACACGTGAAGCGGACCTGGGCAAACAGATTACAGAACTGCGGGCGGCCTCAGAGGCAGCCGGTAACGAACTGGACCAGGCGCGTTCCGAGCTCGAGGCCGAGCGTCAACGACACGCCGGAACACGCGATGCGGCAAAGAAGAAGCAGGCTGAGTTCGCCAAGCAGATAACAGCCCTGCAGCAGGACTGCTCATCCGCCGCTGAACAACTGGCTGAAGCCGAACGCCAGCTGAAGGATGTGACGGCAACGAACGCCGAGCTCCAGCAGAAGAGCGCATCGCGCGAGAACCAACTTGGAACCCAGTTGCAGGAACTCAAAGCCAGCTCCGAAAAGACGGCACAACTACTGGCCCGTGCCGAGAAGGCCTTGAATGAAGAACGCGCACAGCATGCGGGAACCAAGGACCAGGCTGAGCGCGTGCAGGCTGAGCTGACCAAGCGAGTGGATGAGCTCAAAGGCGAAGCTGACTCCACCGCAGCCCACCTTGCGGAAGCCGAAGCCCAGCTTTCCGAGCTCACGGCCGGCCACAAAGAGCTTAAGGCCGCCAGCCTGCAGCGTGAGGCAGAGCTTAAACAGAAGGTCGAAGACCTCAAATCCGCATCGGAGCAGCACGCAAAGTCCCTGCATGAAGCTCGTGTGAGTCTTGAGGATGTCCAGAAACGTCACTCCGGTGACGCCGAAGCCGCCAAGGCACGCCAGACTGAACTGACGGCGCGGATTCAAGAACTTGAGAAAGAGACCCTGGTCGCGACAGACCGCCTCCGTTCTGCCAAGCATAAGATGTCGGAGCTTGGTTCAGAGAATGAGGCCCTGCAGAAAGAGAGCTCTGAGAAAGAGAACGCACTGATAGAGCAGATTGACGGGCTCAAGCAGAATGCGGAAGCCACCACCCAGACCTTGCGTGCGGCCCAAAAGGCTCTCGCCGAAACCAAGAAGGCACAGGCCGACGCCGAAAAGGCCCTCGAGCAGACACAGAAAGCCCAGGCAGATGCTCAGCGACAGGCCGAGCAGCGCGAAGGTGGTCTGCAACAACAGATCGAAGCACTGAAAGCCAAGAAGACTGCCGCCGCCGAGGCCCTTGCTGCGGCCCAGAACGAGGCCACTCAGCGAGAAGGAACGCTTCAGCAGCAGATCGAGGCACTGAAAGCCGAGGAAGCTGCAACAGTCGAGGCACTTACCTGCACACGGGAAGAATCCAAGCAGCGGGAAAATGCACTCCAGGAACAGATTGAAGCACTCAGGACCAAGGAGGCGTCAACGGCTGAAGCACTCGCGGGCACCCAGACTAAGGCACAGCAGCAGGCCGATGAGCTCCAGAGACAGATTGAGGAGCTGGAGGCCAAACAGGCGGCCACCTCGGAGACCCTTGAGCAGACGCAGAAGGCGCAGGTTGAGACGCAGGAAGCCGCCCAGAGGCGAGCCAACGAGCTGCAACAGCAGATCGAAGAACTCCAGGTCCGGGAGGCCGCTACAACGGAAGCTCTCGAAGAGACGCACAAGGCCCTCGAAGAGGCAACACAGAACTCCGAGCAACTCAAAGAAGATAAACGGGCCCGTGAAGCCGTGCTTGATGGCCAGATCGAGGGGCTCAAGGCTGAGCTTGCCACGACAGCAGAGCAGGGCGCCGCACGCGAGGCCGAGCTGGGCGAGAAGATCCAGGCACTTGAATCCAAGGCTGGGGCAACCGAGCAAGAACTCAATGCCACACGCGAAGCCCTCGAGGCGGAACGTAGCCGCCTTGCTGAAACGGCCGAGAAGGGCGCCGCACGGGAAGCGGAACTGAACGAACAGATCCAGGCACTTGAATCCAAGGCCGGATCGACGTCGCAAGAACTCAACGCCGCACGGGAATCCCTCGACGCCGAGCGCAAACGTCTTGCCGAAGCAGCGGAAAAGGGCGCCGCGCGCGAAGCAGAGCTAGGCGAACAGATCCAAGCGCTTGAGTCCAAGGCTGGATCGACATCGAAAGAGCTCAGCACCACACGGGAAGCCTTAGAGTCCGAACGCAACCGTCTTGCCGAAGCAGCGGAAAAAAGCGCAGCGCGCGAGGCCGAACTGAACGAACAGATCCAAGCACTCGATTCCAAGGCCGGATCGACCTCGCAAGAGCTCGCCGCCGCGCAAGAAGCCCTTGAAGGAGAGCGCAAACGCCTCGCCGAACTTCAGCAGCAGCATGCGGAAATGCAGGGTCAACTCGAGGCCCAGCTTGAACGTGCTCAGACCGATATGGATGCCACGGCGGCCGTGCTTGATGATACCCGTCAACAGCTGCTGCACGAACAGCAGATGCATGAAGCCACGCGCGCCGATGCACAGACCAACGTTGAGCAGCTACAGGCCGATATTGCCGTACACGAGGGACGGACGCGTGCCGCCCACGAAACGCTTCAGCAGGCCCATGACGAGCTGAAAGACGCAAAGCTGCAGGGCGATCAGCTCCAGGAAGAGAGCCAGGCGCGACAGGAATCGCTGGAGGCGCGCATTGCTGAACTGCAGGACGAAGCCGCGACGGCAGCCAACGAGATGGCACGCGTCAAGGAGCAGCTCAAGCACGAGGAAGAGCAGCACGCTGTCCTGAAGCAGGAACGCGACGCCTCTGAGCAGGACAAAGAAGAGCAGAAACAGGTTGTGGCCGAGCTTCTGATCGAGGAAGCCGACAAGGTCCAGGCTGAACTATCCTATGAGCGAGACTTCCTGCAAAACGTGGCAGACGCCTTCAAGACGCGAGAAGAGACCTTCGAAAAGCGAATGGTCCACCTCCAGAAGTACATCAAGGGTGATTTGGACGAGCAGCGCGCTCGTTTCCGCGAACGTCAGCAGGCTGTCGAGAAGCTGGCTGCGCTAGAAGCATCCCTCACCCGCGAACGTCACCTGCGTGCAGAAACCGTCCAGAAGGTCAGCTCCCGGGAAGCCGAACTGAAGACCGAGCTCGAGAGACTGCAGCAGGCCAATGTGGCCTATGCCGATCAGCTCGAGGAAGCCGAACGCAAATTCAATGGGCAAGCCGAATTGGTCGAAGAGCTGCGTGAGCGCGGAACGCGTACCGAGCAGGAGCAGACCCAACGCTGGGAGCAGTTGCAGGAGGAGCACCGCAAGGCTTCCGCATCGCTGCGGGACGCCCAGCTGCGAATCGAGAAACTCACCAAGCTACGCGACGATGCAGCCGCAGAAGCCCGACAGAAGGCTGACGAGTTGGCACTCGCCGAAGTGACGACGACGGAAGCCGCCGCTCGCGAGCAGGAACTCACCGAGCGAGTCTCGGCACTTCAGGAAGAGCTTTCCACAGCCACCAGCAAGATCGACCAGGTCCAGTGGGATAGCGAACAGAAGCAGAGCGCCTTCAGCGACGACGTCGAAAGACTCAAACGCGAGAAGACAGAGCTGGAACGGAAGCTCGAGGATGTCAGCAAGGCTCGGGCGGAAGCAGACGAAGCCCTGACGACCGCCAAGACGGATCTCGAGGCGACGCGCGAATCCCTGGCAACGGCGACAACGACGGCGCAGGATACGGAACGCGCCCTTCAAACCGAACGCGATACGCTCAAGACGGAACTCACCAAGACGACCTCCGAACTGCAACGCCTGCGTGCGTCTCTGGACCAGGAGAAAACGCTCCACGTGGACCTCAAGAAGCAGACCTCGACGGAGCAGGCAGCACTCGCGAGCCAGGTTGAAGACCTGACCCGCAACCTTGAGGACACGAAGACCCAGGCTGAACACCAGACCAGCCTCAACGCATCACTCCAGGCCAAGCTGGAAGCGGAAGAGAAGGAAGTCACTGCGCTCACCGATGAACTGCGAACCCAGAAGCAATCACAGCAGGACGAAGTGGCTGCACTACAGTCACGGATCGAAGGCATTGAGACCGAGCTGAGCGATGAACGGCAACGAGCCATCTCGACCGCGGAGGCGCACACCAAGGAACGGGAAGCTTGGGGTACTCGCGAAGGGGAGCTGAACCAGAAAGTGGAAGCACTGGAGACGACCGGTGCTGAACTGCGCGACCAGGTGCAAGCACTCAAGGACCAGGCCGAGAAGGATGCGCGCACAATTGAAGACCTGGAAGCACAGCTGGAAGCCCGGACCATCGAGCTGGAGAAGGAACGCACCTTACGGCAGGCTCGTGACGAAGAGATCTCGGAACTCAAGACAGCCGCCGAAGAGGATCGCCGAAAACTCGACCTGGCGGAGGATAACCTGGCCGCGGCCAAGGCTCGCCACGAGGACGAAATGGCCCGCTGCACGGAGCTCGAGGCCACGCTGGCCGTGGAGGAGCAACGGACGCACGAGGCAGGCGAACGCTGCCAGTCCCTTGAGGAGACCCTCAAGGAACAACGCAGCCAGATGGAGGATGCCCTGGCCCAGCAGGCCAGTGAACGCGAAACCGTGGATCACGAGCTCGAGAAACTGCAAGAATCGAAACGTATTGCCGCAAGTGATCTCGAGAACGCAAAGCAAGAGGTCGCCAAGCGGCAGGCGCAATATGAAGAGCAACTCGCACAGGCGACAGAGCGTGAACAGAAGCTCAAGATCAAGATCGAGCAGCTCCGCAACCAGGAACGGACGCTGGAGGGGCGGATCGATCAGTATGAGCGCGAGAAGGAGCAGCAGAAGCTTGTCATGACAGATGAGCGCGAGCGCATCCGTCTGGCTTCCGAAGACATGCAGCAGCAGCTGGAAGAGCTCCAGCAGGAACTCGCCACGACTCATGTGCGCCTCGATCAGCAGAAGAAATTCTATGATGAGGAGCGTGATCAACGCCGCAAGCGCGAATCTGAGCTGCTTCAGCAGCGCAAGCAAATCCAGGATGCACAGGGCATCGTCCGCAAGAAGGAGCAGCTCCTGACCCAGCAAGGCAAACTCCACACGGACGAAGTCAACCGCTGGAAGCAGAAGGAGCAGGTACTCACCAAGCGCATTGAGCAACTCCAGCATGACTGGCGCTCTGCATCGAGCCGTCTCGAGCAAGTGCAGCGCGAATTGGTGCATCTCAAGAAACAGGGAGATGCAACCCTTGCGCCTCTGGAAGCCACTTTCGAGGAGCCGCCCATCATGCCGGAGCTTGATATCGACGTGCCGCCCCCAATGCCTGAACCGGAGCCACTTCCGGAGCCGGCCCTGACGGAGCCCGACCCGCTAGACTCCATCGAAGAGCAGGTGCAGGAGGAACTCCAACAGTGGCAGGAAGATCGACCGGAAAGCCCGGACGACACCACCACACCGCCCCCGGCTCGTCGTGTCGCCCCCAGCAAGCCGGCTGGACCGCCACCGAAGTCGATGTTTAAGATGAAACCCTGGATGCGGTTGCAGAAGTAGATATGGAAACGTTACCCCCAAAGACACTGAAGAACCAACTCGTCCGCCTGGATGACAACCTGAAGCAAATCGAGCGAAAACAGTTCGCCGGGATTCAGCGGGCACCGGGATCGCTGCCCGTGCTCGAGGCGTTCCAGGAGTTCCTCGACAACGAACGACGCAAGGCCAGGCGCCGCATGGTGGCGTTGACGGCCGTCTTCGTGGCGATCTTTATCCTGGCGGGAGCCGGCACGGCAACCGCTGTCTATCTTCAGATGAAACGCATGCGGGTCGATTACAACGCGGTCTCCGCACGTACGGCTGACCTCGAAAGCAAGCTTGCCGAAGAGCAGCAGACGACCCAATCATCGTTAACCGCCATCGAAGCCCGCCTCGGCGAGGCTAGCAAGACTGGCAAGGACCTCCATGACGAGCTCCTTGCCGCGCACTCGGGCGTGGCGGACCAGGTCAAGGCGGACAGCGCCCGCATGGCTGAGATGCAGGCCGTGTTGGATCGGCTGGCAGATGAGAACGGGGCCCTGAAAGAGGACTTGGATCGCGTCATGAAGGACTGGCCTTCCGTCACCCGGCAGGTGGCCGAGTTGACAACCGGTCAGCCTGCACCCAAGCCGGAACGAGGGGCCGTTAAGCCGGAACCGAAGACTCCCGACGTAGCGGAAGCGAGTGCGGAGAAGGCAAGCCGTGATGTCGCAGTGCCCGTCGTCCCCGTGGTAGCAGCTGCGCCGCCCGTCAAGGAAGCCGAGCCAACCGTGTTCGCACTTACGCTCGTTCCGCCAGGCGAAAAGCACGGCATTCGCTGGCGCCTTCCCGCTATTCGGGAATAAAGAGCTTCTGGCCGACCCTCAGGTCATCCGGGTTCTTCAAGTTATTCGCCCGGGCCACAACGGTCATCGATACACTGTAGGCCTTTGCGATCTCAGATAGCGTCTCACCCGGTTTCACCACGTGTTCGTAGCCGGACTCTGTCCGCACGGAGTTGCTGGGGGCCTCCGTTCGCATGATATCCGCCATTTTGCTGCTGAGTGTCGCGACGAGGTCTTTGCGTGTTTTGTCGGCAGCAGCCCTCTGCGCGGCGAGTTTGCTGTCAATGGCCTCCAGCTCGGCGCGTCGCTGTGCTGAGCCCCTGTCCTGCGATTCCTGCAATTCGGCAAGCTGGGCATAGACATCTTCCCGCCCTGCTTCGATGCCATCGACACGTTGCTCAAGACGCTGCACACTCGCCTTCAGATTCATAATCTCGCTGTACAGCCGCGTTTCGCTCTGCCGCCTCTGGCGGCCGGAAAGCGTCTCACAACCACTGCACAAAACCGCCATCCCGATCAACAGAAATGCCATCTTTTTCATTGTCACCTACCCCACCAGTGCATTCTTAAAACGTTCGTTGTCCCAATCTGCTACATCATCCGAAGGGAATCAAGCTATCCTTGCTTGTCATCCCGATTCAGCCGTTCTATCGTGTCCCGCATGAAACCATATCCACTACTTCTTCAGCCGGTTTACAAAGACTACATCTGGGGCGGCAACCGCATTGCCAGGCGCTACGATAGAGAGGGGACGCCCGGTGTCTGTGCGGAATCCTGGGAGATCGCCGACAGGCCGGAAGGCATGAGCACCGTCATTAACGGGGAACTCAAGGGCAAGACGCTGCATGAGCTGGTTGGCGAAATGGGCGAGCAGCTGTTGGGTAATGGTTGCCAGGAAACCGTGTTTCCCCTGCTCATAAAGCTGATTGATGCCAAGCTGGATCTAAGCGTCCAGGTGCACCCCAACGACGAGAATGCTGACGTCACGGGCGGCGAGGCCAAGACCGAGATGTGGTATGCTCTTGATGCAGAGCCTGACGCGACGATCTACGCCGGTCTTAAGCCCAACACTACGCAGGACTCGTTTGAAGCGGCGTTGGAGCAAGGCGACCTCGAAACTGTCGCGCTGGCCAAAATCCCGGCCAGGCCAGGACGAGCCGTCTTTGTGCCGGGCGGTCGGGTCCACGCCATCGGCGCGGGCTGCCTACTGCTGGAGATTCAGCAGAACTCCAACACAACCTACCGTGTCTACGATTGGGGACGTGTCGGCAACGACGGAAAGCCACGTGAACTCCACCTTGAACAGGCACTCCAGGTCATCGACTGGGACAACGCAGCTCCCGAAGTCGTACCACCACGACCGCGCGCCACGGATGGCGTGAACCCGTGGTGGGAGATCATCCAATGCCCATTCTTCAAGACAGCCCGTGTCGAGCTGCATGAGCCCGAAGAAGTCACCCACACGGGTGACAGTTTTCATGCGCTATTCGTCACAAAGGGAAGCGTCTTGATCGGGGCAAATGGCGTCATGGCCTCAGCGCCGGCCGGCACCTCATGTCTTGTGCCTGCGGCAGCCACGAACTACACGCTGACTCCCATCGGGGGTGCAGCAACCGTGGTTCAGATCACGCGATAGCGGCGGCGGCTACAGCGGTGGCGCTTTGGCCCCAAGCATATGGGCTTTCAGAAGATCGTCCCACTCATGCGTGGTCTCGGATTCGGTTTCGACGAACCGCATTCCGAGCTCGTAGGACTGCACGATACCGGCGGCACGTTCCCGGCACCAGGCTACCGAGGCCACATGATCAAACCGGGCCACCGGATCAACGAACTCAACCACGAGCCGTAGCCTTGAGCCTTCAGGAACATTGGAATGCACGACGAGCTTCAGCCCAGTGCTGGACAAGTCCCGGGTTGTGCATCGAAACACGCTCCCCTCCAGCAGGGGCGCTTCGGGAGCTTCAATGACCGTCACCGTGATATACCCCTTCTGAGGGGTTCGCTCGTGTTGTCGCCGGTTACTGATGTCAGGCTCAGCCATAAGAGTTCTACTGTCCTATTCCAATCTCCCTTCTGCAAGCCAAAAGACCGATATTGAGACATCTCAGCCAATGTGGTATAGTTCCGTAGAAGATA
>CAZCDU010000024.1:0-36652 GCA_964497125.1 uncultured Victivallales bacterium | reverse complement strand
CAAAAGACCGATATTGAGACATCTCAGCCAATGTGGTATAGTTCCGTAGAAGATAAGGAGGTCACCATGAAAGGCACACTTTCTCTCATTCTGGCGCTATCGCTAGTAACAGGAGCCGCCTACGCCGGCGACGGAGACGACGCCCTTCGAGGGGGGCTGATCGGCGCTGCGTTCGGGGCATTGATTGGTGAAATCGACAACGGCATCGACACGGATGTCGCCATCCCTGTTTTCGCTGGACTGGGTGCGTTGGCAGGCTACACGTGGGACCGGGAATGGGATCGATACGACAGCGACTACCGTTACTATGATCGCTATGGGCGAAGGTACGGACGGTACCATTACCGTCATGGCGTCTCATGGCCATACGCGCCACTCCCGATCCGGTACGCCCCCTACCCCACACGGATTCGTGCCGCTGTGCGGAAACCAAAGGCGCCGCAGAAACCGGCCCCGGCCAAGATTGATCGTCACCCCGGAGTGTCGCTAGTCACCGTCCCCATCACGCTCAAGAACGGCATGCAGGTGGATATCCGCGTCCTGAAACTTGGCGAAGGTCACTTCGTCGGGCCCAAGGGCGAGAAGTACACCAGCCTCCCGACATCACAAACGCTGGCGACCCGCTACGCTCAGTAGACTCATATACCGGATCGCAGCATTCGAATGCCACAGACACGGACCATGCCTTGCAGTACAAGGGTAGCAGGGCAAATCTGACGTGTTGATTTGAGTGTACCCCACGAAAGGTGTCAGGTGTCAGGTGTCGGGTGTCAGGAAAGAGGGAGCGTAGAATTCACCCCATGATTCTCAGCGACTTACGGCAGCAATGCTCCTCTCGGGAGCAGGCTCTGCCTGCACCCTTCTCGCCTGAAACCTGAAACCCGACACCTGACACCTGCTTTCGGAGCGACAGCGCAGGAAGCTCGGACGGGTTGACAATAGCGGTTTTGGCCCCGTACACTACTGACTGAGTCAAATACGGGATAGCACGAGGAGAGTACGTTCATGAAGCGCATCACAGCACGACTGTTTAGCCTATCACTTCTAGTAACCATGCTGGGACTAGTCGGGTGTGAAACAGAATCATCATCCCAGGCGGCGATTGTGATAACGCCAAGCAGCGTCACACTCGGCATCGGCGGCTCACAGGAATTCGTTGCCTCCGGCTGGACGGACTACACCTGGTCGATCTCGGACAGCAGCGCGGGCACGCTCTCCACGACAACGGGAGACAGCACGGTCTACACGGCCGTCACCGCGCTCTCCTCCAACACGTCCCAGGTGTTAACGTGTAGCGGCGGCGTGACGACCACAACCACGAACGGTTCAAACACGACCACGACCGCCACGCTGGAAGCACAGGCTCTGATCCTGCATCAGTAGCAGGACATGGCCATGACTGAGATACATCCTGACCTGGAGATCACCAGCCTAACCAACCCGCGCGTCAAGGACGTGGTCAAACTACGCCAACGTTCTCACCGCGACGCCTTCAGCCGAATGCTGATCGAGGGCTACCGCGAGAATCGTCGTGCCCTGGACAATGGCCACGCCCCGGAAGACATCTTCTTCTGCGAACCCTTTTTCCAGGGCGAGAACAATGAGGTGCTACTGAACGATGCCCGCTCGGCAGGCGCAAAGCTCATCAGCTGCCCTCCCCCCGTCTTCAAGAAGATGTCTTACCGTGACCGCCCCGATGGTCTTCTCTCCGTGGCGTCCCAGGTACACTATGCCCTCGACGACATCGCTCTGAAACCCGCTCCCTTCATCGTGATCGCAGAAGCGATCGAGAAACCGGGCAACCTGGGAACCATTCTCCGCTCGTCAGATGCCGCCGGCGTTGACGCCGTCATCGTCTGCGACCGGTGTACCGACATCAACAACCCCAACGTGGTACGAGCGAGCGTGGGCACACTCTTCTCGGTGCCCGTGGTCGAGACCTCAACCGAGGAAGCCATCGCCTGGCTCTCAACCAATGGAATCCAGGCCGTCGCCACAACGCCTCACACGGACACACTCTACAGTGACGTGGACCTGACACGGGGCATCGCGGTTGTGGTCGGGACAGAACAGTATGGCCTCAGTGACACCTGGCTCAACGCATCCGAGCTAAAGGTCCGCATTCCCATGCTGGGACAGGCCGATTCCCTTAACGTGGCCTCAGCCACAACCATCCTACTCTACGAAGTCGTCCGCCAACGCCAAGCGTAGGATAAGCCAAGCCAAAGAAAACGACGCGATCTCAAGGCATACAAACACCGATCACCGGCCCCGTGGGTTCTTCACCGTCAGACCCGAGTAACCCGTGAGGCGCTCCGCAGGTGGTCTCGCCCCCACCCGGCCTCGTACCAAAGAACGGCGCATTTCGTAGCCGCGATATCTGTTTTGGCTGCCGGTTACTCGATTTGCGCGGATAATGCCAGCGGAGAAGCCCGTCAAATGGGCATGACCTCACGGCTCAAGCAGAAATCAGACATGCCCACTACATAGACGGTTCCATCAATTCTCTCGCGTAGGGCTGCTATCTGCTCGGAGAACAGATTGCGGATGACCTGCCCGCAGTGCTACAGCGTTGCAGGCGCAGAGCTCAGAGTAACTCCACCACCGTCAGTTCGTTGCGCTGGGCGGCGTCAGGCTTGGCATCGTCGCAGCCGGACGTGTGTTCGGGGATGATGATGTAGACCTTGTCGCCGCGGCGTACGGTGGCATGGTCCCCCGGGCCCTTGAGCAGCGGAATCCCCAGGAACTCCGTCTTGCCGGTCTCCGGGTCGATCAGCACCACGTCGCCCTTCGCCATGATCTCCGTGCACACAATGCGGCCGTCCGGTGCAATGTCCAGGCCATCCAGCGCGCCCAGGCCCTGTGCGATGGGCACGGACGTGACGTGGCCGGTCTCGAAGTCCTTAGGCAGGATCTCAAAAACCGCTCCGCCGGCCGGATCATAGAGTTGGCCGCCGAAGAGTCCCACCGCGGCAGCGCCGACGGTATTGATGTAGACACGACCGGCGGGACACACTTCAACCCCGTCCGGACAGCCCGCCACGTAGCAGAACGAGAGCCCGTTGGTATCGGCGCTCTCCGCCTCGCCGGCGAACAACTCATCGAGGCGACCGGCCTCCACGCGCCACACGCCTTGCAGGACCGGAACACGTCCACTCTTCGGGAAGCAGTCGGCACCGAGTCCGGAGTCCGTGAAGTACAGGTTCCCCGCCTTGTCAAACGCAAGTGCGTTGATGGCCAGGACCGGTGCGCCCGTTCGCTTCGCGAACACGCTCCCTACGCCGGTGTTGATTATGCCGCGGCGCGCACCGGACTCCGGGTCAAACGCCACAATGCCGGACTTGAGCCCGGAAAGGTGGTCCACTCCGACCAGCGGCGGCCCACCGATACCGACAAAGACGGTGCCCTTTGGCAGCCGGTCCACTTTGGCCGGCAGCACGGCCATTCCCCACGGACGCGTGAGCTTCGGGACAAAATCCTTCTTCACGAGCGTCAGCTTGCCGTCATCGCCGAGCTGCATCTTAGTGATGTAGCCTGCGCCAACAGGAAAGGCGAACTTGCCCGAGACACAGCCGGCGTTGGAGATAAACACGCTCGATCCGTCGAGCCCCACGATGGCCGCCTCGGGGTTGTCAAAGGGCCCGGTCAACTCCTGCACCACCCTGACCCGGTCTTCGCCGGCCACGCTCACGAGGGCCACCATGCACAAGACCCCGAATCCACATACTGCTTTTGTCATCGCGTCTCCTATCGTTTTACACCCAGCCAGACGTCTATCCGTTGGCAGAACGTAGCGCGCGGAGATCGGAAAGACAAGCGGATGCCTTCCTCAAGCGTTTCGCACTGTTCGCTCCGAACGCGGGTATCAATGTTCGGTGTCTGCACCTGCCCGCCGAAGCAGCTGAAGTCGGACGAAACATCGTCGGCAATAAACAGTACGACGTTCGGGGAAGGTGACGTTTCATCCGCAGAGGGCTGCGCTACGGCAATCGTAACCGGCGCAAGAGAAACAAATAGAAGGCTCAACCCTTTTTTCATTCTGCACCTGCCTGCTTTTTCATTTCGTTGAACAATCCGGGGTGCCGTTGATTTTGAGCCCCCGCCCAGAAGACCGCCGCTGGAATACCGTCGGCGTTGGTAAGGTTGAGTTTCATCAGCACGCTCTCATCAAAGCCATAGCGCACGTCGTGCGGCTGATCGATTTCATCGTTCCACAGCACAACCGTATGGCCCTCGATTTTCGCCTCAGCCGGTTTAAACTCCTGCTTAGCCGCCGCGACTTCAAAATAGCGCGGCATTTTACCGTCCGAGGTCGCCAGGTCGGAGCCGAACGTTTCAAACGAGACCATGACCCTATTTCCTTCAACACGGAATCGCTTCATCTGCGGCCCGGCTGGAACGGCATGGGGATCATGATGGACATCTGCCAGAGCCAGATTAGCGAGCCGGATGGCCACTTCGTATTTCTGGGGCGGATGGAGATCGTTCGCCGCGCCCAGATCCGTCGCAACGGCCATTGACGTGAATGGAATCTGCAGTGCCTGCCGCTGAGCCTCCAGCAACAACGGCAGACTGACCTCATCACAACCGTCTCTATGCGAATACTGACAGGCGGGCAATTGTACAATCAGAAACGGCAGTTGCGGATTCTCCCAAAGCTCGCGATAGCCGCGGATCAGGGATTGAAGCTTCGGGGCATAGCCCAAGCCATCATTGCCATCAATGATATTGGATTCGCCCTGATACCAGATCACACCCTTTATTTTATGATGAGCCCAGGGCGTCACCATATGCGTATGGTTGTTGCCGCCCGGCAGAAATTTCTCAATCACGTTGCCGCCCCAGGCGATACGTATGACCGCAGTCATGACCGACGTTTTACGGGAAAGCTCACGAGCGAAATAGTGAGCAACCGGGCTGACATCGCGGACCTCATCCGGGTCGGATGTATCCAGCCAGACATTCTCCGGATGACTCGATTCACCGTGCATATAGTATTCTTTATGGCGGTTCCTGCGAGCGACCAGATAGTGGCGAATCATCTTTTCGGCACCGCAGGTTTCCAGGTCGTCCTCAAACTGTTTGCGGTACTTCGGATCTAACCCCGACCGCTTCAGAAAGTAGTCAAACGGAACAAACGCATTGGACTGCCCGCTCAGCACCCAGACATCGCCCAGATAAACATCGTCCAGAGCCCGGTCGTTCACATTTAATTTAAACGGCCCGCCCGCCGGTCGGGCCGGGAGCTCAAGCTCCCAGTTGCCGTCTGCATCCGCAACGGTCTCGGCGAGTGTCCCATCCAGCGAAACCTCAACCCGCTCGCCGGGGGAAGCCGTCCCCCAGACCGCGATCGGCTCATCCCGCTGAAACACCATCTTGTCCTGGAAGATGCGCGGCAACGTAACCTCTGCGTTCGCCACAGAGGCCCACATGAAAAACAGGCCCATTCCGGCCAATACTCTATTACTCATACCAACACTCCATTCTTACTGCTTACTGATGCGGAGATTTTTATAGCGGGCGGAACGGGTAAACATATGGCGCAGGCCGATGCGCCCTTCGGTGATGGCCGGCAGGTCCGGGTTGGCCATGTGGAAAAAAACCGTCTGCTCCGCATTTTCGACCCGCATAAAGATGTCGCGCTCTTTTTTGATCACCGTAATTTTGTGCGGAATCCCTGTTTCAAACAGTCCTTTGGGATAGTAGTCCGGTTCGAGATCCGTGCCGTTCAACCCGGTTGCGTTCGGCATGTAGCGGCGGGCCCGGATGTAGCTGGTGGAATCTTCATCATTCGGGAAGGCGGCATAACTGATGTGATACGTATGCATGTGGTCAAAATACATGCGCATAGCCGGCACACTGCGCAGCTCATTCCATTCAGTGATATCCTTCACGTACGGTTCTTCGCCGCTGCCGGTCGCCTGGATGTAGAGAATGTTGACGCAACTGGTTTCTTCATCGAGGCGGGTGTAGTCGTACTCGATTTTAACATCACCTTCGAACACGTCCTTCGTCCAGAGCACCATATGGTGCGCATTGTTTCTAAACTCCGGCCCCGCAATGAGCTCCATGCCCCGCGGTCCGGTAGTTACCGTGCCGACTTCCCCATCCAGAAACCACTGTTCTTTCCAATCTCCGGTACACGGATCAGAAAAAATGCCCGTCCATTTCCCGGCGTTCGCCTTTTCAAAAGCCTGTTCATCCGTCATTTCCGAGGTCTCCTTTTCTCCAACTTCCAGCTGTACAAAGTCATACATCACACCAAAGGGACTATAGTTGGTTCGCGACTTGAGTCGTCTGGCCGGAACGATCTCCAGCTCAATCACGTTCTCGCCTTGTTTCAGAAGTCCTGCATCGAACGAAACAAACCGTTCGCTGAAGAAGCCGTAGATGCCGCTGCGATGAATCGAACTGTCAGAGGTCAGATCCTCCACCGTCCCGACCGGTGCGCCGTTCAAAGAAACCGCGATGCTGCCCTCGCGGTTTCCGGCCAGCGCCAGCGTGAGCGTCGCCTCGCCCGGCATCGGCCCGTCACAGTTAAAGCGAATCTTCCAGACGGGAAGCTTCCAGCTGCCCTCGCCCACCTTGGCGTCCAGTTTGGGTTTCCAGCCGCCCTCTTCTTCCCAAACGGCCATCTGCGCATAGTTCCAGTCGCTACGCTCCCTGCTTTGGCCGATCACGAAATCGACATCGTTCGGAAAGTCGTTCTCATAGTTAAACCAGAGTCCCCAGTGCCGGAGATCATCTCCGTGCCGAAACTCGGCCGCGCTGCGGTCGGGCGTTCCAATACGCCACAGTAAATTCCCGAGACTGCGCGATGTCCAGGGCAGTGCGCCGAGCTGGATTTCATCCAGCGTATCAACGACCACGTTGTCCCGGCGAAACTCGCCGACCATGCCGTCCGCAAAAGCGTATAGCGTGTAACTACCGAAACGGACGGCATCCAGCTCGAAGGAACCGTCGGGCTGGATCGGTGCGCGGGCAATATACGCATCGCCGCCCTGCTTCTGCCAGTCGAGCCCCCGGCTTTCCGTCGGACGGGCCAGCACCACCCAGCCGTTATCAACCCCTACAAAACGGCCTTTAACGCTCGTACGTTCAACCGAATATTCGGGTTGCTTCATCCACTTGTACGGCCAGGCTTCCCCCAGAACCTCCGCACGCTGTTTCGCATCTTCCCAGAGGGCTTCGGCACCGTTCGCCTGATTGAGATAAACGAAGGTCGGCCCGAAGACCTTTGCCCATTCGCCGGAGACATAGGAGCCGCCGCTCCCATAATGATTCGAATAGAACAGGTTCAGTAGAATGGGACCTTTGTCGGTGGCATGGCAGGTATTGTGCTGCTTGGTCGGACCGCCGTTGAGATAGTCGCTGCCGCCGCGAATCATCCAGATCCCTTGTTGGCCATTATGGAGGCCATAAACCGGTGCCTCGGCGGTCGGTGTGGACCATACATATTTCGTTACGATATCGCCGGAAGGGGTCAGATAGGTGGCATCCATCACCTGGCCCTGTGCATTCTTAATATCCTCCGTAGCGGGCAATGCTCCAAAGCGCTCGTCGTTGAGACGAATGTTGAGCATGGAATGATCAACACGCATCGCAAAACGGAACTGGATGATGGGCGCGTCCGGGGTATCGCCATCCTTGGCGGCCACCAGATAAACATAGAACCCCGGCTCGCCGGCGCGCATCGCATAGTGGATTTCCACGTCGAACGGGAACTGACCGGAGCGTTTCGGAACAAAACAAAGATCAACCGTATTTTTGGTCACGATGTGTTTTTTGAATGCACAGTCTGCGATGGCGAGGATCGTATCGCGTTTATCGCCCTCGCCGGCGATCAGGGTAAAATAGCCGGCCTGTCCCGGAGCCAACAGCGACTGGCCGTTCTGCACCAGCTCAGTAACGCGCGCATTGCTCTTGTCGATGGTCACCGAAACACCCGCGGTAGAAAGCATGACCCGGCTGCCGGTATCGCTCATCAATACTTCACCCCACGCAGCTCCGCTTATAGAAGCTGCCATCAAACAAACAGATAGCTTTCGCATTATTCGCCTGCACCTTTCTGTGAGATTTCATCCGGGATAAGCGCGGAGACCTGTATAGCCGTCAGCCCCCATTGGGCGCTGATATTGGTCTTCACCCAGGCGGCTTCCTCGACCGGATTGTGCACCGCCGGCCCTTCAACCCGCCGGGTTGCCAGCACCGGCTCCCCTCCTTCAGAGACCGGAGAAAAGAAGCGCTTCGCGGCATTCTTTTTCAACGTTTCGTTGCCGCTCTGTACGGCGGCATAGGCCATCACCCTGGAGTGCTCCGCCTTAAAGCCGGGACTCTTCACCTTAGAACCCAATTGCTCTAGCTTTTCTTCGTTGGTGGCATACAGCAGTGTTCCATACTGAATCCATGCCTCTCTAAATTCCGGCACGTCGATCAGTTCAACCACCTCAGCCACCACCTCCGGCAGACCGAACATAATGCTCAGGTGTGAAACCATCAGCGGCTCGCCCTCGGGCACGGTCAACTCCCGGGTCTCGGGGTCATAGTTGTAGCGATTCACAAAGAACCCGCCCTTGGCATTTCCAATTGTGCGCATACTGTTTTCGATCCAACTTTTCACCTCCGGATCTCCGGTACGTTCCCAGGCCGTCAGCCAGTTTGCGAGCGTTGCACCATAATCGGTTCCAATCGAGATGCGGCAGCCTTCGCCCGGCTCGAAAAACTTTTTCGATTTCTTCGAATCAAACATCACCTTGCGACGGGCATTCAGCTGCGCCAGCTGGCGGGAGGCATCGACCACTTCCTGCAGCACGTCGCCGGTGCGCTCATCGGTGGTCAGATAATAGTGGAAGCGGCGGTTCATGCAGGTGCTGATCCGCAGCTGTTTGGCGCTGCAGCCCCAGTGCTGCACATTATGGCGCGTGCCAAATCCGGCAAAGCGGCCGGAGTGATAAATATCCACATCGCGGGTATGGCGGTTCATCGCTTCCGCCAAGCGGAATGCTTTGGGATCACCGGTGCGAAGGAAGGAATACCAGAGCCACATGTCGGTCGAAAGCTCCGAGTTATCCCAGGCATAGCCGCCGACATCGTAGCGCCAGACATGACGATAGCTGTCGTAGGTATGCATCACATCGCCATAGTCCCAGAACCCGTACCAGTGGCGCTGCTTAACCTCGTCGTGATAGAACTGGATCGACCAGTCGAGGCGGTCTTCAATGGCCGCCAACGCGGGCGTAGATCGGTTGGGTAGGTTCCAAACCGTGCCGCCGCCAAAGGCTTTGGCCTCAAGCAGCGCTTCCGGAGTCGGGACGAGCTGCGGAGGTGCCGAAACTTCCCGGGCATAGGCCGCAAGGTGTTCCCGCGATGGCGTTGCCGCGCACACTTTCAGCATCAGATCGGTCGATCGGGCCACGCCGTTCGGCGTGCCAAAACCGGGTTCATAATCCTCATAGGTCGCCTGCAGGGCATCCGTCTGCTTCTGATAGGGATGATCCGGCACGCTGGTTTCAATCCCGTCAATCATCACCTCCGGCATCGGGCCAAATTCTTCCTGCCCCAGGCCATCGTGATAAAATCGAATATCCATCGGCGGCACATCGGGCGACCAAAGCCAGAGGGTCACTTCGGCTTCATCGGTATGGGCATTGCGAATGTCCAGCTGGGTTGGATGCAATTGCCAAAAATCGCGCATGCCAAAAGCCACCCCGCCGGAGACTCCGCCGACATAGCCCAGCCCGGCAGCGCGCCCTCCCTGATCCGCAGCAATCCAGCCATGGCCGTCTTTCGTTCGCTTGCGAATGGAGAAGCCATTGGCGTTGGGCTGGCTCAAGGTAAAATCACCCCATGCAGGCACCCAATGGATTCGGGTGCTTGCCCGCTCGGACCAGGTACGGATATCCGGCACCTTTTCACCGGCAATCTGGGCCACGCGGACCGCTTCGCCGGGATCACGGCGAATTCCGGTCAGTCCCTGCACCGCCTCGGCCCACAGGCCGCCATCCTGCCCGGCAAAGCGGACGTGGCGGTTATACAGTTCGTCACGCATCGGCACCGTGAAACGCAGGCCCAGTCCGCTGATAAAGTCGGTCTGTTCATCACCATCAAAAACAAAGGTATGGGTCATGCGAATACTGTCACTGCCCGCATGGAAATAGAGACGCACGCTGAACGGCAGCCATTTGCGTGAACCGAAAGGGCCACCTTCCATTTTATGAACGCCGTCAACCTTAACCACCGCCCGGATGGGGCCGACCTGCTCCACGATCACCGATTCAACCCGGCTGGAAAAGGTTTTCACCTTCGCGCCGGGCTCAGGAGAATCCTGCACCCTGCCGGTCAAATGGCCATCGATAAGAATTGGAGAGCCATCACATGTGACCTCGGAAATCAGCGCCTCGCCTTCAAGCGGAATCCGGCACTGCATCACCCCCGTATTCACAACCACCGCATCCGTCCCCTGCTCCACCGCAACCGGCATGGAGTGGGTCGCCGGTGTGCCGGGCATGATTTCGTATGGTACACCATCAAAAGACCCCGGTGCCACGGCATGCCCTGTCCATTTCAGGCTGCCGTCCGGCCAGGTGGCGGTCTTCCAGGTCTGGAGCGGAATCGTTTTCCCGCTTGCCGACCGCATGGTGAATTCAGTGCCCTGCGGATGCGCCCCCTTCGGCCACGGCACACCCCACGCCGTCCCCTGCTGAAGTTCGGAAACCGGCTCTTCCAACCAACGAACCTGCACCGCTTCGCTGCACAGGACTGAAACAAAAATCCCGACCAATATTAGATAAATCAAACGCATTGACCTGCCTCTCCAGTATGATCCCGGTTAAGTTAACTAATAGGCTCTACCCGCACAAAAAAGCGGCAGCAGATGCCGGTGCAACAGATTGTCCGTCACGCTCCGGGCAATGGTCCCGTGATGTTCGTCCAGAGCCGCAAAATAATCATCCCCCAGTTCGTAAGCGACCTTATAGGCCAAATGCAGCAACTGGCGGAAACCCGGATTGTAGTCCGGGCAAGATGAGTCATGGCGCAGGGCATCCACATAGTACGGATGCTCCCATCCCCCGGCCTGACAGGCGGCATCGGCTTCGGCACGAACCGATGCCGGCTCCGTATGCACCGTGGTATGTTCACGGTGAGACTTGTTCCAGACCGGATGCACGGGAATCCCCTGCCCGGCGACTTCAACATATGCAGCGAGCTGTGCTTCGCCCTCACGGCCAAAACGGTCGCCGCACCCGAGTGAATAAAATGGTTTGCTGTTCATAATGGTTTTTCCTTTTTAAATATAGAATTATGCCTCATCTATTTTTCCGCTCTTAATACCAACCCGATCCGGTGGCCGCATCGATCATTGCTTTAACATTTTCAAGCGGTGTCCCTTTTTCCAGGAAATCAGATGTCGAGAAAATGTAATGGCCGCCGGGCTTGCCGGTCTCCATCACAGAACGGGTTCTATCGGCAACCTCCTCAGGCGAGGCGGTCTTCAGGAAATGGGGTTCTTCAAAATCCCGCGGCTTGGCGATCAGGTCGAACTTCAACGCTCTGGACAACTCAACCGCATCAAAAACGCGGTGAACCTGTTTCTTTTCAGGGTAGGTATACGAGAGGTATTCATCCTGAACAAACGGGCTGACCGGCACACGATCCGGCAGTTGTCCCGACAGGACGGCCAGGATTCTCTCTCTTGAACTCATATTTTCCATTCTATTCATCGGTGATGGATCGGGCTAAAAGTCCTCAATCCGCCACTCGTCGTGCCAGTCCAAATAGGCCATGTCGCCATCGAAACGTATAGGAAGCCAAACATAATCGGCCAACGAGGTGTTGGCTGCGGTGGAACCCGCGAGCGCCTTCACGGCCTTTTCCGGATCGCCCGCGCGGGATGCCTCATCGAAGGCGCCGGCGATGTCCGGGAGTGTATCGGGCAGATCGACCAGCCAGCGGTCTGCCAAAGCGATGTAGAGATCGTCCTTAAACGGGTGCTTAAACACGCTGGAGATCTGTGAGCGATAGGATGTGCCTTCGGCATCATTCGGATGCGGATTGCCCAGCACTTTCCACGGACCGTGATAACTCATGGAACAGGCCACCTCGGACGGATTCGGATAGTACCAGGTGGTGCCGGAGGTGAACAGGTAGTGCAAACGTCCACGTTTAAAATACGCCGGAGCCTCGCGAACAAACGGCGGATGGGGGTGTGGAAAATGGGTCGAATAAAAGCCGGTCACATCGGTGTAATCCTCTGTGAGATCCGCGCAAATCAGTTCGCTGTGCACACGCTCAAAATAGTAGTAAGCCTTGCCGTCGGTCGGTTCGACTACCAGGTCGAAATCGCCGCAACTCATACCCAAGGGGCGGAATGATTTAATCACGGTATAGGGTCCAGTAATCTGCTCGGCCGTGGCAATGGTCTGAAACTGCACCCCGTCTTTGCCCATGATTTTTATCCACATGACAAAGGTGTTGGTCTTTTTGCAAAACAGAATATGAGGTCGATCCACGCACTGCGTCGGATGCATCGGATTTTCCGGATCATCATAAACCGGCGGCAAAACCACGCCGACATCTTCCCAGTTATACAAATCCTTCGACTGATACATCCGAATGCCGTCATGCCAGATTCCAGACCCCGGCAGCGTCTTTTCCTTGTCCTCACCGTACCAGTAAAAGGTATCCCCAACGGTGATGATGGATCCGCCGTGCGCCTGAATGCGGCGGCCATTGGTATCGAGCCAGACCTGCCCCGGTCGAATGCTCGCGTACGTCGCGGATTCCTGCCGGAGGGATCCGCTCTCAGATTCTGAAACTGCGTCTTTCACATTTTATCTCTTTTAGATTTCGAACCTCACCCATCAGAAACGCCATTTGGCGCTGCCTGCATGGAGTTGTTCGACATTCCGTGCTCCGGTGAATATTCCTTCATTGGCGTTAATGTGACTGGGCCGAGAAGTCCGGACGGGGTTAGCGGCCATTGAGAAGCATCAAATTCCCGGTAAAGCTGATTTACAAAATTGATCTCGTGGTATTTCTTCCACTCAACCTTGCGCACATCAAGGTCACGGAGACGGTTTGCCGACAGATTGGTCACCTCAATCTCCAACAGGTTGCGTCCTGCTTTCAGGTGTTTGCCCAGAGGCGCGCTGTACGGAAAACTGTAGAGGGCAAAGGCTTCTTCGCCATTGATGAATACGCGTGCGCTTTCACGGACATCGCCGAGGTCGATCTCCCAGTCGCCGACGCCCTCCGGGATCTCCACTTCGATGGAATACCGGGCTGTTCCGGCAAAGCATTTTGCTTCTGCATCGCCGATCTCCGTCCAGGACTTCAATTCCCTGGCAGTGATATCAGCCGGCAGCACAGGACCGCCATCGATGAATTTAATTTTCCATTCACCTTCTACGGTTAAAGGCTCCCCGGCGCTTGTCAGCAACGGCCATGTGCCGGCATCCATTATTTGGTCGTCAAAGGTGCGCAGAATGCGGGTCTCACCCGGCTTGAGTTGAAGGTATATCCTGCCTCGTTTATCGGTTGCCATGCCGCATTTCGACGATTGCGGATCCATAATCGCAACGCTCTTGAACGGAACACCCAGCTCGATCCAGCCATCGACCGATTGGGCGCTCATGTTGGCAATGAAGTAGTGATAGCCTGTCGCGTGCTTGCGGCGAATAAAGTCAAGACCCTGATCAACCATCGGTTCGCGCCGAACCTCTGTTTTTCCCAGGGCTGTTTTGAGATTTTCCGCTTCGACGACCAGCTTTTCCTTGCCCGTAAGCAGCATTTTAAATTCGGTGCGGCGCTCATCGAGCTTATTGAACCCCGGCACATCGGCAGGAAGGCTGTTGAGGAATATGACCGGCTGCCCACCGGCTGACATTTCGAGCAGCTTTTCCAGGGTGGCCACAGGCATATGCCCGGTCTTCGGCACGATGACGGCCTTATAGGAATCACCGAGGCCAGCCAGCAGCTGGCGATCGGAAATAAAGTCGTAGCCAAAGCCTTCTTTCTTCAGTTGCGACGCGGCTTTGCCTGCCGGAGCCTCCGTGAGCCAGTCGGGCGTATGAACGGTCAGTTTCTGTTGCATGCCCGAAGAAACGTGCCAGATGTCGTATACCGGCCAGTAAAGCGCCACGTCGTTGTCTGGTTTGCCAGATTGCAGAATGGACTGGCAGCGGGTGATATAGGCGTTAAGGTATGGGGCACCCCGCCAGATCGCGTTGCGCGGATTGTATTGGAGCGACGCGTAGAAGAGCCAGCCGGGCCATGTCGCGTCTTTGGGGCTGTAGCAGGTGCCGTGGAAGAAAATGTGGTTGATGCCGTTCAAAAGGAGCTGGTCGATTTCCGGTTTGACCTGCGAGAGCGCGGCACGGAAATGGTTGCGAACCCAGGTGCAGGATTCCGATGCCACCAGCGGCTTGCCGGTCACATGGGCCGCGGATGATGCCATGCGGTTTATGAGCGGCTGCGGCCTGTCTTTGCGGACATTGTCTTCCTCGCGGCGGATGCCCGGAATCTTGAAGACCGAGGCGCTGAAGGTTTCCGTTTCAGGGATGCTGCATGCCGCGTAAAGATCGAGCAGGTTGGACGGGGATCCATGAGCCTGGTTTCTTGTGCCACACCCCTTTGACTCCGACCATCTCACCCAGGTAGTGAGGTAGTCTAGATGCAGGTCTGACAGCGTCTCGCGGTAGTCCGCCTTGATTCGCGCCACCCTATCGGGGTCGCCCGTGCCGAAAAGCGCGGGATAGTGCTCTGTCAGATCATACCCGCGGCGCCGCTTGAACTCCTCCGGAAGCTCAGTGGCCCAGTTGCCCAAGAACTCAAAGGAATCGTGATACATCGCACGCGGCATCACCACATCATCACCGCCAAAAGGGCTGTCGAAGTGCTCAAGATAAAACTCCATCGCCTTTGCGGAGTACGGGTTAATCGCTTTGCCGACATTCCCCGGCGCCGCGCGCTTCACGTTTCGACCCGAAAACTGCTGGGTAATCCCGCCGTCCTTGTAAATCGCTTTCGCGTCACAATGCGCATCGGTAATCATGGGCCCGCCAAAAGGCCAGCCGGTACCGGTGGTCATATCCACCCACATCCCCAGTCGCTTCGCTTCACGGGCGGCGTGGCTCACCATCTCTACGAATTCAGGAGACAGGTGCTGGATGTATTTATCTTCAACCCCTTTTACCCCATAGATCGGAACAATGGTTCCGCCGCCCATGCCCGCTTTGCGCATGGTCTCCAGATTCCAGGTAATGTTTTCCTTATCGACCGCACTGCCCATCCACCACCAGTACGTTCCCGGGCGGTGCTCGACCTTGGGCTCAGGCCAATTCAGGTCATCTGCACCAGCCCGCAGGCCACATACACAAATGAGCATGAGCAGAAGTCGCTTGATAACTGTTCTGGTGTCAATCACCCAATAGTTCCTTTCCTTCGCCGGGCGCACACCGACAAACGTGAGCGATTCGGCGATAGCCGATACGCTCAACGCGCTTATTGGCATCGTGGTTATCTATTGCCAATTTCTCACCAGGCGTTTGGCTATACGTTGCGAAAATTCGTAGTCGGACTTTTGCGCTGCCGCAATTTCCGCTTTGTAAGGTCTTCCGGCGTCGCCGAGTTCTTCGATGGCGCGCAAGGCGTACATTCCAACGAGGAGGTTCGGGTCATTGATGTGGTCGACAAGCAGCTTGAGTCCAGCGCGGTCGCCGATCCTGTACAATGCCTGGGCGGCGGCGACCCGAACGGCCGGCGTGCTGTCCGTGGCAAGCTTTTCGAGCACGGTCTTCGCTGCACGTGTTTTATTGACCCCCAGCCATACCGCGGCCCAGTAACGGGTTGACGGATCAGGGGATTCGGCGAATTTCAGAAGCGCCTCCGTTTCGTTCGCCTCTCCAGCGGTAATTACCGCAATCAGGCGACTTGTCTGTCGGCTATGGTCTGTCTTTAGAAAGGCGTTGTACTTGCTTCCCGCTTCGCGGCCGATGTCCTCGAGAATCGGTTCAGGAATCAAGCCCTGGTCGCGTTCCGTGAGCATACGGCGGTACAGCTCTTTACGTAGGTCGGCCAATTGCTCCACGTGCCGCGGGTCAGTGGCCAGATTGATGGTCTCGTGGGGATCTTCCTCCAAGTCGTACAATTCTTCCGGAGGGCGGTGTGGCATAAACGGACGTGACTGCAGTTCGGTCAACTTGCCTTCTGTATGTAGACCACGAATCGTTTGCAGGATCTTCTTCCGGTCTTTGTATTGACTGGGTTGTGCGTGGGGGACGTGCGACATGAAATTGCGGATGTATTTAAAGCGGGTGTCACGAATACAGCGGATGATGTCTACCGTCTCGTCACACCGGTCACGTCCGGCAAATAGATGGGTTCGCGGCGCATATTCAGCGGCGAGGAAGTCGCGCCCCTGAATATGGTCCGGAACAGGGATCCCGGCCAGTTTCAAAGAGGCTGCAGCAACGTCGATGTGTTCAATGATATCGTGGCGTACAGTCCCCGCCCCCTGTTTCCGAGGAAGTTGCACAATCATCGGAACGCGAATTCCTTCCTCGTATAAGAATTGCTTGCCGCGCAGATGACTGACGCCATGATCCGTCCACAGAAATACGGCGCTTGAATCGAGACGGCCTGCGTAATCAAGCTCAGCCAGAATCTTCCCAACCTTCTTATCCGTCTGCACCCATGAGTCCAAATACTTCGTCCAGTCCTGACGGATCACGGGGTGTTCCGGATAGTACGGCGGGAGTTGAATCTCGGCGGGATCTGCGTTCCCCGGAGTTCGTCGGTTCTTTCCTCCGGAAAGCTGAAACTGAGCAAAGATTGGCTGATCGGGGTCCGCCTTCTTCCATTCGGATCCATGGTAGAGATCATCTGGAGCGACGAAGTTGTAGTCCGTCTTTCCCGTGTTGGTCACATGGTAACCGGCTTCGCGGAACAGTTCAGGGATCAGCTTCACCGGCACGCGATAACTCTCGTGATATGCAGGCGATCCTTTTCCCTTTCCCCTGGTTGTTTGACTCCGGTGGTTGTGCGCTCCGAGCGTCATCTGATACATGCCGCTAACCATGGCTGAACGGCTGGGAGAACAGACGGGAGCAGTGACGAAAGCCCGGTTGCAACGGATACCATCCCTTGCCATCTGATCCATATTCGGCGTTTTGATGGCGGTTTCTCCATAGCAGCCGATATGCGGGGACGCATCTTCGATGACGATCCAGACAATATTAACGGGCTCCGCCGCTGCGGGTAGACCCAGAAGTATCGCGAGAAGTATGGAACGAATAAATGGCATGGCGAAATGTCTATAAATGCTTCCTGCTTCTTTCACACCTACTGCTCTGCCAACTGCCGCCTTGATTGGAAAAATGAAGTTATCCATGCCTGCTTTTCAGCTTTAGCGTGGCTTTTCCAACCCAGCCGCAGGCATCGGGGAACTCCCCTTTCAGGGCGGTGTAATAGACGTCGTATATGCCGTTGCCCTGATCGATCAGGCCCAGCGGTGTCCGCATAAAGGTCCACCACGTATTGACATGAGGCTCCAGGTCGATCTCCACTTCATGGGACCAGTCAACACCGTCCGGTGAAGTTGAATAACCAAACTTACCGGCATAGCCCCTGTCAAAAAGAGCCAGGTACGAGTTATCCGGAAGTTTGCTGACGATGGGGTTTTCGACGAAAATCTCCGATATCTGTGTGAGCGGATTTAACTCGCTGCAGCGTTTCCAGGGTCCAGCCATGGTTGGCGCCTCGGCAAGCCCCGTCCACCAGGTGTTTCTTCGATGATCGAGCCACCCACTTCCAAAAAAACCAAACCATTTGCCTTTTGCCTGATGAACATAAAACGAAGCAACGCCCGCGAGACCTTCCCATGCATCGGACTCAGGACCGGGCTTAAGAATGATGTCGATATCTTCATAGGGACCGTCCAGGCCGTCCATGCCCTCAACAATCGAAGCCGCACGCCAGATCCGGCCATTGCGGTGAAGGGGCTCTTTGCCGTCTGTTGCAATCTGGTAGGCCACGTAAAACAGGTTCCAGCGGTTTTCCTCTTCGTTAAAGAACGGCATGGGGGCAAAAATTACACCTCGGGTGTCCTTGCCGGAAAGATCAGCGGTCGACTCCATCAACGTAGCTACTTTATTCCATTCCAGCCCATCGGAACTTTTCCAATGGGACAGCCCCGTTTTGGTGCGAAGGTTCTGCTTACCTCCGAGCGAACGTTCCGTGGTGAAAATATGCAGGTCATCATGGTGTTTGAAAACCCGCCCGCCTTCAAAGCCATAATAATTATCGCCGACACCGGGGTTGTCCGGGCCGATGACGGGGCCATCATGACCGCCGATTACTTCAAAAATTGAGTCGTCCATTTAAGGTCTCTCCTCCAGGCGGATGTAGTCGTACATGATTTGAGACGTCCACCTTTTCATGGGCTTCTCCGCCGCATCGGGGTTGTCGGCAAGTCCTCTGGCGAATGTGAACTGCAGGACGTTGTTCCCGGTCTCCAGGACCTCCTTTGGAACCACAACTTCTCTTGCGCCGACTTTGCCGTAGGGCGCCGTACGGAACAATTGCGCGCCCAGGTCGACCTTCCACGTGGCCAGCTTGTGCCCATTCAGAATGACATCGACGACGGGACTGCGGCCGGCAATCGAGCTCATCAGCACCACATCGCCCTCAGGGATTTTCTTGAGGTCAAAGCGAATGGTGTTGGTATGCGGCTTCCATACTTCACGAGTTACGGCCGGCTGCAGATAGTTCCAGTCTTTTTTCCAGTCGCTTTTTCCCACCGTGTAATCGACGCCCTCCGGGAAGTCCATGGCGTAGCGGTCGTAGTTGTCCCAGTTGTGGAAGTTGCGCCCATTTTTGAACTCCATGCTCCCCCCGTCGGGGATGCCGATCTGCCAGATCACTTCACCTTTGTCGTGAGGCTCAAGGATGAGTGTACCGGTATCCAGCGTTTCGCCCTGGACAACCTCGATGGGTTTAAACGTCACATCGGCTCCGAGGATCCCGGGAGCGTATGCGCTGATATCATATTTTCCGGCATGAACATTCGGGATTTCGAAAGAGCCGTCGGCCTTAACCTGCGTATAGTAGTTGTACGGCGACTTTGAATACATCCAGAGCATTTCAGCTCCTTCGTCCTTCACGACGTCATGTGCAATGCTGCCGAGAATGACATAGGTGCCTTCTGCGGTCTCCTGACCTTTGATGGAAAGGGTACCCGTTACGGCGCCCCGGTCATGATAATGCGGCGCATCCAGCCACGTGTAGGGCCATTGATCCATTTCAGCCTGCGCCTGCCGTTTGGCATCCGTCCACATTTCCTCAGGGTTTTCGCCGTTGTTTATATAGAAGAGCATCGGCCCGTAGATCTTTTCAAAGTCCGCATCGACATAACTCGAAAGCGAGCCGGCGGAGTATTTCGACTCCAGATGCGGAATGAACAAATGGTCGTAATATCCTCCCTTCGTCCACCGGGGGTAGGCGTCAAAGTAGAAATCCAGGTCGGGTACGATCATCCAAACCCCACCGTTTTCCCCACAGTATCCCGTTACCGGCGACTCCAGTTCATAGCGTTCCCATTCATGCTTTGCCCAGATCTGGCCGTCAGGCAATCGAATCGTTGCATTCGCTATTTCCGGAATTTCCTGAAAAATGGCAGGTGTGTGGTATTGGCGGGCCGGCCCTTTGAGCTTATCGTGAATATATACATAGTCATAATGTCCCCAGGTCAGGGCGATAAGATAATTAAACCGTCCCAGACCTTCGCCCTTATTGGTTATGTGGCTCTCCGGCATCTCCTCGTTCGACACATTCTTTGCAACAATATATCCGTAAAAACCCTTGAGCCCTTTCTTCACGACATAGTGAAACTCAAATACAAAGGGGGATTCCTCATCAGCAAAGCGGTATACAAAATCGACGGACTCGTTGCTCGAACGGGCAACCTCAGTAGTCACCTCCTTCGGAAAGCGTGATCCCCACAATCGTTGAAGCCACTGCTTTTCCCGGAAGTTGGGTCCTTTGGAGTATTTAAACGCGAGTATGCTGTCCAACCAATGGCCGTCAACGATGTTCTCGCCTCCCGGCTCGCGGACGATGACCGGCCCCGGAGATTGGTCATCCTTCTTGAATACCAGTTCAACCAGACCGTTGGTTACCAGGGTATAGTCGCCGTCCTCCTTGAACGAAACATCGGAGGCCTCCCCGGGGTCCTGCGGCCTGAAACTTGCCGCAGACTTTTTGCCGGTAATTTTTTCCACCGCCGTCTTTGCTTCGTGCGCGACATACCATTTTGAATCTCCGGAAAGCGTCTCCAGCGCACCCACCGCCGAAGCAGCCTCTTCGCCCATATTTCCAAGGATCGCCGCCGCACGGGCCCTGACCTGCGGATTAGTACTGTGCAGCTTTTCCCGGAGCACGGGAACCGCGGCCGGACCGGCCTGTTCCAGATGATCGCAAACGCGGTCGAGCAGATGCCTGTGAATCTGCCCCGGCTCAAGAGCAAGCCCAAGCGCCCAGTCTTCGGGACTCAAGACCTCTTCCTGCAGCCACCAGAGAGCCTTCAAAGCCCAGGCGCGCAGTTCAAAGCTGTGATCTGTATTCCGCAGAACAGCCAGCAAGGGCTCGGTGGCTGAATGCGCCTGCGGGCCGATCATATCGATGGTGCGCACGCATCGGATTCGCTCTTCATCAGAGCGAGCCTTCGCAAGCTTATCCAGCATCCCCGCCGTGATGCCCTCTATGCTTTCCCCTCTTTCGAGCAGTGTTTCATAAGCCAGATGCCTTACATAATAAACGTCATCGTAAAGTGCCTGGTCCAGCATGCGGTCAACGAGGTCCCTGCCCTCTTCCCCATAGCCGGCAACAATGCGTAGAATCGCCTCCCGGATCACATGCTCCTCGCTGTCAAACATCTCCCTGAGGACATCGTGCGCATCCGCCCCGAGGGCTTCAGCCGTAACGGAAGCCGATTGAATCGCCGACTGCTTAACCAGCGTGCTTTCATCGGTAAGCGCATTCAATTGTGCTTTCATCGACTCGGGGCAACCGGTTTCCCCAAGTTTCTGCAAGGCCTTGAAACGCCGGGTCCAGTCGGCATCGTTCTGAACGATGAGCGCGAGCTGTTCAACACCGGTCGCCTGCATGGGAGCTGCCGAATGAAGCGAGATCTCATCAAGATACAGTTCAATCGAGCTATACCCCGCCATGATCTGGCCGAACATGAAGGTGACGTTTGAAAGCACGGGCAGCCCATTCAACTCCGAAAAATCCCAGTAATAATATGTCCATCCCGGTGACAATGCACGCAACGCCCCCCCCTCCGAGCCGAATATTCTACGGACCTGTTCCGGCGTCTTTACCAATCCGATGGGCGGATGGTTCTTCGAGTCAAAAGCGTTCATCGTCACCGTAACGTCCTTGCGTCCGAAGAACTGCTCTGCAACCCCTTCCGGAACGTATAACCAGAAGCTCAGCCCGCGGTAATCGCTCAAATCCACCGGTTTCTCAAGCGACAGGGTAAAGGCGGGATGACCATCCGGTTTCCCATCTGCTTCATTATCCGCCAGCAAACGCAGCGACCCACGGCCGGCCTTGATCATGGCGGGATCGGGATTGATGGTGGTTTCGATCAAATCACCGGAACGCGTCAACCCCTCCAGTTCCGCCGGTTTCTCAAACCCCGCCAAAACTGTTTTAGGTGCTTCCGAAAGCAGATCACGCGTCTCCCCAAACAGCGGGACAGCCGTTGAAGACAAAGCCAATAACAGCGCCAAACGTTTCATTCTTTTCATCCTTTTCCCTAATCTACTCTTTGCGAAATGGTGTACACCGTTAAACCGTCCAAGCTCTTCTTCTTGGATCGAATCAAAAGGCTGGCGATATACCCGACCACAACACAGGTCACGACGCCGACGACCTGATAGAGAAAGAAGTGAAGATGGGTATGGTTCTTGACGTAATAGACCGCAACAAACGATGCGATCGCACCAATCAGGACACCCGCGCTGTTGGCCCGGCGGGTGAAAATTCCCAGCGTGAAAACCCCCGCACTTGCCCCCAGCAGAATCCCGAGAATCGTCAGGTACAAATCCCAGATAGAGCTGAGATTGGTGTTCACCAGAACCAGGGCCGCGACGGTCCCGAAAACACCCAGGCAAGCCGTCAACACCCGCCCAAGAATGAGACACTTATGGTCCGTGGCCCCTTTGAAGAGACGACGATAGAAATCCTCCACACCAATATTCGCCACACTGTTTAGCGCACTGGAGAGCGTGGACATCGTTGCGGCCAAAACGGCAACAATAACCAGGCCCGCCAGGCCGATCGGAAGGTTTTGAGCCGCGAAAAGCGGAAAGACCGCATCCGCTTTTACTGCGGGAGAGAGCATCTCGGGGCGCTCCCGATAGAACAGAAACAAGACCGTCCCCAAGGTGAATAGGACGACATTCAAAGGCACAGCAACAGCCAACTGGGTGATTATCGCCTTTTTCGCCTCACGCTCAGTGTGGGTGCATTGTATGCGCTGAATGTAGTTCTGATCGCCGATCTGTCCGAAAGCGAGAACGAAGACGTTCAGGCACATCACCAGAACGCATGGCTGGGTCCAATCGACCTTCCAATCAAACATATGCAGTTTCTCTGCAGACACAAGAACGTCCCACGCCTCCCCGGCTCCCGCGTTCAGGCTCAGCAACGCCCATGCCGTGCAGATTCCAACCGCTCCGATCATGATCGCTGCCTGGATGACATCCGTCCAGATAACGCTCGCGAGGCCGCCGAGATAAACATACAGCGTTGTAATCACCCCCATGATCAGAATGCTGACCGTTATAGGAATTCCGGCGATGCTGCTCAGGGCATAAGCAGGCAGAAGCATGACTGCGGCCATACGTCCAAGCATCTGTATCAGCGACCAGACGACGCTGATGTAAAGGCGAATAGACAGGTTGAAACGCCGTTCCAAATACTCAAAAGCGGTCGCGACATTCAGCCTCCGGGCTATCGGGACGTAGATCAGCAGTGAAACCGGCAGAAAAATGACAATGATATAGAAACTGATCGACAGAAAGAGCCAGTCCCCCGAGAAGGCCTTGCCCGGCATCGACATCAAACTCACCGCGCTCGCACCGGTTGCAAACAGGCTCAGCCCGGCCGCCCACCAGGGAATCCGCCGGCCGCCACGGAAATATTCCTGGCTGTTCTTCTCGCGCTTGGCCAAATACGCGCCAATATAGAGCATCCCCACCATAAAAACCGCGACCACCGAGTGATCGATCCAGCTGTATTTGGTAGGTTTCAACACCGCCTCGCCACCAACGACATGCGACGTGCCTACCAGGCTGAACTCCGTTCCCTTCGCCGTGAACGCCATAGGGGAAACCGCGACAGGCAAGGCCCCCAGTGTCACCCATTTGTCCGAAATCGTGTGGTAGGTTAGAATCTCTTTCCCAACGGCTCCGCCATCAAACAGCAGAATATGCGCATCCCCGCACGGCCCTGCCAGAACCGACGCAAAATCACCCGGTGGTGATGTCAGCGTGCGCCAACCCTTGACGGCATCATACTCAAAGGCGCTTACAGAACCGGCCCCCTCCGCGGTCTGTTGTCCAAACAGATAAAACCGACCCTCCACGCCCGCTGCGGCAGGCTGGATCAAGGCCTCGCCGGGCCACACCGGCAATGACTTCCACTCCGCTCCCGCAGCCAACAGGTCCAGACTGAGAAAAACCTGCTCCTCCGTATCACTGTTGACGCCGGCCACATACAGATGATCCGACACAACCGCCGCAGCCGCGTCGGCCATGGGAAACGGCAAGTCGGGCATCGACCGTTCAACCAGCTTCCCCTCGCTCAGCGAATACCGAACCACTTTGCAGCTGGGTCTGCCATCGCGCTCACCGCCCACACAGATCATCCCGTCTGCGGCATTGGCAACAGCACCTTCAGCGATCGCTTCCGGCAAGGTCTCCAGCTCCGCCCAGGCGTCTGCACCATCCGCCAAAACATAAACAGAACGAACCGCCCTGCTTCGGCCGTCCGCCACGACGTTTCCGCCCAGCACCAACAGATCATTCGCTGAATATCCGACACAGGCACCGTCTAACGCGGTGGCAAGCGCAGGCTGCTGTTGGAATTCAAAAAAGGATTCGTCCCCGGCTCCGGCAAACGCTGCAGAACACAACACCCATGACACGACGGCGGCCAATGTATATTTCGAATTCACTTATCATTCCTCCTTAATAACTCAGTATGCTCGAGCATCCGCCTCACTATACACACACGGCTTCTTTCCGCTCCGCTTTCTCCAGAAAACGGACGGGAAAGTGCGTGTAGTTTTCAGTGCTGAAAGGTTCACTGGCGCGTGCCCAGGGCGCACCGACTTCTGAAAATAGCGCGTTGGCATCGTAAGCCTGCCTCAGGATCCCGCCCATCCCGGCAATACAGATCTGTGTCTGGGTTTCGCGCACTTTCGCGGTGTCCAGCTGTTCCGTAGGGATGGAGTTAATGGATCCAACGGATTCAAATGCGGCATTGATGCACAGCGTGAACGGACGGATCTTTTCGAGCGCACCGATCATCGGTTCTTCGCTGCGCAGGGCGCGACAGAGATGCTCGATCATTTCGAGTCGGTTTTCCTTGTAGCTGTCGCGGAACTCCACCGTGCCGTCCTTGAAGGTGATTTCAACTTTTTGAAAGTCAATGAGCTTGATCGTCGCCTTTTCGGTTTCAATGACCGTGAACGGTTCGATCACCTCTTCGCTGGCGAGCGTCAGCCAGGAAAGGACTTCGATCCCCTCTTCGGTCTGGATGCGAATGGCACTGGTGTCTTCACTCTCAATCGGGTTGGCGCGATAGAGCTCCGCCTGCACCGTCACCGGGTTGGCGAGCGACAATTGGTCGTGGCCCGCAAAGAAGAGTCCGTTACAGACCACATGGGCCAACGGGTTGTTGATGTCCCCGTCCAGAACCCATCTTTCGTCCTTCTTCAAGGCGCCGGCCCACTCATTCCGGCTGAAATAGACATCGGTTCGCGCCCAGGCACCCAGCGATTTGACCCGCTCTATTTTTCCGTACTTCCCCGCAACCAGTTCGGCCTTGAGCTGCTGGGCGCGGAAGGAGAAAAGGGAGTTGAAACAGACCGCAACCGGCAGGCCGGCAACCAGTGCAGCCGTATTGAGGGCATCGAGCTCCTGCACGGTGGCAACCGGCGGCTTTTCCACCCAGACCGGGAAGCCGGCCTCCAGGCATTGCTGCGTGATTTCGGCGTGCAGATGGATCGGGGTCGGGTTGAACACCGCTTCAAAGTCGCCGAAAGCCAGCAGATCTTCCACAGTTTGGAAAACCTTGGTGCCGTGCGCGCGGCAGTATTCAGCGCCATCGCTGTCGAGATCCTGCGCGGTGACCGCCGTGAGTTTTGCATAAAACGGCGTTGTCTGAATCCTGATGATCAACTGGTAAGAATAGCTGTCGCAGCCGATCACGCTGACTTTCACCGGTTCTTGCATAATAGAACTCCACATATTCTTACTTCAAATCCATCCGCAGCGCATCCAGCATAATGCCGATCTGCGGCGCTCCGGAGAAACATTTGCCGGGACGACGGTACGGCTTCAGCCGGATTTCGAGAACGTTTTTACCGATCTGCAGGCGCGAGGCATCGAAGGTGACGGTTTCCTCCTGACACAACCCGCGGATACCGCTGCGATGGATTGCACCGCCGTGTTTAAACTTACCGTCCACGTCCGCAAGTGCCTCTCCGTTGAGCACCAGAGAAAGATCAATGATTTTACTGCTGTGCTGAACGGCGCCGGCCAGCGCAATCAGCAGGCTGGCGGTTTTTTCCTGCGGCGCTTCCGGCACATGAAACTCAATGCTTAACACCGGATGGTAAAAACTCCCATCCCTCTTCGTATAGGCCGCCACTATATGGGGAATCTGCCTGGCGCTGCCTGTATCGGCATTAATGGAAATGACCCCGTCCGGAAATTCTCTCGCGATCTCCATCCAGAGGCCCCAGCGGCGAAAGTCATCGCCGAGAGCAAACTCAGCGGCGGAGCGGTCGAGCTTGCCGATCTGCCAGAGGCGGCGACCGGTTTCCGGAGTTTGCCAGGAAAGGGTTCCGACATCGGTGGCCTGGTTGGCTGCGACCGCAAGATCATGGGTGACAAATTGCCCGGCGACCTCATCCTGCATGGCAAACAGATCGTACTGATCCGGCCAGATGTTTTTGATTTCAAATTTGCCTTTAGCATCGGTCCATCCGAAAAAGCGGTAGCCGCGCCACAGCTGCTGAAAGTCGGACGGCTTTTCACCCGCGGCCGCCTGGGAAATCACGACACGCGCGTTGGTCATCGGCTTGCCGTCTCGATCTACCAGCGTCCCGCGCAAGGCGCCACGCTCGACCGCAAAGCGCTCGTCCTGAATCCACTTGAACGGCCATTCAGTAGCCATTTTGCCAGCCAGCTCCTGCGCCGCTTCTTCGCGCTCCTCCATGGCGCCGCCGTGATTGAAGTAGAAGAACCAGGGGCCGCCCCACTTTTGCCACGGGCCGTCTTCATTCGAAAACTCAGCAACCCCGGAACCGTGGTGCGCCGCCTGGACATGGCGCAGCAGAATGGGGGTTATACTGGTCTGGTGGAGTGTCAGTTCAGTATTGAACGGAACACCGTTGAGATGTTCATGGCTCGGCATGATAACCCACGCACCCAGGCTCGAGCCCATCAGTCCGTGAACCAGATGGGTTTCGTTCATGGTGGCCGAATGGTTGTATTTTGTATATATGCTTCCATCCGCGAGCTCATAGGTGGCATCCATCACTTTATTGCCGGCGACCATCTCCTGTGGTGTCGGCAGGGCTCCCCGGTTCGCACCATCGGCAAAATGGGTGAACAGCGAAGGATCAAGCCGCAAGGCATAGTTCATCTGGGCCAGCCGATGTTCGCCGGGCTTGTCTGCTTGTGACCCCCAGACGATATAGTTGTAGAAACCGGACTCCCTGGGGCGCAGCGCATAGTGGAACTCATAGTCGACGGCGAAGTCGTGTTTGTGCGCGAAGCCGATATCGATGACCTCCTCATCGTTGCGCGTAATAATCAGCTCAGTCTGTTTGGGTGTCATGAAGCCGTTTTCGCCGCTGGACTGCATATAGCCCCTGCCGATGCCGACCAGATTGTTATCCTTATAGACAATTCCGAGGATGGCCCCGCTGCTCCTTTCAATCTCCAGGCGGATACTCTCGTTGGCCATCTCGATGTGCTCGCCATCCGTCTGGAGCGACATCGCCGCCATGGATTGAAGGGCAGAACCTAAGACCAGAAGCAGAATCATACGTAGAATCATTTCCCGCAAATCAGACACTTAAACACTCCACTGTTTAGGACTGAGGGGAAGAATTCGTCCGACATCGGCGGCTTCGCGTGCCTGCAACACCGCGTCGGTGAGCATGAACCCAAGTGCGGTTTCTTTGCGGTCGGCACCTGGATCGCCCAACGATTCAATGAACGGGCCATCCGGAAAGCGGGCATGGCACGCATGCTGAACATCGGCAGCACACGGCGACCGGTTTCTTGGACCATTTCAAAAAGAGATTGAAGATCGGCATCATTCAACGCCAGCGGCTTTTCGGTAATCACATCCAGTCCGGCCTCAAGCGCGGCACGGATGGCGCTGCAAATCTGATCATGGCGCGTACTGACAATCGCGAGGTCCGCATCGACGGATTCGAGCGCCGCGGACACATTTTCAAACACAGGCGGATTCTGCTCCTGAAACCACGGATGGCCGGTAAAGAAATCCAGCGCCTCTCCGTCATAGGCCGGCGCAATGCCCGCCAGATCCAGCGGCAGGCCGAACGCCTGTGCCTCGTTGAAGAGACAGAGGGCATGCCCATAACCGCCCAATACCACGCCCCGTCTATTCTGCTTGCTCATCGTTGATCGCCCTCAAAGTCCCAATTTGGACACTGAATTGCGAGCATACCACCGTCGTCCACCAGCGCAAACGGCCAGAACGCTCGAATAGGTGCGAAAAACGCATATTTCGCCATGCCCCTGACTGAGGTCGACAACACCCCGCCATTGTTGTAGAAGGAGGTATGAACATAGCGACAACCTGCCCAGAGTTCCTTGCCCCGGAAGACCGTGACGCGCTCACGGACCTGTTCGATGGCATCGAGATTCTGCCGCTCACCTGCCTGCTGTTCGAGTGCGACGAGTACCAGACGATCGAGGACAACCGCATCCTGCGCGACGACTTCATCTATATTCCACGCAAGGGAAACTTGCGCTGCACGGTCGGAGACGTCTCCCGTGACGTCGGCCCCGGTCACTTCATCATGGTATCCGCCGGCCAGGCGCACAGCGTCACCATGGCCGAAGGCACAGACTCCTACGAGGTATTCGCACTGCATCTTCATGCCGTCGACGCAACCGGGCATCGTTTTTTCGACAAGCTCGCGACGCCGTTTGGAATCCTCGCCGATAGAACACTCTGGTTCAAGAAGCTGGCCACCTGCGCTCATCTTCTCGGCTCCTCCCATCCCATGGGGACGCCCTTCTTCCAACAGGTGGTCACCTGGCTCCTCTATGAGCAACTGATGCATGGCAACCGGCTGCGCGCGTTACCCAAGAAGCAGGATTCCAGGATCACCCAACTCACCGGAATGGTCCGGGGAGACTGCGCCACCCCGTGGACGGTCACGGAAATGGCCAAGTATTGCAACCTCTCTGCGGGGCGCTTCCGTCAGCTCTTCCGGGAATGCACGGGCACCTCGCCCAAGAAGTTCGTCATCGGCGTTCGACTTGCGCAGGCCCGCTCACTCCTCGCTACCGAACCCGATCTGTCGGTCTCCGAAATCGCCTATCGTGTCGGCATGCCCGACACACGGCATTTCCACCATGCCTACCGCCATGCCTTCGGCGAAACACCCCGCGGCAAGACCTAACGCCGCTTTCTGCCGTATGTGCGGAAAACGCACAAAGAGAACTGATCTGTCCGTTGCGCTCACGGAGCTTCTTCATGCATAATGGGGGCATATTACGAGGTGGAATCCAACACTAGGAGAGTTGCACATGAAGACTTTGTCATTTGCCTTGGTTGTGGCAGTCGTGTCTCTGGGCCTTGTCGGAGGCGTTCAGGCGGACACCTTAAGCGTAACGACCGCGGACGGCTACGGTTTGGACCAGTTTGTTACCGAGAACACTCCCGACGGAACACAGCCCAACCGAACATTCCTGCAGCTGCGCTCCCGTGATATTGCGGGATCAGAGCGCCACAGTGTTCCGTTTCTGCGCTTCGATGTTTCGACGTTTCCGACCGCGACCAACGCAACGCTCACGTGGTACCATGAGGGGGGCGATACCTTCAATGTTGATGTGTTCGGGGTTGTTGATGGGGTCACCGGGGAAGCCGACTGGACCGCTGGCGGACTGTCGTACAACAACGCCCCGGGGTTCTCATCAGACAACTACCCGAACATCGACCGCAACCACGCCGTTGGCGAAGCCACACTGCTCGGTACCGTAGCCGTGAGCGGGTCGGGAAATCGGAGCCTTTCCAGTACCGCCTTGAAGGATTTTGTGAACGCCGATGCGAATGGCGTCGTCACATTCATTCTCGAACCCCAGGTAGCTACCGGCGGAAAAGACTACGAGAACAATATCAGTTCCGCAGAGAATGCGACAACCAACCAGCGGCCGCAACTGAGCATCAGTGGAGATTTCAGTTTCTCGGGCAGTTTCACGGGCAGCCAGACGACTGTGACTACGGATAAAGACGATGGCAGCGGGATTACAGATATCGACATCGCCGCGCTCGGGACCAGCGACTGGGCCTGCTGGCAGAATGCGATCGGTACGCCGACTCAGCAGAAGGCAGGAGCCAACTTCATCGGTGATCTGCGGGAGATCGGCACCCCGGGAGGCCCCAGCAGTTGGGAGTTCACATCGTTCACCTGGCCGTCTGGAGGGGACCCCCTGGCGGTATCGAGTTCTCCCGGATTTCCGGCCGGTGTCGTGTCCCATTCGGGTGTGGATGCTGGCGAAGGCTATAGCATCGCGATCGATCTGCCCGGCAGATCCGGCACCATCACCTTCTGGGGAGTCTCCAGGGGCGCCACGAACGAGCTCCGCGTTGAAGGACCGGGGTCCGTCCTTTACACCGATTCCTACACAACAGTGGCGGATTGGAATGTTACGACATTCACACTGAACTGGAACGGGGCCAAGCCAGGTGATCCCGTCACGCTCAAGTTCACCTATTCCGGCGGCCACAGTACGCCGCGCGTCGGGTTGACCGGTATCGCCGTCTCCCAAATCTTCCACGGCACCGTGGTTGCCATTCGGTAGATGAACCACTCAGAGCGACGCGCTCAAGCCCGGCGGCATCTGTCGGTTAGTTGCGAGCCCCGCAATGGAAGTCCCGGCGACACCGTTCGATTCGGCCAGCACGGTATCGACCGGCATCCATGAAACCAGATTGGTGGAGTGCTGGACATCGTAGCTGACACCGCGCTTGGCGGGCCAGTGAAGGGTGGCGGCGTTGGTGATCGAAAGCGACAACCCGTCCGTGACATCTCAGTCGGCAGCAGCACCACTGGTATTGACAACTTCCACCCAGTGCTTCGCCTCAACATCCAGCATGTCGCGTAGCTGATGGCGACAGCTGATGCCGCATGCCAGAACGGTCTTTCCCTCGGAAACAGCCTGGCGGACGGCAGGGAAGAGCCGATCCTCGCCGACGGCCTGCGACAGTTCATAGTGCTCATACCCGAACGAGCCCGCCATTCCGCAGCAACCTGAATCGACCTCTTCGCAGTCAGCCCCCTCGACCCGTTCGAAGTGGTGGTGAATCGCATCGGTACCAAATTCTGCCTTCTGGTGGCAGTGTCCATGCAGGGCATACTGTCCGGGCTCAATCTTCAGCGGAGGGATTCGCCCGGCCGCGACCTCATCCTCCAGAAAGACGTCGATCATCTTGACACAGGCCGCGACGCGCTGTCCCATGTCGGCGTCATCCACCAGATCCGGAAGGTCATCGACCAACGCTGAAGCGCAGGAAGGCTCCAGGCAGAGAATCGGAAGGCCTTGCTTCGCGTAGACATCCAGCTTCTGCATCGTCTTCGTACCATCACGCTTGGCCGCGCGCACAAGCCCCTTGGAAAGTCGTGGGCGTTGACAGCATCCGGCGTTGGCTATGATCACCTCGTAGCCGCACCCTTCGAGCAGCTCGACCGCCGATAGCCCCACCCGCGGTTCCATGTAGCTGGCGTAGGTGTCGTTGAAGAGGACAACCTTGCCGCGTTCACCATGACGACGGGAGTCTTGTTTCCTTGCTCGCAGCAAAGACGCCAGGGGGCGTGTGGCAAACGGCGGCTGTGGTCGGCGACGGTCCATACCGGCCATCTTCTCCATGAACCAGCCGTAGCCCGGGACTTTCGAGACCGCATTGACAATATGGGCCAACGGACCGGCGACCAGTCTTGCCATCGTCGGCATGCCGCCAATGAGCCAGTAGCCGGGAGGCACCCCATGTTGATCATGGTGCATCTGCAGCACTTCGCTCTTAAGCCGGGCCATGTCGACTGAGTTTGGGCATTCGGCTTTGCATGACTTGCAGGCAAGACAGAGATCCAGCACCTCTTTCATACGGTCGCTACTCAGCGCATCGTGTCCCAGCTGCCCGGACATAGCCAGTCGCAAGGCATTGGAGCGGCCACGTGTCGTGGCCTCTTCATCCCGGGTTGCCATATAGCTGGGACACATCGTGCCCTCGTCGACCTTGCGGCAGGCCCCTACCCCATTGCATTGCTCAACCGCCAACTGGAACCCGCCCTGTTTCCGATAGTGGAACAGCGTGTCAACGTTCGCGGCATGGTATTGATCACCATACCTGAGATGGCTAACCATCGATGGTGTATCAACGACCTTTCCGGGATTCATGAGATTGTCCGGATCGAAGAGGCGCTTCAGGTCCCGAAATGCAGCGTACAGCTCTGGTCCATAGAAACGGGGAATAAACCCGCCGCGCACGACACCATCGCCATGTTCCCCCGCGAAGGTCCCGCCATACTCACAGACCATGTCGAAGGCTTTCTCCGCAATCTCAACCATCATCTCCCGGTGATCATCCCGGTGAAGGTCCAGCATGGGCCGGAAGTGAAGCACACCAACACTGGCGTGCGCATACATGCTGACGGCAATTCCCTGGTCACGGCAGATCTTCAATAGACGTTGACTGTAATCGGCCAGGTGCTCAACCGGGATGCAGGCATCTTCAATGAACGCCTGCCCTTTGACGGGACCTTCCACATTGCTGATCAGCCCGAGCCCTAGCTTGCGAACAGCCCACACGTTGGCCTGGGCCTTGGCATCGATCAGCACAGGCCAGGCATAGCCAATGCCCTGCTGCTGCAAGGCGGCGACCACCGCTTCAATGCGCTGTTTCACATCGGCCGCATTCTCGCCAAACACTTCGATGATGAGAACCGCGCGGGGCCGACCTTCGATAAAGGTAGCCATGTGGCGCGTTGACGCATTCACAAGGGCTTCGCTCATGACGATGTCATCAAGCAGCTCGACGGCAGCGGGATTGTGCTCGAGAATGGCAGGAAGATGGCGCAGAGGCTCAATCTCATCTTTGAAATGGACAACCGTTAGCGCCTTAGCGCGCGGAACAGGAACAAGACGAACCTTGGCTTCCAGCAAGAACGCCAGTGTTCCTTCGCACCCCACGACAAGGTTGCTCAGATTCCAAGTGCGGTGGCCATCAAGCTGGCGGCCCCCGATAGGCCCTGTGTACCCCGCGCCATCCACGAACTCGTCCAGGTTGTAGCCCGACACGCGGCGCATCACCTTGGGATAGCGTTTCAGGATCTCGTCGTGGTGTCTCGCCACGAGCTCTCTGACGCCCTTGTAGAGGCCGGCCTCGCGCGATGTACCGGACGCTCGGTGCGCCCACTCCTCGTCGTCAATGCCTTCGCACTCTACGACCGTGCCATCTGCCAGGACGACTTTGCACGAAATCACGTGATCAATCGTTTTCCCATAGGCGACTGACCGCATACCGGACGAGTTGTTGCCGATCATGCCGCCAATCGTGGCACGGTTCCCCGTCGCGGGGTCGGGGGCGAAGAAGAGCCCGTCTTTGGCAAGTTCCGAATTGAAGACATCACGGACCAGCCCCGGTTGGACGCGAGCCCACCGTTCATCCCGGTTGATTTCCAGAATGCCGGCCATGTACTTGGAAACATCGATGACCATTCCCTCGCCAAACGTCTGCCCGGAGAGAGCCGTCGCGCCGCCGCGAGGCGTAATCGGCAGCTTGAATTCGGCCGCCACTTTCACGGCCTCAATGCAGTCCGCTTCATCTCGGGGAACGACCACACACGCCGGCATCATCTGGTAATGGCTGGCATCTGTGGCGTAAATGCCCCGGCTCATCTCATCAACATGGATGTCGCCCCGTATCCGCTCACGCAGTGTACGTTCAAGTTCCCGGATGTTAGGCATTGTGTCTTCTCTTCCTCGTGCTGGCGTTCAGGTGCCAACGCTACTATGCATGGCCAGTCTCTGCCAATCACTTTGCACCGAATCTGCGGCGGGAGCCCTCATCTTCTGACGCCCACCGAACGGATGACGGAGCATGAGATCTGAATCCTAACGGATCCAGCTACACGCGTCTTTCCCCCGCAGCTGGATTCGTTAGAATTCAGCCCCAGATTGGTCCACATGTGGAATATTTGACTGTCGAACGCATTGAAATCTGGGCCTTTGTGGCCTAACATCCCGACGTTCGATCGAAGTTGTGAGACCATTTCCGGGAGTAGAAAGCATGCCTAAATCACCGTCACTCGTCATTCTTGCCGCAGGAATCGGAAGTCGCTATGGCGGACTCAAGCAAGTTGATCCCGTCGGCCCGGGAGGCGAGATTGTGATCGACTATTCGATATATGATGCTCTCCGAGTGGGATTCGAGAAGATTGTGTTTGTGATCCGAAAGGACATTGAGGAGACCTTCCGCACGACGATCGGGCAGAAGTTTGAGAACCGTGCGGACGTGCACTACGTCTTCCAGGAGCTCGACAGTGCCCTGCCCGAGGACTTCCAGATCCCACCGGAGCGGGCCAAACCATGGGGCACCGGACATGCCGTGCTCGTGGCGCGAGATGCCATTGACGAGCCGTTCGCCGTGATCAACGCCGACGACTTCTACGGTCAGCGAGCTTACCAGTTGCTCTACGACCACCTGTCCCACGAACAAGACGAGAACATCTATGCTCTCGTCGGCTTTGCGTTGCGCAACACACTCTCAGATTTCGGGAGCGTGGCACGCGGCATCTGCAGCGTCGATGCCAGTCATAACCTGGAAAGCGTTGTGGAGCTGACGGCCATCGAGCGAGATGGCGAGCGCGCCCTGAATCGTGCGCCGGATGGTACAGAAACGGCATTGACGGGAGATGAGTGGGTTTCCATGAACATGTGGGGCTTCTCGCCATCACTCATGGCACATCTCGAGGCAGGATTTGAGGCATTTCTACAAACGCGATCCCATGAACCTAAAGCCGAGTTCTTTCTTCCGGCGGCCGTTGATTCACTCATCCAGCATGGCATTGTCCAGTCCCGTGTGCTGCCCAGTCCCGACTCCTGGTTCGGCGTCACCTACCAGGACGACAAACCACACGTCATCCGCAGCATCCGGGAACTCGTTGACAAAGGGATCTACCCGGGACGTCTGTGGGGCTAGCAGCCTGTCGGACTTTAATCAAAACACGCCTATCGTAAAACACACCGTCCAAACTGCTGACAACGCTTGTGAATAAGCCATACAGGCTGCTAATAGGGGAGAGAAATGGAGATAAAGAGGATGTTGAGTCTGCATTGATTTGCTACACTTTGGCATGAGCAAACGACTAATCAATATGAAGCGGATGTTCAAGCTCGTGGGTGAAGAATGTCTTCCAGAGGCGGGGTGGTTACATAATTATGGCTATTGAGGCCAACAGGAGAAATCTGGCCGTGAAGAATCGACGCCAAATTCAGAGAAAGGGGTCTTTCGAGTGGATTGCCACCTGTACACCTTTTATTAGCAGCCTGTATCCATGAGAACGACCCGCTGCTTTCAAGACGGGCGTGGAAATCAATGATTTGCGTTGCTTTTCAAAAACCGACAGGCTGCTAGGCATACCGCCTGAATCCGGATTGAAACGGAACCCCAAAAACCCCATACTGCTGCCCTTCAACCACAAAACGATGGAGCTGACATGTCTGAACTAACTGCTTTGAGCCCCCTTGATGGGCGCTATGCCTCGAAGACCGCCGACCTGAACACTATCTTTTCCGAATGCGGACTGATCCGCTATCGCGTCACTGTCGAAGTGCGCTGGATCCTGGCACTGTGTGCTGAACCCGGCATCGCAGAAGCACGCACGCTGACGCCTGAGGAGATCGAGCTGCTTGAGGGCATCATCACCAACTTCTCAGAGGCGGATGCGCAGCGCGTTAAGGATATCGAGAAGACGACGAACCATGACGTCAAAGCCGTCGAGTATTTCCTGAAAGAGAAGTTCGCCGACACCTCGCTGGAACCGCTCTCGGAGTTTCTCCACTTTGCCTGCACGTCAGAAGACATCAACAACCTCTCACATGCCCTGCAGTTGCGTGATGGCATGAAGACGATCGTTGCGTCACAGGACAAGATTATTGAGGCACTAAAGGCGCTCGTCGCCGAAAGCCGTGATGTACCCATGCTGGCACGCACCCATGGCCAAACGGCATCCCCCACTACCGTGGGCAAGGAGATCGCCGTTTTCGTCAAACGTCTGCAGACGCAGTCAGCCAGGCTGGCAGACGTCAAGATCCTCGGCAAGCTCAACGGCGCCGTCGGAAACTTCAATGCGCATCTCTCAGCTTACCCGGACGTTGACTGGCAGGAGCTTGCCCGTCGCATTATCGAGGATGAGCTGGAGTTGCAGCAGAACCCGCTCACGATCCAGATTGAGCCGCACGACTACATGGCGGAGCTCTTCCATGCCATGATGCGCTGGAACACGATTGTCCTGGATCTCGACCGGGACATCTGGACTTACATCTCCATGGCCTACTTCGGACAGCGCACCATCAAGGGCGAAGTCGGATCGTCGACCATGCCTCATAAGGTCAACCCGATCGATTTTGAGAACAGCGAGGGCAACATTGGCCTTGCCAATGCGATCTTCGACCACCTTGCGGCCAAACTTCCCGTCTCCCGGTTACAGCGTGACCTGACAGACTCCACGGTCCTGCGCAATATGGGAACAGCCTTCGGGTACTCAATGATTGCCTATGCATCGACGCTGAAGGGTCTGTCGAAGCTCAAGCTCAATCGAGAACGCCTGGCAGCGGATCTGGACAATGCCTGGGAAGTCCTTGCTGAACCGATCCAAACCGTCATGCGCAAGGTCGGCATCGATGAGCCCTACGAGAAGCTCAAAGCACTGACCCGCGGACAGGCCGTGACACAAGAGACCATACGTGAGTTCCTGGAAGGGCTTGAGCTTCCTGACGACGACAAGGCCCGCCTGCTGGGGATGAGTCCATCCGACTACATTGGCATCGCCCGGGAGCTCGCCGACCTGGCGTAGGCTTGAGATCTGAATCCT
>CAZCDU010000023.1:0-49625 GCA_964497125.1 uncultured Victivallales bacterium | reverse complement strand
TCATCGTCCACCGATCCCCGTCTCATTCGTTTTCATAGATTTTTTGACAGAAGCTATTGACTTCTGTTGAACGGTATTGACGCTGTTTTCCAAGACTGCTTTCAGATGCTGAATTCCTTTCAGCCGCTCCTGTTTTGGCAGACACATGACAAGGGCTCCAAGACCACCGGCACATGTGAGCCCGAACATCACCACTTTCTGAATGACTTCGATGAAGGGAAACAGGAGCAGAAGTGCGGCAGCCGCGAAGGCGCCCGTACAGAAGGCGGTGATGGCGGTAATGGTTCTGTGAGACGGCGCGGTTGCCCAGGCGACAACAACCCAGGCGACCGCACAAAACGGACCTGCGAGAACGAACCCCCACTCTTCGTTCAGGAACATGGCGGGCAGGGCTCCCGCGATGCCGGCCATGAGAAATGCGGAACCAACCGCCGGCGGCAACATAAGCCACCGAAACCAGTAAATGGCCTTCTTCCGGTTCACGTCCTTCTCTCGCTCTGGCGTATCACTCAACCTGGCCTCCTACACCCGTCACTTGCCCTCGCACCGAACACTTTGCACGGCAAAGCGCTTTGCGTCAATCATCTTTCTCTTGAAAAATGACAGTGCGACTGATGCCCCTCCCCACAGCGTACCGATTCAGGTTTCTCGGTTCGACAGCGATCCACCGCTTGCGGACACCGGGAATGGAATAGGCACCCCGGCAGTGGGTCGAGCCGTGATGGCACTTCGCCCTGCAGAATGGTGCGCTTCTCCTTGGACCCGCGGGCGGCAAGTCCCTTATCCACATCAGGCACGGCCGACAGAAGAGCCTGCGTGTACGGGTGTGACGGGCTTTGAAACAGTGCTTCCGTGGGGCCTTCTTCCACGATCTCGCCGAGGTACATCACAAGCGTGCGGTCGCACATGTAGCGGACAACAGCCAGGTCATGAGCAACGAACAGGCACGCGAACGAGAGCTCGCGACTCAGGTCTTTCAAGAGGTTAAGAATCTGGACCTGGACGGAAACATCCAACGCAGAGACGGGCTCATCGGCAATCAGCAGTCGCGGGCGGACCGCAAGAGCCCGGGCAATGCCAACCCGCTGGCGCTGCCCTCCGCTCAACTCGTGAGGATAGCGAGGCATAAAGTCCCGTCCCAACCCCACCTTATCAAGCAATTCGACGGCACGTGAATGTCGATCCTTTCGTGTCGCCAGACCAAGGCGCACACGATGAACCACAAGCACCTCGAGAATGGCATCCCCTACTGGAAGCCGGGGATTCAGAGAGCCCATAGGATCCTGGAACACCATCTGCACCTCACAGCTGAACTGGCGACGATCCGCCGGCGTCTGCTCTGCGAGATCATGTCCATCATATAGAATCGTCCCGCCGGCAACCGGGGACAGCCCAACAACGGCATTTCCTGTCGTTGTTTTCCCACAGCCACTCTCACCAACCAATCCAACAACTTCATTAGCCCCAACCGAGAGGCTAACGCCATCCACGGCCCGCAGAACTCGCTTCCCTTCAACGGGAAACTCGACCACGAGGTCATGGATCCTCAAGAGTTCACCATCATGACAAGGTTGTTGGCTCATGAGTCATCCCCTCGTGGAAAGTAGCAGCGGACCGTATGGTCCTTGCCGCCGGCAACGGTCTGCGTGAGAGGCATGGTTCGTCGACAACGGTCTTCCGCGTGCCCGCAACGCGGGGCGAACGGGCAGCCCGGGGGAATGTCGCGCGGAGATGGCACGGAGCCGGCGATGCCTGTCATACGGCCCTCGCCATGTTCAAGTCGCGGCACGGCATCGAGCAGCCCCTTGGTATAGTGGTGTACGGGGGAAGAAAGGACGTCTTCAACCCGACCCGACTCCACAAGACTCCCGGCATACATGACGTTGACGCGATGCGCGACATCGGCAACCAGGCCCAGGTTATGCGTAATCAGCAACACGGCCATGCCAAGCTCTGCCTGCAGGCTCTTCAGCAGCTCCAGGATCTGGGCCTGAATGGTCACATCCAGGGCCGTGGTGGGTTCGTCGGCAACCAGCAGCTTGGGTCGGCACGCCAATGCCATTGCGATCACCACGCGTTGCTGCATGCCGCCACTCAACTCATGCGGATAGGCCCGCAACGTGGCCGCCCCGTCAGGAAGTCCGACCAAAGTCAAAAGGCGGATGGCTTCTTCTTTGACGCTGACCTGCGACTGGTGCGACCGGATGGCCTCTTCAAGTTGAAACCCAATTCGAAACACCGGATTCAGCGCGGTTCCCGGATCCTGGAAGACATAGGCAATCTGCCCGCCTCGCATGGCCCGCATTTCGGCACGCGACATCTGCAATACCTCGCGCCCACGGAAGAAGATGGCGCCAGCCGGGTAGACCGCCGGCGGTTCCGGCAGAAGCCTGGCCAGCGAGAGCGCCGTCACGCTCTTGCCGCACCCACTCTCCCCTACCAGCGCCACGGTCTCGCCTTCACGAATCCGCAAACTGACATCACGGACCACGATGACGTCATCACGCCCATTCCGAAACCCAACCGTCAGTTTCTGGACATCCAACAATACCGATGCTCGTTCGCCTGTCACAATGCTCTCTTCCCTATCCACATCACGTGTCGGGTTGCGTATGAGTCAACCGTGTAGGACGGGCTTCCCGAGTCCCCGAGGGAGCCTGTGCTAAACGCGGCCCGAAGGGAACACACGCTCCCTCGGGGACTCGGGAAGCGCGTCCTACACCTCCCAGCACCTAGAACAACAACTCACCCGTGTCATCGTCATCATCGTCGAGCTCAACGGGCGGCACGGCGTCATCGCCAAACGGCTCAGTCTCCGCCTCGCCATCGCTGGTGAGTAGCCTCTCGATCTTGCGCTCGACCTCATCTAACTTGCCGGTGCAGAACTTGATCAGAGACTGGCCCTCTTCGAAACGCGTAATCATCGCATCCAGACTCAGCTCGCCACCTTCCATGTCAGATACGATCGTCTCAAGACGATCCATGGACTTCTCAAAATTCGGGGACTCTTTAGTTGTCTTCTTTGCCGTCATGGCTCAACTCCTCTTATATCTATGAGGACTCCAACCCGGAGCCTTCCTCATCCACGCGCGTAACGCGCGACTCAAACTGTCCATCGGCAACCTGCGTCTGCACGATCTCGCCATCGTGAACGTCTGCCGTCTTAACAATAATTCGCCCATCGGAACCGCGCGTTACCGAATAGCCGCGCTGCAGCACAGCCAACGGGTTCAGCGCCCGCAATTGCATCGCCACACGCCGCACATCCTGAACGCCCATCTGGTGCCGCAGCTTGGCGCGATGCGCCATCCGCATGCGCATGTCCTCAAGAGCCTGGTGACTGCCCTGCACCGCAGCGCGCGTCTCCTGTTGCAGGCGTGACCCGATCACATCCAGCGTCTGCTGTGTTTCCTGAACGGCGCCCCGCAATTTGTGTTCAATCCGCATCCTACAGGCATCCAGCTTCTGGCGGTGTCGTGCAGCAACGTTGGCCGGCTCGCGAAACACATAGCTCCCCGCCGCATGGCGAAGTCGGTTGCGTGCAGCCAGCGTACTTTCACGCAGAGCTCTCACGAGGCGGTTCTGCTGCTCCGCCAGTCGCTCCTGGAAGGCCTCTTTGCAACCCACAACCAGCTCGGCTGCAGCCGATGGCGTTGGCGCACGGAGATCGGCAACGAAGTCACTGATCGTGAAATCAATCTCGTGGCCGACGGCAGAAATCACCGGCAGCTTAGATCGCGCAATGGCGCGAGCCACGACCTCTTCATTGAAGCACCACAGATCCTCGAGACTGCCGCCGCCCCGTCCCACGATCAGGACGTCCAGTCCCCCGATTTCATTCAGCCGGTCAATCTGGGCTGCGATCTCTTCGGCAGCACCATCGCCCTGAACTTTGGCGGGGGCGAGGAGAACGTGAAGGTTGGGAAAGCGACGCGAGACGACATTCAGAATATCGCGAATGGCCGCCCCCGTGGCGGAGGTCACCACGCCGACATGCTGCGGTAACATCGGCAGGGACTGCTTGCGCTCTTTGGCGAAGAGCCCTTCTTTCTGAAGCTTCTCTTTCAGGGCCTCGAACTGAGCCTGCAGACTACCCTTGCCGCCCTCCTCCATCCGGCGCACCAGGATCTGGTAGTTCCCGCGCCGCTCATAGACACTGATTTCGCCGCGTGCCCGCACCACGATGCCGTCGCGGGGACGAAACTGGAGACCGCGCTGGTTGCCGCGGAACATCACGGCACTGATCTGGGCGTTGGAATCCTTGATCGTGAAGTAGAGATGGCCGGATGCCGGCTGACTGACGTTGGAGAGTTCTCCCTCGACAAGGACACTTCCAAAACGTCCTTCGAGCGTGCCCTTGATCATCCGCGTTAGCTCGGAAACGGAAAGCGCCTTCGGCCGGTTGTCAGCAGCTGCACCGTTGCCGCTCAGCATCCGCAATGACTCTCGGGATGCCGTCATGGATAACTCCGATTCGAACGTCCAACACCCAACATCCAACGTCCAACGTCCAACGAAGATAATGCCACGCTTCGATGTTCAGTGTTCGATGTTCGATGTTCGATGTTCATTCCTCGCTCTCAGTTCCACGCCGTTTTCGCGGGGCCCGACATGCACTCACGCATCCGCTTGACCTTCTTCGCGCGACCGGTTTTGGGGTCAACATCAATCAGCATGCCTTCCAGAACAGGATCGCCTTTCGCGAGAGCATACTTCGACGGCATTCCGGTCAGGAACATAGAGACGACAGACCCCAACTCACGACCAATAGCGGAATCCTTCACTCCAGTCATACCGAGATCGGTCAGGTAGGCTGTACCGCCGGGGAGCACAATCTCATCCGAGGTCTGTACATGGGTATGAGTTCCCACGACGGCGCTGACGCGACCATCGAGATACCGCCCAATCACAATCTTCTCGGATGTTGCTTCGGCATGCATATCGACGAGCTTGATCTTGCTCGATGAATGCTCCTTGAGAAGCTCGTCCACCTTCCGAAACGGACAGTCATAGGGGCCCATGAAGACACGCCCCACCAGGTTGAACACCGTGACATCACCAAACGGGGTGTCAACGGTCACAGCCCCGTGCCCGGGACAGCCCGGCGCAAAATTCGCCGGTCGCAAGATACGCGGCTCTGAATCGACGTAGGAAATCAGCTCCTTCTGATTCCAGGCATGATCCCCCAGCGTGATGACGTCAGCACCGGCAGCAAACAGTTCCTCGGCCAACTTTCCCGTCAACCCTTTGCCGCCGGCCGAGTTCTCGGCATTGACGACAACGAAATCCAGACCCTTAGTCTGCTTCATGCGGGTTACCACCTGCGCGAACACCTGTCGCCCCGGCGACCCCACCAAATCTCCAACCATCAGTATCTTCATATCAACTCACGTTCCACGTTTCCGGCCTCCCCGGCAGTCGACCAGCACCAAAACTCTCTCAATGATTCTGCTATAAATAGTTCTGCTATCCAGCAGTCGACGAGCATCCGTGCCCATCAGCGTCATCCGCGGTTCGCCACTCTCTACTTCGCATACTCGACGCAGCGCGTCTCACGAATGACAGTAATACGAATCTGGCCGGGATACTGAAGGTCCGTTTCGATCTTCTTACTTATGTTGCGGGCAAGCACCATTGCAGCATTGTCATCAACCTTGTCCGGCTCCACGATCACGCGCACTTCACGACCCGCCTGGATTGCATAGCTCTTCTCGACGCCCTCGAACTCGTTGGCAATCGCTTCAAGCTTCTCAAGCCGCTTGACGTAGAGACCGCTGGACTGGGACCGAGCACCCACGCGCGAACTGGACATGGCGTCGGCCGCCGAGGCCAGCACCGCATAAAGGCTCTGAGCTTCGACCTCTTCGTGATGCGATGCGACACCGTTGACGATTTCCTGTGGCTCTCCGAGTCGCTTGAGCAGATCCGCGCCGATAATGGCGTGGCCACCTTCCACCTCGTGATCCAGAGCCTTGCCAATGTCGTGGAACAACCCGACACGCTTAGCCACCAGCGGGTCGAGCCCCAGCTCACCGGCCATCAACCCCATAAGCTGTGCCACCTCAACGGAATGCCGCAGCACATTTTGCGTGTAGCTCGTGCGGTATTTCAACCGGCCCAGTGTCCGAACCAGCTCGGGTTCAACGCCCTGGATACCGACTTCGAACAGCGTCTCTTCGCCAGCCGAGCGAATCGTCTCATCCATGTCCGAGGTCGCCTTCTCAACGACTTCTTCAATACGAGCAGGATGAATGCGTCCATCGGTCAACAAACGCTCCAGGGCCTGCTTGGCAATCTCCCTGCGCACCGGATCGAAACCGGAGATCACGACAGCTTCCGGTGTGTCATCAATCAGGAAGTTGACGCCCGTGGCGGCCTCCAGGGCGCGGATGTTGCGACCGTCACGACCAATAATGCGGCCCTTCATATCATCGCTGGGCAATGCCACTGTACTCGTCACGATGTCACTCGTGTGCGAGGAGGCATAACGCTGAATGGCCTGGGTAATGATCTTCTTGGCCTCACGCTCGGCCGTGTCCTTGGCCTGCTCCTGCTGCCGCCGAATCAGACCGCCAATCTCGCCGTGGACTTCCTTTTCCATCTGGCTCAGAAGTGTCTGCCTGGCTTCATCCTGGGTCATACCGGCAATGCGCTGGAGCTTCTGTTTCTCTTCCTCGATCAGCTTCTGAACCTGTTCCTTCTCCTGCTTCAGTTCCTCATCGCGCGTCTCGATGTTGGCCAGCTTCTCGTCAACCGTGTGCTCCTTCTTGTCGATCAACGCAACCTTACGATCCAGGTTGGTCTCTCGCAGGTTCACTCGCTCTTCGAGTGTCGCCAGCTCCTTGCGCCTGGCCTCGGTCGACTTCTCGAATTCCTCTTTGGCCTGCAGCACTTCCGCCTTAGCGCTGATCTTCCCTTCTTTCAGGATCGTCTCTGCCTGGCGTTCCGCATCCGCCAGAATAATCTTCGCCTGCCCCTCGTCCGCCGTCGCCTTCATGCGACCCATCGCCTGCCTAATCAAGTACCCCACAGCCAAACCAACCACACCGGCTATGACACCTGCTATCACTGCTTCCATCATTCCCCTCCTGTCTCATTTATCTGGCCAACCAGTCCGACTCCCCACGGAGACGGCCGTCGCCCAGCTCATTGCTCACTCCTGGCGCGCGTCACGCGCGACTCCGACACCACCATATCCATATCAACATCCCACGCCTCGCGCGGTGCGGATTCAATCCGCTGAAAATCGAAACAGACGCCAATCGCCGCCGTCCCATCAGGCTTTCCTACAGTCTCCAGCAGTCGATCATAATAGCCACCGCCATGCCCGACCCGACCACCGGCATCATCAAAGGCGACGCCAGGCACCGCCATGCAGGTAGCGCCCCCCGTCTCAGCCCAAGCATCCGTATCCGGCTCCGGCACATTCCAGGGGCCCCGCACCAGGCCCGAGTCACGCGTCAACGCCTTGAGCCCGTAGTCGCGCTGCTCCTTGCGAAAGGCAGGCACCAACAGGCGCCGGTTCGCTTCCCAGCACTCCTCGATAACGGCATCCAACCGGACTTCGCCATCAATCGCCAGGTAAACGCAGACCGTCTCCGCGGACCGGTAGACATCCAAGTCCATGAACCGCTCTGCGATCCGCTGACTCGTCGCCTCAATCCACTCAGCCGGCAATGCCTTTCGTCGTGCCTGCATCGTGTCTCGTATCTCTGTCTTGCCGGCCATCATCATGCTCATCAGCTCACGCTTGCGGTCGCCCAGCTTGCCATGCGCTTTCCTATCGTCGATTCGTAGCCCTCTTCACTTGGCTCGTAGTAAACAGCAGAGGTCGGCACATACTCCTGCTGAGTATGGTGCCCCTTGAAGTCATGGGGATAGACGTATTCCTTCGATTTGCCGGCACCCCCGGCCGTCTTCAGATGCACGTTCTTGAGGTGTTCGGGAACAGGTAGCACGCGGCCGGCCTCGACATCTTTCAGAGCTTTGTTGATGGCCTTGTAGGCCGCATTGCTCTTGGGGGCCGAGGCCAGGTAAGTCGTCGCCTGGGAGAGAATGATGCGAGCTTCTGGCATGCCAACGAACTCTACGGCGCGCATCGCGGACGTGGCCACGAGAATCCCGCGCGGATCAGCATTGCCGATATCTTCGGAGGCCAGGATGATGAGCCGCCGGGCCACGAAGCGGGGGTCCTCGCCCGCGTATAGCATCTTCGCCAGCCAGTAGACGGCCGCATGGGGATCGGACCCGCGAACACTCTTGATGAATGCCGAGATCGTATCGTAGTGGCCATCTTCGTCATGATCGTAGAGGATTGCTTTCTTCTGAACAGAATCTTCAGCCACCGCACGGTCGACATGCACCGAATCGTCCTCGTCCTTGGGCGTTGTCAGCACAGCGATCTCAAGCGCATTGAGAGCACGGCGGGCATCGCCTTCACACATCGACGCGATGTGGGCAAGCGCATCATCATCGGCCGTCACGACATGGTCGGCGAGGCCACGGGCATCGCCCAGCGCACGGCGAAGCAGCGCCACAACGGCCTCTTCGGAAAGTGGGTTGAGCTCAAACACCAATGACCGCGATGTCAACGGCGTGTTAATGAAGAACATCGGGTTATGGGTGGTCGCCCCGATCAGTGTAATCGCACCATCCTCAACATGGGGCAACAGCACATCCTGCTGGGCCTTGTTGAAGCGGTGGATCTCGTCCACGAAAAGAATCGTCTCCGTACCATCCTGCCTGAGGCGATGACGCGCCTCCTTGATCAGGGCCCGCAGGTCCGCCACGTTCGCGAGCACGCCACTAGTACGGACGAAGCGGCGCTGCGTGGCAGCGGCAATGACCTCCGCCAGGGAGGTCTTCCCGCAACCGGGAGGACCGTAGAGAATGATACTGCCGAGACGATCGGCATCGATCGCGCGACGCAGGAGTTTGCCGGGGCCGAGGATGTGGTCCTGTCCGACGACCTCCTCCACCGAAGCCGGGCGCATGCGTGCGGCGAGAGGCTGTGGCCCGGCCGGTGTCGCATCTCCCTGCTGTTCGAATAAATCCATGCCCCCCCCGGAACGAAAAAAAAATACCCCGCCTATGCCGTACCAAGCTGCGTCTCTGAACCTCGCAAGCGAGGTGGGTGCTTTAGTCAGTGCGTCGGGTCTCCCACCCGAAGGTGGTTACACCGTCAACACCGCGTTCCAGCTCCCTGATACTTATGTACTGGGTCAGAGATCTTTGCCTGTTTTCGAACAAGGCAGGGTATTTTCGTTCCCTATGGAAAGCATGTATTCTGTTTTTATAGAACAGTGGGCATGACGCCCTCTGAGCGAGCCGAGACTCCGCCGTTTACCAACTCTAATAGCGATTTTCTCGCGCTCAATAAACCCGCCAACCTTTATCAACAATAGCCATCCGAAGGCTAGCAGAATCACATTCAATAAGGTACTCATCATCGGGCCGAGACCCCACCTTGATCGTCACTTCAGTCAGGCTTCCGATTCGCGCCGCGTGGCCCGCCTCATCAGCCCTCTCGTATATCTACACCAAGCTCGCTCTTCAGTGCATCCTTGATCGTCTCGTGATACCCGTTGGCATCCGCGTCCGTCAATGTGCGCTCGAAAGAACGATACGTGAGAGAGTAAGCGAGGCTCTTCTTGCCTTGCTTCATCCCTCCACCACTGAAAATATCAAAGAGATCGACCCCTGTCAACTCGGACGAGGCGGCCCCATGAATGACGCGCAGAATGTCCTGATGCATCACGTTTTCGTCCACAACGATGGCCACATCACGGCTGATCGCGGGGTACTGCGGGATGGGCTGATAGGACGGCGTCTTGAAAATCGCTGCCAGAATCGGAGCCATTGATAGCTCGGCAATCGCCACCGGTTCAGCCATGCGGTGGCGATGACGCAACTCCTTCCTGAGCAACCCCAGGAACCCTAACGTGCTCTCCCCCAACTGGATAGACACGGCTTCACCGACCTCACAGTAGGGATGATCGGCAGGAGTAAATGTCAGGACGCCAACTCGCTGGGCTTCGGCCAGATCCTCGATGATACCCTTGGCCCAGAGGAATACCTCGTCATCCTTGGCCGCGCTGTGGCGCTCGAGCTGCCCGCGGCCAACCTTGCCCATAAGGCCGATGCAAACACGGTCTTCTTCGCTGATGGAACCGGCATCATCCTTCCAGAACACCTTCCCGATTTCGAACAGCATCGCATCCGTTATCTGGCGGGAGTGATTGCGGCCCAGGCATTCCACCATCTGTGGAACAAGGGAGTTCCGCATCACGGCCTGGTCAGCACTGACCGGATTAGGCAGCACAACGCGCGAAGGCTTGTCGGAACCGCAGAATGTGTCGAGCAGGGCCTCCGGCACAAAGCTGTAGCTCATGGTCTCAGAGAGACCGAGGGCAATCAGATTGTCACGGCAGGCGAATAGAGCACGGGTCGGCTCATCATTCGCGGCTGGTACAACCTTGGCCGCAGGCACCACATCCGGCACATGTGCAAGCCCATACATCCGGGCAATCTCTTCAACCAGATCAGCTTCACGCACCAGGTCCGGTCGAAAGGCAGGAGCTTCAACCGTAAGCGTCTCGTTGCCTTGTTCAACCACGGGGATCTGCAGTGACTCAAGCACCTCGATCGCCTTCTGGACCGGAACGTGTACGCCGAGCAATCGATCCATGCGCGCCAAGTCCAGGGCAATCCGCCGCGGCTTGTGCGTCCCGGGATAGACATCGATCATACCCGGGGAGACCGTGGCCCCGGCCAACGCCTGCATCAACTGTGCGGCACGGTTGCTGGCCCAATCCACAGTTTCGACATTCACGTTACGCTCGAAGCGGTGCGAAGATTCCGTCGAAAGGGAAAGCGCTACCGAAGTCCGATGGATGCGGCGGGGATCAAAACAGGCGCTCTCAAGCAGCACGGCTTCCGTGCCATCTTGAATCTCACTACCCGCCCCCCCCATCACGCCGGCTACAGCGACGGGCTTCTCGACATCAGCAATCACCAACATGTCGGGTGTCAGCTTACGGTCAATCCCATCCAGTGTTGCCATCGTCTCGCCCGGCTTCGCACAGCGCACGATGATCTTGCCCTCGGCCAGGAGGCCCTGGTCGAAGGCGTGCAGCGGGTGACCGCACTCCAGCAGAACGTAGTTCGTCACATCCACGATGTTATTGATGGGACGAATGCCGCTCATCGCCAGTCGGCGCTGCATCCAGAGTGGACTGGGCGCGATCGTGATATTGGAAAGAGCCCGTGCCGTATAGCGCGGACACCCTTCGGGATCGTCAATGGTTACGGACACCGAATCCTCAATGCCGTCGCCGGACTCGGCGACGGTCACGTCGGGAAGTTTCAGTTCGGTGTCATAAAGGGCGGCGAACTCACGCGCAATACCAATGACGCTGAGACAATCCGGACGGTTCCACGTGATTTCCAACTCGAGCACCGTGTCGGGAGGACCCAGCACATCACTCAGAGGCGTGCCCGGTACCGTGTCACGGGGGAGAATCATGATGCCCTCGTGGTCATCCGAGAGCCCCAGCTCATCCTCGGCACAGAGCATACCGAAAGACGCCTCGCCGCGGATCTTAGCCTTCTTGAGTTTGAAGCCATTGGCAAGCGTCACGCCTACACCAGCGAACGGAGCCTTGTCACCGACCTCGAAGTTGCTTGCGCCGCAAACAACCTTCAGCTCTTCCTCGCCATTGAAAACACGACAGAGCCGCAGACGGTCCGCACCGGGATGCGGTTCAATCTCGCGCACCTCGCCCACCACCACACCGGCATAATCACTACCGATGGTGTGAATCCCTTCGACTTCAATTCCTGAAAACGTCAACTTGTCCGCAAGCTCTTCCGGCGTTGCATCCAAATCCACGTACTCACGCAACCAACTAACAGGTACTTTCATCGCACCGCTTCTCCTATTCCTGGATGCTGAATTCCAACGAATCCAGCCACACACGGACCAACGCAACTTGGCGTAGCTGGATCCGTTAGGATTCAGACTCCCTCTGCAAAAGGTCTACCGAAACTGCGTCAGGAATCTGACGTCGTTATCATAAAGCATCCGAATGTCCGGAATGCCGTACTTGATCATGGCGATGCGTTCGATTCCCATACCGAACGCGTATCCGGTTACAGCCGTCGCATCGTAGCCCACGCGTTCGAAGACGCGGGGGTCCACCATGCCGGCACCGGCAATCTCAATCCAACCGCTCTGCTTGCAGACACGACAGCCATCGCCGCCACACACGTGACACGAAAAATCGCATTCGACACTTGGCTCGGTGAAGGGGAAGAAGTGCGGACGGAAACGTATATTGACATCCGGACCCATCATTTCCTGCGCGAAGTAGGCCAGCGTGCCCTTCAGGTCCGCAAGCGACACGTCCGTATCCACGTACAGACCTTCGATCTGGTGGAAGTTGGCGCTATGTGTCGCATCAGTCGTGTCGCGGCGGTAACAGCGTCCCGGCGTCACGATACGGACGGGCGGCTTCTGCTGCTCCATCACACGAATCTGCACCGGAGAGGTCTGCGTCCGCAGGAGCTCGCCGGATTCGAGCCAGAACGTATCCTGCTGGTCCAGCGAGGGATGATAATCCGGCGTGTTCAGCGCCTCGAAATTGCGATAGCCGGTCTCCACATCGGGGCCTTCCGCCACGGTGAATCCCAACCGGCCGAAGATGCGAACGGCCTCTTCGATAACCTGCGAAATCGGATGCATGGTGCCACGCGGACGCCACCGCCCTGGCAACGTCGTATCGAAAGCAGCCACGGGGGCCTCGCCCTGGCCGCCTTTCAGCGCCGCGAGCTTCTCCTCCATCGCCGAACCCAATGCATTCTTCAACGCATTGGCGCCCTTCCCTACTGCGCCCCGCTCCTCGGGAGCCACATCCTTGAGTCCCTTCATGATCTGCGGCAGGAGCCCCTTGCGTCCGATGTACTTGATACGGATCTCCTCAATAGCCTCCGCCGTCTCCGCTTCCGCGACCGATGCCAGGGCTTTCGCCTTAATCGCCTCAATTTCCGCTACGTTCATGATTCCCTCTCGACACAAAAAAAGGCCATCCAAGGATGGCCTTTTTTGCTGCACATGGTTGCGCTATGCCAGGCTGGCCTTTGCCTGCTCGACGATCTTCGTAAAGCCCTCGGGATCGTGAATCGCGATCTCGGAAAGCATTTTGCGGTTCAGCTCAACATTGGCCTTGGTCAGGCCTTCGATGAACCGGTTGTACGAAATGTCATTCAGGCGGCAGGCAGCCGAAACACGGCTGATCCAGAGGCGACGGTAGCTACGCTTCTTGTCCTTGCGGTGCGTCGTCGACATGCGCATGGCGCGATCGACGGCCTCGGTTGCTGTACGAAAGAGTTTGCTGCGTCCGCCACGGAAACCCTTGGCTTGGTCAAGCACGCGGCGACGGCGACGACGAGATGCTGGTGCATTAGTTGCTCTTGGCATGATTCTTCTCCTGAAAAGGGGTTTCTAAGACGCGAGCAGCGTCTTGATGCGCTTGTTCTCTGCCGGGCTTAGGATCCCGGATTTACGCAGGTTGCGTTTGCGCTTGCGAGACTTGCTGGACAACAGGTGTCCTGACCCCGCTTTTGAATACTTCAGCTTACCGGATGCGGTAACCTTGATCCGCTTCGCTGCCGACTTGTTTGTTTTGCCCTTAGGCATGTTGCCCCCGTCATCTTAGTCGTGTTACCCATCCCAGGAGGCGCTAAGCACTTCTCGGTCCCGGATGGAAAAGGATCGTACGCTATCGCAATCGCCATGGGGCGTCCAGCGTTTTCTCGGGATTTTTTAGGGGCTATTTGCCGCCCTTGTTGGTCTTGGCCGAACGGACGCCGAGCATCGCAACGATCATGCGGCCAACCCGTTTCGGTGCCATATCCACCGAGCTGATGTCCTCGCAGTCCTTGATCACGCGCTCAACAACGGCAAAGCCAAGTTCACGGTGGGCGTTCTCACGTCCACGGAAGGTCAGGCTGATCTTAACTTTGTGCCCCTTCTCGAGGAATTTCCGCACATGACCGACCTTGGTCTGGTAGTCATGATCTCCCACGTTGGGGCGGAACTTGATCTCTTTCACCGCATTCTGGTGCTGATGCTTGCGTTGCTCCCGCTGCTTGCGCCCCTGTTCATACCGGTATTTGCCGTAGTCCATCAGGCGACAGACCGGGGGCTTTGCGTTAGGCGAGATCTCAACCAGATCCAGATTCTGCTCGTGGGCGAGCTTCATAGCGTCGCGCGTCGACATGATGCCGAGTGGCGAACCGTCGTGGGCATTGAGACGTACCTCGGGTACGCGGATCTTAAGATTAACTCTGATAAACGAACGAATAGCCGACCTCCCTATGCTTGCTTCTCTGCTTCTGCTCCAAGCCGTTCAAGTGCGGCTTCCAGCGACATCACTTCCTGCTCCCCGTCCCGCCCTCTCAGGGCAACGGTTCCACCTTCCTGTTCTTTTCCGCCCAGGATCATCATGTAAGGCACACGCTCGTTGCGAGCCAGCCGAATCTTGGCACCTACGCGCTCGGAACGGCGATCTATGGCCACACGGAAATCGGCCTGGCGCAGCGCGTCGGCCACCGTGTCCGCGTAGTCAAGCTGATCGTCCGTGATCGGCAATATCTTGACCTGCTCGGGAGCCAACCACATGGGGAACTTGCCGCCATAGTGCTCCACCAGGACGCCGAAGAAGCGCTCAATGCTACCCAGCAATGCCCGGTGAACCATGTAGGGACGGTGATTAGCCCCATCTTCACCGGTATAGTTCATGTCGAACCGCTCCGGCAGATTAAAATCGAACTGAATCGTACCCATCTGCCACTCGCGACCGATGGCGTCCTTAATTTTCAGATCGATCTTCGGACCGTAGAACGCGCCGCCGCCCACATCAACTTCATAGTCGATATTCTCGGCCTTCAGCGCGCCCTTTAGCGAGGCGGTGGCCTGCTCCCAGCGGGTCTGCTCCCCGACCGCCTTCTCGGGACGGGTCGAAAGATATGCCGTGACGTCGTCAAATCCGAAGGCTTTCAACATGTTCAGGGCAAAGGTAACCGTCGTCTTGATCTCATCCTGGATCTTCTCTGGCGTGCAGAAAATGTGAGCATCGTCCTGGGTGAAGCCGCGCACGCGCAACAGCCCGTGCAAAACACCGCTCTTCTCGTAACGGTAGACCGTTCCCAGCTCAGCCCAGCGTAGCGGCAGGTCGCGGTAGGAACGTTTCTGGCTCTTGTAGACCTGGACATGGAAGGGACAGTTCATCGGTTTAACGAAGTAGTCCTGCCCGTCTACATCCATGGGCGAGTACATGTTCTCTTCATAGAACTCCAGGTGCCCGGAGGTCTGCCACAATCCGGCCCGACCGATGTGCGGAGAATAGAGTAGCTCGTAGCCCGATCGATAATGCTCCTTACGCCAGAAGTCCTCAATGATCGAACGGATGCGAGCCCCGCGCGGGTGCCAGTGCACCAGGCCGGGACCAACGTCCTCCTGGATACTGAACAGGTCAAGTTCCTTGCCAATCTTGCGGTGGTCACGTTTCTGCGCTTCCTCAAGCTGCTTGAGCAGGATCTTGATCTTCTTGGGGGACTCGGCTGCGATACCGTAGATGCGTTGCAGCATCGGGTTGGTCTCTTGCCCCCGGAAGTAGGAACCGGCAACGGAGGTCAGCTTGAAGCCGCGGATCTCGCCAGTGTGCTCAACATGCGGACCACGGCAGAGATCGATGAACTCACCGCAGCGATAAAAGGTAATCGACTCCCCTTCAGGGATATCGGCCAACCGGTGAAGCTTAAAGGTCTGCCCCAATTCCGTCAGTGTCTTGACCGCCTCTTCGCGGGAGACTTCGAGCCGCTCAAAAGGAAGCTTCTCGGCCACAATCTTCGCCATCTCGGCCTCGATCGCAGGAAAGTCTTCGGGAGCGAGTCGCTTCGGGAGGTCCACGTCGTAGTAGAAACCACCGTCTGTGGCCGGCCCGATATCCAGCAGGACATCATCGTAGAGTCGGCAGATGGCGGCGGCCATCACATGCGCCGTACTGTGGCGCAGTCGTTCAAGGTCCAATGCAGTCTCCCATTTCAATATGCACGCAGGCCATTCAGCCCAAAACAACCGGAAAAGTAAGGGTTTTCCGCAGGAGTGTCAATTCTGGAAGCGTCTATGGTTGCAGGTAGGTTGCAGCCGTCAACTGCCCAACTCCTGCACACCCGCTAAGAGCATCCCGCGCTCTTCGAGGTACTTCTCAAACTCAATCTCAACAACCTGCATGATCATCTCGGTGTTGATAAATGCGTTCTGAAAGGAATCCCGTCCGCTGATCAGGCACAGCCGCTGGGTCTGGCACTTTGCGGTTTGCAGCAAGTTCCTGGATATGGTGCTGATCGTACGCGCGACCTTCGGCAAGTCGCCATCGGATGCGAGAAAAATGCCCTGGAACACGGACTTAGCGATCCGGGCAACAGGGGTGAGGGGGTTAATGCCCTCAAAGAAACAGGCATACTCCTGCCCGACTTCACAGTACTGGGTCAAGCTCAGGATCGAGATGAACATCAACGCGTTCTGCATCGTCGTATCAATCACCATCACACCGACGTCGTCACGATAGACGGCCGTGACTTTCTCGTGAGACTCGTAGCGATCGAGGACATCAAAGAAGGGCAGGACCGGCATAATGGCATGGCATATCTCTGCCGTGTGACGCATTGGACAGATGCTGCAAGGCTGATAATCAACAGCGGCACGGACGTGTTCAGGAATGGCGGCGGGGTCGGCCAGCAGCGCCCGCGTAGCCGCTTCAAGTCCTTGGTGAGTCATCACGACCCATTCGCCTCCCGGCAACAGCAGATAGAGCCCCGACTCCGGGAACGCGCTCGCATCCAAGGGAGGCATGGTTCCCTCAGGCATCGTCGTTGGTGGTAATGCGCCCATTCGTCTTGCCCCCATAACCCCGCGTAGTCGAGGAATCTTGCACCCGATTTCTGTCTACATTTTCCGCCATCACCCTCTTCATGTCAATCAAATATACCACACCGTGGTATTGCCGGCGGTCCGTGTATTGACGGGCGAAGCGTCATGAGGGATAATGCCTGCCATGCCGGAAGTATACGCCAGACCGCAGCTTGGAATCCCGGAGATGGACGCACAGCACGCCTATCTCTATGCTCTCTTCGACAGGATAGGAGCCGAGATGACGTACGACGAAATGGCGGCGCTGCTGCACGAGATAGAGGGCTACCTTGACTTCCATTTCACCAGCGAGGAACACCTGATCCGTCACTACAAGGCACCGGGATTTGCCCTGCATCAATCGGACCACGAGCAGGCGGCTGAGGCATTTCTGAAGCATCTCGCGGCCTTTGAACAGGACTCGATGAACCCCGCACGCCTGAAGAACGCCATGACCGGATGGCTGGCGGAGCACAGCCTGAGTACGGATATGGAATACGCCGAGTTCATCCGGGACGTGCGGAACTCAACATTGCCTTAAGGGCAGGGCGATCGTGAACGTTGTGCCCTCGCCCACCACGCTGGTGACGTCCAGCGATCCGCCATGACGACCCACGATCCGGTTGCAAATCGACAGTCCTATTCCGGACCCCTCATAGACCCCGCGACCGTGAAGCCGCTGGAACACGCCGAAAATCCGGTCCTTATACTTCATGTCGAAGCCAATGCCATTGTCCGACACGGTAATGCGACAGCAATCCCCTGCGTCGGCCGCCACCGCCTCGCATGAAATCGTCACAACGGGAGCCACATCCGGCTTCCTGAACTTCAGTGCGTTCCCAATCAGGTTCTGGAAAAGCTGTCGCACCTGAATGGGGTCGGCATCAATCGCCGGCAACGTGCCGGTCTCAACGCGACCCTGAGTCTCCTCTATCCGCACCTCAAGATCGGAGACGACTTCCTCGAGGACCGCCGCGAGGTCAACCGTCTCAAAGGGCTTGCCGCGTGTCGTCACCCGGGCATAGGCCAGCAGGCTCTCGATCAGTGCCCTCATGCGCTCGGCCGCATTGATCATACGGCCCAGAGAATCCTGCCCCGACTCATCAAGCTGCTCGCCGCAGGTCTTCTCAAGGCGACCGCCAAAGGCCGTAATCTTCCGTAGCGGCTCCTGCAGATCATGCGATACGACGTAAGCGAACTGCTCCAGCTCTTTGTTGGAACGCTCAAGCTCATCCGCCAGTGCGAGCATCTTGGCTTCGGCCGTCTTGCGGGCCGTGATGTCATCAAGGAGCAACACCGTGCCGGCGAATTTGTTGCTAACGTCGAGCATACGCTTCAGCTTGGCATTGAAATGGCGTGTCTGCCCGGCCAGCGAAATGCTCCGCTCGAACGCATCTTCATCGATATGCTCAAAATCGATCCCCACCAGGTGCTCCTCCAGGTCCGGCAGCAGCTCCTCGGGGCGTTTGTCCTGGTAGTAGACGGAGCCAGAGGCGGCCTCCGCTGCGCCCAGCAACTCTAGACCGGCATGATTCACATTCTCCACGCGTCCCTCGGCATTCAACAAGATGGCGGGATCATGGAGACTCTCAAAGATCGTGAGATACTTATTCTTCTCATTGGTCATGCGACGGTTGGTCGTCTGCAACTCGGACAGTTTCTCGCCACCGGTGACATTTGCCCACTCCTGGCAGAACCCGATTTCAACGCGGTCGAAACAACGATCGATAAAGAGGCAGTAGTGCGCCTTCTCCTCCGGAGTGAACTCACTCTCGGCAACACAATCAACATAGGTCTGGCGGTAGTACTTTAGCAGACCGAGAAACATGGAGAGCGTGATGCCGCGTTCGCGGTGTTTCTGGGCTTCTATGATGCCAAATGATGCGATGGGGTCAGAAACGTAATCCTCATCCGGCCCCAGCTCTGGAACAGCATCTCCCAGGCCAGCCGCCTTCTGAATCGTTTCGGTCAATCCCACGATGGAGATGCGCCAGGCCTCAACCAGCGTCGAGGTATACTTGGTGTAGTTGCGCTCCTGTCCGTAATCGAGGACGTGCTGCATGAGCCACTCTTCCCGGGCGGCCAAGTGCACACACAAGGGGCTTATCGGAATAGCCATTCCACGCTTCCCGTATCACTCAATCAACGATGCCGGCGCCCCGGGGGCCGTTGTATCAGGCGCGCTTCTTTGCGGCAGCCTTGCGCTTCTTCGGCGTGGCCTTCTTCGCAGCGGCCTTGCGCTTCTTTGGCGCGGCCTTCTTCTTTGCCGCTGGCTTCCGTTTCTTGACCACGGGCTTCTGCTTGGCAAGCTCCTGCATCTTGGCCTGGACGTCCTTCTTGCCAATGCCACGCAGCGCAGCCAGGGCGGCAATCTGACTCTTGCGGGGGCGAGAGGATCCGCGCTCCCAGTTATAGATCGACTGCGGCGTCACGCCGATGAGCTTACTGTACTCCGCAGCCGACAGTCCCAGCCGCTTTCGCTGTGACCGCAGCCCTTTTGCCGTGAACCGCACGCGCACATCGGGTTCTTCGGCGGGGACGTCCGGGGCTGCCTTTGCGACATTCCCCTGGAGTAGCGCCACTTGACGCTCAAGATTCGCCACTTGGCGTTTCAACGCAGCAATGTCGCTACGATGACGTGTCGATGCCTTCTTTATTGCATCCGTTTGAACGCGAATTTCCTTGCGAGCCAACCGGGCAATTTCCTCTTTCAATACGACAGCAATGTTCGGCATGGGTTACCTTTCTGTTTCATCGGGTGCCCGTCTGCACCTGATTTATCCGTTTATATAAGCCAACACACGGCGCTATTTGCAAGAAAGAAGTAGGCAGAAGGCTTGACACGCTACCGTCCGTTTCCTACGGTTCGCAGCCGCAAACGGACCGACGGGCATGTGGTGCACGGCACCGCCCGGGTCATGAAGGGATGGTGATACTACACAGTGATTCAAGTAAGATTGAAGAAAGGCGAAGCCGTTGAACGCGCTCTTCGTCGACTGAAGAAGATCATGGACAAGGAAGGCATGATGAAGCAACTGCGTGCCAACCGCTACTATGAGAAGCCGAGTGAGAAGAAACGCCGCAAGGCTGCACGCGCCCGCTCTCGGGTGAACTCCGGTCGATAGAGTCGACATCACCTAAACTGATTATCACCGAAGCTCCCATGCCTGGCGTGGGAGCTTTGTCTTTTCTATGAACTTCTCCCTTTCAACACGCTGGAATGCCTACCGGCACGAAACCGGCGAAGCCCTGGTAGACGAAATTCTCGAGCTGGGATTCGACCAGGTCGAGTTGGGCTATGATCTGCAGCAGTATCATGTCATGGGTGTACGCGACCGTATCGAATCAGGACAGGTCAAATGCTCCAGCGTACACAACTACTGCCCCGTGCCTGTCGGTGCGCTTCGCGGCCATCCGGAGCTCTTCTCATTGAGCAGCCTGGACGACCGTGAACGCGAAAGCGCCGTTCGCCATACCGGACGCACAATTGAATTCGCCGCCGAGATGGGTGCCAAGGTCGTTGTCGCGCACGCGGGCAACGTGCGCACGCGCCGGCGGACGCGCAAGCTCATTGAACTGAGCGAGGGCGGCAAACAGAACACGCCGAAGTATGAGAAGCTCAAGCTGAAGCTCCTCATGGAACGAAGCAAGAAGGTCCCCCCATATTTAGACCAACTGCGCCGATCGCTTGAGGACTTGCTGCCTGTCCTTGAAGAGGCCGGGCTTCCTATCGCCCTGGAAAACCTCCCCTCCTGGGAGGCCATACCAACCGAAAACGAGCTGGAAGAACTTCTGACCGAACTCGACTCCCCGCTGATCCGATATTGGCACGACATGGGCCACGGCCAGGTTCGCCACAACCTGGGTCTGATCAGTCACCAGCGCTGGGCCGACAAACTCGCCCCCTTCATGGCCGGCATGCATGTCCATGATGTGAAGCCACCTGCTGGCGACCACATCATGCCCCCTCGCGGCGACATCGACTTTTCAGACTTCAGAAATGCCGCTTCACATGCCAAGGTATGGGTTCTCGAGCCCTGCCCCGGCACACCGGCTGAGCACGTCGTGGACGGGCACAAACACTTGCAATCGGTTTGGGGTGACACATGCGAATCTTAGTTACAGGGGTGGCCGGCTTCGTCGGACGCTTCCTAACGCAAGAGCTGCTTGCTGCAGGCCACGAGGTCGTCGGCATCGACATCTCCCTGAAACGACAGCCGGAAGGCATCACGAAAGCCCTGTGCCTGGACCTCACCAAGGCGGAGTCCATTCTGAACGCACTGGCCACGCTGAAACCCGATGCGTGCATCCACCTGGGGGGAATCGCCTCGCCGCCGGTGGGACGCACGAACCCGGAGATGATGCTCAACACCAACGTTCTCGGTACCGCGCACCTGCTTGAAGCGTTGCGGCAAACCGCACCCCAAACGCGTATGCTGCTGGCATCGACCTCCTACGTCTACGGTAACGCAGACACGGAATCGCTCATCACGGAAGACGCCCCGATCCGCCCCAACAGCGTCTACGCCGTCTCCAAGGCTTCCGCCGATCTCATGACGCTGGCCTACTCCCGCGACTACGATATGTGCACCATGACCGCACGCGCCGCCAATCACACGGGCCCCGGCCAGTCACCGGATTTTGTCGTCCCGGCCTTTGCCAGGCAGATCAAGGCGATCAGCGAAGGGACCCAACCCCCAGTCATGCGAGTCGGCAACCTGGAGAGCGAGCGAACCTTCATGGACGTCCGCGACATCGTAAGGGGCTACCGCCTGTTAATCGAAAAAGGTGAATGTGGCCAAGCCTACAATGTGGCCTCTTCGGAGCGGATTACCATGGGACACATGCTCGATCTGCTTTGCGAGGCAGCCGGCGTATCACCAGAGATTGAGGTCGATCCTGAGCGCTACCGCCCCACCGACCGCATGCCGCTCCTCTCCACGGAACGACTGCGCGAGGCGACGGGATGGAAACCCGAAATCCCCTTCAAACAGACCCTGCGTGATGTACTGGAACAGGCCTAGCCCATGAAGAAGAAGCTCGTATCCCTGCTGCAGCTCGCCCTGGGCATCGGGCTAATCTCGTTTCTCTTCTATCGCATGGACAACAAGGCCGACCTTCTGGCCGCACTACAGGCGATCGCCGACAACTGGCCCTACCTGGTTGGTGCCGTCCTCTGTTTCCTGGTCTGCCTCACGGTGGCCGCGTGGCGCTGGAAGTTGATCCTGGCCGCACATGGAATGCCTCTATCCATATGGCGAGCACTGGAGCTCTACTTCATCGGACATTTCTTTAACGCGTTTATGTTCGGAGCCGTGGGCGGTGACCTGGTTAAGGTTTTCTTTGTGGCCAAAGCCATTCCCCATAAACGGACAGAGGCGGTCACAACAGTCTTCATCGACCGCCTCGTCGGCTTGCTCGCCCTCGTGGCGCTTGCCGCAATCGTGGTGCTTTGCCGGTACCACTTCTTTATGCGCTATCCGGAGACCCGCACCGTCATGGTGTTCATGATCGGGGTTATGCTGGCAACGGTTGTAGGGCTCTTCATTGTCTTCCGTCGCAACGTGTTCGAACACTGGTCCCTCTTCCGCCGGCTCGAGGAAAGAACATCTCTCGGCAAGATGATCAGCCGCGTCTACAGCGCGTTTCACGACACATTCAACCATCGCGGGCTGCTGGTGCGAACGCTGTCACTGTCCGCCATCAACCACATCATGCTCGTCGTCGCCGCATTTCTCCTCGGCCTGGGTCTCAACGTCCGCACCGTCCAGTCGACGACAGCAACCCCGGAGGGGGCGGAAGCAGATATTCCCCAACCTGTGAACCTTGTCGCGGAATTCGGCAACTACCTTACCGTGTTCCCGGTGATTAATGGCGTCGCGGCAATTCCGGCCACGCCGGGGGGGCTGGGCACACGAGAGTACGCAGCCCAATTCATGCTGGGTATTCCGGAATTCGGTGTCCCACCAACACGCGCAATCCCACTATCCCTCCTGCTATACGGTGCAACGCTTTTCTGGAGTCTAGTGGGTGGCGCCGTCTACGCCGTTCACGCCGTACGCGCCGGCAAGCCAACGAGCGAAGACCTCAACGCGATGGCTTAGGCCACGGCCGCGACAATGCGCGCGGCCAGCTCGGGCAGGTCCGGATCGCGGGCACCCATGACGATGATCACGTCACCGGTTTGGGCTTCTCCGGATGCAAGGGCAACAGCCTCGTCATGCGTCGCCACATAGGAAACGGGAACGTCGCGCGCTGCCAGGCGATCTACCAGCAGATCAACGCCCGTGCTGCGATCCGCGGTGCCGCCGGCATCGTATACGGGCAACAGCAGTACTCTATCGTCCGGGCCGCACAACCGTGCGAACGTCTCCGTCAGGTCGTCGAGCATGCTCCGAAGAGGACCGTATCCATGCGGTCGCCAAATCACGATGCCCCGCCGGGCAAAAGGCACAACCGCCTCCCAGGCGGCCGCGATCTTGGCGGGATTGTGACCGTAGTCATCGAGAACGGTGATGCCGCCGGCGTCCCCGACGACTTCCAGTCGCCGATGGATCCCCTTGAACGTCTTCAAGGCCGCGGCACTGTCCTCAAGTGAAACGCCGAGGCCACGACAGAGCATGGCCGCATGGAGTGCGTCCTCAACATTGTGCCGTCCGGGAAGTGACAACTCGAACGCGACGCCCTCACAGACGAACCGGCTTGATCCTGCCTGTACAACCGGTTCCACCGCCGAAAGGTAGTCCACCGAGTCCAGCGCACCGATACACGCCCCCTTCACGCGACTCGCAAAGCGTTCAAAGAGATCGACGGTCTCTTCCATATCGAAGTGGTCCGCCGACATGTTGGTGATGACGGCATGCTGCGGTTCGTAGTTCAGCAGAGAGCGATCACTTTCGTCGGCTTCGATAACCCAGAGGTCTCCGCCCTTTCGTGCATTGCCAATGCATGTGTCACTGCGCCAATTGGAAATGGGAGCACCGTTGACGACCGATGGATTGAGGCCGGCCTGTTCCAGGATCCATCCGACCATACCGGTTACCGTACTCTTACCCGACGTACCCGCGACAGCCACGCAGGTTCCGTCTGCCACAAGCTGTGCAAGCACTGCAGAGCGATGCAGAACAGGAACACCACGCTCGCGTGCCGCCGCGAGATCGGGGTTGTCGTTCTCGATTGCCGTGCTCACCACAACGGCTTCAGCGTTGTCGCGCACCCCGGAGCCATCCTGCGGAAACAGCTCAACCCCAACCTCGGCGAGCTGCCTGAGAATCGTGGCATCACCATCGCTGTCACGGCGCCGATCGGATCCGGAAACCTGTCCGCCCGCAAAGCAGACCGCCTGTGCCACGGCACTCATGCCAACGCCGGCAACACCGACAAAATGATATCGCGAAAACTCAAGCATCTTCTGCACTCCCGGCAGCGTCTCCCGGTAGGCCTACGAACGCACGCCACACGCTCCCCGGAATACCGGGGAAGCGCGTCCTACACCCTAATTCATTAATGACCATCTGGATACACACCAACCGTGTAGGACAGGCTTCCCGAGTCCCCGAGGGAGCCTGTGCATGCGGCTCTGGCCCCGCTCACCCATCTTGGGTCTCAGCTGCGTTCAATCTCTACGGCAACACTACGTGCCCCCGTCAGCGCACCGGGCTTGTCCACGCAGACAACAACTCGCTGCACACGCTCACGCGCGAGGCAACGCGCGGCAATCTCCTCGGCGAGTTTCTCGATCAGGAAGAACTCACTCACCTTCACAAACGCGACCAACTCATCCTTGAGCGTCTTGTAGTTCACCGTGTCAGCGATATCGTCGGAAACACATGCCGCACTGACGTCGCAGGCCATGGTGATGTTGATGCAGACATCCTGCTCCTCAACGCGCTCATGCGGATTGATCCCCACAATGCACTGAACCTTCAAATCCCGAATATATATCTTATCCATCTCTCTCCCATCCATCCAGGTAGGGCGAGGCGTCCCTGCCGAGCCGCGCGCAACGCGCGCCGATGCAAAGCATCGGAATACCTCCTCGTTTCACTCTCTCAACTTCCCAGCCACTCCAGCCCACCCTCAAGCGGAGGACTGGGCATCCCCTCGCAGGCCTAGTGGCTTCCCAGCCACTCCAGCCCACCCTCAAGCGGAGGACTGGGCATCCCCTCGCGGGCCTAGTGGCTTCCCAGCCACTCCAGCCAAGAGGGGATGCCCAGTCCGGAGCAACCTCTGTCCACCGTCGACGAAGATCGTCTGACCCGTCACCCCATCGGCCTCCAGGAGATAAACAACCGCCCCGGCCACCGCTTCCGGTGTCAACGGCACGCCGAGCGGTGTTGCCCCGGCAAGCTCCCGGGTTCGCTCATCGCCCTCCCCCGGCGGAGGCAGGATGGGGCCCGGCGCCACCCCATTCACGGTAAATCCAGGGGCCAGTTCAAGTGCAGCCAACTCCGTGAAGTCGGCCAACATCCTCTTGGATAGATTGTACGCCAACGCACCGATCTCAAGTCCCTCAATACGCTGATCTAGCAGGTTCACGATTTTGCCCCGCTCCGTCCGTTGAGCAAGAGCCCGCGTCAGAAAGATGGGAGCGAACGCGTTCGTCTGCAGTTCCGAAAGCAGCTTGGCTTCGGTGGTTTCCAGCAGCGCATCACGATTAAAGACCGCTGCGTTGTTCACAAGGATATCGAGCCCGCCGGCGCGCTCTATGCTCGCTTCGATCAGGCGGGCACAGGTTGACTCATCACCAAGATCAGACTGCACCGCATAGGCCTCCCCACCGTCCACCTTCAGCGAGCCAGCCAACAAGTGGGCTTCCTCCTCGGAATTCCGGTAATGGATGACCACGATACAGCCGCGCTTTGCCAGCGCTTCACAGATCGCTCGCCCAATCCGAACCGCCCCCCCGGTGACCAATGCCCGTTTTCCTGCCAGATTCATTATTACGTCCCGATTCGGGTTGACTCCTCTTGACTGTGCAATGACACACGCTCCCCGGAATACCGGGGAAGCGCGTCCTACAATCCGGACACACCAAACAGGCGTCTGGATACGCCGGCAACCGTGTAGGACAGGCTTCCCGAGTCCCCGAGGGAGCCTGTGCTCCCGCATCCTGCATCTCCAGCCCTTCTTACAGGAGAGATCAGGTTTGCTTTCCGAAATCTGATTATGCAAAATCCAAGCCATGAAGCGATATCTATATACCCTACTGTGTTGTGCCTTTCTTATGCCCGCATGGTCACCGGCACAAGAGGCCGAAGTCGACCAAACTGAGATCACTGTAGTCATCCCTATCGAGGGCATGATCGAACGCGGACTGCTGTATGTTATTCGTCGCGGGGTCGACCAGGCCCTGGAGGAAGGGGCCGGTGCAATCATATTCGATATGGATACCCCCGGGGGGCGCGTGGACGTCACCGAGGAGATCATCCGTACGATGATCGACCTCCCCGACACAATCGAAACCTATACCTATATAGACAAAGATGCCCTTTCGGCAGGTGCCCTAATCGCCGTATCGACCAAACACATCTACATGTCACCCGGTAGCCGAATCGGAGCCAGCGCAATCGTCACCCAACAGGGAGACATCGAAGAAGGTGACCTTAAGGAGAAGCACGTCTCTGCCCTGACCGCGCTGGTTCGTTCTGCGGCGGAGCACAGCGGCCACGATCCCGACGTGATCGAATCCATGATTCGCAAGGACATGAAGTACGAAATCGACGGGGATGTCATCTGCGAAGAAGGGCGCCTCCTGACGCTGACCGATAAGGAAGCCGCCCGCCTCGTCAAGCGCGGCGAAACGGAAGAACCTCTTCTTTCCGAAGGCACAGCAGCGTCATTCGACGAACTCCTGGTGCTTATCGGTCGCGACAACACAGCCATCCAGCGGATCGAAATCACGGGGGCAGAACGGATCGCCCGCTTCATCGAGCTGCTCGCACCATTTCTGCTCGCCGGTGGCCTTCTCGGGATCTACATCGAATTCAAGACGCCCGGTTTTGGCGTGCCGGGCATCACCGGCATTGTACTGCTGGCGATCTTCTTCTGGGGCCATAACGTCGCGGGGCTCACCGGTAGCGTTGAGATGGTCATTTTCATGCTCGGCGTCGTACTACTGGCCCTCGAGATATTCGTCATACCCGGCTTTGGCGTTGCCGGAATCACGGGCATATCCCTTATTCTGCTATCGATCTTCATGGCAATGGTTGAGCACTACCCGGGCTCCGACTGGTTCGAACTACCGGCCATCCAGCTGGAGGGGGCGTTCCGCGATCTCGGACTCGCGCTGGCCATGACATTGGCCCTTGGCCTTGTCGCGGCCCGTGTCTTGCCCAAGACCAATGCCTTCCAGCACCTCATGCTATCAGCCGAGCTGGACACCGAGCACGGGGTCACCGCCTCTGCCCCGACCAACGAGCTTCTCGGTGCGACAGGCAAGGCCATCACGCCGCTGCACCCCGCCGGATTTGGCGTTTTCGACGGCAAGCGCCTCAACGTCGTGGCGCGCGGTGCTTTTATTGACCCCGGCGCCGCCATTGTGGTTGCAGAAACACACGGGAATCGTATAGTGGTCGATGTGGCTCGCGAAGCCAGTGCGTCGACGGAAGCCACAGAATCGGAAACTCCCGCATGATTGAACTGTTTTTTGTTCTGCTTATTGCCGGCCTGATGCTCATCGGTGCCGAGATCTTTGTGCCCGGAGGCGTCCTGGGTGCCATCGGTGGCTTTGCCCTCTTTGGCGCCGTCGTCACCGCTTTTGTCGTATTCCCCCCCATTGTGGCCGCCTACATCGCCGGAGCCATCATCCTCATGGTCGGCCTCGTCATCGGCCTTTGGATCAAGTTTTTTCCAAGAACCTGGGTTGGCAAACAGATGACGGTCACACAGGATCTTCATGAGGCAAAGGGAACCGAGGACAAACTGGCAGAGCTTCTCAATGCAGAAGGCATTGCGCTCTCCCCCCTGCATCCTGCCGGTTTCGCTGAGATCGCCGATCGTCGAATCGATGTTGTGACCCAGGGAGAGATGATTGATAAAGGCGCAGCCATACGCGTAGTCGAAGTAGAGGGTAATCGCGTCGTGGTTGCAGAACTCGAGAAGTAACGAAATAAGGAGGATCAAATGGGCGGCGCTATCATGATTTTTATTGTTCTCATCGGCATTTTTGCCCTTGTCATTGTGGGTATCTTCATGCACTTCCTCGGTGTGTGGATCCGCGCGCTCATGTCAGGCGCCAAGGTATCACTCTGGTCGCTCGTCGGCATGAAGCTGCGGCGCATTCCGCCCGCCCTGATCGTGGATGCCCGCATTAGCCTTATTAAGGCCGGACTATCGCTCTCCACCGATGAACTGGAAGCCCACTACCTGGCCGGCGGCGATGTCCTGAATGTGTGCAAGGCGCTCATCGCGGCCGATAAGGCGAACATTACCCTCGACTTTGCGCGTGCTGCAGCCATCGACCTCGCCGGTCGTGACGTACAGGATGCGGTCCGCACGAGCGTACAGCCCAAAGTAATCGATTGCCCCGATGCCAGCATCACTCCCAACGGACTCGATGCCGTTGCCAAGGACGGTATTCGGCTGCTGGTCAAGGCCCGCGTCACCGTGCGCGCCAATATTGAGCGCCTCGTCGGCGGCGCAGGCGAGGACACCATCGTCGCACGTGTCGGTCAGGGCATCGTCAGCGCCATCGGTTCTTCCGCAACTTACAAGGACGTTCTGGAGAACCCCGACCTGATCAGTCGCCGGGTGCTGGAGAGCGGCTTGGACGCACAGACCGGTTTCGAGATCGTCTCCATTGATATCGCCGACATCAGCGTGGCCGGCATGATGAATGTCGCCAACGTTGGCGCCAACCTGGAAACCGAACGGGCCGAGGCCGACAAAAAGATGCGCCAGGCAGAAGCTGAAGGCCGCAAGGCTATGGCTATTGCCCAGGAGCAGGAAATGCGCGCCCGCGTCCAGGAGATGAACGCCAAGGTCATCGAGGCCAAAGCCGAAGTCCCACGAGCCATGGCACAGGCACTGCGCGAAGGCAACCTGGGTGTCATGGATCACTATCGCCTGCAGAACATTGAGTCAGACACATCCATGCGTCGGACCATCGCCGGCGATGAGCATGACACCAATGAGACATCGGGTTCCTAAAGTTGATTAGGATGCCGCCCTTCGGGGCGGCAGTCCCTTTAAGTAGCTGAGAACGGAAGCATGCAGACACTGGCAAGCATAGAACTGGTCTGGGCGCTGTTCATCATCATTACGATAGTGGCCCAGATCGTGAAGGGCGCCAGGAAGGTGGCATCACAGGCACCGGGGAAGGAAGGCGACGCAGACGGTGAGCGTAACCGGCCTGCCCCGGATGATGAGCTACGCAAATTCCTTGAAGGGCTTTCAGGAGGGACACCACCAAAGCCTGCGGCTACCCCCCCACCGGTACCACCTCCCGTGCGGCCAATGGCGCAACCCCAAGCCCGACCGCGACAGACGGTTAGGAAGCCTGAACCGATACGAATCAAGCCTCAGCCGAAACCAAAACCGCCTCCACCGCGAGTTGCCGCTCCGCCCATAGTGGAACAGCCTGTGGCCGTTGCACCTGCCGCGTTAGTCGCCAGCCCGCAACGAAAGGCCAGTCGGTTTCAGAAGTTGCTCCAGAAAGATCTGGCCGACAGTGAAGCCGCACAGAAAGCCATTGTGCTTCGCGAAGTACTCGGACCTCCCCTGGCCCTCCGCCCACTCGAATGGCGGGTGTAGAGGCCGTTCTTCTGGATGAGGTGTAGGACAGGCTTCCCGACCGAAGGGAGGGAGCCTGTGCCCCCGCAAGTCCTGCACACGCTCCCTCCCTTCGGTCAGGAAGCGCGTCCTACACGGTTAGTTCCCGGCTTTCAGCTTTACTTGGCAACCCACACTCTAACACGCTTGTTGCGTCTGCCCCATTCCAGTGCCTGCTGATGGGTCCGGAAGTAGAGGTCGATGTGGTTGCCTTTGATCGCCCCGCCACGGTCTTCAACACGCCCGTAGCCGTAGCCTTCGATGTACATGATGGTACCAAACGGAAACTTGCGGGTATCGGCGGCGATGGTCCCTTTGCGCGCCTTCGTGCCGCTAGCGGTTACGCCGACCTTCTTGACCTTCCCCTTGAGGGGCCCGCTGCTGTAGACCGGCCTCAGCAGCCAGTTCCGTTTCCAGCTGCAGCACTTGCCACAACGACAGTAGCCGGTAGTCAAAAGCGTAACAGCCTGTGGCTTCACCCCACGCGGCGGACGAAAACGGGCGCACCCGCAGACGAAACCCATCCCAATCAGAAGAACTACCAGCGTCACTCTCATCGTTCGCACTTGCTCCGAATCAACACAATTCCAGGCGTGGTCCCATGCAGACCTCTTTGCCGATAAGGGCGAGTCTACAGCAACAGACTGAATCCAGCAAAGAGAGAATCGAGATCGGCGCCCTGTTTGTGGTCATAGAATCGATAACCCACGTGAAGCGCCGCGCGCGGGGAGAGGAAGTGTTTCGCTTTGATCCCGTAAGCGTGCGACTCCATCTTCTCGCTATCCGTGTAGAAACGGTAACCTGCCCTCAACAGTGTAAGACTCCCGAGACGCTGATATAGAAAGCACTTGGCTTCATCGAAGGTAAGGTCGTCTCCCGTATCGTAGTGCCGGAGAGCTAATCGCAATGAGGTGAGGTCTTTCCAGACGTATGCGGATCCAAAGGCGTCAACGTACCATGCCCCGGTCTTACTATCTTCGCCATCGACCGAGACCGCAGCCTTTCCTCCAACGCGATAGCGGTGCACGCACGTCCAGCTCGCGTACTGGGAGAACTGATGGACGTCCGCCTGCCCATCTTCAGCCGTGTTGCGATACTGCGTGTAGCTGTAGAGTCCATTCTCCAACCGACGGCTGATGCCAACGTACATGTAGTCACGGTCTGCCTCGCCGGACGGCTTGCTGAGACGGCGATAGCTCCACGTCAACTTGGTCCGATCTCCCCATGGTGCCCGAATCGTCATGCCGGATCGTTTTGTGTCGAGCCCCTGCTCGTTCTCCCACTGGCTGTGGGATCCCGCGATGCTCAAGCCGTCCGTTTGGAAAACGCGGACCTCGGTGTCGTAGATCTCACTCGGAAAGCGCTCGTAGGCAACGTCATCATCCAGCAGCGACTGGTCATCTTCCGAGAACAGCACTTCCCCTCGAATCCGCACAGCCAGGTTGTGCCCTGCGACGGCGTTCTCCAAAGGAACGTCGCCGAACATCGCGTCATCTTCATCCTGCGCAAGCGCTGTCGGCACACCGGTGCACAAGCACAGCATAACCATGATGACGCTAAGCATCATACGTTTCACAAACACCTCGCTGTATCGTGCAAGTCGAATCATCGTTAATCTCTGATGTCGCCCGGACATCAACATCCCCCAGGGCCTCAGCCACCAGGATCGGAGATATCATCCCCAATGTCATCTCCGATGTCATCACTGATATCGTCACCAATATCGTCGCCAGTCCCGTCATCGGACGGAGGCTCAACAGCGGGAGGATCAACCGGTGTCTCATCATCAGAGGGCGCGTCATCGGAGGGGTTTTCATCCGAGGCGTTGTCTGCCGGAGCCTTGACCTCGGCTTTCGTCTCGCCAGGCTCCTCCTTCTTCGCGCTGGAAGTGGGAACCACGCGATCGGCATAGGCCAACTCCCGATGATCGCCGAAATAGTCATCCGAGCCATAGAACATGTCGCTGTGCATGAGCGCCGCGATCAGCTCCGCACGCTCTGCCGCTTGCCCGTCATCGCCGTGCACAGCGTGTGGAAACACCATGCATACGAGAACCAGAATCGCACAGAAAATAGCCATATGGCACCGCATGATCAATGTTCACCCATAAACAGATATCGAATAAAATACTATGTCTGAGTTCAGCTCTGTTGGCCAGCAGAATGGGTCGTATACTACTCGCCGATCCAGCTTCTGAGACGATAGTAGAGACGCTTCGAGGAGGGAGGATTAAAGGAACAGGTCTGCCCTTCCCCCAGGATATTCGTCCACGAGGGGATTCCGAACCAAACATTGTCCGAAATGTTACTACAACCTTCGATGGAGTAGTACCTGGAATGGAGATAGTGGGCTGTGCCCGCTTCACGCGCCTCAAAGGAAATCAGCGGCGCGCCATTGAGGCTCGCAATGGCGAGATTCAGCGCATCTTCCTTCATATCCGGGTCGGTGCCGGCCCAGTACTCTTCAATGTTTGATCTACCATCTTGGTCCGAATCGTTCGTACTCGACTGGCCAGTGCCGGACAGGAACGTATTCTCCCAGGCATCCGGGAGCCCATCTCCATCGCCGTCAGGGAGCGTCGGTGGCGGCGGCGTGCCAAGCACAAGGACATCATCGATATTCCATCCCGCAAAGGGGTAACTATCGCCAGGCCCCATGGTCCAGCGGATGTAGACAGTGGATTCACCGTCGGCAATCGACGAAATATCGAGAACCATCTGCCGCCACACGCCAACGCCGTTGCGTTGGTTCGGGTTCGACCAGAGGGTCTGCCATGTGCTTCCGTTAGTCGATATCGCCACGTCCGCCCGGAAGCCGTTGTAGCGTTCACCAATTCCCAGCCAGTAATAGAAACTCAGAACGATGTCGCTGTGATTGCTACAGTCAATTGCCGCCGTTGTTGCGGCAATGGCACTGGAGAGCTTGGGCAAGGTACTATTGAAACGGTACCCCACCAGGTTGTTCCCTGTATATCCTGCTGAGGGGTCGCCATCGTCGGTTGAGTTATTCGCCCGATAGTAGCCACTCGGCGAGCCATACTCCCAGCCGCTGCCCAGAACCCAACCTGGATTACTGTCCATGTTGGCTGAATAAACGGTCTCCTGAATTCGCAGCGTCACGGCGGCCGAATCCGAGCTGGCGCCACTATCATCGTAAGCCCGCGCCACCAAGCTCGGAACAGACGCAGGAAGATGCTGCCAACGAAACGAGTAGGGAGAAGTGTCATCTTCGGCCAACACGTCGCCATCCGCGAGAAAAGCGACTTTCGCAATACTCCCATCAGGATCGCTCGCCGACGCCGTCAGAACGTAAGGATCTCGTGGAATCGTGTTGCTCCGGGGGCCTGGGCTATCGATTGCAGCAACAGGCCCCACATTCTGCGGGGAACTATAACTCAGTACCAGCTGAGGCCGTAATGCAGCAGTGGGGTGGTCAGCAGAAGCAAAGGCCGCTTTGTTGTGACGAAAGGCCTGTCCCGGATCACTGTCGGAGCTTCGTTTCAGTAGCAGTCCGTAATTCTGAGAGGGCGTATTGACCCACGCTTGCACGGTGCCAACCGGAATCGTGAAGCTCTGCCAGCTACCGGAACTCAGTGACGAAAAGGCAACGCTGGCAATACTACTGCCGTAACTACCCCCGGAAGAACTCCAGCTCCCGCCACCGCGCTGCGTCCATGTGACGGCCGCTTCCTGCCAGTCCTGGGAGATGGGGTGTACGTTGATATTGGCAGGCGCCAGATCCCGAAGTGCTACATTCAGAACGTACAACCGCAACTCGGCGGATGTGACCGTGCTGCCTGGAGGAATGTGGGCTAGGTTGAATTTGACCATGCACCGCATGGTCCGATAGCAAGTGGGTCACCATGAAGCATAATGCGAACAGGCGATGCGAAACTCTGAAGCATGCCCAAAGTTCTGGTAGCGGCTCTCAGAATAGCCCCCCGAAGCAATGAAGCTGTCAGCACAACCACTGTAGCCGTTCAAGCCCTGCTGCAGCGTAACGGCCTGCACCACCACGGCCGACAGCCCAACAGACAACCCCACCAATATCACAAAACGTCGCAGCATTCTGACCCGTCCATTCCTACTCACAACCACATGATCGCTAAGCAATATATGGTCTCGAACAATACCCGCGGCATCAAGTTCTTTCTTCTCTTCTATACCCGCTTCGACTAGCATCATTTTTCTATTCTTCATACAACGTGAGCGAAAGGTAACTGTAGCATGAAAGAGAAATCCGGAGTCGATCTATCAACGGTACAGAGTGTTTATGACGGTCCTGAGGGCGTGCTCTGGGAACTCGTGATGGGTGAGCAGATTCACATTGGCGGGTTTCAATCTTCCATGGCCCTGGCTGAGAAGGCCGAAATTGCGACGGGCACAAGCGGCGTGGACCTCTGTTGCTGCAACGGCGCCGGCATGCGCTTTCTCGCACGTTTCCGCGGTGTGGCATCCATGCACGGTGTCGATGCAACCGAAACCGTCGTGGGCCAGGGCCGTCAGCGCTGCGCCGACGAAGGTCTGGCAGATCAAATGACCTTTACGCTCGCCGATGTGACCGCCAGCGGTCTCCCGGATGCCGAGGCCGACTTCGTTTGGGGTGAAGATGCGTGGTGCTACGTTGTCGATAAGACGAAACTCATCAGCGAAGCCGCCCGCATCGTCAAACCCGGCGGCACGATTGCCTTCACCGACTGGATCGAAGGGCCGGCAGGCTTGAGCGACGAGGAGGCCGAACGCTTTTTGACATTCATGAAGTTCCCGAACGTCCAGGATCTCGCCGGATACCGTGAACTGCTGGAGAACAGCGGCTGCGAAGTCCTGGTTGCCGAAGATACCGGTCAGTTTGCACCGCACGTTGACCTCTATCTCGATATGCTCAACAAGCAGCTTACCTATGATGCGTTGAAAATTATCGGCTTCGACCTGAACATGCTCCAGGCCATGGCAGGCGAGATGATCTTCATGCAGGAACTTGCCCACGCCGGCAAGATTGCCCAGGGCCGATTCGTAGCACGCAAAAAGGGCTGATGCATGAGCTCATGCTGTTGTAGCGAGTCCGCACCGAAGGGCAGCGGCCATCCGGCCGACGACTTCCAGGACATGGTCCAGCGCTGTTATGATTACATGACAGCACAAAAGGAAGCCGGCCGGAAACTCGTCGGCATCATGTGCGAGTATACACCGCGCGAACTCATCATGGCTGCCGGCGCTATGCCGGTATGCCTGTGCGGTGGCTCTGCGGAGATGATTCCCGCAGCTGAGCAAACGCTCCCGAACAACCTCTGCCCCCTGATCAAGTCTACGTTTGGCTATGGCGTCGAAAAGGCCAACCCCTTTCTCGAAGCTGCCGACTTGCTCGTAGCCGAGACCACCTGTGACGGCAAGAAGAAGATGTACGAACTCATGCGGGAATCGTACCCCATGCATGTGCTCGAACTCCCGCAGAAGCCGGACGACCCTACCGCGCTGGAACACTGGATCCACGAACTCCGACAACTGAAGGCAGAGCTTGAATCACGGTTCGACACCGAGATCACGGATGAGGATTTGCGCAACGGCATTCGCACCATGAACGAGGAGCGGCGGCTTCGCCGGGAGCTGGCGGCGTTGATGAAACAAGACGTGCCGCCACTCACCGGGCGACAGCTACTCGACATGAAGAGCCTGATATCCGGCCTGCCGCATGACATCTCCCTCTACGAAGAGGCGCTCAAAACGTTGTCGTCAGCAGCCCCCGTCTGCGTCAACAGCAACCGTGTCCGCGTGCTCCTCACCGGCGTTCCTCTCCCCCACGGCGCGGAGCGCGTTATGGACATCATCGAGGAGAGCGGCGGGTTGGTCGTCTGCCAGGAAAACTGCACGGGACTCAAGCCGCTTCTGGAAGATGTGAATGCAGAGGCCGATGATCCACTGAGGGCCATTGCCGAAACCTACTTCCACCTGCCCTGCTCCGTTATGACTCCCAACAACAGCCGCATGGAACTGCTGAAACAGCTCACCGACGAGTACCGGCCGGACTGCGTGGTTGAATTGATCTGGCAGGCCTGCCTGACTTACGACGTTGAAGCAGCTCGCGTGAAACGCCTCGTGGAGGATGAACTCGGGATTCCGTACCTGCGTATTGAGACCGACTATTCACCGTCTGATTCCGCACGCATCGCCGTCCGTGTGCAGGCCCTCTTCGAGACCGCCCAGGCCAGGGGATGAAGACCGTCGCCTACACCTCCCCCTATGTGCCCGCAGAGTGGATTGCGGCCCACGGCCTGACACCGCTTCGACTGCATCCCGACGGGCCACCACAGGATGGGCCGGTGCCGCCCACAGCGGGTGTCTGTCCATACATGCGGGCATTTGCCAACCAGGTCGCCGGGGATCATGCCTTGGCCGGGATCATCTTTTCCACAGTCTGTGACCAGATGCGGCGCGGGTATGAACAAGTTGGCGCCGGGAAGCCGCCGGCCTTCTGCTTCAATATGCCTGCAACGTGGCAAACCGAATCCGCAGTTGGTCTCTACATGGATGAAATGCGCCGCCTGGGCCGCTTCCTTGTCAGCCTGGGAGGACATGAGCCGGGAGATGATGCGCTCAGCCGCACGATCCGATCCGCTAACCCCCTTCCCCCCTCTCTCCCCAGCGCCTCTGCGGATGAGGTCCCGCTTGCTATTACTGGTGGTCCCAGAACCCAACTCGATGCCGGGCTTCTCCGTTTCATTGAAGATCATGGAGGACGCATTGTGCTGGACGCATCAGAGAGCGGCTTGCTTGGTCATCCCCCGTCGTTAGACATGACCCTCGCGGAAACCGATCCGCGAAGAGCGTTGGCGGATGCCTACCTCCGCAGGCTCCCTTCGGTATCACGCCGCCCGAACAGCTCACTGCACCAGTGGTTGTCGAAGCACGTCTCGCAGAGCGGTGCGGCCGGCGTAATCCTGCTGCGCTACCTATGGTGTGACCTCTGGCACGCCGAGGTCGCGAGGCTCCGCGATGCGCTGTCGGTTCCCCTTCTGGATGTAGACCTTGATGGCGAAGATCCCATCCCTCGCAATCGGACCCGCCTCCAGGCCTTTATTGAAGGACTCCGCTGATGTCGCTGATAGAGAAACTGACACTGGACGACTGGGACGCGCACTATGCAGTGCTGAAAGCCAGGGGGCTCGACGAGCCCGCGTATGGCGGGCCGCTTGGTCGCCACCTGGCCGACGGAGACCAGCGCCTGGTCCATCTGCAGTTCGACCCCTCTCCGGCCGCGCTGGATCTCTGGAACTTCCTGCTCACCGAAGAGACGCGCTTGCGAGAAGCTCGCGAACGCGGCGTGAAGATCGTCGGCACCATGAAAGACCTCGGCACGGTTCCTGTCATGGCATACGCCTTCCCGAACGTGGTTGCCTTCTACCCGGACGGCGCATGGTGGATCCCCTGCGTGATGGAGCTCAGTGCCGGGCTGCTGAAGATTGCCGACAGTCTCGGAATCGACGATTCATTCTGTCCGGTCCGGGCCATGCTCGGGGCATTCGTCAATGACGCCCACTTCCCTCGGCCCGACTTGCTCATATGCAGTGCCGGTGCCGTCTGCGACGACTTCTCCGCCATCGCCCAACGGCTGGAAGGTCTAGGCCACGACATCCACTGGTGGGAAGTCCCACACCGCCGGCAACCGGACCCCGATGAACCATCCCTGACACTCCCGGGTGGCGTACAGGCACCAACAAGGCAAGTTGCATTCGTGCACGAACAGCTTGCGAGCGTGAAGAAGGCACTTGAAGACGTGGCGGACACGTCCCTGACCGACGAAATGCTCAGCGAGGGAATCCGAGTGGCCAACCGTGTAAGAGACACGCTTCGGCAACTGCGTGTCCTGGCCTTTACGGCAGAGCGTGCGCCACTGCCCGCGCTCGAGCTTCTAGTCGCCGAGATGCTGGCGATTCACTTCTGCTCAGACCGCGCCGAGGCATTGCGTGTCATGGACGCGCTTCTGGAGGAAGTACAGAAACGGATCGCGGCCGACGAGGGAGTCTCCGATCGTGAAGCCATTCGCGTCTTCTGGGTAAACCCGGTTGCAGATCTCCGCGTCATGAACCTGCTGGAGCAGTGTGGCGGCCGATTGGCGGGAACCGAGTATCTCTTTTCCCATGCGCTTGATCAGATCCCCGAAGACGTGCCCCCGCTGGAGGCACTGGCACGGGCAGCGGTCGCCGACCCTATGGTGGGATCAGCAGAACAGCGAGGGGAACGAATCAGTCGTGATGCAAAGCGATTTGGAGCCGAAGCGGTCATCATCTCGCGTATCCCCGGCGCCAGCCACTGCGCCCTCGAGGGCGGCATCATCGCCCATCGAATCGAGCAAGACCTGGGGCTCCCCGTTGTCGAGATTGAGGTCCCGCCACTGTGCGACGCCATGTTGCCCACACTACAGACCCGAATCGAGGCACTTCTCGAAATTGCACGGGACCGGAGATCATGAAGATCGAAACACTACGATACGGCGACAACTTCATCTACCTCCTACGGGATGGAGACCGTGCAGCTGTGGTCGATCCCGGGAACGCATACCCCGTTGAAGAGGCCTTGGCTTCCTGTGGTTCCAAGCTTGAACTGATCCTTATCACCCATCACCACGGAGACCACACCGGGGGATGCCACGCGCTGAAACGTGCAACAGGATGCCGTGTCGTGGGCCCTCCGGGGGGATCGGCAATAATCGACGATCCGTTGCAGGATGGCGATAACGTGACGTTTGCCGGGATAGAGCTAGAGGTCCTGTCTGTACCGGGACACCTGGACCATGACCTGAGCTACTACGCGGCGGATGCCAAGGCCGTCTTTACCGGCGACACCCTTTTCGCCTGCGGTTGCGGCCGTCTTTTTAACGGGGATGCCAACACCATGTGGGCATCGCTCTGCCGACTCAGGGATCTCCCCGGTGAGACCCGGGTCTATGGCGGCCACGACTACACCCTCGACAACCTCCAGTTCGCCGCACAGCTTGAGCCAGGCAACGCGCAACTGAGGCAGCGGCTGGCGGCGTACTCCGACCAGGACGCATTGACGGCACTGCCGTCGACAATCGAAGAAGAGCGCCAGACAAACCCGTTCTTTCGGTGCGACACCCCCGAGCTCATGCAAGCCCTAGACATGCAAGGCGCAGCACCGGTGGCCGTGTTCGCAGAGGTACGCCACCGCAAAGACCGCTGGTAGCAGCCCCGCCGTTCAGGGATGACACAGCTACTCCGTCGAGGCCACGGAGCCCTCATGCAGAGCGCTTCGTACCGCATGCCAACAGAGGACGGCGCATTTCACGCGCGAGGGATATTTCCAGATGCCGGCAAAGGCGGTCAGCTTCCCCAGCGCTTCCTGTCCCTCTGACTTGCCCTGGACGAGACCGTGAAAAGCGTCAAAGAACTGGAGCACGTCACCACGGGACTTCCCGATGATGGTGTCCGTCATCAGAGAAGCGGAAGCCTTTGAGATGGCACAGCCACTGCCCTCAAAGGATGCGTCCGTGATCACGCCGTCCGGAGAAACCGTGAGGTAGACGTGGTAGTGATCACCGCACAACGGGTTGTCCCCCTCTGCCGTGTGCGTATGAGGCTCATGCTTGCCGTAGTGTCGCGGCTTCCGGCTATGGTGCAGGATCATCTCCTGGTAAAGCTCATGTGAGTCGGTCATGCAAACACCTTTTGCGATTGTCGAATTGCGTGTACGAGCCTGTGGACATCGTCCCGCTCGTTGTAGATTGAGAAAGAGGCCCGTACCGTAGCGGCGATACCAAAATGCTCAATGGCGGGTTGCGCGCAGTGATGCCCGGCCCTGATGGCAACACCTTCGCCGCCCAGGATGGTCCCGAGATCGTGCGGGTGGATGTCGTCGACAACAAAGGAGACAATCGCTCTGCGACGACCCGGGGTGCCTATGATGCGGACGCCGGGAAGCGTGCGTAGCTGACTCACGGCGTAGTCGATCAGATCCGTCTCGTGTGCCTCGATCCGGTCGTAGCCGATTTCATTGACGTAGTCGAGAGCAGCAGCCAGCCCGATGGCGCCGGCAATGTGCGGCGTGCCGGCTTCGAACTTGAAGGGAAGCTCGTTGTAACGTGTACGTTCAAGAGAGACGGACAGAATCATATCCCCGCCGCCTTTGAAGGGCGGCATCTGTTCCAACACCTCTTCCTTGCCATAGAGGACACCGATGCCGGTAGGGCCAAACACCTTATGCCCGGAGAAGACAAGGAAGTCACACCCAAGGCAGCGTACATTGATGGACTGCACCGGGATGGCCTGGGCGGCATCGATCAACACGCGAGCCCCGACAGCTTGCGCCTCGCGCGTGAGTTGCTTGATCGGGTTCACGGTGCCCAGGGCATTCGAGAGGGCGGTGAAGGCAACAAGCCGCGTCCGGTCGCTTAGTAAGGCTGCAAATGCCTGCCGGTCGAGGTCTCCGTTTGCGTCCATGGGCGCCGACCGAAGAACCGCTCCCGTCCGCTCACACAGCTGCTGCCAGGGCACGATATTCGAATGGTGTTCCATCTGCGTGATGAGGATCTCATCGCCAGGGCCGACAGACGCATCCCCGAACGAGCGCGCAACCAAGTTGATAGCATCGGTCGCGCCGCTGGTGAAAATGATCTCGCGGGTCGACGCGGCATTGAGGTGGCTGCGCACCGTTTCGCGCGATCGTTCAAAGGCTGCCGTCGCCTTCTCGCTCAGCGGGTGCACCCCACGGTGAACATTGGCTGACTCGAACGCGTAGTGCTGCGTGAGCGCGTCGATCACACGCGTTGGCTTCAGTGCAGTCGCCGCGCTATCAAGATACGTCAGGGGCTTGCCCTGCTCCTGTTGACCCAGACAGGGAAAGTCACTACGCACATTGAGAATTACGTCTGACATCAGCCTGGCTCCTCTGCTGTTCCGTGTGCCGCGCCCTCGAAGTAGCGTGCCAGAAGGGCATGCAAGTCGGCATGTCGACGCCGGTCTTCGAGGCGGTAGAGAACGTCCTCCAGGAAGCCGTGGGCCAGCATCTCCCTGGCAGCTGCGGGAGCGATGCCACGGCTCTCAAGATAGAAGAGCTCCTGGTCCGACAGTTGCCCCACGGTCGCTCCGTGTGTACAGCGTACATCGTCATTGGATATCTCGAGTTGCGGTTTCGTGTTGGCCTTCGCGTCCCGGCTAAGGAGCAGACTGCGGTTCATCTGCTCACCGTCGGTTCCGGACGCACCGGGGCGCACGCGCACGATACCGTTGAACACGGTCGTGGCGTGGCCATCGAGTAGCCCCTTGTAAAGCTGGCGGCTTGTACAGTGCGGCTGCTGGTGATCAATGAGTGTATGGGCATCCATGACCTGCCTGTCACGAACCGCGCTGATCCCGTCCAGCGACACCGTACTGCCCGGCCCGGCAAGTGATACCTGTATGTCGTGCCTGGAGACCAGCGCGCCAGTCGCGAAATCAAGACTGTGAAGTGCACTATCCTGCTGCTGCGTAATACGCGTTGTGGAGAAATGATACGATGAGGGGGACAACGCCTGGGTCTGGACAAGTTCCAGCTGGGAGCCATTGCCGATGTCGACATCAACGACCGCGTTGTTCAGCGCGCGTTCGCCATTGGCACTGGCATGGGTGATCGCCAGTCGTGCTTCGCTGAGATCCCCGACCGCCACGGCGCAGCGCGGCGAAATCATGGTATCGGCGCAGGTCCCGCTATGCAGAAACAGAAGGTGAATACGCTGCTCAAGTTTGCGTTTGCCCGCGATACGCACGATCACACCATCGCGCCACAACGCCTCGTTTAGATGAACAAACGCGTTCTCATCATCCGTGAAGCCGCGATACAGAGCTCCTTGTAGCGCCTTGTCGTAGGCCGCAGCAATGAGCGGTGTTGTCGTAACGCCGTCCTCAAGCGTTGATGTTGAGAGACTGCTGTTGAAGAGTCCATCAACGAACACAAGCAGCGTTTCGTCAGCGTGGACGCCGGGTAGCGCCAGAAGCTGTTCAGGGGTAGGCTGCGTGGGTGTGGCGAAAGAAAACGCCTCGTCGGCTACGGCTGTGATATCCGTGTACTTCCAGGCCTCGACATGGCGCGTAGGGAAACCGGCGGCACGAAAGTGCGCGAACGCAGCTTCGCGCTGATCCAGCACCCACTTCGGTGCCTGCCCTTGCATGCCGGCAGCCGCCTGCAGAAAGAGTTCTTCGTAAGCACCTTGAACGGGAACGTTCGTTCTCCGCATCATGCGACCTCCTTCAATACCCAATCATAGCCGCGGTCCTCTACGGTCTCGGCGAGATCAGGACCACCCGTCGCAACGATCTGGCCGTCCATCAGGATGTGTACGACGTCCGGCTTGATGTACTGCAAGATGCGCTGGTAATGCGTGATCATGAGGATCGCGTTGTCCGCCGCATGCAGGCGGTTCACGCCCTCGGACACAACGCGTAGCGAATCGACATCGAGGCCGGAGTCTGTTTCATCAAGAACCGCCAGCCGCGGTGACAGGATGGCCATCTGCAGAATCTCGTTTCGCTTCTTCTCACCACCCGAGAAATCCAGGTTCACGGGCCGTTCGATATAGGACGGATCCATGTCGATGAGCGCGAGCTTCTCTTCAAGCAGCTCCCGGAACTCGAAGGCATCCAGCTCCGGGATGCCCCGCGATCGACAGACAGCATTGAACGATGAGCGCAGGAAGACGGCATTGCTGACGCCCGGCACCTCTACCGGATACTGGAATGCGAGAAATACGCCCGCGCAGGCGCGCTCATGGGGTTCGAGGGCAAGCAGGTCTTGCGCCTTGCCGTTCACCTCCATCACGATTGAGCCGTCTGTTACCTCGTAGTCGGGGTGTCCTGCCAGGACGCGGGAAAGCGTACTCTTGCCGGATCCATTGGGCCCCATGATGGCCTGCTTCTCACCGGCCGCAATATCCAGATCGATACCCCGCAGGATACTGGGGCCATCGACAACCTTCGCTTTGAGTCCTCGTATTTTCAACATGATCGTATTCCTTATGCCCGGCGGGCTATCCAACGCTATGTTCCAGTCTCATCTCCAGCAGCTTCACGGCCTCTACGGAGAATTCCAGGGGGAGTGTTTTGAAAACGTCTTTGCAGAACCCGTTAACCAGCATGGAAACCGCCGCTTCCGTATCCAGGCCGCGGGACTGGAGATAGAAGAGCTGGTCATCGCTGATCCGGGACGTCGTGGCTTCGTGCTCCACGACGGCGGATTGATTATGTACTTCGAGATAGGGAAAGGTGTTGGCAACGGATTGGTCGCCAACAAGCATGGAATCGCACTGGGAGTAGTTTCGTGCATTCTCCGCCCCGGGCGTGATGCGGACCAAGCCGCGATAGCTGTTGCGGGAGGCCTCGCACGAGATTCCCTTGGAGACGATTGTGCTCGAGGTGTTCTTCCCGATGTGAATCATCTTCGTGCCCGTATCCGCCTGCATCTTATTGTTCGTGAGGGCCACGGAGTAGAACTCACCAACCGAGTCGTTGCCCTTCAGAATGACGCTGGGGTATTTCCAGGTAATCGCGGATCCGGCTTCGACCTGTGTCCAGGAGATGCGGGACCGGTCACCATCACAACGGCCACGCTTAATGACGAAGTTGTAGATGCCGCCCTTCCCCGTTGTGTCCCCGCCATACCAGTTCTGGACCGTCGAGTACTTGATGGATGCATCCTCGTGCGCCAGCAACTCCACAATGGCGGCGTGCAGCTGATGTTCGTCTCGCTGGGGAGCCGTGCACCCCTCGACATAGGAGACGCTGGCTCCCTTTTCGGCAACGATCAGCGTGCGCTCGAACTGGCCGGTGTTGCTGGCATTGATTCGAAAGTAGGTTGAGAGATCGATAGGACAGTGGACGCCCTCGGGGATGTAGACGAACGATCCATCAGAGAAGACCGCCGAGTTGAGGGCGGCGTAGAAGTTGTCTGTCGGTGGGACCACGCGTCCCAGGTACTTCTCAATGAGCTCGGGGTACTTCTGAGCGGCCTCAGAGAACGAGCAGAAGATGATACCGTGCTCCGCCAACATCTCCTGGTGTGTCGTCCCCACCGAGACACTGTCGAAAACGGCATCGACAGCAACGCCGGAGAGACGCTTCTGTTCCGCCAATGGAATGCCGAGACGCTCGAACGTGTTCAGAAGTTCCGGTTCAACGTCGTCCAGGCTCTGCACCTCGTTCGCAACGGACTTGGGAGCCGAGAAATAGCTGATGTCCTGGAAGTCAATGGGCGGAAACTCCACGGCGGCCCACGTAGGAGGCGTCTGCTCCTTCCACCAGCGGTACGCCTTCAGACGGAACTCCAACAGGAACGGGGGTTCGTTCTTACGTTTAGAGATCGCCCGTACGACGTCCTCATTGAGCCCTTTAGCAAAGGTCTCCTGCTCAACAGGAGTCACGAACCCGTACTTGTAGGGCTTCTGCGTTGTCTCGGGAGGTATCGACATTCTGTCCAGCCTTCTACTCTGTCTGTTCTGTATCCGTTTGTACCGTGAGCCCGGCTCGGGCGCGTTGGGCGTCCTAACCGATGGCCAACATGCGGTCTATGGAGGCCTTGGCCCGAAGCCGCACATCTTCAGGAACATCCACTTCATACTGATTGAGCTGCAGCGCAGCCAAGGTGTCTTCGAGCGTGATCTGGGCCATGTGCGGACAGCGGTGGCTACACAGCCGCAGCAGGTCCTTGCCCGGGCTCTCGGCAATAATGTTATCTGCCATGGAGCACTCGGTGAGCAACAGGTAGTGGGAGGCGTTGCTGTCCCGAACGTACTTGATCATGGCCGAAGTACTGCCAGAGAAATCCGCTGCCTCGACCACATCGGGAGGGCACTCGGGATGCGCCAACACGACGGCATCAGGGAATTGGCGGCGCACATCGTCGATGTCCTGCACACCGAACAGTTCATGCACCTCGCACTTGCCATGCCAACCCACGAACGTGTTTGGCCCGCAACCCGGCGACGTGGCTTCGGGGAAGATGATCGTTTTGCCCGTTTCACGCGCAACATTCTTCGCCAGGAACTCGTCCGGGATGAAGATCACCGAGTCCGCGTCGAGCGAAGCCACAACCTTGGCCGCATTCCCGGATGTGCAACAGACATCCGTCTCAGCCTTTACGTCCGCATAGGTATTGATGTACGTCACTACAGGCAGGCCGGGGTATTGTTCGCGCAAAGCGCGGACGTCGGCAGCCGTGATGCTGGAGGCCAGCGAGCACCCCGCCTTCTTTGATGGTATAAGAACCGTCCGCTCCGGGTTGATGATCTTGGCCGTCTCCGCCATGAACTCGACCCCACAGAACACGATGGTTTCCTGTGTGGCCTCGGCGGCCTTGCGGCAAAGCTCCAGCGAATCTCCCGTGATATCCGCCACGGTGTGATAGAGAGCCGGCTCCATGTAGTTGTGACCAAGGATCAGCGCATCCTTCTCCCGCTTCAAGCGATTGATTTCCGTTGCCAGCTCTGCCTTGGCCAGAATCTCAATATCGGGGATCACATGCCCGAGATGATCACGCATCCAAGCGCACATGGCATCCAAACTGGCATCTGCTAAATCCGTCATTTCTCTCAACCTTTATGCAGTCAAAAACCCTTCGCCCTCCATAACCGACCCCTATTTGGTAGCATTATAGATCGTGACAAGCAAGCCAAGAGATACATTCTGTGTGTAATTTGGTCCAATATCGTGAGGCAGGCGGATTAGACTGCTATTCCCCACATGTCGCCATCGTGACGACAACCGAGGCGTCCCGCGACACCGGCGTGACGCGCACGCCGAGGGCATCTTCCGCCAACTCAGCGCCCTCGACCGTGGCCACATTGCCCATGCTGCGCAACAGAACGCTCCAGTCGCCGGCGGCCTGTTCGGGCGTGATCGTCAGGGCGTCTCCGACTCGCGCCAGGTTGAGCACAGTCGCCGGCTCACCCTTGCTGTCAGGCACGAGCCCCTGCACAGAGACGCCATCAGCCAGGCTGAACACGTGGAATGTAACGCCATCAGCCAGCTCGTAGTCCGGCACATCGTCACAAGCTCCCACCGGAACCACTGAGTTTTCGCGCGCCAGAAGCGGCAGCCCCATGTAGTCGTACTGCTCGCGCAGCCAATGTCCGCCCTGCTTCTCCTCACCAGTCACGAAGTCGGTCCACTTGCCCTTGGGCAGGAAATAGTCGACCACGCCTTCGCTATCGAAGACTGGCGCCACCATCAACGACTCACCCAACATGTACTGGCGGTCAATCATGGCGCAGCCCGGGTCATCCGGGAACTCGAAGCACATGGCCCGCATCACGGGTTGACCGCGATGGTGCGCCTCGGTCGCCTTCTGGTAGAGATACGGCATCAGGCGGCATTTCAGCTTGGTGTAGTAGCGCAGTACATCCACCGACTCGTCGTCATAAAGCCACGGTACGCGGTAGCTGGTGCTCCCGTGTAGGCGGCTGTGCGAGGACAGGCAGCCAAACGCCACCCAACGCTTGTAGACGTCAGGCGAGGCCGTGCTCTCGAATCCACCCATGTCGTGACTCCAGAACCCGAACCCGGACAGGCCCAGCGACAACCCGCCGCGCAGGCTCTCGGCCATCGACTCAAACGTCGCCGTACAGTCGCCACCCCAGTGAACCGGGAACTTCTGCCCGCCCACAGTGGCGGAACGCGCAAAGAGCACCGCTTCGCCCTTGCCCAGCTTCTGCTCCAACGCCTCGAAGACCGACTCGTTGTAGAGGTAGGTGTAGTAGTTGTGCATTTTCACCGGGTCGGACCCGTCGTGATAAACCACGTCGGTCGGAATCTGCTCGCCAAAATCGGTCTTGAAGCTGTCGACGCCCATCTCAACCAACCCGCCCAGCTTCTCCCGGTACCAGCGGTTGGCTTCGGGGTTGGTGAAATCAATCAGCCCCATACCGGACTGCCACATGTCGCGCTGGTAGACACTGCCGTCGGCCTTCTTGAGCAGATACCCCTTTTCAACCGCCTCGGCAAACATCGACGAGCGCTGTGCCACGTAGGGATTGATCCACACGCAGGTCTTCAAGCCACGCGCCTTGAGCCGTGCCAGCATACCTTCCGGATCGGGGAACACCTCCGGGTCCCACTCGAGGTCAATCCAATGAAAGCCCTTCATCCAGAAACAGTCGAAGTGGAAGACGTGCAGCGGGACATCCCGATCCTGCATGCCCTGCACAAAACCGGTCACCGTCTCCTCATCATAGTCGGTCGTGAACGAGGTGGTTAGCCAGAGCCCAAAGCTCCACGGTGGCGGCAACCCCGGGCGACCGGTCAGCGCCGTGTAGCGATCCATCACCTCGGCCGGCGTCGGTCCCGCGATGACGTAATACTCAAGTGACTCGCCCGGCACCGAGAAACCAACGCGCTCAACCTTCTCGGAGCCCACCTCAAAGGAAACCTTCTCCGGATGGTTGACATAGACGCCGTACCCGCGACTGCTCAGGTAAAAGGGAACGTTCTTGTAGGAAATCTCGCTAGCCGTGCCGCCGTCGTTGTTCCACATATCAACGACCTGCCCGTTCTTCACAAACGGCGTGAAGCGCTCGCCCAAGCCGTAGATGCACTCGCCGACACCGATGCCCAGCTCGTCCTTCATGTAGACCTGGTCGACATTAGAATCGACCATGTAGCCCATATTGCGGAAGCCGGTGTTAGTCAGGGCGCGGTCACCTTCGCAGAACTCAATGCCCCATCCCTTCTTCGCGAGAGAAACATGCGCCGACAACCCGCCACTGGTGAACACGACCTTCTCATCGGCATCCGAGATCTGCACGGGGGGATTCTCGTCCGCCAGCTCGTAGCGGGGCCCATCCTGGCGCGCGCCCTCAAAATGCGTCATGCGCACACGAATCACGCCCGGCAACGGCGACGACAGCCGCACGCTCAGCATCCGACAGTTCAGCGTGTCTCCACGCCCCTCGATCGGCTGCACCGGCGCATACACCGCGAGTGTGTCGTCCGTCTTCTCGACCTCATACACCTCGGCCGGATAGTTCCCCTCAATCCCATCCCGCATCCACCAGAAACCAGAAGTAAATTTCATATCACGCTCCCCTGCCCTTTCGGTGAACAAGGGCCAGAATTGGGTTGTCTCTATCTCATGTCAGCTTCACAGCCGTGCCTAACGGTCGACGGCTTCGAGGAAGCATGTGGCAATCAGTGCATGGCCCGAGGTATTGGGATGCACCCGGTCCCAGGCAATGGCCATCGGGTGCTGATGCTCAAGCATGCGGTCAAAGCCCGCCTGCGGATCAACCAGAACGGCGTTGTGCTTTTCGGCCAGTGCCCTGACAACATCGCCATAGGCATCCATACGCACCCGCATGGCATCCTCACGATTAGGCTCAATGAAGTATGGTGTCACGAGAATCAGTCCCTTGAGGCCGGGCAGACTCGATATGATCAGTTCCTCGAGCGTAATCTCGTACTCCTCAAGCCCCACATGAATCTCGGGCATCTTGGGACTGTCGAACTGCCGCCAGACGTCGTTGATGCCGATCATGATCGAGAGCCAGTCCGGTTCCTGCGCGAGCACGTCCTCTGCCCAGCGCGCCTTGAGATCGCGTACCGTGTTGCCGCTGTTCCCTTTGTTTACCACGCGGATGGCCAGCTCCGGATGCTGCGCATCCAGGAACGCCTTCACCATGTTCACGTAGCCACTGCCATAGGGATCAAAGAGCCCTTCACCCGCCGGCTGCACTCGCCCGCAATCGGTGATGGAATCCCCGATCATAACCAGTTTGTCGTTCGCCTCAAATATCACGTTCGTTGTCCTTTCCTGTGCTCACACACGATCACTCAGCGAGCAACTCATCCTTCTTCGCCTTCAGGAACTCGTTGAAGGCCGCCTGCACAGGCTTATCCAGTTTCTCATCCAGAACTTCGTACTCGTGCAGCGACATGCTCAGGTGCAGGCGCAAGGATTTGCTGCCAGGGATCTTCTTCCATTCCGTGACGAGGCCGGGCAGCGATTCCCCGGGAACACCGAAAGCCTTGAGGATACCCTTCGCCATCATGAAGTTGCCGTAGGGATTCATATGCACGCCGTCGCTGGTCAGCTGCTTGCCCTTTGGTGCTTCGGCCGGGAAGGTCTCGAGCTCAGCCTGCATCTCCGCGTTCAGGTCGGCAAGCAGGCATCCCTTGGTAGGCGCCAGCTCTCGCAGGAACTCATTATAGGGCAGGAGCTTCTGGTTCAGATCCCCGGCCTGGTCTTCCTTGATCATGGTTGCGGTCAGGATCATCACCTTCACGCCGGCGGCCTGGGCGGCGTCGACAATGGCCGTGATGTTCGCCTTGTAAGGTTCGAGAGCCACCCCCCGGGCACCATGCCATACATCGTTGACCCCGCAACTCAGCGTCATCCAGTCCGGATTCTTGCTGAGAACGTCCTTCTCGAGCCGGGCCAGCATCTGGTTGGACTTGTGACCGGAGATCCCGGCGAATACCCCCGTCACCTCAACGCCCTGCCTCTTAAGCCCATCAATGACCAATTGGCAGTACCCGCCAGGACGTGCACCTGCCTGCGTGATGGAATCACCCAGAAACGCGATCTTCTGGCCGCTGCTGATGGGCAGCTCGGGAGTCTTCTCATCCTGCGCGTGGAGCGGTGCGAAAGCGATGAACCCTACTACCAACACCGTACCGACTAGACGTAATTTCATTGCCCATTCCCTTCGTGATAGCGCCGTAACCTGCGTGCGTCGAACCACCGCAGCCCCACGCACCCGCTGATCATGCGTCGCCATGTCGGTTAGCGCCAGAATATTCTCATCGGGCTCGGCATTTAGGTTCTTCGCTACTTTGAATGGGTAAGCATAGTGAGCGTTAAGCTTGGCGTTCGGGGGTGCTGTTGACTTGGAGTGCGGTGGCAGAGGG
>CAZCDU010000022.1:0-49635 GCA_964497125.1 uncultured Victivallales bacterium | reverse complement strand
ATTCGCACGACCACAACATGTAGCGGCTACTGGAGTCAAGGATATACCCCCATAGAGCACAACAGCCGGTGCGAGATGGGCCAGGCGGGTAAACACGCCGTGCTTGACGAGGACGTCATCCCACTGAGCCTTCGTCCGTTCGGCCCAGGTGCGCACCACCTTCAGCAGAATACGCCTGGCCACAACGTCAGCCGCCAGCGCGGCGCCGCCAAGCGCGAGCAGCGATAAAATCACAGGCACGGATCCCGCCCATACAGATGTCGCTGTCGCTGGCAGCGGGGCGACGATCACGTCTAATGCACTATTGGTCATTTCTTTCTCCGTTCCATTTCCCGGGACAGGCCGATCTCTTCGAGGCCGCGTCCTGACTCAGACGTCATGCCCTTCTCCGAATAGAGAAGCATAAGAAGGCTACACTATAGCACCAACCGTAAGACTGTAATAGGCTTTTGCTCTGATGTGCCATCGAGCATCCCGCAGGATCACACCTTCACAGGGGAGAACAGGGACTAGTTCGCGCTGTTCCGTTACGGGTCTGCGGCATTTCCAATATCCAACAGCCAACAAGGAATATCCAATTTCCAAGCCAGAGGCATGTGCCACGGGATCACCAGGCATCAGCGCTTCAGCAGCTCTGCAGAGGCTTCACGCAGGCGACGGAAGGGCTCCGGATCCAATGGACCATACTGTGATGTGCCGGCATCTTCGGCATAGGCGGCGGATTGCTCACCGTCGATGCCTACGTACCGGTCGATGAATCGCGCGACTGCTTCCGGTGTCAGGCTGAGCTTGCGCCGGAGCAGTTCCAGGTACTCGATGTCCTGCTGGGCGCGGCGATACGCTTTGAGACGCAGGGAGTGATAGATCTGTCGGTCGTCATCGTTGCCGCCCGGGGCAAAGATGAACAGGCCAAGCTGATCTCCCTTCACCAGGGCCTTGCCATCCCTGTTTACCGTCTGCCAGGGCACGACACCAGTCGCGCCATCCCGGTAGGCCTCGAGCACCCACGCCGCCGTGGCGCGGCTGGATTCGTGCGGCTGGCTGGTTGTGCCATAAAGCCACAGATCCTCTCCCGTACGCTCGCAGCGGTCATTAACAAGGCGACGGTACTTGCGGAATGCACCGGTTGCACAGACCCATAGATCCGTCTTCCCGTCCAACTCTCCGCGCGCGAACTGCGGGCGGGAAATGTCAATCCTGTAGCGGATATTGGTCGCGTCACCGCGTCCCCGCCGCACGAGATCATCATAGAAGGCGAGCGCACGATAGTCCCAGTATGCGGTCGGCTCATCCAGTACCCATGGATTCTTCGTGAGGTCGTTCATCGACCCCTTGTTGTTGAGGTATACCTGGAAACCGGTCTCTCTCCAGCCTCGCTCACGCGCGAGCGAGGCAAAATCACTCAGCATGCTGGTGAACGTACGGGCATAGGATGGTTGCGCTCTGAATGCCAGGTACGCATCCGGATTGCCATCGAAATAGGCACGAACACTCAGCGGCCAGCTTTCATGAAACGTCAGGTAGAACCCAGGTGCAGGAATGGGGCCACGGTGCCCGTCAGCGAAGCAGCGACCAGACAGGTAGGGATCGAACACGTCGACAAAGTCCTTCCAGTATGTCGTGGTCGCGCCCTGCTTGATGTCGTTGTAACGGCGTTCGTCCATCCGACGACCCGACGACATGAGCATGTCCATGTTGCACTTTCGAGCCCCGGGGGCGGCCGTGCGGTGCGAGTAGTGCAGGATATTGGCATGCACGCGATGATCATAGGCGACCTGCTGCAGCCGGTAGAACTCGCTGACGCGATTCGGCAGGCCGTAGCTGTTCATCTCGCACAGGAAGCTGGCTTTGCGAGGAAGAGAGAAGTCACGCACGCGTAGCTGGATGGGCAAGTGGCGGCCATCCGACAAGGAGAAGCTACCCGATACAACATGCCCCTTGAACTCGAACGGCACATAGACATCAACACAAACGGGCGTCAGCTCGGACGGCGACAGATCGGCCTCTGCACAGCGCACCAGGGGATCCGGTACGCGCCCCGCCGGAGTATCGACGTACAGGGCTCGAAATATATCTGTCCGCAACCCGGGCAGTGCGCAGGACACGCCAACCTTACCGTCTCCGGCAACAAGCGCCTGGAAGCCAACCACCTCTCCCCGGGCGGCGGCGAGCGTGATGCGTTTTCCATCGAAGACCGCATTGCGCTGCCGGTAGTCCGTGGGCAGTTTCCCGACGGGCGCCCCATCTCGCGTATAGCGATCCAACAGCGGGATCACCGCGAGACCATCGGGTGGCGGCCCCGCAGATCGGAGCGGCGGCACATCGGCGACGGCAATACGACGCGGCTCCGGGATGCGCCCTCGAAGTCGCACGGGAGTCGAGCGGCCACCAATACGGTTGAGTACGACAACCGAGACCTCCACGGAACCACCCGGCGTAAGCGGCACATCACGAAGCGGAATCACCTGCCGTTTCCCAGGCCGTACAAAAGGAGTATTCCAGCGTGGCAGCCGGTGTTTGCCAACCGTCACATCGTAGGCAAACCCCTGCTGCGGTGCGGTGAGTTCCAATCGCAGGCCATCATGAACTCCCGCATCGTAAACGCGCAGACCCGTTGGCATTCCGGGGGGTGGCTCCGTGCCGCCAAGTCGGACAACCACACGCGGCTTCTTTGCTCCCTGCTCGCGCGAAAAGATTGTCGGGTTGCGCCTGTAGTCGGCGTCAACCTCATGCAATGCGAGCCCATGGGCGGCGCCAATGGCGCAAGCGTGGATCAGATCCGGATCCACGCTCCAGCGGTAGACGCCATCGCGGACGATGGATGGCGACTGGCAGTGCAGGGAGAAGCTGTTGCCGCCGCAGATGCTGGGAAATGTCGCGCCGGGCCACCCCCATCCCGCCTCCGTCTGCGTCCCGGACGTCAGAGATGTCGACTTGTGTTCATCCCAGTCGGCCTGGAGGGTCGAAATGGTCAGACCGCGAATAGCCGCCGCACCCTTGTGGCAGACCAGCTCGGCAGATTCGACACGGCGACCTTGCAGAGCACGCGTATCGAATGCCAGGGCAACAATGTGCTGGTTGCCCTTGACGCGTATCTGCCCCTGGCGGCCATGGTTCAGATGGTACTCGTTCCTCACCATGATGATGGAGTTGTCCTTCACGACAGGAAGCGAGAGTTCGGCAGACGACACATCGGCAGCGAAAGGAATGAAGGCACAGAAGACGGCAGCAGTAAGAGCGTGATTCTGCATGGGATTACCCTATGCAGATTCAGGCATCACTTGCAAGAATGATGGCAGTCGGGAATACTGGAGTAGTGGGCCGCCAACACAGGAGAACAGACGTGCAAAAACGGACTATGGTGACATGGATGATGAGTCTGGGCATTGCGGGAGCCGCGCTGGCTTGCTGCATGGTGCCCGCAACGTACAAAGGTTCAATCGGCCAGGAGGCACAGGAGGCCGTGTTGATTCATGACGAGGGTCGCGAAGAACTGGTCCTGCGCATCAACTACCGCATCAAGGGCGCTACGATGCCCAACCAGTTTGCCTGGGTCATCACCACCCCGGTAGAACCCGACGCCTACGCACTGGCGGATGCCAAGCTCTTCGAGGATATGTTCGACCTGGCCCAACGGCTGGCCGCGCCGCGGTCAAAATCAAGGTCGGTGGGCTGCGCTGCCCTGACGGACAGCGCGATACCCATGGGCATCGAACTGGGAAAGCGTGTCGAGGTAGGCCCCTACGACATTCAACCGGTGCGTGGCGTCGGCCCGCTTGCCCTGAAGGGACTCAACACGTGGTTAGCCGACAATGGATTCCCCACGGAACCGCCTGACCACATGACGTACTTCGTCGAGAACGGCTTCACTTTTCACGCTGCATGCTCGCGTTCTCAACTTGCGAATCAATCCTGCATTCTGCTCGTGTGTGAATTGTGAAGACGTGGCCCTGTTCGCTCGCATTATTATGCGAGCCGCCACGCGATCAGCATGGCGAGGAAGCCGCCGCCATAGAGGGCCGGGATGACATAGAGTGGCAGGCTGCGCCATCCGGAGTGCGGCAGGTGCGCGAGGATGAGTCGGCGCATGACATAGGCGCTGAGGATGACGGCGCATCCCATAAGAGGGAGAGAAACCCATGTCAGGACGGCATCAAGCCACCCCGGGTTTGCCGCAAGTGCCGCAGTCCCGTCAATGATGCTGCGGGCAGCGGTGATACCAATGGGGTCGGCCACCACATGCTCCCAATAGGGGATGCGAGAGGAGATCTTGAGCAGCGACTTGATCGCATGGGCGGCGGCCATGATGGGAATGAACGCGATCCCGAACCGGAGCAAGTAGTCATTCAACGGCAGGTGCCCGCGAACCAGGCGAACTGCGCCATAGGGGAGTAGCCAGAATGCAGCCGGCAACGCAACGAAGAGCGTGAGCGACTTGATCAAGCCGTGGGCCCACGTCCCGCGAATGGCCAGAATTTGTCCAACGTGCGTAGGCAACCACAAAAGCAGCCCTTTTGTCACGTGCCACTCCGTATACAGTTCATAAACCACGAAACCGGAGACGACGACAACGAAAGCAGCCTGTGCGGCACTAAGTGGTTTGAGCGCCAGTAGATCGCTGAACCACGGTCGAGAAAACCAGCCGGGGTTAGGTCGTTTGTCCAAGCCGGGGTTGTTTCGGTCGCACGCCTTCAGGCACTGCCCGCACAGGAGGCATTGCGCGTTATCCATCGGTTTGGCGGGATGCAGTCCAACACCGCAACTCCGCCCCAGAAATGCGTATGCATTCTTCGGCGCGATGCACGACTTGTCGCTGCATTCGACGCACAGGGATGAATGCTGAACGCCCCATCGAAATGGGGCCAGGCGAGCGTATAGCCCCAAGAGATAGCCTACTGGGCAGACGTGGGCGCAGAACGTGTTGCGCGAGAATAGCAGGCCGGTTGCTGTTGCTGTCAGGAACAGGATCAGCATGTAGATTGCCATGCGAAACGGAACGCGGTGAATGGCAAGTGTCTGGATGCCGACGAAGAGGACGAGAACATAGAACAAAGTGATTCCCCACCCCGAACGCAGGAACCGTGGCGGGGTGCGTTTCAGACCAACCCGGGCAGCAAGTGAAGTCATCAATTCCATCGGGCAGACGGCGCACCAGACGCGCCCGAGGACGATCGCGGAAATGACGAGTAGTGGCCACCAGTACGACCAGACCAGCAGATTAGCCAGATTCGTGTTGCGCAACACTTTCGCGAATGCCATATCGTCGGTGTTGGCAAAAATCCCCAGAACGATCAGCAGGATAAAGAAGGCAAGCGTTAGTAACTGGAATACCAGGGGAAACAGCGATAAGCGAAGAAGCCGATTGACCACTCTTGTCATGGCACGATGCTAGACGATCCGCCGAATCCTGACAAGATGTCTCGCGACTACGCACTGCCCGCAGCTGAACCGACGAACGCATGGTAGAGTCTAATAGAGGGAGCTCGCGCTACTGCAAGATGTGAATGATCTTCTTGCTTTCGGGGTAGACCGGACTATGCTGTCTAAACCAAAGTTACACAACATGCCGACTGCGAGGGTAAATACGGTTCGTTTATACAGCATAAGCAGCAGAAACTCTGCTTGCATTTGGTCAAGGGATGTCATACAAAACCATTAACACACGCGCCGTACCGCTCATCCGTAAGGACGATGTACATCAAGGGCGCGTTTTTTATTTGCACCCATCTAATCTGCGCGTGGGGCAGTATGGGTCCATCTACCTGTTCTGGGAGATATCGGCCGCCTAATCCGGAGTGAATCGGCCTCTACTGGAGGGCAGGTGTTTGAGCTTCCGGATGAGAGCGACGTTGTGGGCCGAGCTTAATTGGGCAACGGGTCGTGGCCCATTTTCAGGAGTGCGAGAGTCGGGCAATTGCGCAACTGGCGGTTGCGTAATCAAGAAGAGCGTGGGATAGCAGCACGGAACTGCACCATGAGTTTGAGGCTTCTTGCCGAGAGCCCTTTCTCCTCCGGCAATTCATTCTTCAGGGCCACGGCGAGAGGGGGGATCACTCCTGCGCCCCAGCCCTCCCGCTGCTGTCGGGCCGTGATCATATGACCAATATTCCAGTAGAGCCGGAGCATTTCTGCGTTGGCGGAAAGCGCGGCGCGGTGTTGGGCTTGGCGCACTCGGCTTTTTGATGTCGCCGAGGAGATCGCGATAGTGGGTGAGTTCGTCGGGCTTCATCGCAAAGAGCGGTCTAAGGTACCGCTCGGAGTATGAGGGGTTGCGTTTCGCTATGCGAACGCCATTCGCGGTGTCCCTTGAGGAGCCGCCTCGCATGATCCTGTCAGCCCTATTTGAGATTCTGCGTGGGTTAATGGATGGCAACATCGAGCAGGACGACTCGGCGTGGTACCAGTCCCCGCAGCGCTACGGCCAGTATAGACGCTCTCTGCATGCTCCTCTGCTGAGCCCACGCGCTGGTCTTTTCAGTTTGAACGCCTGAATGCCCCGTGTATGGTAGCAGGTACTGACTCGCATTTAGGTTTCTGCTCCTTGTTTGTGCCCCGGCAGGAATCGTCAACTCATCATCGTTTCGACCTCAACGACACACTTCAGTGAATAGCCAAACAAACACACACGTCACGTTTACGCGGAAGACGTTGAAGGACTGGGCTGGATATAGGGCCTTTAGGGAGGGCTCGGACCTATTCGAAAAGGGTAGGGTTGAAACCGCGGCGTACGATCCGCCTTTCGTAGCGGGAACGCTGTCGATCGGCGTTCAGGGCATGCGGTGCAAGTTTAAGGTGCTCAAGAACGGTCTTGTTGAGAACCTCTGTCCCTGCCGAGAAAGCAGAGAAGCAGGAAGAGTCTGCCCCCATCTTGTTGCATTGGGCTTGGAAGCCGTGCGGCTTTATAGCGATCCGTATCAGGAAGACGCAATGGCTCAGACGCACCGCCGCGCTGCCCGATTGGCGGCTTTTGACGCATCGGCGTACCATACCCGTGACCCCAACGGTACCCCTGCGGTGCTTCGCCTGATTCTCAAACACAGTTGGCGCGACGAGCTTTCCAATAGAGCAGTTTCCATGCGCTGTGCTATTGAACTTGATGGCAAGACGGTTCCGCTAAACGAAGTCCCCAAGGCTCAGCCACTTGCGATCGACTCGATCGACGAAAAGTTGCTTTCTTTGATTGAAGATATCTGCGAAGGCCCGGCCAAAGCCAGGTTCACGGCCTCTCTGTTCGTTTTTGTCAGCATCCTGGAACTGTGCGGGGAGAAGCCAATCTACGAAGGCGGAAGCGACGGTTACCTCCTTGTCGATGACAGCCTTACCGCGCCATCCGTCCATATGGGCCTGGATGAAGAGACCGGCGAGCTGGTGCTGAGACTGCGTGCTGAGGGTTCCGATAACTTTACTTGCGTCGTTAGTGGCGGGCACGGTTGGATTCTGCAGGATGGGGTCTTTTCGAAACTTGAAACCGTGCTGCCGGGCGTCTTGCGTAAGATCTATGATGGTGCAGTCCGTATTCCGCGGGCCTCCATTCCGTCGTTCATGAAGAACGAATTCCCCATGCTGAGAAGATTGGTTGAGGTAGACACTAATGTTACCCCTGACATGCTTTCCCTCCGACCGGCCCCCCCCAGGTTCCGTCTGGAAGTCGAAGGGACACCGGCATCCCTCTCGGCAACGCTTCATGCAGAATACGGCATTGTGCAGCTCGTTGCAGGACGCGCGGAAGCACTCGGGCGCTTCACTATTCCCGCTGAAGACGGCCTTCTGAATTTTGAGGTGCGCAATCCAGACGCAGAGCAGCATGCGCTCAGGCGGGTCAATGAGCTTGGTTTCCACGGAAGCCAAGGGGATCTGCTGATTCCGCTCCGCAAGAACCGCGACATTCTGAACTTCCTCGGCGTCGGGATGACCAAGTTGCAGCGCATCGGGTGGCGTGTTGAGCTCACGGGCACGGTTGCCGCGTTCATGGACAACGTTGAGACGATCGTTCCAGCCATAAGCATTAGTACTTCTGCGTCACCGGGTTTCTTCGAAGTGGGCTACGATTATAACACCGCGGAAGGATCCAGCCTCGACCCTGTCGATATCCAGCAGGCCATTGAGATGGGTGAATCCTTTATTGAAACGAGCGGACGTACCATCCTGCTGGATATCGATGCCATTGAAACGGCGCATGCTGTTTTCAACGACTGTTCCGCGGGTTCGGATTCAACAGCCGGAACGGTGAAGATAAACGATATCCACGCCGGCTATGTGCAATCATCCCTGCTCTCGCTCTCCGGAGTGGACGTGAAGACGTCTCCGGAATGGATGACGAAAGCCGAGGTCCAGAACCGCGACGCAAAAGTGGAACCTGTTCCGCTCGGGGACGCGCTGGAGAATACGCTACGTGCCTACCAGAAAGACGGTGTCTACTGGCTCAGCTTTCTTGAACGCAGCGGATTCTGCGGGATCCTGGCCGACGAAATGGGGTTGGGAAAAACCTTGCAGGCGCTTGCCTGGGTGCAGCTCCAACGCGATAGGGAAGGGGCTCAGCATGCTCCTGCTCTCGTTGTGTGCCCCACCAGTCTTGTGGATAACTGGTCGGAGGAAACCGAGAGGTTTACCCCGGGGCAGCGCGTACTCCGAATGCACGGATCCGGTCGGCACAAGAACTGGGATCAGGTGGCCAAGAGCGATCTCGTGATTACCTCCTATGCGCTGATTCGCCGGGATTTGGACGAATATCTACAGCACGTCTTTTCCGTCGTCATCCTCGACGAAGCCCAGCACATTAAGAACCGCACGACGCAGAATGCGACTGCTGTCAAAAAGATCGAGGCGCACCACAAGCTGGTGCTGACTGGCACTCCCATTGAGAATAGCGTGGCAGATATCTGGTCGATCATGGATTTCCTCATGCCCGGATATCTCGGGACCCACAGAACGTTCCGCGATAGCTATGAATTGCCCATTCAGCATGGTGGGCCGGATTCCGAGGTGGCGCAGAGTCGCTTGCGCCGCAAACTGCATCCTTTCCTGTTGCGTCGGCTTAAGAAAGAGGTAGCCAGGGATCTTCCCGAGAAGATCCAGCGCGTTGCCCACTGCTCACTCAGCGGGGATCAGGCCAAGGTCTACAAACAGTTAATAGAGTCGGCCAAGAAGGAAATCACCCATCTGGTTGATTCGCAGGGCTTCAATAAGTCGCGCATGCACGTGCTCAAACTCTTGTTGCAGCTCCGCCAAGCTTGTTGTCATCTCGACCTGCTGAAACTGCCGGGGCTGGAGAGCGAGTTTCCCTCTGCCAAGATGGAACTTCTATTTGAACTGGTCGATGAAGCTCTCGATGCTGGACATAGAATCCTGATATTCAGTCAGTTTACCACCATGTTGGCGATCATCCGCAGTGAGCTCGAAGCGCGACAGCTGGCATACTGCTATCTCGATGGTTCGACTCGCGATCGGCAGGAGCGGGTGCACAGGTTCAACTCCGATCGCTCAATCCCGCTTTTCTTGATCAGCCTGAAAGCCGGCGGAAGCGGATTGAACCTGACCGGTGCCGACATGGTGATTCATTTCGATCCCTGGTGGAATCCTGCCGTTGAGGATCAGGCCACTGACCGTGCCCACCGCATTGGACAGAAGAACACCGTCTACAGCGTCAAGCTCATCACGAAAGGCACCATCGAAGAGAAGGTCCTGCAAATGCAGCAGCAGAAGAAGAGCGTCATTGATGCCGCCCTCGAAAAGGAGGGCGATCCGGGCACCACGCTTAGCTGGCACGATGTCCAGGAGTTGCTGTCTTCCTGAATTGACGTTACACGCGTTCGTTTCGCCATTGGGTGGCTTGCCGCTCAAAGCGTCTCACTGCCCCGAAGAAGGCGTTGTCAAGTGCCTCAAGTGTCTCTATCCCTCTATTGCCGTGATCCCGGCGGTTACCGGAGAATGTTCGTCCAGAATTACGGTGAAATGGCGACTGTGTCTACCGGTTCTCGGTTATTTCTATGCGGTAGAAGTATGGCGTTGCGCTTGTTGGTGTCGTGGTGTAGGCGTTGACCGGCGGGGTGCTGGTGATGCCGCCTTCGATGAAGGACCACACATTCGAAACCAGGTTGGAGCAGCCCCAGACGGAGTAGGTGCGGTTGGAGGCGCTGTGCCACTGGATCACGACCTGTGACCCGGTTGTGGAGACGCTGGATAGGGCGAAGAGGGAGCCGGCGTCAGTGGGGTCCATGCCGGCGGTGACTTCGTCGCCATCGTCTGCGCCGTCGCCGTCCGTGTCCGGGTCGTAGGGGCTGGAGGCGTAGACGCCCCTTTCATCGATGTCCGTGAGACCGTCGCCATCGAAGTCGGCAATGGGGGCAAGGTCGCGGACGATACGGACGTGATTGAAGACGCGGCGGACGTCGCCCTGCGGGCCGTGGCCGGAGGAGGGGTAGTCGCCGGGATCGCCGGCTTTAGGATCACTGCGCTGGCAGCCTGCTCCATGGACATCGATGATGGTGGTCCCGTCCATGGTGCCCATCCCGCGCCCGAAGCAGACGTAGGAGCCTTGGTCGTCGACACCCGTGTACTTGAGGTGCGTGGTTCCGGTCCAGTACCAGGGGTAGTCCGCATCTCCCGCCATGTTGGTGATCTGGGTACAGGAGAAGACAGGATCAATGGCAGCCGAAGAGGTGGTCCCCGGCGAGCGGGTGTAGTCCAGGAGGCTCTGCAGCTCCTTTGTGTTAGGCAGGCGCCAGTCGGTGTGTCCCGCCAGTGTGGATGCTTCTGCATAGACCAGCGCGTTGGACCAGTCCATGCCGACAATGCTATCGGCTTGTGCCCACATCAGGCCGGTGGCGTCGTCGGACACGGTGCCATCACCGTTGTTGTCGAAGTCATTGACTCCGTAGCTGGTGTTGCCGCGGCAGTAGTAGGCATAATAGGTTTTGTTCTGGGTCGGATATCCCTTGATGCGGCCATCCACGAGATTGAGACCGAACATGGCTTCAGAGCCATTCATCACGGTGTCGACATAGATCGTCGTTGTCGCGAACTGAGAGTCGATTAGCCGATCCCCCGCATCGAGATCACCATATCCGATCTCGAAGACGGTATCGTCGATGAAGGGCGTCAGCCCGGAACTGTCCGTTGCCGCCACGTTGGGGTCGGTGCCTCGAAAATCCATCAGCGAGTACAGCTCCTTGATGCTCGGCAGCCGCCAGTCCGAGTGACCTCCGTAACCTGCAGCATTGAGTGTGGTAGCATACGTGACGGCGGCGCTTTGCAGCATCTTGTCGTCGGAGTCAAGATCGCCATCGCCGCTCCAGTCGTGCGACCGCGTCCAGGTCAGACCGGTGTTGTAGTCATAGACCGTCAGGCCATCCGGGCTGACAAGATAGGCCGGCTGGTTGCCATCGTAGCAGGCGTCCTGGCCATAGAAGGCGTCATTCGTGCCGGGCTCGGAGATGTCAGCGCTGTTGTCATAGAAACCGTCTTGCGCGGTATCGACAATAGGGTATGCCCGTGCCGACAATGCCAGCTCGGTACCAATGAACGCGAGGAAGTCGGGCGCGTAGCGTTCGAATCGGAACATCTTGGTGGTATACGGGAAGTCCCATACCAGGTCACCGTCGGGTGTGACTTCAAACGCATACTGTTCCGCCCCTTCGCAGATCAGCGTGTTGCCGTTGGGAAGGCGCTGGGCACCGGAGATGTTCGAGGAATAGAAGTTGGTTGGGGTCGCATTGGTATAGACCCAGACAGGTGCTGCCGGTAGGCCATTTGTATAGGTGCCGTCACCAGCAATGGGGGGCTCAAGCTCGACAACCGAGGAGTAGTTGCCGTCGAGGCGGCCCTGCCCGTTGTTGAAGATCAGGATGTTGTCTTCGCCTTCCAGACCTTCCTCGATCCACTTCGCATCATGCTGGACGAAGAGCTGCTGATCGGACGCATCGCCCGCGTTGTAGGCCTCGGGGTTGCCCCAGCGATAGAGCAGGTCACCGGCTGGGCCGGCAGCCTCGGCGGTGGTGGTGTCATGGTCGATGACCCAGATTTCGCTGAAGTTGCGGACGCTCAAGACGATCTGATCGAGATCTTCGTTGTAGTCGATGGCGTTGATGTGGTGCCAATCGGCGTTGCCGTTGGAGGCGTAGTTCAGGTCGATCCGTTCGGCACGATTGGACACGGTGTCATAGTTGGGTTTTCCGGCATCGTAGTCTTGGACCAGGTGATCCCACGAGCACCATTCCCAGACGATATCGCCGCCGTAGGATCCGGTGGGGGCGACCTCGATGACCGTATCCGGCCACAGCTCGCTCTGGTTCAACAGGCTTGGCTTACGGCCGGCGGCCAGGGCTTCGGCTTCACTCTTCATCTCCCAGGCAATCATCAGGACATTGCCGTTGGGCAGCACCTCGATGTCGTGGTGGGAGCGATACGAGGCGGTGTCGTAGTCGAACGCCCAGATCAGGTTGCCGTCCCAATCGAACTGCTCCACGCGTCCTCCCTGGCCGCCCGAGACGAATACCGAGCTGCCGGTATTGGCGGTGCGCATCAGCGTGCCGTCCTCAAGCAGGTAGACCGAATTGCCGGGCGTGTAGCTGCTGGACCAGGTCTTGATGATGTTCTCGTCGTTATCCATCAGGTAGGTGCTGGTCTCGTTGATCCCCCCGAAGAGATTGTATCCCGCCGCCGGCGCGCCGTTAGATGAAGATCCGCCTTCATTGGGAGAACCCGTTCCTACTGTGAACCCGCCAGAGCTGATGAAGTTGACCGTATTCCCTCCCGGCGTAAAGGTTACCGTGCAGTCCTTCGCTCCGTCTGCTTCGCCCGCGGGAATATCGAAAACGGCGGTTACGATATACTGGTTTGTGTGTGTGACTGATGTTCCGCTGATGGAGCCAATTGTGACGCTGGTGGGCATTATTCCCGCCGGCGGCGGCGGTGGCAGATCGCTGTCGAGCGTGAAGGAAACGGTCAAGTTAGACGTGCCGGCCTCGGCCGAATTGGGGGACACGCTCAGGATCTGGTTGTCTACGCCAAGCGCAGTGATAGCAGACGCGCACAGGAGAACCACGGGCAACGCCACAGATCGCCTTAGAGATTCGTAGTTGCCCTGCGTAAAACCGCCCAGATTGGTAAACATGGACTCAACTCCTTATGTCGAGGGCTATTGGTTGCTACACCGTGGAAACTTGGATCACTTTACAAAAGGCTGAATCTGCGGGTCAGGGAAAAGCGGTGTCGCCGGGCCTGGGAAGTCCCTCTGCCACCGCACTCCAAATTGGGGATCAAGAAAGGACTGCTGTTGATTTGGAGTGCGGTGGCAGAGTCCGAAGCGAGCTTGCGAGTGCAGGACGGCGACACCGCTTTTGCGCCATGCTGGACTGACCGCTATGAAACAAGATCAACTTTCAGACCAGGAATACAATCGCCGTTGATAGCCCGTGGCCACGATTGCGTATTGGGGAAGGGTGAGTTATCTTGCGGGCACTGCGTATAGGAGAAGACGATCAACAACTACCGCGAGATTTTGATTAGCCTGCTGGTACGAGTCGGGGTTGCCGGATCGGTTCTCCTGGTGGGGTTGGTTGTGCTTGGTCGTGCGGCGGGGGCCGGGTCACCAGCGGCGGGTTACGCCATCGGCCTGTTCGGGTGTGCAATCATTATTACCGGCGCCATCATTCTTGCATTTCCCATAGCGCGCTTGCTCGCGGAACCGGTCGGCAGTCTCTTCTACCCGGGAAAGCGGTTGTCCCGCCCTGTCCCCATGTACAGCATTCCGCAATCCAAACGCAAAAGCGGCCTCTATGAAGAGGCTATGTCCGGTTTCGAGCAGATTGCGGCGGACTACCCAACGGAAGTGCAGCCCTATATCGAGATGATCGATATTGCGGTCATGGACCTGAAAGATCCCGATCGGGCAAACGAGATCTACAGACGTGGCGTCTCTGTTCTGAAGAAGCAGCAAGATAGAGAGAGTCTCGCCACGATGTACAGCGCCATACGCTCACGCCTGGATGTGAGCTAGTATGGTTTAAGTGAACCCGTAGCCACATACACAGGCTCCCCGGAATACCGGGGAAGCCTGTCCTACAAGGTCTGTTGTAGGGCGAGCTTCCCGAAGGGAGCTTGCGAAACGGCCATGATATGGTTTGAACCGCCCTACAATTGCGCCCAGATGTGGGGGGGCAGGATCGAGTCCAAGAAACACCCCGGAGATTCCGGAAGGTCTAGTAAGTGGCTAGGCGGATTCCTTTGGCGTGGCGAGTAGTGTCGTGACGACGATGATGGCGGTTGAGAATAGGAAGCCGGGGAAAATCTCGTAGAGGTCGAAGATGCCGCCACTCGCATGTTTCCAGAGCACGACGGTCAGGCCGCCACCGAGAATGCCGAGTAGGGCTGCATTCGCGGTCATACGCTTCCAATAGAGGCTCAGCAGCATAGCCGGTCCGAAGGCTGCGCCGAATCCCGCCCAGGCGTACGACACAAGTCCCATCACGCGGGTCTTCGGATCCAGCCCGATGACACAGGCGATCGCCGCAATCGCAATAACGGAAAGCCGGCCGATGCGGATTAGCTCGGCTTCCTCCGCGTCGCGTTTGAAGAATGTGCGGTAAATATCCTCGGTGATGACGGAGGTGCAGACCAGGAGCTGGGAGTCGGCCGTGCTCATAATGGCCGCGAGAATGGCGGCAAGGCAGATGCCCGCGGGGATGGGATGGAATAGCGCCTGGATAAGGTAAATGAAGACCTTCTCGCCGTCTTCGAGGCCACCCGCACCGAAGCGTGCCAATCCGCAGAGACCCACAGCTACGGCTGCCACCAGTGAGAACGCGGTCCAGCCCAGCGCAATGCGACGGGCGTATTTGATGTGCGATTCCGACTTGATGGCCATGAAGCGGATAATGATATGGGGCATTCCGAAGTACCCGAGTCCCCAGCCAAGCGTACTGACGAGCTCAAGCGCCCCAATTCTACTCTCGCTGCCACCAAACCAGTTCAGGGCTGTCGGCGAAGCTCCGCGTACAAGTGGCAGCCAACTGCTGAGTCCTCCGGCAGCACGAATCGCCAGCCAGGGCGCGGCCATCAGGGCTACGATCATGAGAACGCCCTGGATCGCGTCAGTCCAGCAGACGGCCATGAAACCGCCAAGCGAGGCATAGACCACAATGACGAGTGCGCCGATGAGAACCGCCAGGCGGTAGTCCATGCCAAACACCGCTTCAAATAACTTGCCGCCGGCGACGAGACCAGCCGAGGTGTAGATCAGAAAAAAGACAAGGATTACCACCGCCGTGACCAGACGAAGTCCGCCGGGGTGTGCGTTGAAGCGCTTTTCGAAGTAGTCAGAGATCGTCAAGGCCTCCAGGCGCGCGCTTTCGTGGCGCAGCGGTTTCGCGACCAGGAGCCAGTTCAGGTAGCTACCGGCCAGCAGGCCGATCCCGATCCAAACCTGGCCAAGACCGGCGGCAAAGATGGCTCCCGGCAAGCCCATCAGCAGCCATCCACTCATATCCGATGCGCATGCACTGAGTGCGGCAACAAAAGGTCCCAGGTTGCGGCCGGCCAGCAGGTAGTCGGCGAGAGTCTTGGTCCGCCGCATGCCGACTAAGCCGATACCGAGCATGGCTGTGATGTAGATGACGAAGACGATCGCAATGGTTGTGCCGGATTCCATGCCCGAGAGAGTAGGGGGAGATCACATTTCGGTCAACGGTCTGCTTGTGGTTGCGTTTTGCGCTGTAGGGGATTTTCAACCGCGAAAGGACGCGAACGAACGCGAAAAGGGGAAGAGATTAGACCAGGATTAGCAGGATCGACGGGATAGGGAGCGAGAAGCGTCGTAAACCGCCATTCTTCGTGGAGTCAATTCCCTGATTTCTGTGATGCGCCGTAGTTTACAGAGGGGGCTCGTTCTCTTCACCGCGGAACCTGCCTCCCCGGCTTCGGCGCATGGGCGGCGGGCCTTCCTGCCCGCGACCGCCCGGGCCACCCGGCCGCATCCCCGGGCCGCGTCGTGGTGGCGGTGGCTTTTCGCCGGATTCCTCTTCGGCGGCATCGAGGACATCCTTGAGCTTGATGGCCGTTTCGTTGTCAGGCTCGGCCCTTAGCCAGTGATTGAGTTCGGAACGGGCGGGTTCAAGGTGCCCAGCCTGGATCAGCAGCTTGATCATGGCTTCGTGCACCGGCGTGTCTTTGGGGTTAACCGCCAGCATACGTCGACACTCCGTAATGGCCAGGTAGAATGCCCTGGGGCTCTCTTCCTCCTCTGACACTGTTGGGATGACGCGCTGTGGGGCATCCGCCGGTGGTGCGGGGGGCGCGGGACGTTGAGCAGGAGGCGCGGGGTGCGGCGGTGGGGTCGCTGCGTGCGGTGGTACGTGGGCTGGTGGCGGATGTGTTCCGTGGGGTGTGCCGGGGAGAGGTGGTGGCGTAGGCTTGATGAGCGACCAGATGCCGTAGCTTGCACCGAGCAGAAACACGAGGGCCGCGGCTGCGAGCATGAGACGGCCCGGCCATGTTCCGGAGATTCCAGCGCCGTGGGGCCCGCGAGGCGCTTTGCCTGCAGCCACGCGATTCAGATCATTGAGTACGTCGTCCATACTGGCGTAGCGATCGCGCAGTTCGCGTGCCATGCACCAGCCGGTAATGGCGGCAAGCCCCTTGGGCGCCTTCGGGTTGATCGATGAGATGGGTTCCGGTGGACCATTGAGTACAGCCTGCATGACGCTGGCGGCGTCCCGCCCCAGGTAAGGGGCATGGCCGGCCAGCATCTCGTAGAGCATGGCACCAAACGCATATATGTCACAGCGTGTGTCCTCGGCCTGACCGGCGGCAACACTGGGTGACATGTAGGCTGGCGTGCCTTCAGGGGCGGATCGCTCCGCATTCACCATCGAGTCTCCTAGATAGGAGCGGACCAGTCCGAAATCCGTGATCAAGGCGCGGCCATCGTCATCGAGAAGCACATTCGCCGGCTTGAGGTCTCTGTGGATCAGGCCCTTGCCGTGTGCGTGAGCAAGACCTTCGGCGACCTGTGTGCTGATCTTCAGTGTATCCCAGTAATCGAGAATGCCGACTTCGTTGATTTGCTTTGCCAGGCTTCCTCCCGCTACCAGCGGCATCACGAAGAAGGGCCCCTCGTCAGCACTGGATACTTCCAGGACCTTCAGAATACAGGGATGCGACAATTGGTACATGTGACGGGCTTCACGTAGGAAAATCTCGCCAATGCGTGGGTCGTCGAGGAACTCGCCCTTCAATATCTTGATGGCCACGGTAGTTCCCGTGACTGGCTCAGTGGCCGCGTAGACATTTCCCATCCCGCCCTGGCCGATTGGCTTGATGATCTCGAATTTTCCCACGCGGCCGCAGGATCCGAGCTGAGTGGGGGGGCGCACGCTACCGTGTTGCAGGAGCTCAGCTTCATCAGATGCCAGGATCGAAGGTGCCGGCAGGTCATAGTCGTCAGGCATTGTCATCCTCCGGCGTGATCGTTCCTTCGATGGCCGCCAGGCCGGCCAACAGAACCGTGCGGGCATCATCGGTAACCCAGTCGCATGAGAGTGCCCAGTTGATGCCGGCGGCAACGTCATCATCATCGAGCGTCGTGATGCGCTGCCCGCAGTGGCTGAGTGCAGCAGCAATGCTCGTAAAGTAGAGCGCACGGGCGACATCGTGTGGAATAGCAGGGCAGGGGCTGTAGAGACTACGCTTGGCGAACTCCTTGCTCAGTTCCAGCAGTTTCAGGGGAGGGTTGGGGTGCCGAAGTAGATCTCCGAAGCTGCGCAGCAGTAGGCCCTGGGCCGTAGCGAGCGTCTTCACCCTTTCCGCGAGGGCTGCATCCAGTCCGCCGAGGTCGACGGACAGTGGCGTGGACCACTGGTGACCGAAGATGGCCTTCAGATCATCCTCAGACCACGACGCTTCGTCCTCATGCTCGGCTTCCTCCAGAAAACCACGCATGTTGTCCACGGGGACGTCCAGAACGCTTTTGATTTCTTCATCCATAATGTTCGTTGCCGTCTGCTGCTATCTGTGCTGGCTGAATTCTCACGAATCCAGCTACGTGCGAGTCTGAATTCTCACGAATCCAGCTACAGGCGATCAGTTTTTCACGCTTCAAATAGTGCTACGTACCTTCTTTTCAGATCTTGCATGCTAAAGGCACATTTTTAATTCCTGGAGTTCCTCCTCAACTTGGTCAGGACTGGCAACCGTCTCGGCCACGACACTGTGGAGATGTCGCGCAAACATCCGTTTGGCGGTCACCAGGAGGTTCGACGCCTGGCTGGGAGACTGTAGTCCCAGGCGCGCAACCAGTACATCGTAGGATTCGGGCTTCTCGCCATCAATCATGGGGGCCAGCAGTCGACTTTCGAAGATGGCCCAGACGTCGCCACGGTTTTGCGTGGTGCATTCGCTCTGCATGCTTTCTGTGGCCTGGGCGACCACATGACGGACCCAAGCCTGGCGCAACTCACGTTCCATATCGGCGTCATCGGCTGAGACACCGTCGGCCTCCTCGAGTGGGAGCAGGTGACCGCCGGGGGGGGCACGGCGAGCTGCGCTCTCCCGGCGCAGTTCGTCACGAATGTAGTTCTGGAAGGCGCCCAGTAGAAATGAACGAAACCGACCGCGAGAGCGATCCGCCTTCATGAGGATGCTCTGGTCGAGGATCTTCTTGGCGACAAATCCCTGGATCAGATCCTCGCGCTTGTGGGCATCCAGCCCGCTATGCCGCGTCAGGTACCACTTCAGGACAGGAAGGTACGTCTCCAGCAGTGTGTTGAGTGCCGTGGTTCGTGCTGCATCATCCAGGTCCTGGGCCCGGGCGACGAGGGACCACCGCGTCATCTGCGGCTCATCCCGCACGATGTCGTCCTGCTTCACTGTATTGTGGGGTGTTGTCTGCAAAGTGCAGCAAGAATAGCGATCTTTGTTTCCGACCGCAAGATTCCACGTCTGGGTGCGTAACACAGTGCAGAGGACGAGAATCTGGAGGTCGAAATGAGAATCAGACAGCGAAAGAAAAGCCAAGCCCGCGTTGTTTCTGCCTGTTGCGTGTGCGGACGGGTTCACGAGCAGGGATCCTGGGTGCCGGATCATTTGGGAGAAGCGGTGTCGCGTACACACACGTATTGCCCCGATTGTCTGGTGGTTGAAGTGCGGCGGAACTTTCCCGATAGTGTTAAGGCGGTTCTGGCTCTGTGCAGAGCGTCGTGACAGAGATCAGAGACCGGAGGTCGGAGGGTAGAGAATGAAAGGCATAGCGATAGCAGCGGTTGTGTGTGTGGCGCTTCTTGCAGGAGGTGGCAACAGCCAAGCCTCTTCGTTGCCATACGTGGTTGTCGATACGGGCCAGGTCGAATGCTACGACAATCGGTCGTCGATCAGGCCGCCGAAGCCGGGCAAACCGTTCTTTGGACAGGACTCGCAGTATCGGGGCGTCAAAGCAGCCTATCGCAAGAACGGCGACGGTACGGTCTCCGACCTGAATACGGGCCTGATGTGGCAGCAGAGCCCAGGTGACAAGGTGACCTATGCACAGGCCGTCGCCGGAGCAACAGCGTGCCGAATCGGCGGTTATGACGACTGGCGTCTGCCGTCCATCAAGGAGCTCTACTCACTCATGGATTTCAGTGGTGTCGACATCGATCCCCGCAGCACGCGAACGTCCCGCGCGCGCCCCTTCATTGATTCCGGTGTCTTTGCGTTTCGCTACGGTGACCCGACGAAGCACGAGCGCGTAATCGATTCGCAGTGGGCGACAAGTTCCGTGTATGGCGGCAAGGTGATGAACGGCCGGCAGGCGATGTTTGGTGTGAATTTTGCCGACGGACGCATCAAGGGTTACCCCACGGGACGGGGGCACCATGGGAGGTCGAAGACGTACTTCGTTATCTATGTTCGCGGGAATACGGCATACGGGAAGAACCGATTTGCGGACAATGGCGACGGCACGGTGACGGATCACGCGACCGGTCTGACCTGGGCCAAGACTGATAGTGGTAAAGGGATGAATTGGGAAGACGCGCTGGCGTATTCCGAAGAGCTCAGACTGGCAGGCTTCGACGATTGGCGGCTGCCGAATGCGAAGGAGCTGCAGAGCATAGTGGACTACTCCCGCTGTCCCGATGTGACAGACACACCCGCCGTTGATCCGATCTTCCTAACGAGCGCCATTAAGAACGAACTGGGGCAGAAGGACTATCCTAGCTTCTGGACGAGCACAAGCCATGCCCACCAAGGTGGCCGCGCCAGCTCAGCGGTCTACTTTGCTTTCGGTCGTGCCATGGGGTGCATGCACGGTCGTTGGATGGATGTGCACGGAGCCGGCTGTCAGCGCAGCGATCCCAAGAGTGGTGATCCGGCGAGGTATCCGAATGGTCGAGGCCCCCAGGGCGACGCTATCCGCATCCTAAACTTCGTCCGCTGCGTAAGAGGCGGAAGCTCTCAGCTTAGGTGAAAGCGAGTGTGCCCCACTTTGTGGTGTTGATCCCATAGCACCGGCCTGATGGCCTGCCATCCTAAATGCGAAAAAGCCCGCCTTCTCAGGCGGGCTTTGAAGCTTTTGGATGGTAGCGGCACAGGGACTCGAACCCCGGACACGTGGATTATGATTCGGTAACCCCAATCCTGCTCTATCGTGCAGAGTCATGCAACTATCCGTCACATCAATCACTTACACAAATCCAAAAGATACCAGTCATGCACCGAAATGCAACATCTTTGCGCCGCAGTCTACCGGAAGTCTACCGGGCGCAACCACCCCGGACACGTGGACTAAGGTATACGTGAGCCACTCTATCTTCCGGCCAGATCTCTAATTCAGAGTCTACCGAAGATCTACCGGAGCTGTAGACCCGGTAGCAGCTGTGCGCCGCAGTCTACCGAAACCGCCAACGCAGTCAGTCCACATGTCCGCGGGCTCTCTGATGCACCGGGCTGCCGTGTGTCCACACGGTGTTGCGATGTTGATATCCCTCGCCAACGACCACCACTGATGGTTACCATCGTGACGGAGGCGCCTATGGACTACGTGAAGCGAACTCGTTGTGAGCTATACGACGAGGTCTGGTCAACCCCCATGGTCAAGCTGGCACGGAAGTACGGCTTGTCAGACGTTGGCATGGCTAAGATCTGCAGGAAGTACGATATCCCTCGACCGCCGCGGGGCTATTGGGCCAAGAAGCGGCACGGGAAGGCTCCCCAGAGGACTCCGCTACCCAGACCTGGTTCGGGCGACACTATACAGATTCGCGATCCAGCCTATATGCGAATCGCATCGCCGCACTTGCGAAAGGAAGCAGAAATGAAGGTGAGCCACGAGGCAGAAGAAGAGCATAAGATTAAAGTCGCTGACAGTCTTCGCGGCTCACACCGTTTAGTCCGCGCTGCAAATGCTGTACTGCAACGGGCAGACACAGATGACGTCGGCTTGATTGATCCCGGTGGCACAGGACTGGACGCTCAGGTCTCAAAGAAGAGCCTGCACCGCTCACTACTCATCATGGACGCAATCTTGAAGGCACTTGAATCCCGTGGCTACGAGGTCTCACAAGGACCGGTCGCAACGATCCTTGGGGTGGAGATCCTGTTTGGGATTTCGGAGCAGATCTCTACGATCAAGGAGGAGCCGGAATCTCCGGATCTGGAAGGGCACTACGTATTCTCGCACAGTCGATTCACGCAGAAGCAGGTGCCTTCTGGCAAGTTGACACTCCAGATCCATGAAGGTGGCGGCTATAACGACTGGTCCCGCGGTTGTCGTAAGACCTGGCGAGATGGCAAGAAACAACGCATCGAAGAGCGACTAAACGGATTTGTCGTTGGATTAGTAGAGGTAGCGGCACAGAAGAAAGAACATGAAGAGGCGCAGGCGAGAAAAACCGAGGAGCGCCGCAAGCAACAAGAGCTTGAAGCAGCTAAAGAACGCCGACGTGCCAAGATTCACGAGACGGCGAAGCGTGAGCGTGCGCGTGTAGAAGATCTCTTCATGAGATCCGAGGCATGGAGTATCAGTGAGCGTCTTCGCGCTTTCATTGAAGCGGAAACGCAGAAGCATATACGGAAGCATGGGCAAATTGAGCCTGGGACAGAGTTCGCCGAGTGGCGTGAGTGGGCCATCCGGCAGGCAGACCGCCAGGATCCGCTATTGAATAGCCCTCCATCCATTCTTGATGAAGACGACGGTCGGGAAGATAAGCCCAGTAGAGGATGGAAATGGTGATGAAAGAGGCCCTGGCAGTGGAGCATAGTCAGGCCATCAGCCGCACATCAACATACGACGAGATCAAGCCCCTCATCGACCTGTGTAAGGCTGGCAAGCTCTTCGAAGTACAGGAGTGGATTGCGGCGGGCAAGCCCGTGAACCCTCCTCTTCCCGAGCCGAAGAAAGGGCGAAAGCACACCCCACTGCAGTACGCAATTGACCATGGGTTCCATAGCCTTGTGGCTGTGCTCTTGGACGGAGGTGCCGACATCGAGAATGCATCCCGCTACTGCCCGATGAACCATGCGATTGAGGAGAAACGGCTAGATATTGTTAAGCTACTCGTGGACCACGGCGCTGATTCCACGGACGTCGATATGGAGACGGTATTCTACTCGTGGGATCCCGACATGATGGAATATTTCATTGATCGCGGTGCTGAGGTCGAGAAGGGAAACCCCCTGGCTGCGGCGTTCAGCAGCCGGATTCGCACGGCCTTGCGGATCTTCAAGAAGTACAGAGACCAGTTTCCGAGCTTTCAGGAACAGGCCAATATTGGGCTCAGGTACCACTGTAAGGAGGGCAACCTCAAGTGGGTGTCGCTAATGCTTTGGGTGGGTGCCGACCCGTATGCTCCTGGCACTGAGAACTACTACGAAGATGCAGACCCCGATGATGAGGGCCTGTCAGCCGTCGGGTTCGCCGCTCCTTATAATCACTTCGAGGTATTCGAATTGCGCCAACTGAAGTTGGATCTGTCTCACCCGGTTGTGACGGACATAGTAGCAAATGCACGTTCAGAAGAGGGGACGGAGCTAGTTGGCAAGCTCCTAGACCGCGGCATGGATCCCAACCATCCCGCCCTACGGGAAATTATGCGCTTTGCCTATAGAGAGCATGGCATACAGGTCTTAGAGCGCCTGCTACAGATGGGTATGAACCCGAACGATCAGGAGAATGGTGGCTGCTCTGGAATCCGAGACCTTCTAGTAGGCATGGACTGGGGGCTTGCGAGATATGATCCCTGGTCAAAAATGAGCGAGCGCAGGAGCCGCAGCCTTGACTCGAAAGAGGCCCGAGGCAAGATCAAGGCGATCCACCTCTTGGCAAAGCACGGTGCACGATGGATGCCGGCGGGACGTGATGAAGTGAACTCAATCCGTCGCTCGCTCATGAAGATGACAGCAGACTACACGGTGGAGTTCATCTGGATCATGTCCAAGTATCAGGCCTGCACACGCGGCGCGATCACGGATTTACTTCGAACTTCCACAATTCGGGCCGTGGTGTCGGGGCACACACGACGCATCAACGAGTTGGTGGCTCGGTTGCCGGAAACACCATCCTCCCCGCAGTTGCCATCCATATGATTGTCACTCCCGCTTCTTGTTGTGTGTGCGTATTGACAACAATTAGCAATAACTGCTATTAATGATCATCAACAGCAAGCGCGGAAGCTAGGTGTGAAAGAGATTACGGAAATTCGATCAACACAGAACTGCATAATGACTATGCCGGAGCTGTGTGCGTATCTGAGGGTCCCCAAGTCTACGCTATATAAGCTCGTTCAGGAGGGCAAAGTACCTGGACAAAAAGTTGGCAGGCACTGGCGATTCCGCAAGGAACGAATTGACAGATGGTTGGACCGTGGTTGAAAGTGTGGTCCGTAGGGGTTGGAAGAGTGGCGCACTACGCGTCATGCCGTTTTGGCTAGGAGGTGAATTGTGGCAACTGCAGCCCAGTTGAAATCGCTGGTGCGATCTCATTTCAGCGAGGATCCTGAAAGGTTCTATACGTTGGCCCTTCAGGTTGCTGCGCATGAAGCCCAGCAAGGCCATGGTGCTCTGGCTCACGACATACGAAATATCGTGGACACAGCTCGCAAAGAGCGAGCTCCTGTGCAATTGCTGAAGTTCCCTGAGGATTTGACAGGGCTCGTTCTGTCGGAAGAGCCAGAAACCCCAATGTCATCACTTGTTCTTCCGGCTCTCCTTGCCAGTCGCATTGAGCGTATAGTGCATGAATTCCGGCAGCAGGATAAACTGAAGAGTCACGGTCTATCGCATCGCCGGAAGATTCTGCTGATTGGGCCTCCCGGCACGGGGAAGACCATGTCCGCACGCGTACTTGCCCATGAGGTGCGACTACCTTTGCATACAATCCAAGTAGACAAGCTGGTGACCAAATTCATGGGCGAAACCAGTGCCAAGCTGAGGCAAATCTTTGACCTCATACAGCATCAGACCGGTGTTTATCTCTTTGATGAATTTGACGCCATTGGGGGGGAGCGAACTCGGGAGAACGATGTCGGAGAGATGCGTCGGGTTCTGAACGCATTTCTGCAGTTTATTGAGCAGGATTCATCAGATAGCCTTATTGTTGCTGCCACGAATAGCCCGCGTCTCCTCGACCACGCCTTGTTCCGTCGGTTCGATGACGTTGTTCATTATGACAATCCAGAGGCCGATGACCGCCAGAAGCTAATGAAGAACCTTCTCGGACCCTTCCTTGGCAGAAGGTTCGTATGGAAAGCCGTAACGTCCGAAAGTGCGGGGTTGAGCCATGCCGAGATAGACCACGCATGTCGTGATGCCATCAAATTGGCCATTCTCAGTGATGCTCTGCATGTAACTCCCCGCCTTCTGCGTAGCACCCTCAAAGAGCGGCGTGATGCCCACCACGGCCGGAGATAGTCGAAATGGCCGGTGAACGATTTCGACATATCTTCTTAAACGGCCCAACTCAAACTCGTGGTTTCACGAATCCGCGTCGAGGCGGTGGCGAGCCAAGTATTCCACTGCGGGACAGAGGCCAACACAGCCTACATCTTCGCCAGCGCCTGCAGGAGGCATGGGAGGATGTTGATGCGCACCGGCAAGCTGTCGCACACGTGGATCGGCACGGTGCTTACATTGATTTCGTGAGTACCCCTGGGGCAGATCTGCTGATCTCCCGTCTTGAGGCCCAGAGATCAGGTGTTCGCCTGCTCAATGTTCGCCATGAAGGGAATGAGGAACAACAGGTTACGCTTGCTACAGTATATGTTCCTCATCAGAAGCGCGGACATTTCCTGCGGAAGATCAACGCCTATACGGATGAAGAAACACGATCGGGGAAACCCAAGAACGCCCCGTTGGTGAACAGCATTGCAGATATCCGACGCTCTGTCCTTGAATCGTTCTGGCAAGACGATAGCGATCTGATGCCTGGCGATGACAAAGCGTGGGTTGAGATGTGGTTGCGGGGTGATGGAGAGGACGTCACTCAACGCTTTCGTGTTCTCCTGGATGAAATGAATCTGCAGCAGAGTGATGGCGTTATTACGTTTCCGGAGCGGTCTGTTCTTGTGATTCTTGCGAACCATGCAGAGCTGGAACTACTCATTGAATCTTCTGATGATATTGCAGAAATGCGTTTGGCCAAGGAAGTGGCTACGTTCTATATCGAGATGGAAAACCATGAGCAGGTGGCACGAGTGCAGGAGCTCCTGAGCAGGACTGTTTCGCCAGGAGAAACCGATGTAGCCGTCTGTATTCTTGATTCCGGCGTCAACAATGGTCATTTGCTGATCGCTCCATTTCTCCAAGCCGGTGATTGCCATGCCGCGCAGCCAACTTGGGGAACGCATGATCATGACGGTCACGGAACTCTCATGGCGGGAACTGCGGCATATGGGGACCTCCTCAGTGTTCTCTCATCCGGCCAGCAGCTTGAGGTCGGCCATGTGCTGGAGTCTGCGAAGATCCTTCCGCCGCCACCAGGACAGAATATGCAGAGACTATGGGGGCATGTGACGGCTCAAGGTCTTGCCCGTGCGGAGATCGAAGCCCCAGATCGTACACGGGTCGCATGTTTGGCGGTCACATCGACGGACTTCAGGGATCAAGGGAGACCGTCTTCTTGGTCCGGAAAGTTGGATGAACTGGCATCTGGCTATGCAGATGACACACAGCGACTATTCGTTGTCAGCGCCGGCAACGTTTCTGACTCTGACAACTGGCGAAACTACTTCACTGACAACCTGACTAATGAGGTCCATGACCCAGGGCAAGCGTGGAACGCTCTCACTGTAGGTGCCTACACTGAGAAGGATGTTATCCATGACCCCTCATTGGCGAGCTTCACTCCCATCGCTCCGACAGGCGGTCTATCTCCTTACAGCACCACATCAGCAACGTGGTCTCCTCGGAAGTGGCCCATCAAACCAGAAGTGTTGATGGAGGGCGGTAACGTGGCGAAGGGGCCTAATGACTCCATATTCGACCACGACGATCTTAAGCTTCTGTCAACATACCATGATCCTTCTGTTGCCCAGTTTGCTCCCTTCTGTGCCACCAGCGCTGCTGCTGCCCAAGCGGCCAGAATGGCTGCTCAGATACATGCCCTGTACACGGATTTATGGCCAGAGACCGTTCGGGCACTTATCGTCCATACGGCACAGTGGAGTAGCGCCATGTGCTCACAATTCCTTCCTGGGAGTCCAACAAAAGCTCACTACGCACGTTTGCTTCGCATCTGTGGCTATGGCGTTCCAGATCTGGATTCTGCCCTGTATTGTGCATCTAACAGTCTGACCCTGATTTCTCAGGCAAGTCTGCAACCTTACGATCACAATGGGTCACGCTACATCACTCGGGATATGCACATGTACGAGTTGCCATGGCCGACTGACGCATTGATGGACTTGGGTGAAACCGAGGTCGAGATGCGAGTGTCGCTTTCGTATTTCGTGGAACCAGGGCCTGGAGAAGTCGGTTGGCAAGATCGGTATCGCTACCCATCACATGCTCTGCGCTTTGATGTTAATGGACCAACTGAAACCGCTGATGACTTCGTGGCGCGAATCAACAATCAGGCGCGTGACGATGGAGAGCACCCTGGGACGGAGGGGGCTACAGATAAGTGGCTAATTGGCGAAGCCCGCAACGTAGGATCGATTCACTCGGACACTTGGCGAGGTACGGCTGCAGAATTGGCTCAGTCCAATCGAATTGGAGTCTACCCCGCCGTAGGGTGGTGGCGAGAGCGACATCACTTAGGCAGGTGGGGGCGGCAGTGTCGCTACTCGCTAGTCGTATCTATAGCGACGCCATCAGAAGAAGTGGATATCTACACCCCAGTAGCAGTCCAGGTTGGCATCCCTGTTGAGGTCGCTGTCTAAGTCTCCTGTGTAGGTGTTGATCCTTTTGGATTGTCGGTCGGGCGGCGCCACAGGTATTCACGGAACCACATTTTTCCCAATGCAGGGCGCGGGTGAATACAACACAATAATCGTAGTGTTGCGTTCGCCCGGGCATGACCACCGGCCGGTTGTACCGGAAACAGATCCCGAAGTACTGGTTTTAGGTGAGTTTGTACCAGGTTTCCATCCCTGCCGATCCGTTTCCACCAAGTTGCTGAGTGCAACATTACAGGACTAAACACCGGTTGTCGCCTGAACGACAACTCTGATGGGTAAGAAAAAGCGCCGGGGTGGGGCGCTGTTTCCGGGATCACACGATCCCTCCGGAATCCAGAACGGCCTGTACAGCCCGATCCACGTAGACGTTGCTCATCTGGACGTAGATCATAGTGCTACTGATGTTCCGGTGTCCCAGTCGATGCTGAATCACTTGGATTGGTAAACCGGCGTTTGCCATATGGCTCCCTAATGAGTGCTTCAGCACATGCGGGTGTCGTTTGTCGTCTGGGATCCCAACCTGCTCACACAACTGGCGGAAGACCCGGTAGAACTGCGTCCTGCTCAACGGCCCGCCATTCCTGCTGATGAACAGATAGGGGCTATCCGTCTTTGGTCGCTTTCGCCTGTAAGCCCTTATGGCCTTGGTCTCGTCTCTGGCTAATGACTGCCAGTTGCTGACCGATCCCTTCCCGCGCATACAGTGGATGTTGCCGGCATCAAGGTCTATGTGATTGATCTGCAAGCGACAGATTTCACTGGCGCGAAGGCCGTGCCGGTAAGCCAACAGGATCATCGCGTAGTCACGTGCACTGCGGGCCTTGGCCGCGGACAAAGTTCGTTCAAGCTCTGACCGCGTGAAAAACTTGATGCTACTACTACGCGGCATTAGTCCCCCCTTCCAAATAAGGTTCCAGATCTGAAAGCCGCAGCCCCAGGGCGCGGGCCAGCATGTGGGTCTCTCGCAGGTCCAGCCTACGCTCGCATCTCTCTATCTTGGATTGAGTCGGTCGGGCCCACCCGACGCGGTGCGCAAGCTGGGCCTGGGTAAGACCATGGTCCAATCGTACGCGCTGTAGCCGTTTGATTACTCGCCGGTATCCGTCATCGTAAATACTCTTCATTTGAACTCCGTTGTTTTGTGATGTAAGCGTAAGTAAGCGATTGGACTACTTTGAATCGCCTGTCAGCTGCTGGCCAAAGCGTGCAAATTGCACATATTGCCCCTCTATAGATTCAGTAGGTGGAGAGCTGTCGGGGGCGATATCGTGATTCTATAGGCCTGTTGCGGTCTATAGAATCAGTAGATTCTATTCAAGTCCTTGATGATCAGCATCTTGAATAGAATCCGCGCTCAGACAGGAATGTATAGAATCAATAGATTCTGTTGATCTGTAAGCGATTGAGTACAGTTGATTTTTTCACGGCATGGTCGAGGTCTATGCGACATGCTAAATGCTTAGCCGCTGCACTGACGGGGCAAATCCTGCTAATGGACACCATGTTCATCGTCCATGATCTGTACCAATTCATACCTGTCTGCTAACCACGCGACGCAATCCTCTGGCGTCCACCCGTCGTCTTGGCAACCTGCCACAGATGCGGTGTCGACATCGTTGCTGGTAATCCCGTACCTGATCTCCAGCATGTCATCCACGGCATTCAGATAGTCGATAAAGGGCATGCCGTTCATGCCGCTACACCGAGCCTCTCTATATTCAGGTTCTCCAGGGCGGTCGCGACAGCCTGTAGATCGCTGACGGCCTCCTGCATCTTCCGGATGGCCATACTGAGCTGCTCCTCGTCTCCTGTATCGGGGTCAAAGGTTTCGTACAGCTCCCACGCAATGAACTGAGCCAGCGTGTCGCCGCCCTCCCTGTTGAACACCGCGCACTGCTTCTGCATGTCCCAGTACTGGAGCACCCAGCAATCGGGATACACGGATGCTGCGCGGGCAATGATCTTGTTAAGTGTCACAATGAGCCTCCCTGTCAGAATGCCACCAGCCCGGCCTCCCGCATGGACAGGAACGGCGGCTGTCGTCCAATAACAACGTGATCGATAACCTTGATGTCGATGATGCGCCCTGCTTCGATGAGCTGGCGCGTGATGCGTATGTCCTCTGCTGACGGTGTGGGATCGCCTGATGGGTGGTTGTGCGTGAGTACGACTGCACTTGCGCTGTTCTCGATAGCGGCCCGAAAGACCTCACGTGGATGCACCAGGGAGGCATCGGCCAGGCCCAGTGTCACCAGTACCCGGTTGATCAGACGATTCTTGCTGTCGAGGAGTAGTGTGTGAAAGCTCTCTTGGGCGCAGTGCGTCATGTCGCGGCACACATCGAGCACGTCCTCAGGCGTGCGAACATGTTCACCAGCCGACTCCCGAACCAACGGCAACTGGATTAGCGCGGAATTGTAGTTCATACAGTTATTCTCCTATTTCGGACCAGCGCCACCCTCGGCAGGTGACGCTGGCCCATACTGCGTCAGTTCAGGCCGACGCGGGCATCACACAGGGCATGCAGGGCCTGGGTCTTCTTGGGCAACGTCTGGATGTTGCCGCCCTTGAGGGCCTCCGTGACCGAGTTAAACCAGGACCAGACATTGCGTGGCCTGAACGCCTCGTGGCTGGGGTCACGCCACTCTTGGATGACATCCGGGATGCGGGATGCACTGATCACGCCCGCGTCCAGGGCACCGATGGTGAGGTCATGGGCGCCGGTATCGGAGACCCGTCTTTCCTTGTAGGCGCTGATCCGATCATCCTGTCGTTTCCACGCACCCAACAGACGACCGATGGCCTCACGTACCAAGTACGGCAGGTCCCGCAGGACGAATCGCGTGTGCTTTCTGGCAACACTGATCCCGTCAGTACAGAAAGCGAGATTGTCACATATCAAGACCTGTGACCCGGCGCACACGCCGGCAGGGAAGCGCTTGTCGTGGCTATTGCGGACACCCAGAACGCGGGCGTACTCGGTGTCGTCATGACCATTGGCCACTTCAAGCAAACCGAAATACCTGGCGCCATCATGCGTTATGCCATGGGCAGCCTGTGCCACACGTAGGCCAGCGCTATCCAGCACGCCCTCGACGGTTTCCAACAGGTCAATGTGAGGAATGGGTTGCCAGGTCGGCGTCGCCTGCGGCGTGGGTACGACGGCCAAGGTATCGCGACCGACGGCACTGGCTCCGCAGTGAAGTAGTAGATTTGCAGGCATGGTCTTCTCCTTGTGTTTTGAGTTCATGTTCGTGATTAGAAGGTGATCACCGCACCTGCGCCGCAGCTCACCGTGAAGAGGTACGGATTATGGCGTACACGGGTGCTAGACCGTCAGAGGCCCTATTCATCGAGTGGCCGGATATAGACTTTGAACAGAATCGGATTCTGATCCACCCCAAACCCGGATGCCCGATGAAAGGTGGCAGGTCGCGCTACGTCGAGCTGCATCCAGAGCTCAAGACTCACCTATCATTGTGGCGGGCGTATTGGAGCCGAGTCTTTGAAAAGCGGGCTGAACGGCATCCCGATGAAGTATCGCCACCGCATCAATGGGTATTCTTTAACCCGCGCCGGCAACTGATGCGCGCACGCAGTTTTACATCAGGCTTCAATAGGTCTCGAAAGAAATCGGGACTGCTACACATGACACCATATACCCTACGTCACTTCTTCATCTCATACTGCGTAATGAACGGCATCCCCATGTTGACCATTGCGCGCTGGGTGGGCCATACCAATACGCAGATGATCGAACAGGTATACGGACACCTGACGCCTAAGTACAGGGCCGAACAGATGACGCGCTTCAACATCAGTGTTGAGCCTGCTGAGTCTGCTTAGTGGTCATTCCGGGGGGGCACTCTCCAAGAGTCTGCCACAAAGTCTGCCGGAGGGCGTTTCTTTCATCAGTTCTGCGCCGCAGTTGCGCCGCAGTCTGCCGTAGAAGTCTGCCGTGGCCGGTTGTCTCCACTTGAGACGATTGTGTAAGTGGCTTACTGAAAAGGGGTTGGGATGGTGGCGGCACAGGGACTCGAACCCCGGACACGTGGATTATGATTCCACTGCTCTAACCAACTGAGCTATGCCGCCCCAAATAGATAAGCGGGCGGTAAGGTAGAGAAAACCGCCGCGAATGTCAATCGGGTAAAAGCGCATATTCTTACTTGGCCTTGAGGGCATCCAGCTTCTGGCGGGCGAGGGAGGTATGGAAGCGGAGCTGATAGAGGTTATCCCCGTAGGAGGCCGGGACCTTTACTTTCGCTACATCTTCCTCGATATGCCCAATCTCATCCAGGATTTCCTGCAGCCGTTCCTGGCGTTCGTTGTCGGGAATGGCGGTTTCCAGCTTCTGCAGAGCCTGGTACCAGCGGTTGATGCGACGCCGGACTCGCCATTGGTAGAGGCGAGGCACGAGCTTGATCAGCGGGATTGCCAGCGTCAGCAGGGGGACCAGCATAATCTTAAGGCGGCTGGCAAGCGTGGCGGCCCAGAACGGCAATACGCGTCGCAGAAATGGGCGGCCACTTTCGAAGAAGTCAGCTGCAATGTCGGCCAGTGGAAAGTCGACATAGCGAGGGGACGGGAAGTCTCCGGGCCCCTCCAGCCAGTCTCCGTGGCCGTGAATATCGGTGGCTGCATCAAGAAAGAGATCCTGCAGAGCGGGATGGAAATCACTGCGACAGACAAGGGTGGCCGCTGCGCTCAGCAGCGTATGGTCGCTAGCCGGCAGGTTTCTTGCGGGGTCGATGACGCCCTCGTACAGGACCTGCCGGGCGAGGAAACGATGCCGGTTCTGGAGCGCATCCGCGCGCGTGAGACTGACAAGTGATACACCTTCCGTTTGGAGAAGCCATTGAACGAGTTCCGTGTGGGGTGATGCGACGAAGATCGCGACGTCGACGTCCTTCTTCTCAAGCGCCTCGGCCGCAGCCGTGCCGCCCAGTGGTAGCAAGGTTGTGTTCGTTGCGTTGATCCCGTTGTCCTCAAGCAGGTTTAAGACCAGCGCCTGCGTGCCACTCCTGTCACGCCCAATCGCACAGCGTCTGCCTTTCAGCTGAGGCAGGCGGTCAATCGCGTCCCCACGATAGAACACCCAAAGCGGCTCAAAGTAGAGGCTGGCGATCGATTGCAGGCCCGGCCGCGACTCACCCGGTGCCACGCCGCCCTGGACGAAGGCAATGTCGGCATCGCCAGATTCAAGTAGCTGAAGGTTTTCGATGGTTCCAGCTGTCTCAAGCACGTTGACCGAGATGTTGTTCAGTGAAAGCGAGTGTCGGTAGGCGAGGGCATAGGTGTAGTAGGCTCCGTCTCCCGATCCGGCGGCAAGCGTCACCTCGTTGGGTGGTGCAGGTTCCACGAACTGGTAGGCGATCACGAAACCAATCGCAGCCAGAACCAGGGATGGTCCGAACCATTTGAGTACGGCCTTCCAGTTCGTCTGATGATGGAAGGGGTTGTTAGGCGCTTTCATGCAGGTATTATGCAGGAGGCTGGCGAAGTGCGCAAGCATGGCGCTCGCATTGCTATTCAAGGTGGAGTGGTCTACAGTCCTCGCGCTTGTGATTGGCGTAGTTGGTCCAGGATGGTGGTTCAGGATGCTAAGAAGTAATGGTGCTCGACTGTTTGTGCTGGTGCTGGTGCACTTCACCGTGGACTTTTTCGGTGGACTGACCATTCCGCTGGCAGAGCCGACATTGGTGACACAGCTTGGCGCAGCGTTGCCACAGGTGGCGATTCTGCTCGGGGGCTTTGCCTTGTTCGTGAATTTCATCCAACCCCTGTCGGCGTGGTTCTTGCCCAAGCAGGGCGCCCCACTCATCCTGGTCCTGGCACCTCCCGCCGCCGCCGCGGTTGCCATGCTTGGTCTGACGGGTAACTACTGGGTTGCAGCGGCCATGTTGCTCGTGGCCGGCACTGGAATCGGGTTGGTTCATCCCGAAGCCGCGCTGGCGGCACACGGTCTGTCAGGCAATCGCGCCGGCCTGAGCATGGGGATCTTCATGTCGGGGGGCTATTTCGGGTTTGCCACCGGTAGCCTGGTTTCGGGCATATGGGTCGAGAATCACACACCCGGATTGGCCCAGTTCTGGATGCTGGGGCTACCCGCGATCCTGGTGAGTCTACTGGTCGTGGCTTCAGGGCTTCACCGTTTCGAAGGCTATATGGCTGACGACCACGACGCCGGGCAAGCGGGACCATCTTTTGCGCTTGCCGTTCTGTTGTGTCTTGCGATCGCCACAACGATGTGCCTGCTGGCGCGATTCATCCCCATCTACCTTGTGCGGCGCTTTCCCGGACAAGCCGGCCAGGGGTGGGGGGGAGCAACCGTCTTCGCGACGGGTGTAGCAGGTGCACTGGGGTCCTTCGTCTGGGGATATTTCTCAGAAGGGCACCGACGGGGGCGATTCGTGGCGACTGCGGCTCTCCTCGCAACGCCCTTTCTCTTCGTGGTTGCGCGCATTCCGGCGCCCTGGGTGTCACCGCTGCTAGGGCTGGGAGTCGGCGCGACGATTGGTGCCGTTTTTCCGCTCACCGTCGTGCTGGCCCGTGAATCCCCGGGGTCGGGGCACCGTTTGCGTATGGGGCTGGCCATTGGCGGCGCCTGGGCCACGGGCGAGGTGATGTTCGTCATCGGCAGTGCTTACGTCGGCCGGTTTCCTGACGGTGCATCGGCGCCCGTTGCTACCGTTCTCAACGCGTGCGTTCTGCTTGCTCTCCTAACCGCCGGATTTGCTCTTCGAGTTTCGCGGGATGAAGCGCCCCAGGAAGCCTGAGACGCACGGCGTGCGACGAATGCCCCGATTGCTCGGCACCGGCGGTTGCAGGAGATGGACCTTGTTCGTGAACCCCGGCTCGGCAGGGACGCCTCGCCCTACCTTGTGAATGTGGAACGATGATGGAAGCTCCATGCCAGCCTTGCTGCGTCCTCCCGGCAGGTGTAACATGCAGACGTAGTACTGATGTTCAGCATAGTGGGAGGGTTGATCATGAAGACTCGTGTGTGGTGTCGGTCCGGTCTCGTTGCAGTTGCATTCGTCCTGATGCTTGCGGTGTTGTCATCCCATGGGCAGCTGGCGCGGCGCGTTACATGGGCTGATCTTCCAGAGCACCTGGATCAGAAGTCGGTGCCCATTGAGGAGGCCGCGGTCCGTGATTGTCCGCGCGATATCAGAAGCCAGGAACCCGACCGGCTTGTCGCGCAATGGATTGAGAATACGTTCTACTTGTGGGAGGAGCATGACCTTGTAGATAAGGGCGAGGCATCGCAGTGCATTGTGATGTTGAAGCCGGAGTCGAAAGCGCTTTCGGCACAAGAGTCCCGCACCCTGCTCACGGCATCAGGTTTGTGGCGAACGTTGGTCCCCGCTGCCCGCGCGACGGCGGAGGAGCTGGACCCCAATGATCCGGAGCTCGATGCGATTGCACGGCCGCTACCCCAGGTTACGGAAGCAGATCTTCGTGCGCCCGACCGCGTTGCCGGGATGCCGGAACAGGAGGTGGTCCAGGCGGCGAAGCCGATGGAGCCGGGACGGAATCCGCCGGAGGCCCGGCCGAGTAAGGCCGACGTGAGCCGGGGCGTGATTGGGTACGACGGGCGAGTACGGGTGACCAACACCAAGGGATTTCCCTGGTATCTGAACTGCTTCCTGAAGCAGCGCTACGGGTCAAGCTACTACCGGGGCACGGGATGCGCTGTGACGCCCTACATGATTCTGACGTGCGCCCATAACGTCTATGACCAGGATGGCAAGCGCTTCGCCAATAGTATGACCATTGTGCCGGGACAGAAGCAGTACAGCGCAGGCGGAACGGTCTACCGGCCGTGGGGGACACGCTCTGCAGCATGGTTCCGCTGCAACTCACCCTACACGTCGGGTGGCAGCTGGGCCTATGATTATGCCGCCGTGCACTTTGAGTATCCCTTCTGGAGTATCGCCACGTACATTCCCGTGGAGTTCAATACCAGGCTTGGTGCCGGCGACGTCATGAACCTGTCCGGCTATCCGGCCGTTGCCCAGGGGGAGCGCACCTACAGTCAATGGTACTGCAACGGCGAGATTCTGAGAATTCGTGGTCGGGTTATCGAAGGGAATTTCGATACAACGGGAGGCAATAGTGGTAGCGCGATGTACTACTACTTGCCCTCGCAGAACACGCGCCGTATCTGTGGTATTCTGACGCATGGTGCGAAGTCCTACAACGGGGGGCCGCGTCTGGTCGAGCAGAACAAGGACTTGATCATAAGCTGGATGCAATGGACTCCGGGGCGTGCCGGCGCTGCTGCTGATGAAGCACCAGAGACCATCGCTGCCGGCGTGGAATTCCGTGTCACGACGGATGCCGGAACGCTTGGGGAACTCATGGTTGCGCCGACTCCGGATGCGAGTGAAGCACTTCTGCGGTTGCGCTACAGCGCACCGAATTTCTCTATGATGTTCGAGGGGCATTGGATGCCTATCGGTATCCCGAATGCCGCCGCTCAGTCCTATGGCAAGGGCTTCAAACTGCAATCTGCGCATGTCGACGAGGGTCAGGCTGTGTGGACGCTGAAACACTCATTGGACGAAGGTGAGTTCGGTGTCTACCAGAGACAGGGCAATGACTGGCAACTCCTCAAGCGTGTGCGGTGCGCTGAGGCCCAAGATTAGAAGCGCAGGCAGCCGCAGGGAGTGGCGACCTCGCCCTATACAAGTAGGACGGGCTTCCCCGCCGACGAGACCGTGTAGGACAGGCTTCCCGAGTCCCCGAGGGAGCCTGTGCACGCGAATCCAACTTCGTTCGACCATCTGGAGTCAGCCGCTGGTTCCCTGCACACGCTCCCCGGAATACCGGGGAAGCGCGTCCTACACCCCAGATGCACCAACCACCACCTGGGTACAGCAGCAACCGTGTAGGACAGGCTTCTCCGGTATTCCGGAGAGCCTGTGTCAGTTGCGATGGGTTCACTTGAGCCGCTCTAGACGGTCGTGATTGTGCCGGTGCGAGTGAAGAGCAGCTGCTTGGTGATGGCCGAATCCGGGATCTTGAGAATATGCGATAGTGCCTCGCCGTAGAGTTCAAGCTGTGGCCGGTAGTGTTCGGTCGTCTTCTTGAACTGTGCCTCACTCTCAACACGGTTGCTCTTGTAATCGAGGATGGTGGCCGATTGCGGCTTCCCCTGAGCGTCGCGTACGATTGTCACGCGGTCAAACTGTCCACTGACCCACTGGCTGCCGAGTACGATCTCGAAGCTCTTCTCACGCCACAGTTCAACGTTACCATCAGGGCATGTCAGTGCCTCCCGAACGGGCTCACGTGCAACGGCATCACGGAACTGCGCGCAGGCGTCACGCTTAACGGCGTCGTTGTCGCTCGACTGCTGCAACCACGCCTCGATCACGGCCTCGGGATCCAGATCGTCGATCCACTCGACGGCCTCGAATAGTGCGTGAATGGCTTGTCCGAAATCGAGGACCTCCCGCATCTCTTCTTCGAAGAGCAGTGCCGCGCTCGTTACAATCTCCTGCTCCGAGGAGGGCTCGACGCGTTCCAGCCGGGTTCGTGAGGAAGGACGTTCTGAATAGTCCGCCGGTGGCTGCGGTGGAATCGGTTCCTCTTCGGCGACTGCTTTCTCGGAGTACTCCGCGAACCAGTCGCGTCGGCCTGTCTCGTGAAGTATGGCGCACTCATACTCGGCCAGCGTGGCCGGCTCACCAAGCTCGGGGTTTGACTCGCCCGTGAGGCGTTTTTTGACGAAAGCACCCGCGCTTCGGGCTGTTGATGTCTTGCCGGGCTTATGCGTGACGATGTAGAGGGCGCGCTTGGCACGCGTGAGCGCGACATAGAGCGCGCACAGTGCATCGAAACAGTTGTCATTGTCGATGCGTCCGACCTGGTCTGCAAGGCAAGGGGTGTTGACGGCAATTTGGCGTCGCGGCATGTCCAGGACCCAGCGGGGTTGCTCTGTCTCGGGATCCAGGGCGGTCGTTAAGGGGAGGCGTCCGGCCGTCATCATGCTGCGTTGGGTGCTCTGCAGATCAGGAACAATGACAACATCAAAACCGAGTCCCTTGGACTGATGCACGGTCATGACGCGCACGGCATGCGCGGCAGCCTGTTCTCTGACCTGGAATGCTGAAGCGTAACGGATGAACGCATCGATATCCCTGTCTCCAGTCTCGTCGAACGTGGCGGCGGCTTCTATCATGTCTTCAAGACGGCTGTGGCCAAAGAGATCCAGCTCGTGCTGTTGGGAGAGAACGTTGCCCCAGTGACGGATGACGGATTGGAATCCGTGGGTGTGAACGCGTTCGCGCAGGTCTGACGTTAGAGACTGGAGATCGGTGGTCGTGGCCAACGGCGACATCTGGATATGACGCTTCGCAAAGGTGTCGCCGGGATGCGATGCAAGCTGTAGCAGCGACAACATGAGTGCCACGACGGGGTTGTCAACGATGGTGGTGTTGCCTTCGTGTACGATCGGCATTCCGGGGCACGACCGTCGCAGGTGGTCCACCAGGGCATAGCCGGCACGATTGCTTGTTACAAGTACGGCGACATCGAGGCCGCGTCGAATGGGCTGCATGTCGTTGAGGATGGCGGCTACGGTGTCGTAGCGATCGCTGTCGCCGAAGCGCCCCTCTGCCGGCTCGCCGGGTTCGATCAGCCCGGCATAGCCGATGTCCTGTCTCAAGTGGTCAGCGCTTTCGTGCCTGCTCCAGATGCTATGCCAGGTGGCCACGGCTTCCGGCTGTAGGTCGTCATCTACGCTTATCCCATCGAAGATGGTGTTGACCATGTCGATCACCGCCGGGCAGGAACGGTAGGATACATTCATGGGTACCTGTTCGATGCGGCTGCCGTAGTGTTCCAGGATACTCCCGAATAGGCGGGCGTTACCACCGCGCCAGGCATAGATCGCCTGTTTGACGTCTCCGACATAGAAGAAGCTACGCTCGCCCGTGTTGTCCTGGATAATCTCATCGGCCAGGTTCTTCAGCGCGGCCCACTGCAGATCACTCGTGTCCTGGAACTCATCCAGCAACCAGTGGTCGAGGTGACAATCGAGACGGTAATCGATGTAGAGCTTGCCTTCTTCTGTCGCTTCGCGGCTGATGAGCTTGCCCTTGCTGGCGTCGTTCGAAGGGGTAAGCAGGATCTGCGCGTCATTGAAGGTCATCTGCCCGGTTTGGCGCATGCGCCCATCGTATTCCGCTTCGTAGAGCGACAGTACCCGGTGGAGCCCGGCGGTTCGCGTCAGGGCCGTAACCACCTCGCATCGGATGAGGTGCTGGACTAGCGTGAGTGCGGCCCTGCAGGCTTCGGCAGGCAGCTCGAAAAGGACTCTTCCGATCTTCACAGAGGCCTCGCCGCGTTCCAGGTCCGGCATGGCGGGGGCAAGTCGATTGAAGAGATAGTCCAGCTCTTTGGGCCAGGGCGATCCAAGGCGAATCTCGGTAGCCAGGTCTGCAAACGTCTGAAACCGATCCAGGATGGCGTCAGAGGGCGCGGCCGCTTGCACGGCCGCCACCAGTCCGGCTGCCGCTTCTTCGATATTGGCGTCGTGTCCCAGCCAGTCGCAGCTATCAATTCCAATTGCCGCAGGCTGCCCCCAGAGTTCTGCGCCGGGGGCCACGTAGTAGTGATCCCGGTTGTCTTCGATGAAGCGGTCGAGGCGCGAGCCCAAGGTCTTCTCCTCTTGGCCGAAGGTGGCTTGCTTGAAGGCTTCGAAGAACTGGCGCTGGGTGTTGCTGCCGACAGCCTGGGGGTCGAAGATGCGGGTGAGAATGCTCTCACGGATGTCGGCTGCCTGTGCTCCTTCGCTATCCATTACCTGGAATTCAGCGGGAATGCCCAGTTCGGATGGGAATGTGCGTGCAATACCAATCATGAAACTGTCGAGCGTGCCAATGTGCATGCGATGCAGATTGTCGAGAAAGCCCCGAAGCAGATTCCCGAAATCGGATTGCTTGAAGCCGGGGTTGTCAATATGGGTTGCCGTGTCTGCGGCCTTGCTCGCGTCATCCGCAGCTTCGCAGAGGTAGTTCACAATGGAATCGAAGATCTCTCCCGCTGCTTTACGTGAGAAGGTGAGAGCACATATGCGGTCGGGAGGCACACCGTCCGCCAGCAGGCGGATATAGCGGTGAGAGAGGCGGAACGTCTTGCCCGACCCCGCAGAAGCGGAGATGGCCTGGTTCGAATGCGGCGTATGGGAGGTCATGGTGTTTGACCTCCGCTGGTTACGGGGGTGAAGCAGTCCTCGGGATCGGCAGGGAAGAGCAGCTCGTAGTCGTCATAGGAGACTCGCGACGCAGGCGGCCAGAAGACACCGTTGCCGATTCGCTCAATGATGGCTTTCGCACAGTCGCTGGCGGAATCCAGAAGGCCGGGCGTCCAGTCCTCCCATGTGTCGATGCCGGTTTGCATCACGGCTTTGGGTAGGTTGAAGTACGCCAGCGCTGAATCACCATCAATCAGTCCGTTGGCTTTCAACAGCAGATGGTAGAGCGGGAGCTGCAGATCGATCCAGCGTTTCGCTTTGCCCTCAACTGTGACCTGTGCGAAGTCAGGCGTCTCGTCGCGGCAGGTGGCGATATGAGCTGCAAGAGGGGTGGCCGCCGAGTCAGAGGTCTTGTAGTCGATGATTCGAATGGCACCACTTTCGCCGTGTCGGTCAACGCGGTCGATGATGCCGCTGACAGGCATGCCATCGAGCATCATTTCGTAACGGGCTTCGGTGCGCTCGATGCGCCATCCTTCGCGGACGAGCGCGACCTGGGCGTGGGCCGCCTGGCGCAGTCGCTGGCGTGCGGCATCGAGCGAGACCTGGACGGGGAGTGGCGCCGGGTGCGAGAATTGTCGAGCGACCGAGTCTTCGATCTGGCTCATGAGGAAGCCGGCAAGCGCCTCCGGATCATCACACTGCCACATATCACTTTCGCCCATTCTTTGAAGGGCGGTATGGATCATGGAACCGAAATCGAGTGCATCCAGCTCACGCTTGCTGTCATCAACGGGGCCCATATGCAGGACGTTGCCAAGGTAGAAACGGAACGGGCATGCCAGGTAAGACCGGAACGATGTGGCAGACAGTTTGCGAACACACTCGGTGGGGGCGGTGTCTCCGAGCGGCGCCATGGGGTCGAGCGTGAAGCTGACGGTTGAGGCGTGGTGCGGTTCTCGCTCGTCAATGTCGTCAAACAGCATCTTGGCCCGTCCCGCCAGTTCTTGTTGCGGGCATCGGAAGAGAAGGCGAGATGGTTTAAGGGGATCTCCAGCGGCTGATGTCTTGCCGACAATGAACATCGTTTTTCCCGAAGCGCGGCGAGTCTCAATCAGCATCGTCATCAGGTAGGCGTCACGGGCGAGGCGCCCGGCGTCGCTACGCAATTCCAGGTGCTGTCGCATCGTGTCGGGGAGAAATATGTCGCTCAGGCGCCCGTCCGGCACACGGCCTTCATTCAGGCCGGTCGCTATCAAGAACGGTGCATCGTTCCACGGCAGCTCGAGCCAGCCTTCGAGATCGATCTGCGAGTCCTCGCGTTCCGCGTGATAGGTCTGGTCTGATATCCGCTGAACGAGCAGACGCAGGGCGGTAGCTGTGTCAGCCGAAATCGCGGCGGGCGGGCAATCGGCGAACTCTTTCAGAATCTCCGATAGCTGTTCGGCCGCCGCCGCGAAGGCCTGGTCATCTGCGTTCTTGTTGCTGATCATGCGTTTCGCATAGACATGGCGAAACAGCTCTCGTGTCGCGGTGGGAGCGGGGGTGTCATCAAACAGCTTCAGGAGGTCGCAGATCATGTTGATCGCGGTAGTGAGCTCTCCCTCAGGGGGCAGATGGACGGTGATATCATCAAGTCGCAGTGGGATGTGCTCGTTCTGGAGCGCGTCGAGGTCCATCAGGACCTGGTCAGCGGCAATGCTTTTGGCCTCCAGCCAGGCGAGGATGTCGGGGTGACGGATGAAGTCGCGCAGGGCCGTGTAGCCGCGAGTGGCGTGCAGCGACGCAAATGCGTCAAGGAGCCCAAAGAGCGGGTGGTCGCGTAGGAACTTGTCCGATGGATCGAAGACGGATAGCCCGATCTCGGAAAGCGAGGTCTCAATGAACGGAATCACGGTTCGGTCCGGGACCCCGATGGCAATATCACCAGGGCCAAAACGGTTGACCTCACGGGCGAGGGCCTGGAGGGTGTGGTCCGCCTGCGATTTCGGGGTCCCCGCGAGGATGACGGTTTTGTCCGCATCGGGAATGTCAATATCACGTGTCCGCCAAGCGTCCGGAATGGGGCGCCCCCATGCGTCAAACAGATCAGAAAGCGAGTCCGGCGCTGCCACCAGAATCTCGACCGGTAGCGCCTTCTGGATCGCGGTCAGAGCTCGGAGCATGAGCAAGGATGGATCGGGAACCGCGGCCACGACGACACGCGTGATGCCTTCGGGGATGATAGGGTTGGACGCCTGTTCAATCTTGCGGATCGTAGCATCCTTGTAGCCTAGCCCCGCCACATGGGATAGGTAGCTCTGTTCCACTTCTGCCAGCTCCTGCCAGCGCTCCGGCTCTTCAAGCTCGTCTGCGTATTGGGTCAGGACGTCACCGATCGTGTATCCGCCATCGGCCAGTGTCTCTCGCAAGTTTTGGATCGATTGCCCGGTGCGTTCCGCCCAGGCAGCATCCCGGTTGGCCAGGGGGGATGGAAACAGTGCCGTGAGCGCGCCTGTTGACTCGCTTAGCAGGACATCACCCCATATTGCCTGCGTCATGATCCCGCTGGTCTCGCGATAGTCCGCCTGCTTCTCGGGACGGAACAGTGCTGCCGGCACAGCCATGTTGGCAGACAGCATGGCCGCATCGGCTGCGGCGCAGTGGGCTGCCAGGGCTTCGCGCAAGCGGCGACTGGCCTGGCGGGTCGGGACGATGACCAGTGTTTCGCCGAGGTCGATGGATTGCGTGATCGCACCAGGAATGAGGAAGTCACGGACGGTCTGTGTGACGGGGCGGTCCCAGCCAATAAAATGTCGCTGCGTTGGCATAGAGGGAGTAAAGCAGAAAGCGGAAATTTGGAAAACAGAAATAGGGAGCTTGGGGTAAAGCAGAAATGGGGACTGTCTGAATTCTCACGAATCCAGCTACACGGAACATAGCGTGACCAAGAGGATGTAGCTGGATTCGTGAGAATTCAGTCGCCTTGCTACGCCGCGGCGGGGGTGTGGGAGGGGAGGAAGAAGTCGAGATTGCGGAGGAGTTCCGCTTCGTCGAATGGCTTCATCATATAGCCGCAGGCCCCGAGCTTGAACATGGTGTTGATGACGTTACGGTGGACGTAGGCCGTCATTAGCAGGACCTTGGTGGTACGTGGGACGTTGGCCTCGGTCATGAACCAGACGCCGTCGTTGTTCGGCATCTTGTAGTCGAGCAGGATGAGGTCATACGTGTTCTCTTTGAGCAACTCGATGGCATCGATGGCCGCGAGGCAGCAGTCTACCTCGTGCCCGTTGCCTTGCAGGATGCCCTTCAGAGCGAAGGCCAGGCTCTCGTTGTCATCGAGGATTAGGATCTTCATTCTGTATCTCTCCACGTTGTACAGTTTACTCGATTGGCGGAACGCTCTCCAAGAGAAAATCTCACTAAATTTTATCGGGGAATCCCTGATGCCATGTTCTTGTTTCACGCCTTTGACATCGTTGTCGATGCGGAGTAGGATTTGGGCGTAGCAACGCTTATAGGGGAGGGATGCACATGCAGATATTTCTGATCGGTCTGGCTCTCATTGCAAGCACACTCGTCATCTTCCTGATTGGTCGGGAGGTAGCCTGCTGGTATTGGAAGGTCAACAGGATCGTGTCGCTGCTCGAGAACATCGAATCTCGGCTGAAAAGCATGGATTCGAAGGACCTGAAGCTCCTGAGCAAGATGGACAGCCTGACGCAGCAGCTCCCCGCCATTATCAAGACGCCGGACGGCGGTCGAAAGGACGTTGTCATTAAAGGCAAGCGCAAGCCATCAAAGGATATCAGTCGTACCCAGGTTCTGCAGATCCCTGAGACCGTTATCGAGGTCGACTGCCCCTATTGCTCCAAAAAGACGGAAGTGACGGAGCTCGACTCTTCCGCCCTTCACAAGTGCCAACACTGCGGCGAGGAATTCGAAGTTACGCCGTAGGACTGGTCATTGGTTAGTGGTCACTGGTCATTAGTCATAAGTCATTGGTCATTGGTCATGACCATTGATCCTGCTCTGCTGTGGCTGCTGTGCGTCCTCTTTCCCTGCAAAATCACCCTTTCTGGTGATGAATGTCGAGTTGTGGTGATTATGTGCCGTGTTTGGGCGTGGTTGTTGTTCTGTGCAGCAAAAAGCAGGCGCGAATCGGTTGGTAATGATGGAGATCATTGTAATGCTCATCAAAATGACGTCTCGAATATGGCGTTATGATGGGTGTTCCTTGTCTTGCGTGTCAACTATTGCACAAAAAGTGCGATTTAGGGTTGATTGTTAGGTTCTGCTATGAAAGGATACTCGCCGGTCAAGAAATGCCGCAGTAGATTGGCAATGAGAGGTGCAGTATGAGCGATAAGACGATGACAGGTGGCGAAGCGCTGGTCCGATGTCTTGAGAACGAAGGCGTGGAGTATATATTCGGGCTATCGGGAGGGGCTGCCCTTCCTATCTATGATGCCCTGGTGAATTCCAAGATCAAACTGATCCTGGTGCGCCATGAACAGGGCGCCACGCATATGGCTGACGGCTATGCGCGTGCTACGGGCAAGCCCGGTGTTGTCCTGGTGACAAGTGGTCCCGGGGCCACAAATACCATCACCGGAATTATGACAGCGCACATGGACTCGGTCCCCATGGTGGTGCTGACCGGCCAGACGATTAGCGCGATGCTTGGGAAGGATGCTTTCCAGGAAGCTGACGTCTTTGGTCTGACGATGCCCGTTGTGAAGCATAGTTACCTCATCAAGGACACGCAGGATATTCCCCGTATCATGCGCGAGGCCTTCCATATCACGAATTCCGGTCGACCCGGCCCGGTTCTTATCGATGTTCCGAAGGATTTCAGCGCCGGCGATTTTGAAGGCGATCTCTTCCCGGAGATGGATCTTCCCGGCTATGATCCTGACGAGGGCATTCCGGACCAGACGCAGGTCATGCAGATTGCCGAGGCGTTGAGCAAGTCGCGCAATCCGGTGATCCTGGCAGGGCACGGTGTGTTGATCGCAGGCGGTGAAGAGGCCCTTTTCGCGTTGGCCGAGAAGATGCAGACCCCGGTGACGACCACGCTGCTTGGGAAAGGTGCCTTTCCTGAATCGCACCCGCTGTCGTTGGGCATGGTGGGAATGCACGGCACCGCCTACGCGAACAAAGCCCTGGTGGATTGTGACTTGATCATCTCGATCGGATCACGTTTCGATGATCGTATTATCGGCAAGGCGTCGGTGTTCTGTCGCGACGCTGTTCGCATTCATGTTGATATCGACGCATCGGAGTTTGGGCGCATGATCAAGTGCGCTCACTACTGCCGCGCGGATGCCCGCCTGTTTGCAGAGAGCCTGATTGAGCATGTTGGTGAACTGAATACCAAGAAGTGGCTCACCAAGCTCGAAGGTTACAAGCGCCGCTATCCACTGTCGTACAAGAAGCGTGGTGGCCTCAAGATGCAGCAAATACTTGATGCTCTCCATGACATGACCGGCGGCGAAGCCATCATTGCTACGGATGTGGGGCAGCACCAGATGTGGGCTGCGCAGTTCTGCAAGACGGAGAAGCCGCATACGTGGCTGAGCTCCGGCGGTGCCGGCACGATGGGCTACGGCTTGCCGGCAGCGGTGGGCGCCGCATTCGGGAACCCGGGGCGGCAGGTTTGGGCTATCGTTGGCGACGGCGGCTTCCAGATGACGATGTGTGAACTGGCAACGGCTGCGATCAACAAGCTGCCGGTCAAGGTGATCGTGATGAACAACAGCTACCTCGGCATGGTACGCCAATGGCAGACGATGTTCTACGACGACCGCAAGAGCGGCGTGGACCTGGAAGGGAATCCGGATTTCGCCAAGCTGGCGGAGTCGTTCCCCGGCGGCATGGGCCTGACGCTCAAGCGTACGGGTGACATTCGCAAGATCCTCGATAAGGCGGCTGCCTACAACGATGGACCTTGCGTCATCAATGCTATCGTCGAGAAGACGGACAACGTCTTTCCCATGATTCCTTCCGGTGCTCCTCTGGAGGATATGTTGATCGGTGAACCGAAACCGAATCAGAAGCTTGAGAAACCGACGGGATCCACTTGATCGACGAGTGCGAGTGATGAGTGCGAATGTGCACGAAAAGGAACAGGCACTATGAATAATACAACGACAGATATAGCAGTCCATACAATCAGCATTTACGTTGCGAACAAGCCCGGCGTGCTGGCACGCATTGCCCAGGTGTTCGCCCGTCGGGGATTCAACATTGACTCCCTGGTCGTATCGCCGTCGGCGGATGGCCGCTATTCACGTATGACCGTGGCATCGCAAGGTTCACGTGAGGGGTTGGAGCAGATCATCCTGCAAGTCAGTAAACTGGTTGACGTGATGCACTGCATTGACCACGCAATGGACGAAGCCATTGTGCGGGAGATGGCCCTCGTCAAGGTACGGGTGGGGTCCGATCAGCGGACAGAGGCGCTGCAGATCTGCGACCACTATGGTTGCAAGACCGTTGACCTAACGAATACAGCGATGACCGTGATGGTGACCGGACGCTCAGAGAAGCTTGACGCCTGTCTTGATATGTTGAGACAGTTCGACCTTGTCGAATTGGTCCGCACGGGCAAGGTTGTGATGGCCCGGGGCGATGACGTAACCTAGCGAAACGGACGGGGGACCTCATGGGTCGAACACTGTTTGAGAAGATATGGGATGCACACGTCGTGGACGTGCTGCCGGACGGCACGACGCTGCTGTATATTGATCGGCACCTGGTGCACGAAGTCACGAGCCCCCAGGCTTTCGAAGGTCTGCGGATGGCGGAGCGTAAGGCGCGTCGTCCGGACATGACGTTCGCCACGATGGACCACAACGTCCCCACGGATGACCGGGACAATATTGCCGATCCGGTGTCGAAGGCGCAGATTGCAGCGCTGGAAGAGAACTGCAAGGATTTTGGGGTCAAGCTCTACGGTCTCGACAGTGACCGACAGGGCATCGTGCATGTGATTGGACCCGAGCAGGGCTTGACCTTGCCGGGGATGACCATCGTTTGCGGCGATTCACACACCTCGACGCATGGCGCTTTCGGCACGCTGGCTTTTGGTATTGGTACATCTGAAGTTGAGCACGTACTGGCAACTCAGACGCTGCGACAGACCAAGCCGGGCACCTTCAAGGTCGAGTTCACTGGTCAGCTCCAGAAGGGGGTCACCGCCAAGGATATGATCCTGAAGCTGATTGGCCAGATTGGCACGGCCGGCGGCACGGGCTATGTTTTGGAGTATACGGGTGAGGCGATTCGTGCCTTGAGCATGGAATCGCGCATGACGATCTGCAACATGAGCATCGAAGGTGGAGCCCGAGCCGGCATGATCGCGCCGGATGAGACCACGATCGACTATTTCACGTCGACCGACCGTGAGTATGCACCGAAGGGTGAGGCCCTGGAGCGTGCGAGTGCCTATTGGCGGACACTTCCGAGCGATCCCGATGCAACGTTTGACCGTGAACTGACAATTGCTGCTGACGAAATCGTGCCGCAGGTCACCTGGGGCACGAATCCGGGTATGGTGACGGATGTGACGGCATGCGTGCCGGGACCGGACGACCTGCCGGGGTACAACCGCGTTGACGTGGAGAAGGCTCTGGAGTACATGGGGCTGACGGCAGGGACGCCCATTACGGACATCAAGATCGATACGGTCTTCCTGGGTAGCTGTACGAACTCCCGCATCGAAGACCTTCGGCGTGCAGCGGCGGTCATGAAAGGGCGCAAGGTTGCTGAAGGTGTGCGTATGCTGGTGGTGCCGGGCTCCGAACCCGTCCGTAAGCAGGCGGAGAGCGAGGGACTGGACGAGATCTTCAAGGCGGCTGGTGCTGAGTGGCGGTTTGCCGGATGCAGCATGTGCCTGGCGATGAACCCCGACCAGTTGCAGCCCGGCGAACGCTGTGCCTCGACCTCGAATCGTAATTTCGAAGGCCGCCAGGGCAAGGGCGGGCGCACTCACCTTGTGAGCCCGGAGATGGCGGTTGCGGCGGCTGTCGAAGGTCATTTCGTTGATTTCAGAACATTTGAGTAGGAGTGGCGTCATGGAAGGTTTTGAGACACATCGTGGAATTGTGGCGACGCTCGACCGCGCCAATATCGATACGGACCAGATCATCCCGAAGCAGTACTTGAAGTCGATCAAGCGTACCGGCTTTGAGACAGGGCTGTTCAGTGATTGGCGCTACAATGCGGATGGGACGCCGAACGAGGACTTCGTGCTGAACCGCGAGCGCTTTCAGGGAGCGTCTGTTCTGGTGACTCGCAACAACTTTGGCTGTGGCTCCAGCCGTGAGCACGCGGTCTGGGCCATCGTTCAGTACGGATTCAAAGCGGTCATCGCGCCGTCGGTTGAACGTGATGGCACACGGGTTCCCGGATTTGCCGACATCTTTGCCAACAACTCGGTCAAGAATGGCCTCTTGACCATTCAGCTGTCCGAGGACGAAGTTCAGGCGATCTTTGACCTGGTTGAGCGCTTCCCGGGGCTTGAAGTCACGGTTGACCTGGTCGAGCAGCGGGTTGTTCTGCACATGGACGAGGAGGAATCCTTCCACTTCGATCTGGCCCCAGCCGTCAAAGAGCACCTGATTCGTGGTCTGGATGACATCGCCATCACGCTTGAGCATGAGCAGGCGATTGCTGACTACGAGGCGAAGCAGAGCGACTGAGTGAGATCTGAATCCTAACGGATCCAGCTACTTCACTCCTATAGCTGGATTCCCTCTTCGTAGCTGGATTCGTGAGAATTCAGATCCGCGGGCCCGGCTCCCGTGCAACTCAATGCATCGTCGCGGCGCGGGCCTCCTGGCGGAGAGCGGCGTCGGCAAGGACGAGGGCAGCCATGGCTTCGACGATTGGCACAGCACGTGGCACTACGCATGGGTCGTGACGGCCCTTGGCCGCAAGCGTGACACTCTTGCCTTCGAAATCGACCGTTTCCTGTTCCTGGCCAATAGTGGCAGGGGGCTTGAATGCCAGTTTGAATAGAATTGGCTCCCCATTGCTGATTCCGCCCTGGATACCGCCACTGTTGTTCGTGGCGGTTCCCAGTCCCGCCCCGTGCTTAATGAATGCGTCGTTGTGTTCGGATCCCAGCTCGACGGTGCCGGCAAACCCAGAACCTACTTCGAAGCCCTTCGTCGCCGGGATTGAGAGCATGGCATGTGCCAGCATGGCTTCCAGCTTGTCGAATACAGGTTCGCCCCATCCGGTGGGTACTCCACGGCAGACACACGAGACCGTTCCACCTGTTGAATCGGAGGCATCCCTGATCTCTTCGATACGCTTAACCATCAGCTCGGCTGCAGGCGCGTCCGGGCAGCGAACGGGAGAGCTATCGACTTCTTTGCGCGTAATCGTGTCTACGTCGATGGGTCCCGATTCAACATCGCCGGCGGAGCTGACCCAGGCCACGATTTCGATGCCGTACTTCTCTCGCAGGAATTTCTCAGCAACCGTACCGGCTGCAACACGCCCAATGGTTTCGCGTGCACTGGAGCGGCCACCGCCACTTGATGCCTTGATGCCGTACTTTGCCATGTAGGTGTAGTCCGCGTGAGAGGGGCGCGGGATTTCGGCCATCTCGCCATAGTCGACAGGTCGTTGGTCTTTGTTGGCGACAAACATGGAGATGGGTGTGCCGAGGGTCTTGTCGAATTCCGTGCCCGACTGGATCGTGACTCTGTCGGCTTCATCACGCGGTGTCGTCAGGTCGCTCTGCCCGGGGCGCCGCCGGTCCAGTTGGGGCTGAACGTCGGCTTCGGTCAGGGCCATGCCCGGAGGCACGCCGTCAACAATTACACCCACGCCCTTGCAGTGCGATTCGCCAAAGGTTGTGATTTTGAAAAGGGTCCCGAATGTACTCGACATGATAAACGTCCTTATTGGTGTGCCATATACATAGCCATGGTCGGCTCAATGGGGTGGTACTGTCAAGCACTCCGGTGTGGGGATTCCCTCTTGGCTGGAGTCAGCTCGCCGGAGACGGCTCTCTGACTAGGCCTGCGAGGGAACCCCCACACCTCCGTTGGTGGTTGGGGGAGGGGT